>CACGRA010000030.1 GCA_902575395.1 uncultured Fidelibacterota bacterium | reverse complement strand
GAAGCAGTCCTTAATTATCTTTCTTTGTTGGGTTGGAATCCAGACTCAGAACAAGAAATTTTTAATTTAGATGATTTAATTGACAGTTTTAATCTAGAACAAGTTCAAAAGAAGCCAGCAACATTTGATGAAAAAAAATTATTATGGGTTTCCGGTCAACATATGGCCAATATTAGTATTGATATAATTATTTCAGAGCTTGAGAAACTTAATCCTAATTGGGGTGAAGGACAGTCAAATCAATATAAAAATGATGTTTTATCTCTAACAAAAGACAGGTCAAAAACATTAACAGATTTAATGGAGATTTCAGATACATTCTTTATCGATCACATTGTGTATGATATGGGTATTAAAGACAAGATTTGGAATGAAGTTTCTTCTCAAATTATTGATGATTTATTGAGCGCTATAAACATTGAAGATAATTTTGACAAACAAACATTAGAATCCATTTTTGAAAACCTAATGAATCAACATGATTTATCTTTAGGAAAACTTATGCAGCCGGTTCGATTTGCTCTTTCTGGCTTAACTTATGGTCCTGGTATTTTTGACACCATGCTTTTGCTTGGAAAAGATACTTGTGTTAAGCGATTATCAGAAAGCATGAAGGAGCTATCTTGAGAAAATATGGCTTTTTGCTTCTAGTCATATCTGTTTTATTTGGACAATCAACAATTCCAAATACAAAAGTGCGTTTATTAAACAATGAAACGGTTAATCTAAACGAATTAACTGATGGTGTTAGCATCGTTAGTTTCTGGGCAACATGGTGTATTCCTTGTGTTAAAGAGATTTATGCTATAGAAAAATTGATTCAAGAGAATGGATATGACATTTCTGTTGTTTTAATCAATACAGATGATGCTGGAAAGATACCTAAAGTAAAATCATTTGTGAATTCAAAAAGATATCTCAAAGGAGATAATTATCATATTGTAATGGATTACGATAGAAAGCTTTATACACGTTTTAATGCAAAGCCTATTCCTTTAACATTTATTACTATTGACGATAAGATTGTTTATCGGAAACGTGGTTTTGTTAATGGAGATGAACAAATATTTAAAAAAGAATTGGATAAAATATTAAATGAATAAATATATTTTCATTTTGTTTTTTAGCAGCTTGTTTGCTCAAATTGAATATTCAAACTATCTCAATTTTCGTTATGGAAATGGAGCGGATGATTATACATATGATGAAATTTATTCTAATTTAGGAATAACTTTAAATCGACCAGAACATCGATTTGAAGCATCATTGAGTTTAGAGTTAAGCAATCCTCCTGAAATTGGATTAAAAGAAGAGGGAGTGCGTGAATTTTTATTAGGATATTATAATGAAAATTTTTCACTTGAGCTCGGAGACTTTTATAAAACATGGGGAAGAGGGCTAATTCTTAATCAAGTAATGTATCAACATTTAGACTTTGATACAGGTGCGAGAGGAATTAGTATAGAATATCAAAAAGATGATCTTACGTTGAATGTATTAGGAGGGGAGAGCGGTATAAGAAAAAGCACAACTCTATTAGGAGGTTATAATCCACGAGTTCCAAACTACTTTTTTAGCACGTTGTAACTCTAGCTGCATTTCCATACTCCACAAATCATTCAAAGCAATATTCACCATTGATGGAAAAGTAATAGCTTTATTTACTTCAAATGACTCAGAAGTGTCTGAATTTGTAAGCACGGCAAAAGTATCAGATAGGTAATCAAATCCTATTCTATAAAAAATATTCCCTGATTTATTATATCCATTCAATTCAATAAACAATTCATCGAATGGATATGAATCTTTATCGCTGCTTGGAAATAATGAATTGCTATTACCTCCTGTAGTTGTTAATGGTTCAGCGTTCCATATACCAAATTCATTACTATGCCATCCTTTTGTAGAACTAGATTTGCTATAACTAACAAGCAATGTCTTATCATCGCCTATTGGTCCTGTTAGCTCTAATTCTAAACCAACTTCATCATTTAAATTTGCTTGTTTTGAGTTACG
>CACGRA010000029.1 GCA_902575395.1 uncultured Fidelibacterota bacterium | reverse complement strand
CCAACGATTGCAATTCCTGAAATTGCATTTGAACCAGACATTAGTGGTGTATGAAGGGTAGGAGGTACCTTATTTATTACTTCATTACCGACAAATATCGCCAAAATAAAAATTGTTATTAAATTAACATCCATTACAATGCCTCTTTAGTTGGTTCATGTCTAATTTCACCTTTTTCAATAAAAAGCATACCATCAATAATTTCATCTTCTTTATCTAATTTAAATCCTTCTTCACCATGGCAATGTTCAATAATTGCTTGAACATTTTTTGAGAATAATTGACTAGCATGTGTTGCCATTGTGCTTGGTAAATTTGTATTTCCATCAATTAAAACACCATTATGATTTACTAATTCATCTGGTTTAGTTAATTCACAATTCCCACCATTTTCAGCTGCTAAATCCATAATAACTGACCCAGACTTCATTAAGTTAACCATGTTGGTAGGTATTAGAACAGGTGCAGGTCTATTTGGAATTAAAGCCGTTGTAATTACTAAATCAGATTTTGATATTCTATCTTGCATTAATTCTTGTTGGCGCTTCTTATATTCTTCACTTGTTTCTTTGGCATATCCACCTGATCCCACACCATCATCTCCATCACTTTCTACTTCTACAAATTTTGCACCTAAACTTTCTACCTGTTCTTTTACTTCAGGTCTTACATCAAACGCTTCTACTTGTGCTCCAAGTCTTTTTGCAGTTGCAATTGCCTGCAATCCAGCAACTCCTGCACCAATAACCAATGTTTTTGCTGGAGAAATTGTTCCAGCAGCTGTCATTAATAATGGCATATATTTTTCAATATGATCTGCACCTATTAACACAGCTTTGTATCCTGCAATGTTTGCTTGAGAACTTAGAATATCCATTTTTTGTGCTAGAGTAGTTCTTGGAAGAAGATTTAATGAAAATGCAGATAACTGTTTATCTTTTAATTTTTTAACTAAGTCGATATCTTTAATTGTTTGAAACAATGAGATTAAAAGAGAATTTGAATTTAATAATCCAATTTCATCTTCTGTTGGCGTATTAACTTTTACAACTATATCACAACCAAATACTTCATTTCTTTCAACTATTTTTGCACCAGCATCTACAAATGATTGATCTGCATAGTGCGAAGAATGACCTGCATCTTTCTCTACAAAGAAAGAATAACCTTTTTCTGTTAAATCTTTAACAGTAGAAGGAATGATAGCCACTCTTTTTTCAAGCGATTTTGTTTCTTTTAGTACACCAATATTCATAACAATGTTTTACGAGCGTAATATTAGGATAAATTATTAAATTTTACCATGGAATTATTTCCAAATATTGAACCTTTTAATACCTTCAATTTATCGGTATCTGATTTGCATACTATATATGTAGAAGAGTCAGGTAATAAAAATGGTAAACCAGTCATATTCTTACATGGTGGTCCTGGAGGGGGTGTCGATCCAAAATATAGAAGATACTTCGATCCTGAAAAGTGGCGCATTATTATGTTTGATCAACGTGGGTGTGGTAAAAGCACTCCCTTTGCAGAGCTAGAAGAAAACACTACTTGGGATTTAGTTGGGGATATTGAAAAAATTCGTAAACATCTTTCTATTGATAAATGGGTTGTGTTTGGGGGAAGTTGGGGAAGCACGTTATCATTAGCTTATAGCCAAACGCATCCTGATTCATGCAAGGGTCTGATTTTAAGAGGTATCTTTTTAGTACGAAAAAAAGAATTAGATTGGTTTTATCAAGAAGGGGCCAATAGTGTTTTTCCAGATAGATGGGAATCTTTTTTAGAGCCTATTCCTGTTGAAAAAAGAGATAATTTAATGCAGGCTTATTATGAGATTTTAACTGGCGAAGATCATTCAAAAAAAATTGAAGCAGCGAAAGCATGGAGCACATGGGAAGGAAGTACTGTTAAATTATTGGAGGATGAAAATTTTATTTCTGATTTCTCAGATGATAAGTTTGCTGAAGCATTTGCAAGGATTGAATGTCATTATTTTATGAATAATTGTTGGTTTGATTCTGATAATCACCTTATAGAGAACATGCATAAAATTAAACATATTCCTGGAGTAATTATTCATGGAAGGTACGATATTGTTTGTCCAGTAATACAAGCATG
>CACGRA010000028.1 GCA_902575395.1 uncultured Fidelibacterota bacterium | reverse complement strand
TAAAAGATATTTCTTCAGAAAAAGATTACAATCAATATCTGAAACAATCTGATCATCAAGAAGAGAGTAATCTTTCCAGAAGAAACTTTTTATCATTAGTCGCAGCATCTGTTGCGTTAGCGAGTTTAGAGGGATGTAAAAAGCCAGTTCAGAAAATTATTCCTTATGTTGAAGCTCACCCAGGCACTATTCCTGGCATTAGAAAAAAATATACAACAACTATGCCATTTAAAAATAATGTTGCTGGACTAGTGATTGAAAATCATGATGAAAGACCAATTAAAGTTTTTGGAAATGATAACCATCCGACATCTCTTGGTAAATCAAACGTATTTAACCAAGCATCTATTTTAGATATGTATGATCCAGATCGCGCAAGAGGAATAAAGCTTGATGGGAAAAAAGTAGACTGGTCTGAATATGTGAAATATGCTGAATCAATTTATAATTCGAAAGGAGAAGGCTTAGCAGTGCTTTTACAAGAATCATCTTCTCCAACAATGCATGCATTAAGAAAAGATTTTAAGAAAACTTATCCAAATGCAGATTGGGTAGTATATGAACCAATTAATAATGAAAATTTATATTCTGGAATTGAAAAAGCATTAGGAAAAAGATTGCAACCATATAATCGATTAGAAAAAGCAAAGACAATTTTATCAATCGGTTCAGACTTTTTAGGCTCTGATGACAACAATGTCTATAATACAAGAAAATTTGCAGAAAATAGAAGAGTTGAAGATAAAAATAGCACTATGAATCGTTTGTATGTTGTTGAAAGTTCAATGACTTCAACTGGGGCTAGCGCTGATCACCGATTAAATATCCCAACAAGCGAATTAGATATTGTATTAAAAGAGTTGTGCAGTGAGCTAAAAAAATTAGGAATGAATATTAGTGCTGGAAGTTTGAAGACTTCAAACAACTTATGGATTAAGACCGTTGCAGAAGAGTTGATGGATAATAAAGGCAGTAGCATTATCCTTGGAGGAAACCATTTAAGTGTAGATGCACATGCAATCATTACAATGTTAAATGATAAATTAAATGCTCCAGTTGATTATTATCCTTTGGATAATTCTCATGTAACAAGTTTAGATGATTTTGTTGGACTATGTAAGAAGATGAAGAATGGTTCAATTGAAAATTTAATTATTCTTGGAGGAAATCCTGTTTACAATGCTCCTGTAGATTTAAAATTTGAATCACTAATTAAAAATGTTCAAAATATTGTTCATTTAAGCAATATATATGATGAAACTTCGAAACATTCTAATTGGCATATTGCAGAATCCCATTTCTTCGAAAGTTGGGGAGATGCAATGTCATATGATGGATATTCAAGCATTATTCAGCCACAAATTAGACCTTTATTTCAATCACATAGTGCAATTGAATTATTAATTCCTATTATCTATGGAGAAGATAGAAGTTCTTATGATTTTATAAGAGAAGTTTGGAAATCTAATATTATTAAGAATTCAAATTTTGAAAAACAATGGAATAAAGTATTGCATGATGGATTATATCAAAAACCATTATTAAAAAAATATAAAACTATATCTTCGAAGCAATTGTCTACAGCGTCATTAAATACTAAGCTAAAGGTCAAAAGCGATAAGTTTGAAGTTGTATTCATTCCATCACCATCAATTTATGATGGTCGATATGCCAATAATGGATGGTTGCAAGAAATCCCAAAACCAATTACTCATCTGACTTGGGATAATGCTGCTTTTATTAGCATGTCTGTTGCAAAAGAGTTAAAAATAAAGAATGGTCAAATGTTAGAAATCTCTTTAGATGGAAGAAGCATGAACATTCCAGCATGGATTGTACCAGGACAGAATAAAAAAACTATTACTGTTGAATTAGGTTATGGTAGAAATTTTAATGGTAGAATTGGAAATGATGTTGGATTTAATGCTTACCTATTGCGTACAATACAAACAATGTTTTATGGAGTTAATGCAAGTATTAAAGCTCTTAATAAAACTTATCCGCTTGCAGGCACACAAGAGCATTATGGTTTAGAAGAAGATAGCTTATCTCTTTTAAATAATAATGCTGGAATCGAAAGTACACAGAACAGAATTCCTGAATTAGTTCGTCAATCAACACTGGATTATTATAAAGATCATCCAAATTTTGTACAAGACGCTGTTAAATCACATAAGCCAGACAAAAAGAGATCATGGGCAGACCACTCAATGTATAATCCTGAACCTGAATATGATTATAGCAAGGGACAACAGTGGGGAATGTCAATCGACTTAACTAGCTGTACAGGTTGTAATGCTTGCTCTATATCTT
>CACGRA010000027.1 GCA_902575395.1 uncultured Fidelibacterota bacterium | reverse complement strand
CTATCAATCATTTTTGATGTCGATAAATTCGTTACTACCATACTTTCTTTATATTTAATAAAATTTTTAAATGCTAACACTAAAGAGTATTCTTCTCCAATAGCTTTACCTTTATTTGAAACGATAGATAACCTATCTCCATCTGGATCAGTAGCAAAACCAATATCTGCACCAACTTCTATAACTTTATTTTCTAAATCTTTCAAATTGGTAGAAAGAGGCTCAGGGATACGAGTAAAATTTCCATCTCCATTACAATTAATCATTATTACTTCACAGCCTAAAGATTTAAGTAATTGAGGTAAAATATCTGAACCTGCGCCATTGACTGCATCGATAACAACCTTAAATTTATTAGAATTAATATTATCAGATTCAATACATTGTGCATTTAAAACCTTATTAATGTGTTCTTCATTTGCAGAATTATATATAGAAACTTTACCAATAACTTTTGAGTCATTGATTGTATCCTTATTATCAACAGATATAAATAAATTATTACACTGATCTGGAGATAAAAATGTACCATCTTTTTGAAGAAATTTTAATCCATTATATTCTGATGGATTGTGGCTTGCTGTAATAACAATTCCTCCATCATATTGTTCTTTTTCTGTCATTAATTGCATTGTAGGAGTAGTCGCTAAATCACAATTATCCACATTGACTCCATATTTAGTTAAAGAATCAATAACCCACTGTGATATATCTTTACCAGATTGCCTTCCATCTCTTCCTATAACACAATGTTTAATATTTTGAGTGATAATAAATGAGACAATATAGCAATCAATTATCTCAGGACTAAAGTCATCTTTAACAATTCCTCTAAGACCAGATGCGCTTCTTATAAGCATAATAGGAGATTAGAACATTTTTTGGAAAAGATAAAGACTGTTATGATATTAATTATTGAATTTTGCAAGGCGTGAAATACGTCTTAAAGTTTGCTTTCTAGCAATTCTCTTTGTTACGCTTGGTTTTTCATAAAAAGATTTTCTTTTTACTTCTTTTAGCACACCAGAACGTTCCCATTTCTTTTTGAAACGTCTTAGCGCCTTTTCAAGCGATTCATTATCTCTTACATTTACTTCAATCATAGTGCGCAAACTTAACAAAAAAAACGAGAAATGCCAATTATGATATAATATTGTTTGAAATCTCTATAAAGTCTTCGATAGTAAGCTGTTCTGGCCTCATCGTAAAATTGACTGAACAATTCTCCATATTAATATCAAGAGATGATAAAGAATTTCTTAACATTTTTCTTCTTTGATTAAATGCCATCCTTACAATTTGATCAAATGACTTCAGATTAATATCTTTATAATACGAATCTTCTTTTTTGATTACCTCAATAAAAGCTGACTGTACCTTTGGCCTAGGAAGAAATACATTAGGAGAGATTAAGAAAGAAATATTAATATCAAAGTATAATCCTGTCATTACAGTGATTCTACTATAATCTTTAGTGCCAATTTTAGCAGTTAAGCGTTCAGCAAGTTCTTTTTGCACCATCAGATAAGCTCTATCCCAGCTATTGAAGTGTTCTACAAGCCAAAAAATGATGGGAGAGGTAATATTATATGGGATATTACCAATGACTATAAGATTATTTAATCCAAGACTAGATAAATTAAACTTCAGAATATCCTGATTAATAATATTTGTTTGAGAAAGTTTATCATGTTGATTTAATATTGCAATTAAATCACGATCAATTTCTACCATATGTAATTCATTGCAAATATCGACTAATTTTTCACTTAATGCACCTTGCCCTGGTCCAATCTCTAATATATTTTCATCGGAAGCGATATTAACGGTCTTAACAATTTTATTAAGAAGATTATTATCAACTAAAAAATTCTGTCCCCATTTCTTTTTAGCAAATACCATCATTTAATCAATATTAAAAAATTGCATTGCATTCTTTGATGTTGCATCTGCTATTTCTTGAATAGAAATACCTAAAAATTCTGATAAATATAACGCAATATCATAAACTCTTTTTGGTTCATTTGGTTTACCCCTAAAAGGATGAGGACTTAAGAAAGGACAATCTGTTTCAAGTACAAAATTATCTAAACCAATATTTTCTACAGCAGAACGATTGGTAGAATTTTTGAATGTTACATTTCCTGAAAAAGATAACAATATATTTAAATCAACTAATTGGTTTGCAAAAGAAATATCACTAGAAAAACAATGTGATAATGCTCTGTGAAATGTGCTTTCCTTTAGCACATTTAATATTTCATCATCAGCGTCACGATTATGAAAAATAATAGGAAGGTTTAGAGATTGTGCAAGCTCCATTTGCTCTATCATAACTTTACGTTGAATATCAGCTGGAGATAGATTCCGGTAATGATCAATTCCAATCTCACCAATTGCAACTACTTTTTTACTATATGATACAAGATGTTCAAGCTCTTTGATATAATTGTTATCTACATCATTTGAGTCATGAGGATGTACTCCAACAGCTGCATAGACTCCTTCATATTTATTTGCAATATCAACAGACTGTTTTGAACTGACAACATCAGTGCCGATACAAATAATTTTATGGACATGATTTTCGGCTG
>CACGRA010000026.1 GCA_902575395.1 uncultured Fidelibacterota bacterium | reverse complement strand
ATCGCTCTGCTATAAGAAACCAAGAAAGAATAATACCACTAATAATTCCGATAACAGCCCAAATTTCACCATATCCAACTGCAATTGCAGCTCCTGGTAATCCTAACAATAACCATGCAGACTCACCAGATGCTCTTTCAGAAAAGGCTGTAACCCAAGGACCAAGTCTACGTCCTGCTAACAAGAAATCAAGCTGAGAACTAATAAATTTATTAGAAAGAATACCAACTGATATTATTAATAATAAATAGAGTGTAAAAATTACTTCTATCATAGAACCAAACTAATAATTATACAATACAATCCAAACCAAGCAAAACTAAATCTTTCAAGAAATTTGATTAAGAAAATCAAACTAAAATATCCAAATATAAAAGAAGATAGAAATAGAATCAGTCCTGATTGAAAATCAATACCTCCAAAACCATCAGAAAGATACTTATAAATAATTGATATTATAATCGTAGGTACTGCCATAAAAAAAGCATATTGAATTATTTTCTTTTTTTCTAAACCAACAAATAAGCCATAACTAATAACCATTCCTGATCTTGATATGCCAGGAAGCATAGCAAGCGCTTGAAAAAAACCCAAAAATAATGAAGTTTTGTAATCCCATTTCCATGCTGGTGGATTTTGAAATATTGTCAATTTTTCCATATTATCTCTGAATCCACTCAGTGCGAGTAAAAATCCTCCATTACAGAATAAAGCAGTTTTAACAAAATCATAATTGAAAAATGATTCTAAGCTAAAACTATCTGAAAAAAAATCAAACAAACCAAGAAAAACAGCAGGAATGGTAGCAATAACAAGCATTTTTAAGGTATTAATATGAAAAAAATCATCAGAGCTTTTATTTGAAAAAAATGTAGCTCGATAAAAGAGAATAATACTAAATAAAGTGCCAAAATGTGCAATAATTTCAGCAGAAGCACCTGCATCATTAATTCCTAAAAAGTCTTCGAATAAAACTAAATGACCTGAACTGCTTATTGGAAAAAATTCTGTGACTCCTTGCACAAATCCCAAGACTAAATAATTAAATAATTCATTCACAATATATTCTTCCTTTTATTCTTTTTTCTGTTTTATCTCTTCTGTATGAATAATAATGTGGCGTACTATAAGTGCATTCTTCTACATCAATTATATCATAAATATTAAAAGAATTTAATTGATTAATTGCAATGTCTTGCAAACTTAAAAAAGTCTTTTCATTTTTTGAGATTAAAAATTTCTTATCAAATAAACATGCAACATCTTCTTTGACTTCAAAATAATCTTTAGATATTGAAGGACCAATTAAAATATGAGTATTATCTAATGCAAAACCATTTTTGATTAACAATCGAATAGAATTTTCAATAATTCCTTTTGCTAAACCTTTCCATCCTGCATGAATAACACCAAAAAAATTTTTATCTGCAAAAAATATTGGTAGACAATCTGCAGTACTAACTTCTAATGTTAAGTTTTTGTTTGATGTAAATATTCCATCGCAATTTTCATATTCATTTGAAAATTTATCTATAAATAAAGACTTATTTGAATGAGTTTGATTCATTCTAACAACATTTGTGGTATTTTCAAAATTAGATAGTGAAAAGAAAATATTTATATCTTTGATATCGATTCTTTCAGAATAATTAATCAACATCTGAATCAATCTGATTATTTACAATCTTTGTCTTAATTAACCTTCTGTTTGAATATTTAAACAAATTAATGTCTTTGTTTACTTGGCCTGCACTAAAATCAAATCTTCTTGTGGAAGAATTTCTATTTGAATTGTTTAAAGACATATTAAAGGTATTTTCCTCAATTGTAGAATTAAGGAAACGAGATAAATCAAGACCATAGTGGAATGCATTATTTAATTCTGCGCTATAATCGAACTGATTTCCCATTCTATAATTAGGTAAAAAACTACTCACAAAATACATCCCGATAATATGAGAAGATACATTCTCTTGATTAATAAAATCTAAATCCAACCATAATTCATTACCAAAAAACTGTGTCTCAAGATTTGCAAGTGCAATCTGTGTTCCAACATAAGTCAATCCTTGCCCAGATAATGGAAGAAATACACCATCAATAACATCTAACACAACTTTTGTAGAATCGATTTCTTCTTCCTTTGTCTTAAAATCAAACATATCGTATACATCATCTGAATCCACATCAAACATTGCATCCAGTGTATCGATATCAACACCTAAAAATTCTTTATATTCATCAGCGCTTTTTATTTCCCAAGCTATTTCTCTTAACTCAGTAAATATAGGCCTCAAATCAACAGGATCAGTATTTTCATACCATTGTACAGATACAGGTTCTTTATTTAATTTATTCATTTGCTCTAAAAATGAATCTACCTCTTTAATGCCATCATTTGTTTTTGGTGCAATAATTGCAATTTGCTCTAATCCAAGATTATTTATCATATGACTTGCTAATACTTCATTTTTATAATTAATTGATGAATTAAGCAAATGAACATTGCTATTAATAGAGTGGATATCTTCATCAACAGAACCAGGTGCAAAAATTGGTATTCCAGAATTAGAAAGTGCTGTCGCTCCTGATATTAGGTTTTCACTATTCGTAGGTCCTATAATTGCATCAACTTTATGAAAAGAACGTAAATCGTTAAATGCTTTAATTGTATTTAATTGATTACCTTGGTTATCGTAAATGATATAAGAAATTTTGTTTTTATTATTTAATAATTCGCTTCCCTTTTGCAACCCAGAAAGAAACGCCTGTGCATAATCAGAACTATCGCCAGTTAATGATAAAACTACTCCAACTTTTTGAATAGAATAATTCTCTATTGACAGATTTCTCTTTAAATAATTGTAGGATGATCGAAACTCTCTAGTAAGCGTTGAATAATCAACAGCTAAAAATGCATCTTTCCAATTTTCAGATTTATTTGAAGCTAATGTAAACGATTGCGCAAGCTTTATTATATTTAAATTATCTACATTATCTTCCAAAAGAGCAATGGAAGACAGCGTATTTTGATCTATGCCCATTCTTAATAATTTATTTAGTCGTTGATTAATTCTTTTTTTAGCTCTTGTATCAATATTTGATTTATTTGCATTCAAATAATGTTCAAATGACTTATCAAACAAGCCCATTTCAGAAAAAATATCACCAAGCTCCATATGGTATATTGTTTTTAGATTTGGCCTTAATTGATTATGATTAATTTGCCTTGCAATAAAGAGTGATTGATCAATGTTATTTAATCCATGTAAAGCTTTCATTTTAAGAATAAGAGCATGATTCGAATAGACTGAATCTGAAAAATCAATATTATCAATGCGACTAATTGCATTTGCAAATTGTCTTGCATTGATATCAGCTATAGATTTTTCTAATTCTATTTTTAAATAAGTAGGATTTGCTTCCTGACTTACTAAAAAAGATAAGAAGAAAATTAAAAATAACTTCTTCATAATAATCCTATTCTACTCCTTTATAAATGTTTACCATAGTAACTCCAATAACAATCA
>CACGRA010000025.1 GCA_902575395.1 uncultured Fidelibacterota bacterium | reverse complement strand
TAAGTAGCCCCTCTAACATCTAAAAAAAGATCTGAGCCTTCTTCAATTTTAAAACTAATTCCCATTGCAGAAGGAAGTCTTTGTGATGTTAGCTTCATTAAATCTTCTTCATTTTCAGTGCTGCTGCCATCTTCATCTTTTGATATTTGATATTTTCTTCCATCTTTTATGTTTGATCCTTCTATTGATTCATGTATTATATTTTCTGAGAAATCAGTATTGGTTTTTTGTAAATCTTCTTCGTTTTCTACATCAACAAGATATGGCCACAATGTTCCTATTTTATATTCATAATCTGGATTTACCACCAAAACTTCTTCTTCCTTCCATAAAGTCTCTTTAATATTTCTTGGACCTTGAATATTGTTTTTTAAAAAATTATATATAAAATCAATATTTTTAATAGAATCAGACATCAGTTAGCTCATTTATTTTTGACTTTAATGATTTGTGTGCATACATATATAGTTTTGCCTTTGCTCTTGACATCCCAAGGTATAACTGTTTTTTCTTAGTTGCTTGAGTATAATCTGTATAAAAGATATAATTTGCATCCATTCCTCGAAATTCATTGACTTTTGTTACCTTAACATTGTCATAGAAGAAATTCTTGTGTTTCTTGAGAAATTCCATCCATATTTTTCTTGCTTTTTTTATTGTTGATTTATGATCAGTGTTTATCAAATTTTCTGCAAAATCTGAGTCTTTTGGTAAATATTCAACATTCGGCATATTATCACTGCCATGTAGACTACTTTCAAGCATTTTTCCTTTATGAACCCATCTATCAATATCTAACATAGCATCTAATCTTTTTTCATTAATAACTATATTTCCTTTTGTTGTTGTTTCATAGAAAAAATTGATGAAGGGGCAAAATATAACATCCTCCTCAAATAATCCTGATGCGTTGTTTATAAGAGATTTAAAATTCGTATTTTCATAAGAGACAAAGAATATTTGATTTCGTAATACGTAATCGTTCGGAAGCAAAATCCCTGATTCTCCTAATTTATCAAGTGGCATTAAAGAAGGTCTGGCATCTGAACGTAGTTTCTTCTTATCTACAAAAAAATGGTTAAATGCATAATAAAGACCTCTTCCTCTTATGGAGGAAAAAAATTTAAAATCAGCTTCATCTTCAGCATTGCTAGATTTATAGTCATATTTTGATTCTATAATATATCGCTGCTGATGATAAAGCATTGGTACATAATATTTATTTGCGTTTAAAATGTATTCTTTTGTTACATAACTATCATATAAGATAGCAATTTCATCTCCTGGAACTTTTTCGTTTGCATGTTTTTTTCAGATCTTTATTTAATAAATCAGTGATCTCTCTCTTGTTATCATAGAATCTGTATTCAACTGGAATATCTGACTCTATTCCTGATGGACCATATGGTATTTTATGTTGATCTAATGTTGAAAGTTTCAACATGTGTTCTGATATCTGAATTGTATTTCTGCAATTTTTACTCAAACCATGAAAAGCAGGGCCATAATCTTTAATATTCTCAAATATTTTTTGTTTTTGTCTTTTAACTTCTTCTTCAGACATATCTGTGGTATATCCTTGATGAGGATCTAGGAACATTGTCCACTTCCCATTACTTAAACCTCCCTTTACCATTGTTTCTAAACAAATAATAGAGGTGTCATTGTTGATAATATCTTGTGACTCATCAACAATAAGATGATCATGTTTATTTTGAATGTAATCCAATTCCAATAAGTCTGCTGGATTTTTTGAAAACAATATATCTTTATTTTTACTCCAATATTCAATCTCATTTTCTATTCTCTTTTGAAACTCTGCTTTACTAAAGTAATCCTTTTGATTATTTGGGTCTTTTTTAATTCTTGTAGAATTATAGAAGCTTTCTTTTTCCAAACCGTTAATATCTAGTAAAAAAACTGATCTTTGTCTTTGGGGCATAAATTCATGGTCAATATGAGCATGTACACCGAGTACATCACTTGCCTCTATTGAAATAGGGTTTTTGTGTAAGTATTCAAGAAATGGCAAGAAATCTTCTACTGAAATTCTATGTTTGTTCTCCCACTTGCTTCCTTCTATCAATTTTTGAAATTTTGATGTTCTATGCTTATACTCTGTTTTGCTTATACGATAAATTCCTTTATTATATCCTTTAATATCAATAAAAATAGGTTGATTATTTTTCTCTATTCTTATATTGGAGTATATTTTTTTCTCTTTTTCAAATGCTTTCATATAATAGTCTGGAAAGAAATCTGAATAAAGCTCTTGAGAATTGCGTTTTCGAAGCTCCTTTAATTTAGCCCTATATTGTTTATCTTCATAATAAACTCCTTCATGATTATGTAAAATAAAACTGTCAAAAGTATACACGCTAGGGAAATTATGATAAAGTTTTCCATATCCAGCATCTCCTAATAAACCTCTGACATGATCTACAATTTGTCTATTCTTACATAAAAACAATGGTTTTTTTAAATCTTGTACCTCTCGTTTAATTTTTTCAACAGCAATCAGTGTTTTACCCGTACCAGCACCACCATGTATTACTGCGCGATCATTTAATGATAAAGCATCTAATGCTTTAAATTGTTCTTCTGTATAATGTGCAATTTCTTCAGAAACCTGTTTGACGCTAGCACTAAGCAATTTAGGACATTCATAATTTTGTCTCATTATTTGCGTGATGATATCCGCTTCATTAGGTGTTGGGCCAACTTTATTTGGAAAATCTTTTTTAGTCTTAACAAGAAGAACGTTAATAAAACGGTCTATAGATTCACTTATATTGTCAGCATCCCATGTTCTCCATTCTTCTCCAGATTCTATATCTTGAACATTCCATCTTGTATGAGGGAAAATAACACCAAATGACCAGAGCATTTTTTTAAAATTAGGAATTTGCTCTTTTAAATCTTCTATTTTTTCACATTTTTTTTCAAATTCTTCTCTTATTGAAAACATGTTATCTTTTGCTTGTGTAAAAGGATTTTTTGACTGTCGAGTCTTATGGCCTCTTTTTTCATAATGAAAAACTCCATCCTTATATTCAATTCTACCACCTTTGACTTCAATTATAAAAATACCTCTACCAGGCGCTATAACAATAAAATCGGCTTCTCCTCGTTTTTGTGTTACATGCTGTGGAAGATCTAATGAATGTATAACTATAAAATCTTGATTTTCGTTTAACTCTAAACGCTTAAATTTATTAAAGACTATTGATTCACCATGAAGTTTGGCGATAGAATTATCTATGGTAGGTGGAATCATACGAGACATTAGAAATCCTCTTTTATTATTTTATTTAACATAGAGTAAGGATAATTTAATTCCTCTCTATCAATCTCTTCTATTTGATATATTGTTGCTTTTCCCAAATCATTTCCTTCTTCATCATCAACATCTATTGAAATTAAACCTAAATGTTTATACAAAGACAGATTTTGTCGTCTCAATTTTTTAGTTGCAGATTTTCGAATTTTGTCTGCTTGTTGATTTCTTACCCATTTTAAAGTATCGCATGCATCAAGGACTCTTTTTGAATCATTTATTAGCGTTTCATCATTTGCTACTTTTCCAATGACTATAATATTTTTAGGGTCTTGAGGTTCGATAACGCTTCCATTTAACCAATTGCGTAATGAAGCTACGTTTGTAATGGTTAACCCTTTACTCCTCAAATCGGAAAACATTCGAAAAGTATCATATCCATATCCATCTTTCCATAGCAATTCTAGTGTATCAATCCATAATGATGAATCATCAAGAACCGATTGCTTTCCAGAGTCTTTTAATTGCTGTTCTGCCCTTTCTTTAACAAGATCTTTTTCTGTATCAAAATCAAGTATAAAATCACCTTCTGAAAGGTCTTTCAGTTTACAATACTTCATTTCAGACCCTTCTTGATCCTCTTTAATCATATTGGTAGCATTTAAAAAAGTATGTGTATCAGAAAAACAACCCATATAATCATCAGAAA
>CACGRA010000024.1 GCA_902575395.1 uncultured Fidelibacterota bacterium | reverse complement strand
GGAATTTATATGCAAGATATCAATGAAGAGATTTATGAAGCAATGGACCTTGATTCAATGCAAGGTGCAATAATTGGTGAAATTGTTGCAGGAAGTCCCGCAGAAGAGGCAGGATTGGAGGCCAGCGATATCATTGTTGGTTTTGAAGATAAAACTATCAATAATGGATCTGAATTAAAGAATTTAATATCAAATACTAAGCCAGGATCTAAAGTGAAACTTAACATTTTACGTTCTGGAAATAAAAAAAATGTTTACGTTATTTTAAGAGAGAAAGAAACAGATAGCCTAGCATTAGGCGATAGCTATACAAGTAAAGATTTTGGATTAATAGTCAGCAATATATCGAGGGATTTAATTGATAAATTTGATATTTCTCCTGAAAAATCCAATCGATCAGATCAATCAGAGTTAACTGGTGTCATTATTACAGAATTAGTCCCTAAAGAAATTGCCGATAAGGCTGGTTTTAAGGTGGGAGATTTAATAACACGTATAGGTCAAAAGAAAGTATCCAATATTAAAGATTTCGAAGAAGAAATTAACGCCTACGAAGATGGAAAAAGAATCTTAGTTTTAGTGAAGCGTGGTAAGCTATCTAGATTTCTAACTCTTCGAAGATAAATATCTAAAAATTGCAATAATTGAACATTTCTTATAAGTTCGTAGTTAATCGCTATGAGCATAAAAAAAGAAAATCCAAAGGCAGATTTTATATCTATTGAGCATGATATACTCGATTTTTGGGAAAAAAACAAAATTTTTCAAAAACTAGTTGAACAAAACTCTAAGGGCGATAAATGGAGCTTTCTTGATGGTCCAATTACTGCAAATAATCCTATGGGCGTTCATCATGCTTGGGGTAGAACATTAAAAGATATTTATCAACGATATAAAGCAATGAAGGGCTATCAATTAAGATATCAAAATGGCTTTGATTGTCAAGGATTGTGGGTAGAAGTTGAAGTAGAAAAAGAACTTGGAATTAAATCTAAAAAAGAAGTACAAGATCTTGGCGTAGAGAAATTTGTCAATCTTTGTAAAGAAAGAGTAGAAAAATATTCAGAAATACAAACGAATCAATCTAAGAGACTCGGTTATTGGATGGATTGGGATAATTCATATTATACCATGTCTGAGTCTAACAATTATGCGATTTGGGCTTTTCTAAAAAAATTATTTGATGAAGATAAAATTTATCGTGGAACTGATGTTGTACCATGGTCTGGTAGATCTGGTACTTCATATTCACAAATGGAGATTATTGAAGGAAGAAAATTAACTGTTCATAAAGGCACTTTTGTGAAATTTCCTTTACAAGATAAAGAAAATGAATCTTTACTAATTTGGACTACTACTCCTTGGACTCTTTCATCAAATATTGCTGTTGCAATAAATGCTAAATTAGATTATGTCAAAGTGTCTATGCATGATGGTTCGATTTATTATGTTGCAGAGAAAAATTTAAAATTCCAACGTCTTAGTAAGGAATTTTCTGAAAAGAAAAATTGGGTTGAAGGTGTTCCAAAGTTAAAAACATTAGATCAAATCTTTAAAGAAAGAGGAGAATATAAAATTCTTGAAAAAATCAAAGGGAAAGATATGGTTGGATGGAAATATCATGGGCCATATGATCATCTTGATGCTCAAAAGAATAATGGTGGTTATCCAAATATAAATCCAGAATTAGAAGAAAAAGAAATCAATGCAATTAAATGTCATATTGTTGTTGATGGAGGAAAAGATTCAGAAGGAAATGATATGGTTGTTGAAGGTGAAGGAACAGGCATAGTTCATATGGCTGGGGGATGTGGATCAATTGATAACAAGATATGTAAAAAAGAAGGATTTGTTGAGATATCACCAATTGACAATCAGGCTAATTTTCTTGATGGATTTGATTTCTTATCAGGTTTAAATGCAACTGATAAAAATACTACAGAGAAAATATTACAAGATTTAAAAGATAGAGATTTACTTTTATATGCTGAAGATTATCCTCATATATATCCACATTGTTGGAGATCTGGAGAAGAGCTTGTATTTAAGCAAGTAAACGAATGGTACATTAATATGGAATGGAGAGAAAGAATTAAAAATGTTGTCGATCAAATTAATTGGATTCCAGAATGGGGACAAGAAAGTGAGCATAACTGGTTAGACAATATGGGAGATTGGATGATCTCTAAAAAAAGATTTTGGGGTTTAGCATTGCCAATATGGACTTTTGAAGATGGAAGTTTTTATGTTGTTGGGTCTAAAGAAGAATTAAAAGAACTTGCTGTTGAAGGATGGGAAAAGTTTGAAGGAAATAGTCCTCATCGTCCTTGGATTGATTATATAAAAATTAAACACCCTGATACAGGCCTAGTTGGAAACAGAATTGAAGATGTTGGCAATCCTTGGCTTGATGCAGGAATTGTACCGTTCTCTACTATGGGATATTTTGAAGATAAAGAATATTGGAAAGAGTGGTTTCCAGCAGATTTTATTACAGAATGTTTTCCAGGCCAATTTAGAAACTGGTTCTATTCTCTACTTGCTATGTCAAGTTTTCTAGAAGACAAACCTCCATTTAAAAATCTTCTTGGTCATGCACTTGTTAAAGATGAGCATGGAAAAGAAATGCATAAATCTTCAGGCAATGCAATTTGGTTTGATGATGCTGCTGAAAAAATGGGTGTAGATGTTATGCGATGGATGTATGTAAGACAAAATGTTGAGAATAATTTGTTATTTGGTTATAGCAAAGCTGATGATATACGTAAACGATTGATTGGTTTCTGGAATATTTACTCTTTTTTCTGCACCTATGCAAGCGTTGACAGTTTTGAACCAAATAAGAATAGAATCAATCCAGATGATTATACTTTGCTTGATAATTGGATTATTGCAAAAACTAATTTATTAATTAAAGAGTCTCATGCGCATTATGACAAATTTGAAGCAGATAAGCTTTTGAAAAAAATTGAATTATTTATTGATGATCTTTCTAATTGGTATATCAGACGAAATAGAAGAAGATTTTGGAAAAGTGAAAATGACAATGATAAACTTGTTGCTTATCAAACTTTATATGATGTGTTAATGTCTGTTATAAAAATTTTAGCACCTATATTACCTTTTGTAACGGAACATATGTACAGAAATATATCAAGAGAAGATCATAAAAGTGTTCATTTATGCTCTTATCCTGATTTTGATGAAAAAAAGATTGATTTAGAACTTATTCAAAAAGTTGATGTCTTAAAGAGAGTCATGGAAGGAGGAAGAGCTGCAAGAAAGAAAGCTAATATTAAAGTAAGACAACCTCTTTCTGAAATAAAGATCTATGAAACAAATACAGATATTGCTGAGTTTATTAAAAGACAAGAAGATATTATTCTTGATGAATTAAATATAAAAAGAATTACAATTACGGATACTTTGGAAGAAATGGGTTCATTTACAATAAAACCAAATTTCAAAATTTTATCTTCAAAATTTGGAGATGACATGCAAGATGCTATAAAAGATATTTCTAAAATGGATACATATAAAACAATGTATAACTATCTCAAAAATGAAAAGCTTCCCTCAGAGAATTTTGATATTATAAATGAAGACATTATTCCAGAAATTAAAGGGAAAGAAGGATATGAATCTTTCTTTTCAAATAATATTATTATCTCTATTGCAACACATATAGATGAAGATTTAAAAATGGAAGGATTAGTTAGGGAAATTATTAGGCATATTCAATTGATGAGAAAAGATGCAGGATTTGATGTTGATGATCGTATTATATTGTCTAATGATTTTTCTAGTGATATAATTAATGCTATAGAAAAACATAATGAATATTTTATGAATGAAATATTATGTTTAGATATAGTGGACAAAATGGAAAATAGTGATTATAATTCCATCTTCAAGTATGAAGGAAGCAATTTTAATATTTATATAAGAAAAGAAAAGTAGTAAATAAGTTGAAAAAAAAATATTCAAAAGCTAAGCTAGAAATGTTTAGAAAAAATATTCTTCAAAAAATAGAAGAAATTAATGAAAACATGAAAGGCATACGTTCGTCTTCAACAGATGAATCTTCTTTATTTTCAGACAACTCATCAGAAGACCATGATGAAGGTACAGAATCGCATGAAGTTGAAAAAAGTTTTTT
>CACGRA010000023.1 GCA_902575395.1 uncultured Fidelibacterota bacterium | reverse complement strand
TTTCCCTGTCTAAGGATCATATTAATAAAAAATGTATTTTTTATCTTCTTTTGAGATAAAATTTTTGCTCTACCTCTATCTCCTGAACCAATAAAAATACCTCTTTCAATTTTTTTAACATCTGAATCTTTAATTCTTGTAGCAGTTTCAGCAATATACTCTTTAGATATTTTATTTCTTGGGTGTGTCAAAAAATCAGACAATTTTCCATCATTAGTGAATAAAATTATACCCGTAGTATCTTTATCTAATCTACCAACATAATTAAGAGGAGGTTTCTTAGGAATTAAATCAAAAACAGTTTTTCTATTTAATTCATCATCTTTTGAACAAACAAAACCTTTTGGTTTATGAAGAACAATAGTAGAAAAATCCTCATTAAACTTTATTATCTGCTCATCAAATCTTACTATGTCCTTCTTAGGGTCAATTTCTACGAAAGGATCTAATACTACAACATCATTTACTGTTATAAGTGCTGATTTAATAGATTCTTGAGATTTTCTTCTAGAAAGAACTCCAGAAGCAGCAACAAATTTAAATAGTTTCACTATTTATTTTATCCTCATCAGAATTAACTATTTCAGATATTTCATTATGTTTAGGCATATCAGATAAATCTTTTAAACCAAAATGTTTGAGATACTCCTCTGTAGTACAATAAAGTAAAGCTTTTCCAGGACTATCATCTCTTCCTCTAATTTTAATTAATTTCTTGGTTAATAAGTTTTTTATAACGCCTTTACAGTCAACTCCTCTAATAGATTCAATATCGATTCTATTAATAGGTTGTTTATAAGCAATAATTGCTAAAACCTCTAAACTTGCATTTGATAACATCAATTTCTTGCCTGGTAAAATTTTAGAGATAAATGGTTCAAATTCTTTTTTTGTTACAAGAATATATCCACCGCCTACATTTTTAATCTCAAATGCATGGTTGGCATATTTTTTATTCAGATTTTTTACAACATCTTCTAAACATGGTGTATCTCCATTATCAAATATCTTTTTTAAATCTGACTGTTTTAATGGATTTGATAAAACAAAAAATAATGATTCAATAATTAATTCGTTATTCATTAGGCTTTAGCAGTTATATTTAATTTTATTTCAATCTGACCAAAGATATCTTTTTGTTTACAAATAATTTCGCCAGTTTTAATCATTTCTAATAAAGCTAAAAATGTTACAATAATTTCTAATTTATTATTCAATTTCTTTACCAACCGATTCAATAAAAGAATTCCTTTTTTGTCAAAATGAGAAATTATAAACTGTCTTTGCTCTGTAAGAGAGATTGTTTGTCTTTCTACATAGAAATTATCATCGATTGGCGCATTTGAAAGCGCTTCTTTAAATATTTTAGATATATCGAATAAAGAAACTTCTCTTAAAAATTCTGTAGGACTATGTTCTATATCTGACAAATTAATATCGTGAGGACGATAAAAAATATCCTTATTATTATTTTGTATTGTTCGTAACTGGTTTGCAATATTTTTAAATGTTTTATACTGCACTAATTGATCAACTAAAGTATTTCTTGGATCGTCAATTTCAAGACCTTCTTCATCTTCTTTTCTAGGAAGAAGCATTCTTGTTTTCAGCCGAGTCAACATAGATGCCATTAAAATAAATTCCCCTGCAATTGCAACATTAAGTTTTTTCGCATGATTTATAGCGTCAATATATTCTTTGGTGATTTTTGATATTGGAATATCATAAATATCAATTTTGTCTCTTTTGATAAAATAAAGCAGTAAATCTAGTGGACCTTCAAAATTTTCAAGCTTTATGGTAAACATTTAAAGCATTCCAATCGATTTTTTTACGTCTTCTATTGTTTGTGCAGCTACACTTTTTGCTTTTTCTTGACCTAATTTCATCAAATCATAAACACTGTCTGGATTATTGAAATATTCATCTCTTCTAGCTCTTTGATCAGAAAAATATTCCATAATACAGTTAAAAAGTTCATTTTTAACATCCATATATTTAAGACCAGGCGTATTATATCTTTCCTTAAGTTCTTCAACTTTATTTTGATCTAAAAACAATGAATAGATTTTAAATAATGGCGTATTAATGTCTTTTGGTTCATTCAGTCCTGCAGAATCTGTAATAATATTCATGACTTGATCCTTAATATATTTCTCATCACCAAAAATTGGGATAGTATTATTATAAGATTTACTCATTTTTTGATCATCAATACCAGTAACAATATCAGTATTTTCATCAATATCAATTTCTGGTACAGTTAAAACATCACCAAAAGCATTATTAAACTTGATTGCTATATCTCTGGTCATTTCTAAATGTTGTTTTTGATCTTTTCCTACTGGAACAATATCAGAATGAAACAATAATATATCAGATGCCATTAGAATTGGATAGGAAAATAGTCCCATATTTGGTTTTAATCCTTTATTAATTTTATCTTTATATGATGTAGATCGTTCCATCATTCCTACACTAGTAAAATTAGATAATATCCAAGCCAATTCAGTAACCTCTGATACATGAGATTGAACCCAAACAGTAGACTTTGAAGGATCAAGACCTAATGCTAAAATGTCACAAAAAGAAGTAAAAGTATTTTTCTCAAGCTCTTCCTTATTGCTTAAAGAAGTCAAAGAATGATAATTTGCAATAAAACAAAATAAATCAGATGATTCTTGAAAATGAATCATGCGCTTAATCATTCCAAAATAATTACCAATGTGCAATAAACCTGATGGTTGTACTCCACTTAATATTCTTTTTGTGCTCATATTAATTCTTCCTAGAAAATATATAATTTTCCCAATCTATATTTTTTTCTTTAACAAACTGTTTAAAATAAATAAATCTATTTGGCTTTCTTGCTTGCTTCATAAGTTTCATATTTGCTTCTTTAGGAGTTCTATTCCCTTTCTTAGAATTACAAGGAGAGCAAGCTATAATTAAATTTTCCCAAGTATCAGATCCTCCTTTTTCTTTAGGAAGTATATGATCAACGGTTAAATGAGATTTTGAAAGACAATATTGACAAGAAAAATTATCTCTTATTAACAAATTCTTTCTATTTAAAACAACGTCAAGATTATTATGTTTCACATATCTCTTCAGCTTGACTACGCTAGGAATTCTTACTTTCATTGATGGAGAATGTACATAATCATTATAGTTATGAATGATATCAATTTTATCAAGAAAATAAAGACATAGTGCTCGCTTTGATGAACATACAGCCAAAGGAATATAGCTTGCATTTAAAATTAAAGTGACATTGCCATTGAGTTTAGATACTGGATTATTGTTATACATTATGGATACAAATTTATGAAAATATGTTTGATTATAGAATAAGAATTCTAATCATCAAATTCCCATAAAATACCAAATGATATCATACTATTGATTGGATTGAATAATTCATGTGTCCTTATTGAATAATCTCCATCAAGAGGTAAACGATGAAGTAAATTATTTGCACGAAAAGTTAAAATAACATCTGCAATTGATACATTAACATTAACTCCAATACTATAATTTTTATCTTCTTCAAAACTATTGCCACTAGTTGGAATATTTCTAAAATAATCAAATGAGAATTCTGAACTGTTGTCTGAATAGTAAGCGAAAGATATCATTCCATCTACACCCAATTTTTCATTCATTAAAGATGATTTAAATTGATAATTAATGTTAATTATATCTGAACGATTTGAACTAATTATACTATCATAAAAATTATGATAATATATCAAACCAATATGATGACTATTATTAAATGAAATTGAAAATTCTGTATTCAATGATAATAGATCATCAGAAGTAGTGAAAAAAGAATTACTATCTTGATTGTATGCTGTGATATCAGATGCTTCAACCCATTTTAAATTGGTTTGCAAAACAAAACCAGCAAAGATTTTATAACTTAGATTAACCTTATTCCAAGTTTCTATATCTTGATAATTAGGGTTATGAAATAAAAATGTTGTTGGTTTATTTATCATATCTAATGAAAGAGAATAAGTTTGATTGCCAAAACTATGATTGATTTTATAATAGAGGTTCGGCAATACTTGATCACTATCAGATCTACCTTCACTATCAATTATATAAGGAGAACTACCTTTAAAATAATCAAATCCATATCTAATTTTTGATGATTTAAAAGTATTATCTCCAACTAAATGGAGAGAATTTTGACTATATGATTGCAAAGGATAGTCAACGGAACGTAAATCAAAATAAAATTTATTATCTAAAGATATGTCTAATGATACATTTTTACTATTATTTGCATTAATTCTAATAATATTTCTATTTATATCAGTATCACTATTTAATAATTCTTCTGATAGAAAAAGTTTATCATGTTTTGTGATATGATTAAACTCAAATATATAGTTCCATATTCCTTTTTGAAATCTATCAACCAAAGTAAAAGAGATAAAATCTG
>CACGRA010000022.1 GCA_902575395.1 uncultured Fidelibacterota bacterium | reverse complement strand
AGTTGAACCTCCTGTTTGGTTTAAGCTGTCCAATCCAAATAAATTTAAAAATGTATCACCACCATCAGATCTATCGCTTACCGGAGTTGAGAAATTGTCTACTATCCTTACATCAAGACTGCTTTGGTCTATATTTACTGCACCTAAATAATAAACATTCTTAAACATCAAATCCCAAGTTGGATGGTTTGGATGAGATGATTGTGGTTTAATCATTTTAAGTACTAAAGTATCATTTTCATCTTCTCCGATATCTAAACCAACAGTTAAAATGATATCACCAGTTGTTCTATCTGCTAAATCAAAATGTGCACCAATAATTTCATTTTGTAAACTATTCTGCATTCTTATAAAACCTAAATCTTCGTTAATCTGATAATCTGAACCTCTTTGTAATCGAATAAATGCTCCTTCTTTGCTACTGTCACTATAATATTCAGTATCATTTGGATCAATATATGCAATACCTGGATCTGCAGCAGGATTATTAGATGAATCAATTTTATATAATTCAAAATTTCTCACAACAAGATTCCCTATATTATGCAATCCATTACTAAGGGGATAATATGGCGGAACATTTAATTGAAAACCATTAGATGGAATTACATCAGTTGAACCATTACGAAACCATTCATGGATAAAGAAATATAAATTTTTCTTATATTCATAATCTTGGATGCGTTTTTTCTCTAATTGTGCAGTCCCTTTATATTTTTGAGATGCTTTTTTTGTGCGTTCAAGCGATGCAATGCTGGTTACATTCACAGGACCAAGCTGTGTAATTGCTTTTACACCAAACAAACCTCTATTTTGTCCTGAAAATGTTACAAATTCAGTTGCAGGTAATGAAAGAGAAATATTCCCTGCTTCTAATTTCTGAAGAATGTCATCTTCTTTCCCTTCATAATCAATACGAACCGTATTTTCCCAATCAAAATCGCGTTCGGAATTTTGATCTAAAGATATTGTAACTTGATCTCCAATCTTTCCTTGAACATTTAATTGTTGTTTTTGATCAAATTTGAAATTTGTTTGTTCTCGCTCTTTGTAAGATGATCTAACTAACTCTTGATCTTGATTGACTAATTTACCCTGCAGGCTAATATTCCCTTGAACTCTTAGAGAAGCTCTACCAAGTCTACCAATATCAAAGTCTGCTATTTCAACATATTGGCCTTTTCCAGAACTATATTGTGTTGTGTCTGATGCAGAGTAATTGAATGGTTTACTAAAATTATATCTTTGATTGATAGTGTAAAGACTATCAAAATAATCATCTACAGATGCTGTATAGGGCATTGTATTCCTATTGGTCAAAACAGATTCGCTGATAGAGATAATTTTTGATTTTGTATTTAAATCAACTTGATAGTTAATCAAAGATAATTTAGGATTAAAAATTCCAATTGGATAATTAGATATATCATTCAGACAAAAATTAATTTTCTTTGATTTCGAAAAAGGATCAGTAATAAGATTATCAGAACCAAATAATAGATTTGGTGCACAGATTAAATAAAACAATAAAAATACTCTATACATTGAATAATTGATCTATTTTGTTTTTGAATTTATCAATTGCAACACCGCGATGACTAATTTCATTTTTAATCTCTGGTGACATAGTTGCTAAAGATCCTCCTTTTTCTGGAACAAAAAAAACTGGATCATATCCAAAACCAAGTTCGCCTTGTTTTTCTTCCAGAATATATCCTTCTAGGATACCTTCAACAAAAAAATCATTTATTCCACCATCTACATATGTAATGACGGTTCTGAATCGAGCAGTTCTTTCTTCAAAAGGTACTCCATCCATAGCATTTAGAAGTTTATTCATATTATCATCGTATGTTACATTTTCTCCGGCATAACGTGCAGTGTAAAGCCCAGGGTCACCATTTAAACAATCCACTTCTAAGGCTGTATCATCAGCAACAGATGGAATATTTGTATAACCAAATGTGACCCTTGATTTTATAAACGAATTTTCAAGGACTGAGTTTCCATCTTCTTTTATATCTCCAATTTCAGGAAAATCTGATAAAGAATATGTTTTTTGAAAATAAGAATGAATCTTTTGAGTAATTTCTGAAACTTTATGTTTATTAGAAGATGCTATGACAATTTCTTTCACTTCTGAAACTAATAAATATTTATGTGTTTTTTAAATAACTTATAATTTGTATTTTTTGAAACTTTTTATAAGGCTCGGTAGCTCAGTTGGTAGAGCAGAGGACTGAAAATCCTTGTGTCGGCGGTTCGATTCCGCCCCGAGCCACTCTCTTTTAGGCCTTTTAGAAAATTATGATTTTTAGAAAACCAAAAATATATACATTTAAGACAGAACAAATTATTGATGACAATATTGATAATGTTTTTGATTTTTTTTCTAGACCAGAAAACCTGGAAAAAATCACTCCTAAATCAATGGGTTTTAATATCATCACACCAAAACCAATTACAATGAAAGAAGGTGCTATTATTGATTATATAGTAAAAATTATGGGATTTCCAACAAGATGGAGGACGATGATTACATCATATAAAAAAAATGAAATGTTTATCGATGAACAACTCAAAGGACCATATAGTTATTGGCACCACAAACATTCTTTTGAAGAAGTAAATGGCAAAGTCAAAATGATAGATGAAATACACTATGCTCTTCCAATCCAGATTTTAAGAGAATTAGTACATCCATTAATCATTAAACCTCAGTTAAAAAAGATATTTAGCTTTAGATTTAAGGTGATAGAAAAAAAATTTAAAAAATGATTAATTTTATTATCAAACAAAGAGGACCAATTATAAACTACTTTGGCTTTTCTGTGGTATGGATTTGCTGTGCATCAACCCCTGCATTAGAGATGCCATTACTAGCACCAATTGTAACTATAATATTTTTATTACTTCATTTCTCTATTATTGCTTATAACAGAGATAAAGAACTAAAACTAATTATTTTTTCAGTATTGCTTGGAATTGTTGTCGATTCCGGATTTGCAATAATGAATATTGTCCAATATAATGGCGTTATTGGTGCTATACCTAATTTTGCTCCAATATGGATTTTGTGCATGTGGGCAGGGTTTGCATCTCAAGTCAATTATGCAATGAAATATTTAAGGGGGAAATATCCATTAATAGGATTTTATGGTCTTTTAGCCCCATTAGCATATATAGGTGGAGAAAAAATTAATGCAGTTACAATTGTGCCAGAAAATAGCAGTTATATAATCATATCAATTACTTGGTCTATTAGCTTTCTTTTGTTGTTTAAAGTTTCTGAATACTTAATGAATGAATAATGAATAACATTTACAAAATAATCATGATGTTTTTTATCATTGGCTGTGCAACACAAAAAGCAATTGATCCAAAGACATTGTTAGACAGTCAAATTCCAGAATCATGGGAATCAAACATATCTATTGCACCTAATATATCAGAAATTTGGTGGAATGAATTCCAAGATGAAAATTTGAATCAATTTTTATCAGCGTTTTTAGAAAATAATATTAATCTAGAACAAGCAATGTTGAATACTCGCATTGCAAAACAAGCATCAGTAATATCAACCTCAAATTTAGCGCCTTCTATAGGAATTGGTTTAAGTGCAACAGAATCAGAACAAAATACTGCAGGATTCCCTCCTATTTTTAGCAGTTTCTTTGGTGGAAGTGATGAGATTACAACATTTACTCAAGAAAATTATAATGCGTCACTCAATGCTCAATGGGAAATTGATCTTTGGGGAAAATTAAGACAAGGAAGATTGGCGGGGAAAAGACAATATTTATCTGCAAAATATAATTATACATATATTCAATTTTCTCTTACTGCAGAAGCAACAAAACTATACTTTGCGATTATTGAAGGAAAACAATTAGTAGAGAATGCAGAACAAAAACATAATAATGCAAAAATTATTTATGATTTATATGTCGATCGCTATGAAAAAGGAATTATTAAAAGCAATTTCTTACAACAGTCTGAAATAATACTTAATAACACAAAGAATGATTTAGAAAATAAGAAAAGTGTCCTGAATACGCTTATTAGGCAAAGCAAGGTATTAATTAAAGAGTATCCAAGCTTAACATTGTCGGTATCTAAGACATTCCCAGAATATGTGCCAAGTATACCAATTGTTTTACCAGCAGATATAATCCAAAGAAGACCTGATTTAATTGCATCTCAATATAATATGCTTGCTGCAAAAGCACTGAATAAGCAAGCAATGAGATCGTTATATCCAACATTTAGCTTAACATCTGGATCTCCAGCTAGTTCTTCAAATGAGTTAGAAGATTTATTAGAAGAAAATTTTAAAGTGTGGAATAGAGGATTAACAATTTTTGCGCCAATATTTAATTCAGGAAAACTAATTGCAAACAAAAAAATTGCTAAAAATCAAAAAGAAATTGCGATGCTACAATTTGTGAATGATCTGTTAAATGCATATGGAGAAGTAGAATCAAATCTTGAACTTGATAATACAGCATCATCTTCTTTAGATCTTGTAAAGAAAAATGTAGAAATTGCGCAATCAATGTATGATACGACTCTAAATGAATTTAATAGAGGCGTTGCAAGCGTAGAAGATGTAATAAATGCAAATAATATGCTTTTTGATACAAAAAATATATTAGCTACTACAGAAAAAATTCGCATTGAACAAAGAATAAACTTAATATTATCCCTTGGAGGAGGATTTACTTACGAGTAAAGTATCATAAAATGATAAAATATATAAGACCTATATTCATTATCGGATTTGGATTGGCAGTAGCTTACTTTTTATACTGGTTAGGTCAAACAAAACCACAATCAATAAGCGCCGCACCTCCAATAGAGGTGGAAGTAGAAATTTTAACACCAACCAATCATCAAATCTTAATCAGCTCAACAGGTACAACACAACCTATTACACAAACTGCTCTTACAAGTGAAGTAGGTGGAGAAATTATATATCGTTCAAAAAAATTCTCAGAGGGTTCATCAGTTATTGAAGGAGAAATATTAGCAAAGATAGATGACACAGATCTTCAATTGCAATACAATAATGCACTACTTCAATTGCGCACAGCAGAAGTGCAATCTGAAGTACAAAAAGCAGAAGCAGAGGTAGCTGAAGAAGCATGGGAAAAAATTGGTGAAGGGACTGCAAAAGATTTAACATTAAAGAAGCCACAGCTAAAGCAAGTGGAAGCAGCGCTTAATGTAGCTAAAGCTCAAGTGGAATCTGCAAAGAAAAAACTCGATAAAACCGATATTACTGCACCATATACCGGTAGAATTCAAAGCGTAAGTATTGATTTAGGGTCAACCATACTTCCTGGACAACCAGTAGGTGTAATTTATACAGCTAATCAAATTGAAATTAGTCTACCAGTAAAAGACAGTGATCTTGCATTTTTAGATATTCCT
>CACGRA010000021.1 GCA_902575395.1 uncultured Fidelibacterota bacterium | reverse complement strand
GACTAATGAAGCTGCTTCAATGAATTCAAATATACCTTTATCTTTGATCATTCTTGCAACAAGTAAAAAAGTCATTTTTTGATGTTTAATCATTTTTTTATATTCGAATTTTTGAGTATCAATTCCTGATCCAGGCACTAATTGTGCTTGCTTTTCCTGAATCAAGCTTTCTTTTAAAAATAAATTTTTGTCATCACAATTTTGAAAGAAAATTACTTTTTGATTTTTTAAAGCAATCTTATACAGTTTCTTAACTATGGTAGTTATCCAATTTTTTGAAATAAAAGATGTTCCTAGTCCAGTAATCATTGGAATAGATGGAATATTGAAAATTTTAGCTGCCATTGAACCATAAATAACAGGTTTAATTGTAAAGAGAAAAATATAATCAGGTTTAACAGTAATTAACTTGAAGCATATGTGAATGAAAGTATACAAATCTTTAAAAATATTTACGCCTTTTCGTGAAATCGATAGATGATAAATTCCGGATATCTGATCATTAATTTTAGTTTCGTAACCATCAAATTGCGATAATAGTGCAACATCATAGTTGTGTTCAATCAAATCATCAATTAAAGGCTTCCGAAAATTATAAATAGTCCAAGCATAATTTGAACAAATCAGAACTTTTTTCTTTATTTTTTTATTTTTCTTTTCAAAAAACATAGCATTAATGACTAATGTTTTTTTGCATAAAAATTACTTTGAATGTTTTTAAAATTATTAATAAATCCAATTTTAAACTTTTGTTTTTAAGATAATATTCATCTAATTCAACTTTTTTGCTAAATGAGTTAAGATCTCTACCATTTACTTGTGCCCATCCTGTTATTCCAGGCTTTAATTTTTCAATACCTTTTTCTTCTCTTAAATTTTTAATTATTTCTTCATTCTTAACCATACATGGTCTTGGTCCTATAAAGTGCATCTCTCCTTGTATGATATTTAATAATTGTGGCAACTCATCTAAACTAAATTTTCTTAAAAATTTTCCATACCATAATATATATTTTTCTGGCTCACTAAATTCTTCTGTTGGTATTTCAGGAGTGCCTTGTTTCATTGTCCTAAATTTGTAGAGATAAAATTTTTTGTGATTTTTTCCATAATTTTCTTGTATATATATGATAGGAAATCCATCACTGATTATTATTAATATTGATATTAACAAGAATAGAGGTTGCAAGAGTGCTAACAACAACAATGCTATTAATTTTTCAATTATAGATAACATAAACTAATATTTGTAACCATCTTTTTTAAAAGGCCCATTGATATCAACGCCAATATATTTAGCTTGTCTCTTTGTTAGCTTTGTGAGATGAGCATTCAAATGTTTGAGATGTAATCTTGCTACTTCTTCATCTAAATGTTTTGGCATATTATATAATCCAATATCTGGTTTATTTTTTGCTAAGAATATTTGTGCTAATACTTGGTTAGAAAAAGAAGTGGACATTACAAAACTTGCATGTCCTGTTGCAGAACCTAGATTGACTAATCGTCCTTCTGATAGAATAAAAATTTGTTTTCCATTTGGGAATGTATAGCAATCATATTGAGGTTTAATTTCTTCTTTCTTAGCATTTGATTTATTTAATGCATCCATCTCAATTTCATTATCAAAATGACCAATATTACATACGATTGCTTGATCATTCATTTTTTTCATATGTTTTAAAGTGATAATATCTCTATTGCCTGTAGCAGTGACAAAAATATTTCCTTCATTTAGAGTATTTTCAATCTTTTTAACTGGAAAACCTTCCATAGATGCCTGTAATGCACAAATTGGATCAATCTCAGTGACTATTACTTTGCACCCATAAGACTTCATTGATTGTGCACACCCTTTTCCAACATCACCATAACCACAAACTACTACTGTTTTTCCTGCTAACATTATTTCAGTAGAGCGTTTAATCCCATCTGCAAGAGACTCTCTACATCCATACAGATTATCAAATTTTGATTTTGTGGCAGAATCATTAACGTTAAATGCAGCAAACAATAATTTATTATCTTTTTCCATTTGCTCTAATCTTAATACCCCTGTAGTGGTTTCTTCTGATACTCCAATAATTTTTGGGACAATTTTATGCCAATAGTGTGGATTTTTTTTATGAAATTTTCGTAATAATTTTTCTATAATAATTTCTTCTTCAACAGTTGCTTTAATTCTAGGTAGTTTTTTGTGTTTATTGTAAAACTCTTCTAGTTCATAGCCTTTGTGTATCAATAAAGTTGCATCTCCACCATCATCTACAATTAATTCTGGCCCTAAATTTTTACCAAAATGCAATGCATCAAGTGTGCATTGCCAGTATTCTTCTAATGTTTCGCCTTTCCAAGCAAATATAGGTGTATTAGTTTTTGCGATGGCTGCCGCAGCATCATCTTGCGTAGAAAAAATATTACAACTTGCCCATCGTACATCGCCGCCTAGCATTTTTAATGTTTCAATCAATATTGCTGTTTCAACGGTCATATGAAGCGACCCAGTAATTCTTAAACCTTTTAACGGTTTTGTTTTGGCATATTTTTTACGTAATTCCATTAAACCAGGCATTTCTTTTTCAGATATGCTAATTTTTTTTCTACCAAGCGGCGATAGTTTAATATCTTTAATTTTATATTTTTTACTCATAATGATTTAATCTCATCCTTTAAATCTATTGCTTCCCAAGGAAGATTTTTCTTTCCAAAGTGGCCATAATTTGTTGTGTCTGTTAATTTTATATTAAATAAATCAAATTTATTGATAATTCCTAATGGAGTTAAATCAATATTATTGATAAACCACTCTGCAATATCTGTTCTTACTTTGCCATCTGCATAAACATAGAGAGATGTTGGTTCTGGTATACCAATTGCATAGCTTAACTGTACCGTTGCGTTTTTTGCAACATTGCTTGCAACAATATTTTTTGCCAGGTATCGTGCTATATAAGCTCCACTACGATCAACTTTTACACAATCTTTTCCGCTGAAAGCTCCACCACCATGTGGAGCATATCCACCATAGGTATCTACAATAATTTTTCGGCCTGTTAATCCAGTGTCTCCAGCTGGGCCACCAATAACAAATCGTCCTGTTGGATTGATTAGAAATTCTGTTTCTGATGTATCATAGTCTTCTACAGTTGGCTTAATAATTTCTTCTACTTTTTTTCTTACTTCTTCAATTGCAATATCAGCATCATGCTGTGCACTACACACAATATTTGATATTCCAACAGGTTTATTAATATCTGAGTATAAAAATGTAATCTGGCTTTTCCCATCTGGCCCCAGCCAGTCTTCACCACTATGTCTTGCATGTGATAATGCTTTTGTAATTTTATGACTATAATGAATTGAGCTAGGCATCAAATCTTCAGTCTCATTGCATGCATACCCAAACATTATTCCTTGATCCCCAGCACCAAAATTATCGGTGCCTAATGCAATATCATTGCTTTGTTGATCAAGCGTAATATCAATATCTAGATTCTTATAGCTAAAACCTTCTTGGTCATAACCAATATTTTCAATAGTCTTTCTTATAATTGGTTCTAGTGAATCCTTTGCAACATTTTGAGAACTTTTATATTCACCTGACACGCAAACTTTATTTGTTGTAACAAGTGTTTCAATAGCTGCTCTATGTGATTGGTTATTATCAATAATATAATCAGCAATTGTATCTGATATTAAATCAGCCACTTTATCTGGATGTCCTTCAGTGACAGATTCAGAGGTAAATGTATAATGTTTCATTTATGTTACTTTACACCAATTATGTAGTTTAAGACAGAAAAATAAAAAAGTTTTATTTAACATTGAATTGAAATATATTTTGTGCGTATATGAGTTTCACTTATCATTTTTCGCATAGGACGTAAATGTCAGTCGTTGATCAAATAATCTTATTGCATGATGTAGATAATAAATTATTTGAGATCAACAAATTACTGGGAGGCCTTCCAGGTCAAGTAGAAGAATTAACTACTCAAGAAGAAAATCTTAAAAATTCATTGGTAGAAAAAGAAGAATTGCTTAAAAAAACTACAGTTGATATTGAAACTTCGGAAAATATTATTGCTACTTCTCAAGAAAAAATAAATACTTTAAAAGATAAATTAACTGATGGGTCTATTAGCACAAACAAAGAATATGATGCGATGATGGAGACTATTGATTATGAAAAGAATCTTGTTAGCGAAAAAGAGACAGAACTTCTGACACTAATGGAAACAAAAGATACTTTATCGAAGGAGATTGAAGAAGATAAATCCAATTTAGATACATTAATTCAAGATTTAGCATCTAAAAAAGAAACATTAGAATCAAAGCTTTCAGAAGTGTCTGATGAAAAGAATTCTTTAGAGGAAGAACGTAGTAATATTATTAAAAATATTGATGATAGTATACTTGCTCAATATCAAACAATTTATGAAGCAAGAAATGGTGTTGCTGTTGCTGAAATATTAGATGATAGTTGTGGAGAGTGTGGATCATTTATTCCAGCGCAACTTGTCAACGAAGCATTGGCAAAACAGGTAGTTTTTTGTGGAAATTGTGGACGTTTTGTCTATCAGTCTAATTCTGAAAATTAATTTTTTACTTTTTAATTGTCTTTGTATCCTTTATTATTCCAAAATGAGCTGATTGGGTGATTGCTCAAAGTTATTTGAGAGGAAAGTCCGGGCACCAAAGAGTATAGTGCCACCTAACAGGTGGGATTCGTGAGGATATGGATAGTGCAGCAGAGAATAGACCGCCATTTTGGCAAGGGTGAAACGGAGGTGTAAGAGACCCCCAGTAACAATGGTAACATTGTTAGCTTGTAAACCCCACTAGGTGCAAGATCAAGTAGTTCTAAGATGTGACTCGCATCATTTGAAGGACGGGTAGATTGCTAGAGTTCTATAGCGATATAGAATCGAGAGGAATAATCATCGCATCATTGATGTACAGAACCCGGCTTATAGATCAGCTCAAAAGTATTATATTATGAATAAAGCAAAAATAGCAGGATTAGCATATAGCGTTCCAGATAGGGTAGTAACAAACCATGATCTTGAGACGATGATGGATACTACCGATGAATGGATTCAAACTCGCAGTGGCATTAAAGAAAGACGATGGGTAGAAGAAGGTATGTCTAATTCTGGTATGGTACTTCCTGCTTGCAAGAAGGCAATCAAAGATGCGGGTATAGAACCAGAAGATTTAGATGCTATTATTGTTGGTACAGTAAGCTCTGATTATAACTTTCCAGGGATGGCACCTATGCTTCAGCAACAATTAGGTATCAAAACAAATATTAGTGCTTTTGATATTAGCGCAGCTTGTTCAGCCTTCATTTATTTATTAGAAATTGGTAATCAATTTATTCAAACTGGAAAATATAAAAATATTTTATTAGTTGGATCTGATGTGATGTCATGTTTGCTTGATAAATCACCAGCTGGAAGAGCAACTGGTGTTTTGTTTGGTGATGGTGGAGGCGCAGCTGTATTACAACCAACAGAGGGTGAAAGTTATATTTTATCTACACATACTTATGCTGATGGATCGGGTGTAGAAATGTTGAAGGCAGAAGCCCCAGGATCGATATTTTATCCTAACCGTATTGATTCAGATATTGTAGCTAAAGGACACCATCTTCCTTTTCAAAATGGAAGAGAAGTATTCAAAAATGCCGTAGTGCGTATGCCTGAATCAATTAATGTTGCACTAAAACATAATAATCTATCTATAGAAGATGTTAGCTTAGTGATTGCACATCAGGCTAATTATCGTATTTTAAAAACAGTAGCCAAACGTATGGACATTTCAATGGATAAAATGTATGTGAATATCCATAAATATGGTAACACCACAGCCGGTACTATTCCGATAGCAATGTGTGAAGCATTAGCAGAAGGCAAATTTAAGAAAGGTGATATTATTGTCTTAACTGCATTTGGAGCTGGATATACTTGGGCATCATCTATTATTCGTTGGTAAGTCATGGATATTATTAGTCAATTAAAAAAATTCTTTGCAAAGAATCAATTTCCGCTTTTGATTTTTTTTGGACTTTCAATATTAATTTCAATCATATTCCCTACGGGATTCTCGATACGTTATTCCTATCAATTGGATGATATTGCACGTGAACCTATTATTGCACCTTTTGATTTTGGTATTTTAAAAACAGAACAAAAATTAAATAGCGATTTAGATGAAGCAAAAAAATCTGTTTCGTATAGCTTTACACGTAATCAGGATGCGGTTGATAATCAGTTAGTTGCATTAGATACATTCTTTATTTATATCAATGATGTCCGTGCTGCTTATTCTCAATATATTAGTTCTCAAGACTCTCTTTATAAATATCGTTACGAACCAGAGTTTGAATCATTCCAAAACAATTTTATTGCAGACAGTACAACTTATACTGCTTTATACAGTGAGTTTTTAAATCGTTATTCCTATCAAGTAGATAAAAATGAATGGGAAAAATTAATTGGAATTCAGGAAGACACTGTTATTGAACTAACAAATTT
>CACGRA010000020.1 GCA_902575395.1 uncultured Fidelibacterota bacterium | reverse complement strand
GGCAATCTATTGATGTCAATGGAATTAAAATTAAAAATACTGAATTTCCAAAAAATATAGGTGAAGAGAAAGAGGTCAATGTTCTCAATAATGACCCTGAACTTGTTTTTGTATTAAAAAGATTAAGAAAGGATATATTTACAGGATATTTATATAATAAAAAACAAGATAAGCACGACTCAACCAACAGATCAAAACATGCATTTTTTCAAGTAGAATTTGATTTAGAAACATCCAAAAGTTTTTTACCGTATGTGACCGATAATCCTTTAAGCAAAACAAGAGGAATTGCAGATAATTTTGAATTATTATACAGAGAAGATGCTCCTTATGCAATTGGACATGGCTGTAGTCCTATGTGGGACAATGCTAATGAAAAGGTTAATATAATTAGAGCAGTACATATTCCAAGATTTGAAGTTAAGCCAGTTAAGCCAAGTGAATCTGATATCAAATTAAGCATGGAATTATTATCTGATATTTCTAAAAAAGATGAAATATTTTTCTTGCTTGATTCTTTTGGAAAAGGATATAAAAAATGGATTAAAAGCAATAAAAAATATCTTGATGACTTTGATAATAAAATATATAAAAAAAGAGCCGAAGCAAATATAGAAGATTGCTATACAAGCTATGAAAGAATGTCAAAAGGAATTGATCTATTAAGGTCAAATAATGATGCTTTAAGAGCGTTTTGTTTTATGAATGAAGCAATGTTGACACAGCAGATTAGAAATGCTAATTCATCATGGAAATTAAATTTGGACAACACTTCTGAAGACAATAAAACAAATTATCCAATTATAAGCGATAAATCTTCTTGGCCAGATTGGGATGGCAAAAAGAATCAATATCTAGGAAATTGGAGGCCATTCCAGTTGGCATTTATATTAATGAATCTTGAGAGCATATTCTTTGACAGTAATATGAGCCAGTTAGATGAATCAAGAAAAATTGTTGACCTTATTTGGTTTCCAACTGGAGGAGGAAAAACTGAGGCATATTTTGGCTTAACTGCTTTTACAATATTTACAAGAAAAATTAATAACAAAGAAGACATAGGCACAGCGGTAATATCAAGATATACTTTAAGGCTTTTAACTGCTCAACAGTTTCAAAGAACTGCTGCATTAATTGTTGCGTGTGATCTAATAAGAAAAGCAAATAAAGAAATTTTAGGAAGTAATACTATTACATTGGGGATGTTTGTAGGGGCAGGAACTTCATTTAATGACCATACCAGTTCTATAAAAGGGAGTCATAATAATTTAGCTGGATACGAAGACATATTAGAATTTAGAGAGAATAATCCTGATAAAGAATATGAGGGTAATCATGGATTTGTTCTGCAAGAATGTCCATCATGTAAAGTGTCCTTAATTAATAGCGAAGGATTAGCAAACTTAGGCCTTGTAAAGAAAACAAACCCTTTACGTATAGAATATCATTGCAAAAATAAAAGTTGCGATTTTTTTGATAAAAAAATACCTGTAAGCGTTGTAGATGAATATCTTTATAAATATCCACCTACTTTTTTAATTGGAACTGTTGACAAGTTTGCAATGATAGTATATAAAAAAGATGCTAGAAATTTCTTTGGCATTGATGATGAAATAAGACCACCAGATCTTATTATACAAGATGAGCTTCATCTTATTTCTGGTCCATTAGGTTCAATTTATGGTGCATACGAAAGACTCATAAATCAATTAATGAGAAAAAAAATCAAAGGAATTGATTTTTATCCAAAAATTGTTTGTTCGACAGCAACAATTATGGCTGCAAAAGAACAAATAAAAAAACTATACTCTGTAAAAGAAGAAAAATTAGCTCACTTATTTCCATCAAACGGATTAAAAATATGGGATAATTATTTTTCATATGTAGATTATAAGGAGGTAGGAAGAACTTATATTGGATTGCTGCCTCCTCCAAATATTGCAAGTTCAGCATTAAAAAGGTTTCTGGTATCTGCATTATTGCAAGCTTGTAAAATGCCAGATTTTCCATCTAAAGAAATTGATCCTTATTTTACTCTAGTAGATTACTATAATAGTATTAGAGAGCTTGGAGTAGGATCTACATCAATTAGAAGTGCTGTCTACGAACAGTTAGGCATTTTATCAGATCGTTATAGCTTAGGAGATAATAAACGTGAAATTAACAATATTATGGAGTTAACGAGTAGAGATGCTTCTGAACCAATACCAAAAAAATTAGAAAGGCTTGAAAAAACATATAACGATGAAGGAGTTTTGGACGTTTGTCTAAGTACAAATATGATATCTGTCGGTGTAGATATTGATAGACTAGGCTTAATGAATGTATCAGGACAACCTTTAACAACAGCAGAATATATTCAAGCTACGAGTAGAGTTGGAAGAAAATATCCTGGCGTGGTTACTGTTCATTATGGGGCATCAAAACCAAGAGACAGGTCTCATTATGAGCAATTTCAATCTTATCATTCAAGATTTTATGCAAATGTTGAACCAACAAGCGTTACTCCATTTTCATATCGATCAGTTGATAAAGTGTTAGCAGCAATTATTATAGGTTTTTTAAGATTAATTGGGGATTATGACTCTAAGAGTAGACCTGATATTTTAAGAGATGAAGATATTAAAAAAACTAAAAATTTTATTAATAAAATTTTGAAGACAATTGATAATGATGATGAAGCTCAATATGTTAGTGAAAGGTCAGAAAAAATTATAGATACAATTGAACAATATAAAGATAGTTACCAGTATTTTGACAATATTGGCGTATTATTTACAAGAGGTTTTGATGAATCAGAAACTGGAATGATATATCCTGAAAATATAAAATTCAAATATGGCAGTGAACAAAGTGCTATTTCTTTTCATGCTCCAACATCAATGAGAGGGGTTGATGATACTGCTGAAGCTAAAATGTACTATGGTAACAATCCAAGCAAAGAAGAAAAATGAAAGATGAAGTAAGGATACAGCAGTTAATATCTACTTTTGGAATTGGATCTATCCAATCATTTGCAAGAGATAAATCAATGATGTTGCTGGGGCTTGATTATTGGGATATAATTTACAAGATGATTCAAAGAAGAAATAAGGATCATTACCAAAAACATATTATAACAGAACCTCGACTTGCAAAAAGATTAGGGGTTTCTCACTTCAGAAAACCAATAATAAGTGAGAGTAGAATTCCTTATGCAACCATGCCTTATTATCGTTTTCCATTATGGCATTGGTGTCCGACTTGTGGATATATGACAGAATTAATGCAGTGGCAAAGAGACGACCCAGAAAAAACTACTTGTCCAGGAATTTTTGATGATAAAAGAGGAAAAAAATGTAAAAATATTCCTGAAAAACGAAGGAATCATTTAATTCCATCGAGATTTATTTTGACATGCCCTGAAGGACACATAGATGATTTTCCATTTATGAGTTGGGTCCTAAGAAATAAAAACATTGATGAAAAAGCAGAAAATCTTCAATTCAGGATTGAGACCAATCAAATTTCAACTGCATTATCAGCTGTTTCAATTAAATGTTATAAAAAAAACAATTTAAAGAGACATATTGCATTTGAGTCTTTGAAAGATGCTTATCGTCTTATAAATGATCGAAAAGGGCCACGAATATTTAACTGCACTGGAAAAAAACCTTGGTTGGGTCATGTAAAAGGAAAAGAGTTTAACAAAGACAGTGATTGTGATGATTGTGATGAAAAATTTTTTTTTACAATGACAAATGCATTAAATGTACACTCGCCAATTATTGTTTCTTCAATATCTACAATAGCAGAAGAATCTATACCAAAAGAATTAACTGACATAGCAAGCAGTATGCTTACAATGTGGAATAGCGACAGAGAATCAGCTCTTAATGCAATAAAATCAATTTTATCTACAACTGCTCCAGATGAAGAAATAGATGACTCTACTATAGAAAAGGCAATGGATGAAGCTGCAGAAGAAGAAAATAACATATCTAATGAAATTTTATTCAGAAACGATGAATATTCTCTTTTGAAAGATGGGGGAGGTTCAAAGGATAATGATGATTTTTTTGCTGTAGCTTCTCACGCGTCCTTTGAGAACAAAGAGTTAAAGAAGATTTTTTCAACTATCTCACAAGTTCATAAACTCACCGAAACTAGAGCATTTGCTGGCTTTAAACGCTTAGTTGGAGGAGAATTAAATTTAATACTTGATACAATGGATGAAACAGAAACAATTAATAAGGTAAAAAAACGCCTTGCGATTGATGATAAAATATTAAAAAATTGGTTACCAGCATATCAGAATAAAGGGGAAGGTATCTTTTTAGAATTTAACAAAAAATATCTAGAGAAATGGGCTAGCAAAAAATCAGTTAAAGAACAAATAAAAAAACTTGAAAACTACTATAATGAAAATCGAATAGCACGAGATCCTCAAAAAGAAGAAATTCAATTAAATCCACATTATTTAGCAATTCATAGTTTTTCACATATCTTGATTGAAAAATTAAGTTACTATGCTGGATATGGAGCTTCTTCGATACGAGAAAAAATATATACTCCAACAAGAATAGGAAATAAAACAGATATGAATGGGGTGTTAATTTATACAACTGGAGAAGGCGATGGATCATTAGGAGGGTTATGCAGTCTAGGGAGTGCAAAAAATCTTGAACCAGTTATTATGGAAGCTTTAAAAAAAGCTTTATGGTGTTCATCCGATCCTATCTGTATCGATGGCGAAGGGCAGGGTCCACAGCGCGCTAACATGGCAGCATGTCACAATTGTTTGCTGTTAGCTGAAACTGCATGCGATAACTTTAACTCTGTATTAGATAGAAATTTATTGATTGACAAAAACATTGGATTATTTTACAAAGCATTAAATCATTGATAACAATTTTAATTAAAAAAATTGATTCATGAATAAATTACAAGAAGAAGCAAAGCGATTAAGAGACGCAAATGATTTTAAAGGAGCTTCTAATATATATAAAAAACTATATGATGATTCTGCAGATAAATGGGATGGTTGGGGTTTAGCTCTTTGTTTTAATAAGCTTAAGAAATATAAAGAAGCGCTACTATTATCAGAGAAAATCTACCAAGAACACCCTGATTTTAATTTTATAAAAAGCACCTACGCTTTATCTTTATTTATGGAAAGAATAAAACAATCTTCTTCTTCGTTTGATTCAAAAAATCTTGAGAAAAATTTAAATATGATATTACATCTTGAAGAAGATGGAAGGTATTTTTCTGGAGCAGCTGCGCTTGAGACAGTAGATTATTTTTCTAAGAATAATAATTGGGAAAAAGTATATGAAATAAGCAGTAAAATAGATCCGAATATACTCAGCATTGAATCTGTAAAATGGGAAGGAAAAATATTTCCTTCAGACAGAGAAAAATGGTATTTAAAAATAACAAAAGCTTGTGCTAGTCTGGAAAAATGGATTGACTGTATGAATATTGCTAAAAAAGGACTTGAAGATTTTCCTGATGTAATTTGGCTAAAAAGAAGTTATGCTTTGTCGTACGGTAATAATGGAAACATAAAAGAAGCTATAAAATTATTAGAAGACCTATTATATCAAAAGAAAGATTGGTTTATGTATAGAGATATAGCAAGGATGCATAAAAAAGATTCTAATCTAATTGAAGAAAAAAAATATTTAATAGAGGGATGTTTTACATCAAGAGGTGTCTCAGACCCTAGATTTAGATGGAAAATGTATTATGACTTAGGTTGCAATTTACTTAAATCTGGTGATACAGAATATGGAAAACTACATATCCAGCTTGCATACGCTGCTAAAAAAGAAGCAGAATGGCCAATAGGAGAAGATTTACATAAGATAATGACAAAACATGACATAGAAGAGCAATTTGAAAAATCTGCTAAACAATTTATTAAAGAATTGTCTGTTTTCTGGGAACAACAAAAATATAAAAATAAAAAAAAGGAAGTAGGAAAAATTAAAATAATTCTTAATAGTGGAAATAAAGAAGGAAAAATATTTGGATCGGGATTTATTAAAAAAGCAGAAGAAGATCAAAATTATTATTTTACTTTTAAAGATTTTAAGTATAAAGATAGAAAGCTAATAAAAGTTGGATTGGAAGTAGTGTTTTACATAGAGAAATCATTTGACTACAGCAAGGGAGAAAAATCAGAAAAAGCGGTAAATATTAGCTTTAAATAGATGTTCGTTATATATTTAATTTGCGCATAATATGGATTATGTATCATTAAAGATATGGATAAAAATAGACTAGTAAAACAAACAAGAACTGCCCTACTCATCTATATAGGTGCTATCTTTATTGCAATGCCCTTTTATGCAGGTGGAACGTATGCAATTAAAGAGATAGCTACCTCATACAACTTCTTTACTAATTTTTTAAGTGATCTTGGTAGATCTGTTAGCCATTCTGGCGATATTAACTTTCATTCTAGCTTTTTATTTAATAACGCAATGACCATTTTTGGCATCTTTTATGGCCGATTTATCTATTATATGCCTAACTATATTGGCAATACAAACAAAAACATCGCTTTTTTAGCTAAAATTACCTCTATAATCGCTTGTTTATGTGTTATTGGAGTTGCATTAACTCCTGCTAATATTCTTAGCTTATATAAGCTACATGTCTTGCTTGCCAACAATATTTTCTTTTTTGGAGGATTTGGTAGTGCCCTCTTTGGTTATTTGTTTCTCAAATCGAAGATTATTGACGATAAATATGGATGGATATTGATTGTTTATGGTATTAGTGCATCTATTTATATTTATATAATGTTTTTTTGGACCAAAACCATGGGATTCTGTCTATGGTTTAACCGTGCAAGCTTCTGCTCAAAAAGCAATCTTTTTAATAGGATTTTTTACAAATTGGATGACTGTTAAAGCGATCGGCTTACTTGACGACAAAGTTTAATAATCTATTTGGAACATAGATTGTCTTAACAATTGATCCTGCACTAGTATAATTTGACACTTTCTCGACGGATAATGCAGTATCTACAGCTGTTTTTTCATCTGAATCTTTCGCTAAGGTAATATTAGCTCTTAATTTCCCATTTATTTGCACTGCAACAGTGACTTCATCGCTCTGAGTTAATGCTTCATCGTATGCAGGCCATTCCTCGTATGTGAGGGTGTTTTTATTCCCTAATAATGACCAAAACTCCTCTGAAAGATGCGGTATAAATGGTGCTGCTACCTTTACAAGATCTGCAATTAAATCTTTTGATATTTGTTCGCATTTTTGTAAATGATTACAATAAATCATCAACTGAGAAACAGCAGTATTAAAATGCAAATGTTCAATATCATTCCCTACTTTTTTAACAGTAGTATGGTGAAGGTGTAATGTTTCTTTATCTGGAGTGACATCTTCAGTGATTTTTGAGGATAAATTACCCTCTTCATCAACGATAATACTCCATAATTTGTTAATAAATCGATAACATCCTTGTAGTCCTTTAGTATTCCATGGTTTTGACTTGTTTAGCGGACCCATAAACATCTCATATAGTCGCATCGAATCTGCACCATATTCATTAATAATATCATCAGGATTGACCACATTCCCTCTTGATTTGCTCATTTTTGTACCATCATCGCCTAAAATCATGCCTTGATTGTATAATTTTTTAAACGGTTCTTTCGTCGATACAAGACCTAAATCATGTAAAACATGGTGCCAAAATCTTGCATATAATAAATGTAATACAGCATGTTCTTGTCCTCCGATATACAAATCAACTGGCATCCAATATTTTTCTTTATCTTTTTCCCATGAAGCATCATGATTGCGTGGATCAGTAAAGCGTAAATAATACCAACAAGAACCTGCCCATTGAGGCATAGTATTTGTTTCTCTAAGTCCAACAATATTATCATTTTCGTCTTTTACTT
>CACGRA010000019.1 GCA_902575395.1 uncultured Fidelibacterota bacterium | reverse complement strand
CCTGGTGGAGCAAAAATGGTTAATTATAGTGATTTAATGAAAGATAATTCTGATAAAGTAATTATCAATGCTGTTAAAGGCATGTTGCCAAAGAACAAATTAGGTAGAGAGATTATAGGTCATCTTAGAGTCTATAAAGGTGAAACACATAATCATGAGGCCCAAAATCCTGTTAAATGGAGTGACGCATAGTGAAAAAAGAATCTTTTACTGGCATTGGACGAAGAAAAAACTCTACAGCAAGAGTATATTTGTCACATGGTTCAGGAAAATTTGTTATAAATAAAAAATCTGATATTAATTCATACCTAAAAAGAGAGTCATTAGTAATCCATGCCACGAAACCGCTCGATATTTTGAATCTAAAAGATAAATATGATTTAACAATTAATGTTTCAGGAGGCGGATTAACTGGTCAAGCTGGAGCAATTCAATTAGGCATTGCAAGAGCACTATTAAACTCTGATGAAGAGTTTAGATCTCAATTAAAATCTCATGGTTTATTGACAAGAGATTCTCGAGAAGTTGAAAGAAAAAAATATGGTCAACCTGGAGCAAGAAAAAAATTCCAATTTTCAAAGAGATAATATTATGATTACTGTTACAAAAGATGAATTATTAAAATCTGGTGCTCATTTTGGGCATGTGACAAGTAAGACTGATCCTAATTTTAGGGATTATGTTGTTTCTCAAAAGAATGGCATAGATATTATTAATCTTGATGACACAATAGACCGTTTAAGCAAAGCTCTATCTTTTATTAAATCTGTTGTAGATAGAAATGGAGAAGTTTTATTTGTAGGAACGAAAAAACATGCAAAAGATATAATACAGCAAGAAGCAGATAGATGTGGCATGTTTTATGTTGTTGAAAGATGGTTGGGTGGCACGCTAACAAATTTTTCAACTATAAAGAAGAGTATTAAAAGATTACAATCTTTAGAAAAAGAAGGATCTAGTCTCTATGAAGATTTAACCAAAAAAGAACTGTTAATGTTAAATCGTGAAAAAATTAAACTATCTGATCAACATCGAGGAATTAAAGATATGAAAAGATTACCTGATGTAGTTGTTGTTGTGGATGGAAAAAACTGAATCTATTGCAATTGAAGAGGCAAAAAAATTAGAAATTCCTATTGTATGTATTGTTGATTCTAATACAAATCCTCTTGTATGTGATTATCCTGTACCAGCTAATGATGATTCAATTAGAACAATCCAATTATTAATTACAGAGATTTCAAATGTAATTGTTAGTGCGAATGATGCTAAATCCAAAAAAGATGATTCTAAGAAAAAAGAAGAAAAAGAAGGATAGTATTCAATGAGTATTGATGCAAAATTAGTAAAAGATTTAAGAGAAAGAACTGGCGCTGGTATGATGGATTGTAAAGCAGCATTGATAGAATCTAATGGAGATTTAGATTTAGCAATTGAGGCTCTTAGAAAATCTGGTATAGCAAAAGCAGAGAAAAAATCTGTGAGAGATGCGAAAGAAGGATTAATCGTATCTTATATACATCATGGTAACAAGCTCGGTGTTTTGCTTGATATTGGGTGTGAAACAGATTTTGTTGCTAAAACTGAAGGTTTTCAAGATTTAGCTAATAATATTGCTATGCAAATTGCTGCAACAAATCCTATGGCTGTTAGTGAGGATGATATGCCTTCTGATGTTGTAGACAAAGAAAGAGAGATTTATACAGATCAAGCCAAGTCTTCTGGAAAACCTGATGATGTTTTAGAAAAGATAGTTGATGGAAAAGTCAAAAAATTTGTTGAAGAGAATTGTCTTCTTAATCAATCTTTTGTTAAAGATCCTGATGTTAAAATTAGTCAGCTTGTTCAAGAAGCTATTGCTACCCTAGGAGAAAATATCACTATCAATCGCTTTGTTCGCTTTGCTCTTGGAGAAAAAAGTTAATAATTTCTCTAATACTTAATTATGTTAAATCAAAACCTCGATCTTGCTAGAAATAAAATGGAACAAACATTATCATTTGTTGATAGTGAATTATCAAAAATAAGAACAGGAAGAGCAAACCCAGATATGTTCAATAAAATTTTAATAAATTATTATGATAACGAAACTCCTCTTAATCAAGTTGCAAATATTTCTTTGATGGATGGAGTTACAATTAGCATCCAACCATTTGATAAAACATTTATTGATGAAATAGAAAAAGCAATTGTTGAGTCAGATTTAGGGTTAAATCCTTCAAATAATGGTAATTCAATAGTTATATCTTTCCCTCCTTTATCAACAGAAAGAAGAGAAGAGTTAGTAAAATTTTCTTCACAGATTGTAGAAGAGGGTAGAATTTCAGTAAGAAATATTAGAAGAGATACCATTCAATCTGTAAAAAAAATTGAAAAAGAAGAAAAAATTCCTGAAGATGATATGAAAAGATTTTCAGATGATATTCAAAGTCTTACTGATGATTTTATTACAAAATTAAATCTTAGCCAAAGCGCTAAAGAAAAAGAAATACTAGAAATCTGAATTCCATTTTACGTTTTCTACATCACTTTTTGTTAGTTTGTATCCCCAATGTTGAAGTCCTTGTCTAATAACAGGGCTAATATTTGTATCATCAAAATCACTATTATTTCTAATGATATTACCAATCAATCTTATTTTCCATCTTCCTCTTGGGCCAGCAAAATTAATCCATCGTTTAATTTGTCTTTTATCATCTTCTGTTCTTCTTCCATTATAAAAATGGCAATACCATTGAACCCATCCATATGGATCAATTGGATTAATCCATCCTTTAGACTCCCAATATTCTAGACTTGTCCCACTATGAACTTTGTATTTATTAATCGCTATATCTTCTTTTTGGTTAGTAAGATAATTGCTTGGGGTATCTTTCCACCAATCCTTTGGTAGATCCAAATGTTTTTCAGAATAGTTCTTTTTTGTAATATTTGAATAAATTGGTCTCCAATAAGAGCCCCCAAAGCTTCCTAATGCAAAAATTTGTACAGGAGTTAAATTTGGTTTAAAATTAGGAAAATCAGGAAATTGTATAATATGCTTTTTTATTACTGACACTTGGACCAACCACAATCTTTACAAACAAGGCAACCGCCTTCATTTACAACACCATAGCTGTTGCATTCAATGCATTCCATTCCCTGTTTGTTTTCTTTTGTGTGATTAGTTTCTTCATTATTAGCAATTTCAAACTTTGCTTTTTTTTCTTTTGGAGAAGCGTTATCTCCGTGTATGAAATTCTCTAATGCTCTTCCAATAGCATCTGGGGTAGATAAAATTAATTGACCATCTTCCCAAGTTGGGTTAGGCCCACTAATTCCTTTTAATTGATTAATAATACTGTCAGGATCTATTCCTGATCTTAATGATAATGATATCAATCTACTAATTGCTTCAGTCTGTGCAGCAACAGTGCCACCAGCTTTTCCAATTGTAGTAAATACTTCACAGAGGCCATCTTCATCTGTGTTTACTGTAATATAAAGAGTACCATCACCAGTTCTCATTCTTCTTGTCTGTCCTTCCGTGATTGAAGGTCTATTTCTTGCAGTTTTTGAAGTTGAATCTTCTGATTCAATTGTTTGTACATCTTCTTTGGATTTTTCATCAGTAACTAATATTCCTTCTCTGGAGCCTTCTCTATAAACAGTTATTCCTTTTAAATTTGCTTTATAAGCAGTCATATATATATCAGCAACAGTTTCAACAGTTGTTTCTTCAGCAAGATTTACAGTAGAAGAAATAGAGCTGTCTATATATTTTTGAACTGCGCCTTGCATTTTAACCCTGAAATATGGATCGACATTATGTGCAGTCACAGCATAATCGGGTAAATTTTCATCTCCACCAAACATTTCTCTTATAATTGGATGATATACTTTGTATTCATCAAACTCTTTTCCTAGGCTATCATTTTTCTTTACTTTTCTTTTATAAGATGTTGCAAAAATTGGTTCAACACCAGAAGTTACACTTGCAACAATAGCACCGCTTCCAGTTGGAGCTACTGTGGTAAGCGTAGAATTTCTAATACCACTATCCTTGATTTTTTCTTGTAATTCTTTTGGTAATTCTTTTACAAACTTACTTTTTGAATATCCACTCCATTTAAAGTTAGGAAAATGTCCTTTTTCATTAGAAAGTTCTGCACTTGTTTCATAGGCAGTATCACGATGAACTTTCATCACTTCTTCGATTATATTAAGAGCTTCATCAGAATCATACTTAATACCCATTTTAACAAGCATGTCGCCTAGTCCAAGAATACCAAGACCTACACGTCTATCATTCATCGCGTTTTGTTTCTGATCTTCTAATGCGTGTCTATCCATATTATAGTCAATAACATTATCTAAGAATCTTGTTGCAATTGCAGTGCATTGTTTGAAGTCTTCAAAATCAAAATTACCATCTTTATCTACAAATCTTTCAAGGTTTAATGCTCCTAAATTACAACATCCACCATCCGGCAAAGGTTGTTCTGCGCAAGGATTTGTAGAGACAAGTGGGCTGCAGTATTCTGCATTATGATATTTTTTCATAGTATCCCAAAATAAAAGTCCAGGCTCTGCACTAGCATGAGCATGTTCAATAATTTTCATCCATAATTCTTTAGCATTAACAGTTTCATATACTTGGCCATCAAATTTCAAATCAAACTTACTATCATCTTCAACTGCTTTCATAAATTCATCTGTCAATAAAACTGAGATATTAGAATATTTTACCATATCTATATCTCCAGTTTTGATTTCAATAAATTTTACAATATCTGGATGATCAACTCGTAATGTTTGCATATTTGCACCACGTCTACCATGTTGAGCAATAGTATTTGTGTTTTCACTGAATAAATTCATAAAACCAACTGGGCCACATGAATTTCCACCAGTTCCAACTATTTGATCTCCAGAAGGTCTTAAAATTGATAAATCATGCCCACATCCACCGCCAAATTTATATGTCATTGCCTCTTGAATAACACAATCATATATGGATTTAATTGAATCAGTTTTTATTCCTACCACATAACAGTTATTAAGTGTGGTTGTAATATCATTTCTGCCGGCACCATGCATAATTCTTCCACCAGGTACAAATTTAAAATTGAGCAATATATCAAAAAACTTTGCTTCCCATTCCTGTTGTAGGTCTTTTGTTTTTTCAACGCTTGCTAATGCATTTGCTTGACGTTTCCATAGATCCCATGGATGTTTTTCCCATGGAGCAAGATATTTTTGCTGAAGAACATTTTTTCCTATCTCATCATCTTTGTGATAATAATTTTGTATTTTGAATTCTTCAGGACATTCTTCTTGTTTTTTACTATCAGAATCTGTCACATCATAATCAAGAATTTGATTTTTTATATCAGGATCAATTGATGGGTTTTTTTCATTTTCCCTAGGAAAATTTATTTCAATTGCTTCTGCCATTCTAAAGTCTCTTACCCCTATACGGTGTTATTAAACGTTATTTTATTTATTGATTAATTTTGATTAAACAATAAAAGTCTTACATAGACTAATGTTAAACAAATACGGCACACTTTCGAAAAGTATAACCTGGTTGGCTGGCTATAAGTTATCTAATTATCTTTATTTTAGTCAACACTAAAAATCATTTTTTTGAATTTTTTTTATAAATTTAGTTGAAATCAAATGAATCAGAATAATTTAGATAATATTCCAGATTGGCTACTAGAACAGCTTCCATATCATCACTCTTGGATTGATGTTGGAGGAAAAAGTATGCATGTTATGGAGAAGGGTAGTGGTAAGCCTATTGTTTTTGTTCACGGCAACCCTATGTGGGGATATTTGTATAAAAAAGTTTTAGATGGATTAAATGATAGTCAATCCAGGCTTATTGTTCCTGATTTAATTGGTTTCGGATTTTCTGATAAAGTAAAATTGAATGAACATTCTTTAAAGTCTCATAGTGAATGGATGGCAAATTTTTTCTCAACAATAAAAGAAGAAAAAATTGGAATGGTTGTGCATGATTGGGGTGGGATGATTGGTATTGCAGGTGCAATGAAAGCTGGAAAAAAGATTGATGGTTTGATTGTTATGAACACTGCTATAACTGCGCCAAAAGATGGTTTTAAGCCAACTTGGTTTCACAGTTTATCTCAAATTCCTTTGATTAGCGATTTTTTGTTCAGAGTGTTAAACTTTCCTCTTTCAGGATTACATAGATTTGCTAATGTTCCTGGATCTTTTTCAAAAGATGTGATGAAAGCATATAAATATCCCTTAAGAAAATTAAAAGATAATTGTGGGCCTTTAGCTCTTGCACGTATGGTGCCCAACAATATGAATCATCCTAGTGTACCGCTTGAAAAAGAAATTGAAGAATTTTTACAGCAGTATAATGGTCCAGCTCAAATTGTTTGGGGCATGAATGATCCTGTAATGTGGAAACTAAGAAGGCGCACATCCAGATTGCTTCCACAAGCTAAAGTTATTAAGACTGAAGCAGGTCATTTTGTGCAAGAAGAAACTCCTGAAAAAGTTATAGACTCTATCAAAGAAATATTTAAATTACGTTCTGATACTAAAAAATTATGACAGGTCAAATACTTCGAAATAACTTTGATTTAAATGATAAGTATACCTTAATCGATGGTAAGATTGTTTTATCCGGAATTCAAGCTTTAGTACGTCTATTGCTTGATCAACATCGTGCAGATTTAATAGCAGGTTTAAATACTGCAACACTTGTTTCTGGATATAGAGGATCTCCTGTTGGTGTACTGGATTTAAATTTGATAAGAAACAAAAAAATTCTTGATGAACACAATGTTAAGTTTATTCCTGGTGTCAATGAAGATTTAGGCGCAACTATGATTTATGGTAGCCAGATGGCTAATATGGTTTCTAAAGTGAAATATGATGGCGTGCTTGGAATGTGGTATGGTAAAGCACCCGGCGTAGACAGATCTGGTGATATTTTTAGGCATGCAAATTTTCTAGGAGTAGATAAAAATGGTGGCGTATTGTGTGTTGCAGGTGACGACCCTTCTTGTAAATCTTCTACGCTTCCTTCTCAATCTGAGCCAGCATTATTTGATGCAATGATGCCAATTTTCTACCCTGGAAATGTTCAAGATATTCTTGATTTAGGTTTATATGCATATGGAATGTCAAGATTTACTGGTCTTTGGTCTGGTTTCAAAATTGTCACAGATATTGCAGATGGTTTTGGTAGTGCATTTGTTCATCCTGATAGAATTTCTATTACAATACCAGATTTTTCTGTTAATGGAAAACCTTGGTCACATACTCAAAATGCAAAATTAGTTGGACATCATAGCTTGCCTACAGAAAAAGAAATTCATACAGGTAGAATCAAAGCTGCAAAGCATTTTGCAGCTGCAAATAATATTAATAAGATTCCTATTTCTTCTGATAATGATACTATAGGTATTGTAACAGCTGGAAAGACATATTATGATATTATGGAAGCTTTTGATTCATTAGGATGGACACATGAATATTTAAATAAAATTGGAATTCGCGTATTAAAACTAGGGTTAACATATCCACTTGAGCCTATCATGATTGATAAATTTTCTGAAGGTTTAAATGAATTATTTGTTATTGAAGAAAAGCGTTCATTTATTGAAATGCAATTAAAAGAACAGATGTATAATAAGGCCCAAAAACCAATGATTGTGGGTAAGCTTGATGAAAACGGCAATGATCTTATACCTGGATATGGTGAATTAACAGCAGATGTTATTGCTAGAATTTTATTTACGAGATATAAAGAAAAACTAAATATTAGTCATTCAAATGATAAGATTAATATTCTAAATGAAATAGATAATAGAGTTTATGCGCAATCTTTGTCTGGTCGAACAATGTATTTTTGTTCAGGGTGTCCTCATAATACTTCAACAGTAAAATTACCTGAAGGCGATAGTGCTTTTGGAGGAATTGGATGCCATTTAATGGCAATGTTTGTTGATGATGGTCATGCGTTTGGAACTACTCATATGGGAGGAGAAGGAGCGCAATGGGTTGGAATGGAACCTTTTATTGAAAAAGACCATATGTTTCAAAATGTTGGTGATGGAACTTTCTTTCATTCAGGATCATTGGCATTGCGACAAGCCATAGCATCTGACTCTCATGTTACATATAAGATATTATATAATCGTGCTGTTGCAATTACAGGAGCACAAGATCCAGATGGAGGTTTAGATTTACCAGAACTCACAAAATATCTTAAATCTCAAGGGGTAAAAAAGACTATTATTACCACAGATGATACAAGCGCATATGATTCAATTGAGAAATCTAGATGGGATAAAGATATAGAAATATTACATAGAGATGATATTGTTAGTGCGCAAAAAAAATTGAAATCAGTTAAAGGTGTCACAGTATTAATTCATGATCAAAGCTGTGCTGCAAATCTACGTAGATTAAGAAAAAGGGGACAGGCTCCTGATCCAAAAGAAAGAATATTTATCAATGAAGCTGTATGTGAAGGGTGTGGAGATTGTGGTGTAAAATCAAACTGTTTAAGCGTACAGCCTGTTAAAACAGAGTTTGGAAGAAAAACACAAATTGACCAACCTTCTTGCAATAAAGATTATTCATGCGTAGAAGGAAATTGCCCTTCTTTTAT
>CACGRA010000018.1 GCA_902575395.1 uncultured Fidelibacterota bacterium | reverse complement strand
TAAGAAAAAAACTTAAAAGCATTGATTCTGAAAGAAGAGTGCAAAGCAAAAAAAGAAAGAATTTCTTTCGCACTTCATTGGTAGGGTACACTAATGTTGGGAAATCTTCTTTGATGAAATGTTTAACAAAGAGCAATGTATTAATTAGAAATCAATTATTTGCAACATTAGATACAACTGTTAGACGTTTTTTTATAAGTGAATCAAATTATGTTCTTTTAAGTGATACAGTTGGGTTTATTAGAAATCTACCAAATAATTTGATAGCCAGTTTTAAGTCTACATTGCAAGAAGTAGTAGACTCTAATCTATTATTAATAGTTTTAGATGCAAATTCTAATGATTTATATAATGAGATTAATACAATACAAAGCGTATTAACAGAGATTGGTGCAGAAAAGATTCCTCATCAATATATTTTTAATAAAATTGATTTAATTGATGATGACAAGATCAAATATCTAAAGAATTCTTTTCCTGATGCTATTATGGTTTCTGCAACAAGATCATTGCAGTTGTCCAATATAAAGAAGTTAATTAAACAGAATTATGAAGAATGGTCTATTTCTCTAAAGAATCCATCGCGCATGCAATCGTAGCATCACCTGTAACATTTGTTGTAGTACGTATCATATCTAATATTCTATCAACTCCAAGAATTAATGCTATTCCTTCACTTGGAACATTAATTGCCTCTAGGATAATAACTAACATAATAATTCCAGCTCCAGGTACAGCAGCTGTTCCAATCGATGCTAATACAGCAGTAGCTACAATTGTGAATTGATCTGCAAATGTAAGATCCATTCCAACAGCTTGTGCAATAAATACTGCTGCTACTCCTTGATATAGAGCTGTCCCATCCATATTGATAGTTGCTCCTAATGGTAAAACAAATGAAGATATTTCTTCAGAAACACCAAGATCTTTTTCACATCGTTTCATTGTTACTGGCAGAGTTGCTCCACTTGAACTTGTAGAGAAAGCAACAAGTTGCACTGGACCAATAGATTTAAAGAAATGTTTAAGGCTAATATTTGTAAAAAATTTAAGAATAGATATATAAGTAAGGCTCATATGCATAAATAGTCCAGCAATAACCACTCCCATATAAAATAGTAAAGCCGACAAAATGCTACTTATTTGAGATATATCCCCAGAAACAGAGCTAATAGTTTTAGCTATTAATGCAAATACACCATAAGGTGCAAAATACATTATCATTTCTACAAGCTTTATAATTAATTGATTAATTCCTTCAAGAAAATCCAAAACAGGTTTTGAAAATTTTCGATCAATTCCAATCAAAGAAATTCCAAAAATGATTGATATAAATACGACTTGAAGCATATTACTATTATTGGAAGCAGCAGAAAAGATATTACTTGGAACCATATCCACAAGAGGCTGTAAAGGCCCTCTATTTTTTTGCACTGAATTTGCAGCATTTTTCTTATCTGCAGCTTTTTCTATGTATTCATTGCTTAAAGTTTCTTGATAGCTGTCAGGAATTGCGGATCCTGGTTCAAGAAGATTAACTAAGATTAAACCTATACTTACTGCAACAGCTGTAGTACCAATGTATAATAGAATTGTTTTCATGCCGATGCGTGAAAGTTTTCTTGTATCTGAAAGAGAAGCCACGCCTGTTATAAGAGATGATACTACTAATGGTACCGCTATTAGTTTTAAAAGATTTAAAAAAATAGTTCCAAAAGGCGCAATATAATCCTGTGTAAAATTAGACCATCCATTTATTGCGCTTGCTATACCAAAAATGGTACCAAGAATTAAACCTATTATTATTTTCCAGTGTAATTGCATTAATTAAGAATAATATATGTATTATGATTAAATTATTTCAATGATTTATTATGTAATTATCGGAATCTATCTAATTGGATTGCTTTTAATTGGTTTTAGCAAGTCAGATTCAATTAAAAATCAGGAAGACTTTTCTGTTGCAGGTAGATCTTTATCTCCTTGGATTCTTGTTGGCACTATGGCTGCAACATGGATGGGGACAGGATCTGTTCTTGGAAATGCAGGCAAAACTTTTGAAATAGGTGCAGCAGGTTTTCTTTTGCCTATAGGTGGAATGCTAGGAGTATTGGCATTGATAAAAATAGCTGGGAAAGCAAGAGCTTCAGAAAAATTAACAGTACCAGAAATTATTGGTTCACGATTTGGTGATACAGCAATGATATTGTCCGTTATTGCACTGCTTGCGGCTTATTTGGTAATTGTAAGTTATCAGTTTAATGCTGGGGGTGCAGTAATATACACGATATTTCATGATAATTTGGGGACAGGGTTAACTTTAGACCAATCAACTATAATAGCAGCTTTGTTTATTGTTGCTTACACTGTTTTAGCAGGATTACTAAGTGTTGCCTATACAGATGTTGCAAATGGAATACTGATGATTACATGTTTTGTTATTGCCCTACCAATTCTTTTCTTTCAGGCAGGAGGATTTGATGGTATGTCTGCTAGTTTTACAGCTAAAGGCATGACAGATAATATGTCTATGTTTGGAGTATTATCATTTCGAGAAGTTATAAACTTTACTTTACCATCTTTTTTATTGATTCTTGGTGATGCAAATATGTATCAAAGATTTTTTGCAAGCGATTCAGTTCAATCTGCAAAAAAAGCAACATATCTATTATTTTTTGCGGTTGTTATTTTAGAATCTTTAATAATTGCCAATGCTTGGATTAGTTCTAGCATGATTACAGATATAGAAAAAGAATCACATGTATTAATCTATGCAGCTTATAATTTTTTGCCTCCATTCATTGGGGCATTAATGCTTGCAACGATTATAGGTATTATTGTTTCTACTGCTGATTCATTTCTTCTTGTTCCAACCACTATTCTAATTAATGATATTTACCTAAAATATTCAAATCGTAAGTATTCTGATAAGACAATCGTAACGCTGAGCAGATTATTAGTATTATTATTAGGATTTTTCTCATATTGGGTATCAAGAATGTTTGCTGCAGATACAACAATCTTTGAAAAAGCATTATATGCATTCACAATTTATGGGACAGCAATCACTCCAACATTATTGGCAGCATTTTTCTGGAATAAAGCAACAAAGTATGGTGCTATATGTTCAATTTTATCAGGAATAGTTGCAACTGTTTACTTTGGAAACGAATGGAGTCTTGATGAAGCTGTTATTCCAGCTCTTGCCATTTCTTCTCTTGCATTGATATTAATAAGTCTTTTAAATAAAGACGATGACGATGATACAGACATATCTGTATGACCAACAAACACTTTTGATTAGATTGTGATTTCTACTGGAGGACTATATACAGATGGTTCTTTTAATTCATTTTCAAGAGATCTTCTATAATACTCAAATGGTTTGCCAGTTCCTTGCCAATCTTTGATATGGTTAACGATTTCAATGTTGTTATCAAATCTATTAGCAATACCTTCGCGAACATGGCCAGTAATATATTTTATATCCTCTCTTTTTTTTGCCCAGCTTATATATACTCTTTTTAACATTTTTGCATAACCGTTTGATTTATATTTTTCCATAATAACAAAAGCATATGTGTATAAAGTATTTCCTTTACCAAAATTTTCATCAGTAATAGTCCATTTCTCTTCTCTAAGTTCTTCAAGAGGAATTCCAATGATATATGCAATAATTTCACCTTGGTATTTTGCTATAAATGGTAAACATTTTTCAGCATCAAAATATTTTTCAATGGTATTTTTTGTTAACACAGCTTGCCTGCCATATTCTTTTGCAAGATGTAAAGAAATATCAATCAAAGGTGAATAATCTTCTCTGCCCAGTTTTTCAACAAGTTCAATTTGAAATACATTTGTTGATGCAATGATTTTTGTTTGAGATTCTTCTATAAAATTTTCCACTTCGATGGAAAATTAAAAACATTTAAATATAGTATGAAGCCATTTGTTTCATGGTGCTAATTAAGTTAAATTTCACTGATGTTATCCTTTAAAAATAAACTGCAAAAATCAATTCAAGATAGAAATTCTAATTTATGTGTAGGGATTGACATTGATAAAAGCCATTTTTCATCTGATGTGAGCTTGCAACAACTCAAAGATCATTCATTAAAAATTGTTGAAGCTACTAGAGAGTTTGCAGCTGCGTATAAACCAAATTTAGCTTTTTTTGAAGAATGGGGATCTGAAGGATTTGTTTGGTTAGAAGAATTAATACAAGAAATCGGAAATGAACATATTATTATTGCAGATGCAAAGAGGGGAGATATTGGGAACTCTGCAAAACATTATGCAAATGCATTCTTTAATCATTTTAATTGTGATGCTATTACTGTTAATCCATATATGGGAGCTGATACGATTGAGCCATTTTGTTCCAATCCTGAGAAAGGAGCCTATGTTCTTTGTGTAACATCAAATTCTTCTGCATCAAAGATTCAAGATGATTCATTTAAGAATGTGATTGATTTAACAAATAATATAAATCAAAATGATAATATTGGTTTGGTAGTTGGAGCTACTAATATAGAAAAGATGGAAGAAGTTCGAAAATTAAGCAGATTGCCTTTTCTAATTCCAGGTATTGGTGCTCAAGGAGGAGATTTAGAAAATACCATTAAAATTAATGCAGAGTTTGCTAATTCAACTTTAATCAATGTATCAAGATCTATAATTTTTGCAGATGATGTTTCTAGTTCAGCAAAAGAATTTTTAGAAAAAATGAGAGGCTATATTGAACGATAAAGATTTCACAAAGATTTTTGAAAATACAAATGCATTAATGTATGGACACTTTATATTATCTTCTGGCATGAGAAGCGATACTTATTTTCAATGTGCTAAAGTTCTTCAACACCCAAAATATCTGATGATGTTTGGTGAGATATTGTGTAATCATTTTAAATCATTTGGAGTTGAAAAAGTTGTTTCTCCTGCAATGGGAGGTATTGTTTTGGGAACAGAAGTTGGGAGACAATTAGGCGTTAAAACAATTTTTTGTGAAAGATCCGAAGGCAATATGAAACTTAGAAGAGGTTTTTCTGTTAAAAAGGGTGAAAAGATTTTAATTATTGAAGATGTTTTGAGTACGGGAGGATCATTGAAAGAAGTAATTAATTTAATTAACAATCATGATGCAGATATTGTTGGAATAGGCGTTGTTGTTGATCGAAGTTCATCTAATATAGATTTGCATAAAGAATTTTTTTCCATCACTAAACAAGTTGCAAATATTTTTGACCCAGAAAATCTTCCTGATACACTTCAAGATATCCCTGCTGTAAAACCTGGAAGCAACACAATAGATGTATAAAAATATAAAAATAGGCCTTGCTTTAGGGGGCGGTGGAGCAAGAGGCGCATGTCACATTGGAATATTGAAAATTTTAGAGAAAAATAATATTATTCCTGATATTATATGCGGCACTAGCGCTGGATCTATGATTGGTGCAATGTATGCATGTCATAGAGATGCAAGCGTAGTTGAAAAAAAATATATTGATCATATTAATGGTGAAGATTTTCAAGATTTAGGATTTAGATATATTCCAGATGATGAACAAGACGAATCAATTTTTTCAAAAATAATTACCCAGATGAAGAATCAATATGTTCTAATGGTTAGTTCAACAAGAAAATCAATTGTAAAAGCTGAACGACTTGAAAAAGCAGCAGAAAATTTATTTTCTTGCAGAAATTTTGATGAATTAAAAATTCCCTTAATTATTACTTCTACAGATCTTATATCAGGCAAGCCTCTTATTTATAGCGCTGGTAGTGTATTGGATGCTGTAGTAAAAAGTTCATCTATTCCTGGATTTATTGAACCATCTTATAAAGATGGTAGAATATTAGTAGACGGGGGAGTCACATTGCCCACACCTGTCGCTCCATTAGTAAATAAATGTGATTTTATTATCGCAGTTAATATCGGAAAAGAATTTAAGACTAATCAAGAACCAGATAATATTATAGAGATTATGTCGAGAGTTAGAGATGTTACCACTAGGCATTTAAATCAATATTTATTAGATCAAGCAGACTTTGTATTTAATCCGAACACAGAAAGTTTACACTGGTCCGCATTTGATCGCACTGATGATTTTGTTAAATATGGCCATGAATGTGGAGAGAGACAAGTTCAAGATTTGATTGATAGACTTAATTCTTCAGATGAAGATAAGACTGAAGAAATAATAGAAATTCCTAAAGAAACTTTTTGGACAAAAATCAAGAAAAGATTACCTTTTCCAAACTGATGAAAAAATTATTATTACTTTTTTATTGTTCGATGCTTTTTGGTCAACAATTTGATGATCCAGCCAATTTCAGGTTTAGTATAGATGATGTAAGACAAGGAGAAGTGGCTCTTATAACTTTGGATACAGAACTTGAATATGGTTGGCATATCTATGCTATATATGATGTTCCAGATGGCCCTGAATCAACAACTATGAGAGTAGAAGGGTCAATTGTTGATCAGGTTGGTAGAATTATCGAACCTAAACCAATCGAAGCTTTTGATGAAGGGTTTATGATTATAACAAAATATCATAAAAATAAACCGCAATTTAAAATACCAGTTCAAATTAATGATGACACCCCTTTAGGATCTTATAGTCTGAAGTCTACAGTGAGATATCAAGTATGCAATGAAGGCTTATGTTACCCTCCTAATGAGTATACACAAGATATAAAATTTAATGTTGTAGATGGCCCTATTCGGAATGAGTATGCTGTTGTAAATTTTGACTTTGATAAAAAATCAATATTAGATATAACAGATAATAAAGTTGGGTCTTTTTTGTTGTTATCATTAAGTATGGGTTTTTTAGCTTTATTAACTCCTTGCGTATTTCCAATGATACCTATTACAATCTCTTTTTTCTTGAAGAGAGGCGAAGATAAAAATACTTCACCCGTTAAAGGTGCTCTTGTTTATATGTTTGGAATTGTGATGACATTTACATTGCTTGGAATGTTACTAGCTATTTTTCTTGGCGCTTCTGGAGCAACACAACTTGCCTCTAATCCTTATGTAAATCTATTTATTGCTGCTCTTTTCATCTATTTTGCGTTTTCACTTTTTGGTTTTTATGAAATTGATCTTCCTCAATCATTAAAACGTTTTTCACTTCAGAGAGAAAATTCTGAAGGATATGCAGGTATATTGTTTATGGCTTTAACTTTTACTCTTACTTCTTTTACATGTACAGTGGCGTTTATGGGACTAATACTAGTTGCAGCGTCACAAGGAGAATGGTTTTGGCCTATTATTGGTATGTTGATATTTAGTTTGGCTTTTGCATCTCCTTTTTTTCTCTTAGCGCTTTTTCCACATTATTTAACAAAGATGCCTCAGTCAGGCAGTTGGTTAAACTCTGTAAAAGTAATTATGGGATTTTTGGAGATAGCAGCAGCATTTAAATTCATTAGCAATACAGATTTGGTATGGCAGTGGGACATATTTACTTATGAGGTAGTGCTTATTTGTTGGGCAATTATTATGGCCTTATGCTCTCTTTATATCGTAGGTTATATTCGATTTAAAAATGATTCTAAAATAGAATTTTCTTATCAGAGAAGTTTGCTTTCAATTATATTCTTTGCTTTATCATTGTATTTATTATCAGGAAATTTTGGATATCGTATCAATGGAACTATTGAATCGTATTTACCTCCAAAAAAAGAATATTCTAATCTGAATTGGGTGAATTCTTTGGAACAAGGTTTTCAATTAGCAAAACAAGATAATAGGAATATATTTATTGATTTTACTGGAGTTACATGCACTAATTGTCGTTGGATGGAAACCAATATATTTACACAGCAATCTGTAGAGCAGCTAATGGAGCAATTTGTTTTGGTTAGTTTATATACTGATGCTGGAGATAATTATTTAGAAAAGAGACAATATCAGATTGATAGATTTGAAACTGCTGCACTTCCTTATTATGTTATTTTAGATAAGGAAGATTCTATTATTGCAGAATTTCCGGGAATGTCAAGAAATGTAGACGATTTTATAGAATTTCTAGAATCAGGATTAGACTAATCGTGGAACTTATTTTAACTTTCTCTATATAATGGATATAAAATGAAAAAAATACTGACATTAACTATTTTAATATCTTTTGTTTTTGGTCAAAACCCAATTGTTGATCAGTTTAGTACATTGTTTGCTGATATTGTAGATAATGTAAATGAATCTGTTGTTACAATTACAGCTAAAAAAACTTATTCAGTAGATGAAGGCGTTCAAGACTTTTATAGATTTTGGGGAAGAGATATTCCTGATTCTTATGAAGGAAAATCTTTAGGATCTGGTGTAATTGTGGATGAAAAGAATGGTTATATTGTAACCAATCACCATGTTGTCATTGAGAATGGAAAACCTGTCGATGAAATTATTATACAATTAATGGATAAAAGAATGTTTGATGCTCAAATTGTTGGCCTTGATGAAGGAACTGATTTAGCTATTTTACAGATTGAAGCACAAGATATAAAAGCAGTAAAAATTGGAGATTCTGACAATGTTAGAGTTGGTGAATGGGTGTTGGCAATTGGAAGTCCTTTTTCTGCAAATTTAAGTCACACAGTTACAGCAGGTATTGTCAGCGCAGTAGGGCGTGATAATGTGATGACACGAGGAGGAGATAAATATCAAGATTTCA
>CACGRA010000017.1 GCA_902575395.1 uncultured Fidelibacterota bacterium | reverse complement strand
AGAAATCTCTCCTGGAGAGATGATTTTCAAAGAATTACTTGAAAATTTTGATGTGTCTCTAGGGGAGCCTAAAGTTTTATCAGCGCTTAATGGTCTAGCAAGTCTATATGAAACATTAACAGACATTCAAGAACCAAAAGCATTATTAACTTGTACGGATTGTTTAGTTGATCTTGATTAGTTAAAAATAAAATATGAAAAAAATATTTTTTCTTATCTTTTTAATTCTTTTATCTTGTTCAGGCGGAGATACAGTTTCATCTTCTGAAACGGATGATAACTCTGACAATTCTGATACTCAACCAACAAATTTTACTATCTATCAGACTGGCAATTCAAATATCCAAGTTACTCCTAGCGGAGGCATTTGTTTAATGGGAGGAGCAGCAGAAGATGATAATGGAATGCGATGGTTCTTAAATCGTGCCAATGGTGGAGACATTGTTGTTTTACGAACATCTGGATCAGATGGATATAATGACTATATGTATCAAGATCTTGGTGTGACAATTAATTCAGTGAATTCTATTGTGTTTGAAGGCGCATCAGAGCATCCTGATATTATTACGCTTATTAATAATGCTGAAGGTATCTGGTTTGCAGGTGGAGACCAAGGAACTTACATTGATTATTGGCGTGACACAGCTATTCAACAAGCGATTAAGAATGCGATTGATAGAGGTGCAGTACTTGGAGGCACATCAGCAGGTATGGCCATCTTTGGAGATTGTGTTTGGACAGGATTGGTATTAACGGACGATTTTTTAGATATTGATTTATTTGACGGCGTTATTTTTGATACTCATTTTTCTGAAAGAGATAGAGAAGATAGATTAAAAGATTTTATCAGCCAGTCATCATGTACAATAGGGGTAGGCGCAGATGAAAATACTGCTATTACTTTTGAAGATGATGGATCATTTCATGTGTATGCATATACAAGTGATAAAAAAGTCTTTTTCATTGATGCAGATGAAAATGTTGAATCCAGAGATGGAAGCTCTGATGGCAATGGCCCATTTCATTTGGATGATATCTTTTCAACTTCACCAGCAACGGGTTTATTATCTAAAACGATGATTTATGATGGTGAAACAAGAGAATATCTTATCTATATACCAGAATCCTATGATTCTAATATATCTTTTCCAGTGCTTTTTGCTTTTCATGGATGGGGCGGATATGCATCAGACTTTGTCAATACTGCTAATTTTAGGGAATTAGCTGATAGTCAAGACTTTATAGCAGTGTATCCTCAAGGACTTGTGTGCGATGGTGGCACTGCATGGAATACAGGATTACCTGGAGGAGATAACAAATGTGATCAAGATGATTTTGGATTTTTTGAAGCCTTGGTAAATCAAATAGCAAATGATTACAATATTGATAATAACAAGGTATATACTACAGGATATTCTAATGGAGCAGATTTTTCATATACATTAGCATGCTATAAAAGTGATTTAGTAACTGCAATGAGCTCGGTTTCAGGATTAATGCCATTAGAAGCTAGCAATGCATGCACACCCACACATCCTACTTCAGTAATTGTTTTTCATGGAACAGCTGACAATGACAGGCCTTACAATGGAATTGATGGATACTTATTATCTGTAGATGAAGCAATTAATTATTGGACAGGTTATAACAATACTGATACAACACCTGAAACAAATACCATAGGTAATGTTGATTATTATTCTTATCAAAATGGTGATAATAATTCCATTGTAGAATTGTACAAAGTTAATGGGGGTGGTCATGAATGGTTTGGTATTCGCATTAATGGATTAGAGATGGAAGAAATAATGTGGAATTTTTTTTCAAACAATAATTAAAATTTTATTAAATTTCTTCTCTAAAAATAATTGAAAAACATAATTACAAGGGGAAAAATGAGAGCTTTTTTCTATTTTTTATTTTTAACAGTAGCCTTTTCTCAGACCATGGTAGAAGGGATTGTGATTGATTCAAATGGATTACCAGTTCCGTATGTTACAGTTACAGAATTACCAGAAAATGATAAAGATGATTCAGTTAATTGGTATGTAACAAACCAAGATGGTTTGTTTAATATTGCTATTAATGATAATTCAAAAATTAAATTTGATCGTATTGGTTTCAATTCTAATATTTTAGAATTTATCAAGGATGATTTTACTGTAGTGGTATTATCTATAGATAGTATTCAGCTTGATGACGTGAATGTATTTGCAAAAGACAATCTAAATTATCTTGCTAAAACTAGTAAATCTGGGGGGTTAGGTTCATTCTCAAGAAATGGCTCCCTTAATCAAGTTCCTTCATTGGTTTTAAGAACATATGGAGGGTATGCAGGTAATGTTTCCGCATCTTTTGATGCAGGATTTGCACGCCATACAAAAGTAATGTATAATGATTTTGATTTAACAAGCTCTCAAAATGGACTTACTGATTTATCAATCTTTCCTTCTTTTATGCTCAATTCCATTAACTATAAATTGAATTCAGGTGTTCGTTATGGTTCAGGATCCATTGATGGGACATTAGAATTAGATAGCAGAAGAATATCCGATAAAATATTTTATAGTTTTGGTAGTTATGGATTGGAACAATTTGGTTCTACCTATGTCTTTGAAAGAGAAAAATCAAAAAGAACCATTATTTTTGGAAAAACTGATTATGAAGGTAATTATAAATTTCATAATACAGCATCTGGAGAAAAAGAAGACAGACAAAACAATTATTTAGATCAGTCATTTATTGCAATGGAGCGTCAGTTTATTATTAATGATGATTTAATGGTAAATATTAATTCAATGACATCAAGTATAGTGCGAGGAGTGCCTGGGAGTCTTTCATTCCCATCATTGCTGGCAACAAAGACAAATGAACATGATTTATATTCATTATCATTCATCAAATTTTTTAAATCAAGTTCGCTAAAATTATTTTCAACTAGAATTACAAATGAGGAAGAATTTGATGACCCAAATGAATCCTACCCAATTCTTAGCGTGCATGAACTTTCCTCAAATAAGTTTGGTTTAGACTGGAAACAACGTATTAATGAGTCAATGGATTATCAATTAATAGCTGAGAAAAAATCTGATCGAATGGATAGCACTGATTTATCTAATCAAGAGATTGATAATACTTCTGCATTATTGCATTTCAATTATATTAATAAGAAAAAATTATTTAAGCTTTCACCGTCAATCAGATTTGACAAACAGTCCAGCACAAAGAAAGAAACCTATAATTTTGGAACCCGATTTGTTGATATTCCATTAGCTAATAGCGGATTTTTATTTGATATAACAATAAATGCTGGATCTGCATTTCAATTTCCTACTATGAACGATTTATTTTGGCCAGATGGGCTATATAGTAGTGGCAATCCAGATTTAGAGCCTGAAGATAGTAATTATATGGATATAAAATTTATTTCTAATAATTCTTTTGGCGAATTTATCATGGGAGTATCAACAAAAGACTATAATAACCTGATTTCATGGCAACCAGATGAAAATTTTAAATATTCACCTATTAATATTTCATCCGCTTCTCGCTCAACAATTAATTTGAGTTATTTAAAAAGATTTAAAGATAGCATTGTGCGTGTTTCCTATAATAGATATGATAGCAATGATGACGAAATTGATAAATCATTATTATATGTACCTGATTTCATGGCAAATATTTTCTACTCAGTTGATTTCAATCAAAATACAAGCTTAGTTATGAATTATAGATTAACTGGAGAACGCATTGCCCAATATGAGTCATCTTTTGCTGATGAGATTACAGCAGAATCATATGGAATATTGAATATTGCAGTTGATCAAGATATTACTATTAAAGAAAATAATCTGAAGTTAAACTTTGTTATTGATAACTTATTTGATGAAAAATATGAATCTACTATTGGATATCCTGAACCGGGACGCAGTTTTCAGTTCGCTATAGAATATTATTTATGATAGCATCAAGACTAATTTTTTTAACCTTAATGTGCGGAATTCTTTTTGCACAAGAATCTACTGATGATTCATCTATAGATGATTACACAGCTGCTGAGCAAGAAGTATTTGAGTCCATTAAAAAGGAATCAGATAAAAAAGAAAGAAAATCTAGAAGAAAAATGGTTACAAGAGATACCTATGAATCACTTGCTACACAAACATTGATTACTGTTGGAGGCATATTTATTGCTGGGAATGTGTCATCTGATCTTTTGACGACCTATTCTACAATTGCTTTGATTTATCCAACAACTAAGTTGATAAAGATTCGTAATAGTGATGCATCAAAAGAAGTCAAAGCAAAAAGACAGCAAACGGTTATAACTGCTTCAATGATTGGAGCCATTCCAATTATTAATGTAGTGGCTACTGTAGCTTTTATTCCGGTAGTTTTTGCATCGGAAGTAATTAATTCGATTGATTAAATAAAAATCATTAAATTCAAAATGAAGAGGGGGGTAGTTGCCCCCCTTTTTTTTATAACTAACTTATAAGGACAAAAAATGGAATTCTTACAACAATGGTGGTGGGCAATACTGCTAGTAGCTGTTATATGCTGGTGGTGGAGTCAAAATAACTAACCACTATAATGGAATTTTTACAACAATGGTGGTGGATAATTGCGATTATAGCTGTTGCATGTATTTGGTGGTGCAAAAATAATTGTAATTGTAATTGTAGTTGTAGTTGCTGCAAAAAATAATTGTAGCTGTTAATCTACTTCCACGTACTATAAACATTTACTAAATTGACATTGTGAAAAAATACAATGTTCCTAGGGGATTCTCATCCTCAATTGGTATTAATACCCTCGAAGATTATCTTAAAATAAAAGAATCTGCTCACTCCGATACTGATATATATTGGGCTAAAGTTGCAGAAAGAATTGATTGGTTTGAAAAATGGACTCATGTTAACAAAACAAATTATCATGATGCTCATATTGAATGGTTTACTAATGGTAAATTAAATGCTTCTTATAATTGTATTGATCGACATATCAAAAATGGGCTAGGGGACAAAACAGCACTCATTTGGCAATCAAATGATGTTAATGTTACCAAAAATGTAACGTATAATGAATTATTGGTGCATGTATCTCAATTTGCAAATGCATTAAAAAAAGCAAATATTCAAAAAGGAGATCGTGTTTGTATTTATATGCAAATGATTCCCGAAGCGATTGTTGCTATGTTAGCGTGTGCTCGCATTGGCGCAGTACATTCTGTTGTGTTTGGAGCATTCTCTAGTGATGCATTAAAGAATAGAATTAATGATTCAGAGTGTAAGCTTTTAATCACGCAAGATAATGGTGTGCGTGGTACAAAACATGATATTCCAATGAAAGAAAATGCAAATAAAATTGCTGATGAATGTCCATCTTTGGAAAAGATTGTTGTTGTAGATAGATGTAATAATGATGTGGAAATGCAAGAAGGAAGAGATGTGTATTGGCATGATTTTATAGAGGGATGTGATACAGTATGCGAACCTGAAGTGATGGATGCAGAAGATCCTTTGTTTATTTTATATACTTCTGGCTCTACTGGCACTCCAAAAGGTGTATTACATACAACAGGTGGATATATGGTATATACTTCTCATACTCATGAGCTCGTATTTGATTATAATAAAGACCAAATTTATTGGTGCACTGCTGACATTGGTTGGATTACAGGACATTCTTATATCGTATATGGCCCTCTTTCCAATGGAGTTACTCAAGTCATCTTTGAAGGTGTCCCAAATTATCCTGATAATGGACGTTTTTGGCAAATTGTAGAACAACACAAGGTCAATGTTTTCTATACGGCACCGACAGCATTGCGTGCATTAATGAAAGAAGGAGATGATTTTCCTAATCAATATGATTTGTCAAGCTTGCGTGTTTTAGGAACGGTAGGGGAACCAATTAAGTCAGCTGAATGGCATTGGTATTTTCAAGTGATAGGAAAAGAAAAGTGTCCAATTGTTGATACATGGTGGCAAACAGAAACAGGTGGTATATTAATGTCTCCAATCCCAGGATGCGTTCCAACAAAACCAGGTTCAGCTACATTGCCCTTACCTGGTATTGAGCCTGCATTGCTCGATGAAGATGGAAATACAATTACCGATAAGAATACAACAGGATATTTAGTGATGACACAGTCGTGGCCAGGACAAATGCGCACTGTCTATGGAGATCATCAACGCTTTAAAGATACTTATTTTTCTCAAGCTCCTGGAAATTATTTTACAGGAGATGGAGCATTTATCGATGATGATGGATATTACTGGATTACAGGAAGGGTAGATGATGTATTAAATGTGTCAGGGCATCGTATTGGTACTGCAGAAGTTGAAGGAGCCATTGGTGCTGCAAGCGGGGTAGCAGAAGCTGCTGTTATTGGATACACCCATGATATTAAAGGAGAAGGAATTTATGCCTTTGTTACTTTAATGACAGGCGTTGAACCTTCCGATGATATTAAAACAGATATTCTATCCACTGTTACAAAAATTATTGGTCCTCATGCAAAACCAAGTGTAATTCAATTTTGTGATGGACTACCAAAAACACGATCCGGAAAAATTATGCGAAGAATTCTAAAGAAAATTGCTCAAAATGAGACTGATGACTTGGGTGATATTTCTACATTAGCAGATCCAAGTGTAATTGATAGTCTATTGCGTTAAGATTTCTTAGGGCCAGGGAAAAATCTATTTGTTGTTTTCTGGTAGGTTTTATAATCAGGTCTTTTCTGTGCTGAATAATACTCTGATGGTACTGCACCAGTATGATACACTAATGTAGTATACATTAATCTAGACATAAATAGTAATCCTAATCCTAATAATACCCAAACAATTGGAGATTCTTTTTCATATAACATAATCCATGATGGGATAGATGCGATAATAACTCCATTCCAGACCATCCATTCAGCAAAATAGTTTGGATGACGACTATATTTCCACAATCCAACATTACAGACCTGGTTTTTCTTTCCTAATCTTTTCATTTCTCTTAAAAAAGACAGTTTTTGCATATCTGCAACTGATTCCATTATAAAAGCACTGAACCATATCACAATTCCAATGATTTCAAGTATTACAACTTGTAAACCCAATTCTTTAGGGTTACTTGTATTAGTTGCAATGATAAAAGCTGGCATTGCGAAGAAAGAAGCATTAGCTAAACCTTGTAACATTGCTTCAATCTGCATTGCTAGAGCAGTATTATTTTTCCCTGCTCTTTTCCAACGTCGTTTTTGGTATTCATAACGAGGAAATTCTTTATTGAATATTCCTAGGCTCCACATTTTTAATGCACCCAAGCCCATGCGACTACCAATAAGGATATAAATGATACTAATAACCATAATGCGAAGACTATCGCCTTCAGCATAATAGCAAGTGATAATACCAATAAGAGCTACTCCCCATGGCCAACCGATATCAACATATGACATACGTCCAGTACGCCATGTTGGCAAGCAAACTACCAGTAAAAATAATAATAGTTGTGATAGACCATTAATTAGACTAATTGAAGCAAATGTTTCTGTGCACAATAATAAACCCCAAACTAGAAGAAATGGGAGTAAAGGAGATAAATATTTCATTAATTATAAGCCAAATCCACCACCGTGACACATTAAAATCTGTCCTGTGACATAGTTCGATTCAGGAATACAGAACATATAAATAGCACCTGCAGCTTCTTGAGGTGTTCCTGGTCTGCCAAGTGGAATCATTGTTTTTGCAGCTTCAAATAATGCCGAATTCACACCTACTTTGATTTTATTACCTTCAATATCAATAGTAGATTCATCTTTTTTTGCATCTGCATCAGTTAATCGTGTTTTAATTAATCCAAATCCTACTGCATTAACATTCACATTATATCGACCCCATTCTTTTGCCATCGTTTTTGCCATGCCTACTACTCCTGCTTTTGCAGTAGAATAGTTTATTTGCCCAGCATTACCATTCACACCTGAAGTAGATGAGATATTGACAACTTTTCTATAATTGATAATTCCTTTTTCTTGTTCTTCAAGAAAGAGTCGTTTTATATGTGGTTGTGCGGCACGCAGAATACGAAATGGGGCTGTTAAATGACAATCAAGAATTGCTTGCCATTGGTCATCATCCATTTTTTGAATAACATTATCCCAAGTATATCCTGCATTATTAACAATAATGTCTAATCCACCAAAAGTATCTAGAGCTGTATTGATAAATCGTTCAGGAAAATCATCATCTGTTACACTGCCATTACATGCAACTGCTTTTCCACCCATTGCGACAATATCTTCTACAGTTTGATTGCCTGGATCAGCATCAAGGTCATTGACAACAATATGTGCTCCATCTTTAGCCAACATTAAAGCAAGCTCTCTACCAATTCCGCGACCTGAACCTGTGATTAATGCAACTTTTCCTTCTAATTTCTTTTCCATATTAAAATCCTAACGATCTACCAATGATTTCTTTCATAATTTCATTAGTACCACCATAGATAGTTTGTACACGAGAATCAAGATATGCTTTAGCAACAGGATATTCAAGGATATATCCATAACCACCATGCAGCTGTAAGCATTGATCCACCACACGATGCTCTACATCAGTCAGCCACCATTTTGCCATTGCAGCTTTTTCAGGTGTTAGTTTTTTATCATTTAATTCAAAGACACATTGATCATAAAAAGTTCTACCAATTTCAGCTTCAGTTTTCATCTCTGCTAATTTGAATTTTGAATTTTGAAAACTTCCAATTTTTTGACCAAAGGCTTTACGTTCATGACAATATTGAATGGTGTATTCCAATACCGTTTCTATAACAGCAATTGATGCAGCCGCAATTGATAAACGTTCTTTAGGAAGACTCTCCATCATGTAATAAAATCCTTTTCCTTCTTCTCCCAATAGATTTTCTTTCGGAACTTTTACATCTTTGAAGAAAAGTTCGGCTGTATCTTGTGCTTTTTGACCAATTTTATCTAGTTTTTTTCCACGTTCAAAACCTTCCATCCCACGTTCAAGGACTAACAAACTAATTCCTTTTGCGTGCTCTTTTGAATCAGTTTTAACTGCAGTAACTACTAAATCACTTAATAAACCGTTGGTAATAAATGTTTTACTTCCATTAACAAGATAATGATCTCCCATATCTTTTGCTGTAGTCTTGATTGCAGCAAGATCGCTTCCACCACCTGGTTCAGTCATTGCTAGTGCTCCAATAGTTTCTCCGCTACATATCTTTGGGAACCAACGTTTTTTTTGCTCTTCATTTCCATGACGTAAAATGTATGGTACTACTAGATCATTTTGCACAGAATGTGCGAAACCAACCCCTCCACATTTTACTCCTTCTTCAATAAGAATAGTGTTGTATCGATAGTCATCAATGCCCATTCCGCCATATTCTTCAGGCACATCAATGCCAAAAAAATTATTTTCTCCTGCTTTCAACCAAACTTCACGTGATACTTGTCCATCTTTTTCCCATTTTTCATTATTAGGTTCAACTTCACGTTCAAAAAATGTACGAGCTGCATCTTGAAAAATTAATTGCTCTTCTGTTAGATTTTCTTTTTTCATTATTTGTTACCTTATTGTTGTTCTAAGATATTCTACAAATTTTTTTTTAATTATTCCTTGAGAACTTTTTTGGCTTAATTTTTACTAGTTATGAATAAAACACTATTATTTTTGTTTTCAGCTACTGGATTGTTAGTAGTAAATAATTTATTTCTTTATTGGCAATTTTTTGAATTTGATTTTAATACATTTAAATCGAATACCATTGGCATAGCTCTTTTTATTGAAGCATTTATGTTAATGTTTCTGCTTGCCTACTACTTTAAACACCATCCAATTGGAAAATATAAATGGTATTGGTTAATTATACTGTCTTTATTGGGTAGTTTGTTGTTTGCGCTACCTTTTTATTACTGGCTTAATACAAAAGATAAAAAATAGTAGATTCTGCTTATGTCATTTATAAATAAAACAGTTATTATAACAGGTGCATCATCTGGCATTGGAGCAGCAACTGCAAAACAATTTCTTTCTATGGGA
>CACGRA010000016.1 GCA_902575395.1 uncultured Fidelibacterota bacterium | reverse complement strand
CAGAACAACGCATGAAATTGATGACTTTTGAACAGACAATGAAGAAGAAAATAGCAGATAATGCGAAGAAGAATCAAATGCAAAAAAAAGATGGTCCTAACAAATCAAATGATAAAAAAAGATTTGAAAGTCCAGCTAGAAGGCGATAGATTCGACTACTTAACAATTAAGGAAAAATTATAAAATGAGAAAAATATTAGCAATTATACTACCAATGTTATTCATTGTATCATGTGAAGACAATGGAATGAATTACTCACATGCAGATTATTTAAAGATGATGGCAGCAATTAACCTAGATGAAATGGTTGGTTTGGATGCAATAGACGACGATGGTGTACAAGATGAAGATTATGATGAAGTGCTATATGATATGGACTATACATCATCTAGAATAGATCCATTCCCTACCGATGGTTCTGCTATTTTTAGATTTGGAAGAAAGATTGAAGATAAAACAAGAGACGTACAATTTGATTGTACAGATTGTGATGTAGCAATTGCAACTATCACTGAAACCCATTCAGGAACATTTTATGCAAAGGCATACAACAAAGAAACTAAAGAAGAAATTGATTCTTTTGAAAAGACTTTCAGTGAAACTTTTGTAAAACAAGCACGACTTGAAAAGAGAGATAATGCTGAAAATCCTGATGGATATGTGTGGGGCATTACTGCCGTTAGCATTGGAATTGGTGGATCTGGATCAAAATTATCTGTTGATGAAGTACGAATTTATGTTCCAATGGATTCTGATGAAGCAGCATATACCTTAAATGCATCTGACTCTAACTTAATAGATAGAGAAAATATGCCAAAACTTGCTATCGGAGAATCTTTCCGTGTTGAAGTAAGTGTTTCTAATAGTGATCCTATTTTAGACTTCAGAGGTGGCGAAGCAGTAAATCTACATATAGGAAAGCACAAAAAACATAAAGCACGAAGAGGTCTTCGTGATGGAGTTCAAGCAGACGATGGAACAATAACATATGATAATGTATTTGTTAGACATCTCAAAGTTCCTAGGGGTGCTGGTAGCGATTCAAAACATAGACGTCCATTAAAGATGCATTTTGGTGCTCTAGACTTTGGCACTATGTTAGATTCTGATGTGGATTACCATTCTTCAGTATTGGCTTTTCCATTCCATGTATACAATGAAGGAGATGATCCTCGCGGTACTCGCGAATAAATTATAACTAAAGATTAAATAAAAAGGCTACTTCGGTAGCCTTTTTTTTAGTCTAAACTATTAACAATCTTTTTAAAACTATTATTAAGGTCAGAAATCATTGTTTTTGTGTAGGGATTAAATCGTTGAATATCTTCAAATAATTCCCATGAATCATTACAGGTTTGACTAACAAGTTTATGCAGGGCTTGATACCCTACTGTATCAATATTGGTCTTCTGTGTTCCAAAATCATCGATTACCCTTCCGATCAAATGAGTAAGTCCTTGTGATTTAGCAGCAATCATGTCATGCTCATCGCAACTAATTTCTTCTATAATGATATTTTGACTTTCAAAATATGACTTCCAAAAGTCATACCTATCATGGGCATCTCGCACTTTTTCCATCATCATTACTGAACCGCGTTCTTGAAAAGAATCGGGTCCAAACAACGGATGGGTTGCAATAATATCTGAGTCAGCAGGCAAATATTTTAACATCATATCCTTTGGATAGACTTTCACAGAACAAACATCGACAATAGTCTTATTACCTACAACTTTACCAGATAAATCTTTCATTAATTTTTCAAAATCTCTTATAGGAACTGCAAGAAAGATAGTATCGTTCTTTAAAACATCCTCTAAAGGAAGAAAATCGACTGATTCGGTTTGATTATCAGGATTAATATCAAAGACTTCTACTTCGAATCCTTTTTTTAGTATTTCATATAATAAATTACCAAAACGTCCAAAACCAATGATTCCTACTTTATTCATTTTTATCCAACCTCTCTACCGCAAGAAATAATGTCAAATTTTTCTTTAAATCATGAATGTCATGATCGACAATATTCAATCCATACTTTTCTGCAGATTGTTTACTGGCAATAACAGCAACATTATCTCCAAGTTTTCCTGATGCAAGATCTTGAGCAGATTTTGCAGTATCATCTGTCTCTACTAGTTTTTTTGACCAAAATTTCTCAGCAAGATAATCTTTACATTGTTTTAATGCTTGTTCATGAGAATGAATCTCTTCAATTTCACCAAGAGAGATACTATCCTTCGCCATAAGATTCTGACTAATTTCAACATAGAACATATCAATAATTTTACAGTTATTTTCTGCTAACGCTTTTACGCTTTCTATAACAACGCCTCCTTGAGCATTTTCCATTGCAAAAATACCAACATCAATCTCATTACTATTTAAACCATTTAATACATTCATCGAACTTACTAAATAGGCTAATTCAAAATCTTGAATGTCAAACTTATTGCAGTAAAATTTTGCTGCTTGTTCGCTAAAACTTCCTTCTAATCCTTGAATACCAACTTTTTTCATTCTTGCTCCAATATGTGTTGAATTGCTTTAATATATCCTTGCTTTCCTTCGCCAAAAATTTGAGTTAAACAAATACTTTTAATAACTGAAATCTTTCTAAAATTTTCTCTATCGTGAATATCAGATAAGTGAACTTCTACCGCTTTCATTTCTGTTCCAACAATTGCATCTCTTAATGCGTACGAGTAGTGTGTTAATGCACCAGGATTGATTACCAGATATTGCACTTCTTTCCTCTTAGAATGAATAAAATCAATGATTGCTCCTTCAGAATTTGATTGAAAAAATTCCAATTCAATATCTCGACAAATATCATGGTTTTTAATCCATTCATTTATCTCATTTAATGTTTCAGATCCATATACCTCTGGCTCTCTTTCACCTAATAAATTTAGATTTGGTCCATTTACTATAATTATCTTCATAAAACTGTTAAACTCTCCTTAATATCTTCCAAGGTGATTGAGTCACTAATCACTGCATTTCCAATCTCGGAAATTAAAATAAATTTTATTGTTGACCCTTTAAATTTTTTATCTCTTTTGACAAACTCAATTAAACCATCATGGTCTTCAATATCTATTGGAGGAAGCGTAAATAAAGATAATGCATTCAAAGCTTCATCATAATCATTTTCGCTTAAATTATTCACCTTTTTTGATAGATAAAGAGCACATTTCATTCCATACACAATTGCTTCGCCGTGTAGCAGTTTTTCATAATCAAAATAGGCTTCGATCGCATGTCCAATGGTATGGCCAAAATTTAGAATCATTCGCAGGCCATTCTCATCAACATCTTCACTAACTATTTTGGATTTTATCTCACAAGATTTGGTAATAATTTTTTCAAGCATTGATACATCTTTTGATTCAAGAATATCATCAAAATTATGCATAATATAGTCAAATAATTCTCTATCATATATCAACCCATATTTCATTGCTTCAGCAAGAGAAGCACTAAATTCTTTTTGAGGTAAAGTGTTTAAAAAAGAAGTATCAATAACCACTTCATTTGGTTGATGAATTCTACCAATTAGATTCTTTCCACTATCCAAATTTACTCCTGTTTTTCCCCCAATAGATGAATCAATCATTCCTAATAATGTTGTAGGAAATTGCATATAATCAATGCCTCTCATAAAAATAGATGCAACAAACCCAGAAATGTCTCCAACAACCCCGCCTCCAACTGCAAATAGTGTCGAAGAACGGTCACACCCTATTCCTGCCATTTTATTGCAAATTCCAACAACAGTATCTATTGATTTTGCGCTCTCTTTTTCATCAATAAAGTGAATAGCAAGTCCTGCAGATTCTAATTCAGAAAATTTGCTCTCAAATGCATTGTAAATACTTTTCTGGGTAACCAAAATACATATTGAATTTGATTCGTTCATTTTAGCTTTAATCGAGCTAGTAAAATCATTTCCAATGACAATGTTGTAGCTATCTCTTCCTAAATCAACCTGTATCACTTTACTCATTAAATATTTTCTTTAATCGTTTGACAAACCTCATCTATTGAAGAGTTGTCTGTTATAATTTTCATACTTGATAAAGCTTCATATTTTGATTCCCTATCTAAAAAAATATTTTCTAATAATTGCTGCCTATCTCCATTTGATAATAAAGGACGTGAATTATCATTATCTAATCGATGACAAAGGCTTTCAATTGATGTATACAAATAAACACAAAAAGACTCACCTAAAATATCACAATTTGATTCATTCAATACAACACCACCACCAGTGGAACAAACAATATTTTCTTTTGATGCAATTTCTTGCAATTTCTTTGATTCATAATCACGAAATTGATCTTCACCATGTGCAAACATATCATTGACTGATAAGTTGTGATCCTTTTCTAATTCATGATCGATATCATAGAATGTCCAGTTCAAAGATTCGGCCAATGATTTTCCGACAGAAGATTTCCCTGAGCCCATCATTCCTATTAAAAAAATCTGATTAATATTTTCCACTAGCTTTAATATGTTTTTTTAGTTGATCTAAACTGTCTCCACCAAATTTTTCTAATAATGCATCCGCTATGACAATTGCTAACATGCTTTCACCAATAATTGATGCTGCAGGGACCGCACAAGAATCAGTTCTTTCCTTGTGTGCTAATTTTGCCTCCATTGTATCCAAATCAATGGATCTAAGTGGCTTGATAAGTGTAGAGATTGGCTTCATGCTTACTTTAACGTGAATTGGCTGTGCATTACTCATACCGCCCTCTATTCCTCCAGCATTATTGCTTGATCGAGTAATTTTTTTATCTTCATATAGTATCTCATCATGCAGTTCACTACCAAATACAGCTCCTGATGCAAATCCTGCACCTATTTCTACGCCTTTAAATGCATTGACAGACATCATTGCTTGGGTAATGCGAGCTTGTAGCTTTCCATCAGCATTAATATAGCTTCCTAAGCCATATGGCAATCCTTTTGCAATCACTTCAAATGACCCTCCAACTGAATCGCCATTTGCTTTTGCTTCATCAATAATTGCGATCATTTTCTTTTCAGCTTTTTTATCAAGACATCGTACAGGAGATTTATCTACTGTTTTATTTAGTTCTGCAAGATTCATATCGTTTTCAACAGATGATTCATCAATAATATTATGAATTTGGTACACCCTACTACCCACCGTAATACCCACTTCTTCTAATAATTTTCTACAAATCGCTCCAATAGCAACACGCATTGCAGTTTCTCTTGCTGAAGAACGCTCTAACACATTTCTAATGTCATCAAAACCGTATTTCATCACACCAGCTAAGTCCGCATGTCCTGGACGCGGCATTGTCACTTTTTTATGCTCTTTTTTAGGTTTTCCAATTGCCATTCGATCTTCCCAATTCACCCAATCTAAATTTTTGATTAAGAGTGAAATTGGAGATCCTAATGTAATTTCATGACGTACTCCTGAAAATATTTCTGCATAATCTTTCTCAATCTTCATACGCTTACCTCTGCCATGTCCTTGCATTCTTCGCAACAAATCTTTGGCAATATATTCTTCAGTTAAATGCATTCCTGCTGGAATACCTTCTATGATACCAATAAGTCCTTTTCCGTGCGACTCTCCTGCAGTCATGTATGATATTTTCTTTAACATAATACGTTCTCCAATTGTTTTCTAATTGAGTCCAATTGTGGGCTCACATTATAAGTAGTTTCGGTCCAAATTTCAATAGACTTGATTGCTTGAAAAATCAACATATCTAATCCATTAATACATTGCTTAACTTGGTTTCTGTGTTTTTCTAAAAAAAGTGTATTGTTTGTAGTATAAATCAAATCAATTAATATGGAATTATTATGCAAAGGAATCGTGAAAAAATCATGTTTATCCTCTTGCTCATACATTCCAAGCGGTGTTGTGTTAATTACCACATCAAATGCCTGATTAACATCATCAAACAAGTCAATATTAACATCCATATGATTCTTTGCATAAGACTGTATTTTCAAAGCATTTTTCATTGATTGATTCTTAACAGTGATGGAAGCTGCTTTTCCATCACTTAATGCTTTAATAATAGTTTTAGAAGATCCACCTGCTCCTAAAACAAGACAACGCTTCGAAGCAACATCAATATTGTTGAAACAAAGCATCATCTGAAATCCATAAAAATCTGTATTATATCCCTTGAGATGTTTCCCAGTTTTTTTGATGCAATTTATGTTGCCTAATGTTTCAGCTTTTTCATCTAATTCATCAACAAATTTCAGTCCATGTTCTTTATGTGGAATTGTAATATTAATTCCATCAAAGCTTCCGGCTTTAAATGCTTCAAAAAATGAATTTAATTTTTCATGAGAAATATCATTTTTTTCATAGGTATATCCCTGCAAATTCAACATATCAAAAAGAATTCTTTGTAGTTCGGGGCTAATGCTTTGATCAACTGGATTTCCTATTAATCCTAACTTCATGATAACATCTCTTCAATTGTGTCAAAAAATCCTGGCAACGAAATATCAATACATGCCTTGTTATCCAACTTATATTCCCCAAAGACAGCAATACTTAATACAACAAATGCCATTGCAATACGATGATCATCAAAAGACTGAATTGTTGGCATCTGTGTTGGTGTCCCGCCTTCTACAATTAAGCTATTGTCTTGTTCGTATGCTTTAATACCAAAGTTGATCAAATTATCGATAATTGCTTGTACGCGATTGCTCTCTTTAAACTTTAATTCTTCAATTCCATTAAAAACAGTTTTTCCTTTTCCTGCTGCAGCTAATACAGACAAAATAGGTATTTCATCAATGATAGATGGAATAGCATAAGATGACACTTCAAAACCATCTACCGACGATGATTCAACGCTAACATCACCACATAATTCACCATTCATATGATGTTGATTGGAGATGGTAGCAGGAATACCAATCTTATTCAAAATATTCATAAAACCAATACGTGTTGGATTAAGCAACATATTGCGAACGGTAACCTGTGATTCTTTCATTAAAACGGTCAATACAATGAAAAAAGATGCTGAAGAAGGATCTGATGGAATGTCCATTGTAATAGGTTCAAGTGATGAAGAAAGTGGTTCGATACGAATGTCACGATCCATTACTGTAATAGTCGCACCCATATGATGCAACATAATTTCAGTATGATTTCTTGATGTATTAATCTCAGAAACATTCGATGATGATTCTGCTCCCAATCCAGCCAATAAAATAGAGGACTTCACTTGTGCGCTGGCAACTGGCATTTTATAATTAATTCCATTTAACGGACCAGATGCATCTACTATTAGTGGTAATAAGCCATTATTTGACTCAATATGGCATCCCATTTGTGTAAGTGGCACAATCACCCTATCCATTGGTCTAGAAGACAAAGAATCGTCTCCTGTTAGCGAAAATTGAAGGCTCTGAGAAGATAAGAACCCAGATAACAATCTTGCACTTGTCCCAGAATTGCCACAATCAATTGGCTTTTTCGGGCTAGAAAGTGTTGTCCCAGTAATGATTAATTTCTTATCATCGTTTTCAATTAATGCACCACATGCTTGCAATGCTTTAATAGTAGATTGCACATCTTTTCCATCATTCAAATTTGTAAGCTCGCTTACACCATCTGCAATAGAAGCTAGCATTACTGCTCGATGTGATATAGACTTATCTCCCGGCAATAAAATGGTAGTATTAATGGCCATTTTTCTCCATCTCAGTTGCAATATTAAAAGAAAGTTCTAACGCTTGATTTGCATTCAATCTCGGATCACAATGCGTATGGTATCGTGAATTTAAATCTTTGTCACTAAGCTTGTATAATCCACCAGTACATTCCGTAACATTTTGTCCTGTCATTTCAAGATGGATACCTCCTAAATGAGCTCCTTTAGATTTTAAAATATGAATGGATTTAGCGGTTTCATTCAATAGCGATGAGAAGTCTCTTGTTTTAAGTCCTTCAGAGGATTTAATCGTATTGCCATGCATTGGATCTGATATCCACAATACAGTCTTATTATGTTTATGAATAGCGTCTACAAGTCTCGGTAAATGCTCTTCGATATTATCTTCCCCATATCGAAAAATAAGCGAGATCTTTCCAGCTTCATTTGTAGGGTTAATAATATCAATTATTTTAATTAATTCTTCCGGATCTAAAGATGGACCGCATTTAATTCCAATTGGATTACTGATGCCGCGACAAAATTCTACATGAGCACTATCAACAAATCGAGTGCGGTCTCCAATCCAAATAAAGTGAGCAGAAGTACAGTATACTTTATTGGATAACGAATCAACGCGCGTTAGCGCTTCTTCATACGGAAGATGTAATCCTTCATGGCTGGTATAAAACTCTACAGTATTCAAATCAATGACTTGTTCGGTATTCACTCCTACCGCATCCATAAAATCAAGATGATCTGTGATTTGATTTGCAATTTTTTCATATTGCTTGCCTTCTTTACTGCTTTTGACAAACCCCATATTCCACGAGTTTACTTTGCGGAGATTTGCAAATCCTCCTTGTGCAAATGAACGTAATAAGTTTAGTGTTGATGCGGATTGAGAATAAGCATGTAATAAGCGTTCTGGATTTGGTTCACGTGATTCTTTGGTAAACTCCATACCATTGATTGAATCACCATAATAACTATTTAAAGTCGTTCCATTAATCGTTTCTGTATCGGAAGAACGTGGTTTAGCAAATTGACCTGCAATGCGACCTAATTTAATAACTGGCACCTTTAATTCGGATGTAATTACAGCGCTCATTTGTAAAATTACACGAAATGTGTCACGGATATTGTTGGCAGAAAATTCTTTAAAACTTTCAGCACAATCCCCTCCTTGTACTAAAAATGCCTTTTGTTCTGTTGCCTTGGCTAACTCTGCTTTCAAATTATTGCACTCTCCAGCAAACACCAATGGTGGAAAGGCATTAAGTCGTGCAATGACTTCCTCTAATTTGTCTTGATCATTGTAGTGAGGAATATGTTTAATCTCACAATTGCGCCAAGAATCTTTTTTCCAATTTTTCATGTTATTCCTCCGCCTTTTTTGATTCAGTGATAATGGACTGATAAATATTTTTTAAAAATGTGGCTTCTTTTTCAGAAAACAAAGAATCAATCTTATTATAGATTGCCTGCTCTCTACCTTCATCCAGAATAGGTAATCCTTCTTGCTTTTTGATTTCTCCAATGTCTGTCACTGCATTTAATCGATTGATTAACAACTGAAAAACTTCTTTATCAATCGTATCAATTTTTTCTCGTATTGTTTCTATGTCTTTATTCATTTTTATCCCTTTATATAACAAAAAACCCCAGTGGGGTTCACTGGGGTGTATGTAGTTTTTGATATAGTCCTATCCTTAGGTTCCTACATAACCCCTTCCATTAAAATAATAGTAAAAATTGTTATTAATTTTCATCGTTGACAATATTACGGAATAGATTAGGCAGTTGGCAAGAAAAAACTAATTATCTTTTACAATTGTAGTTCCTGCGTTCCCATCAATAGCATCTTGAATATTTTCAATATTTGTAATAATAGCTTTTTCACCATGATGCTTTAGAAAATGAATCGCAGAACGAATTTTTGGCCACATACTTCCTTGTTGGAAATGTCCTTCTTCTTGTAATTGTTTTGCTTCGGTATCTGTCATTTTACGAATTGGAGCTTGTTGTGGTGTATTATAATCTCTGTATACTTGATCTACATCTGTAATGATATAATATTCTTGTGCACGAATCACTCTTCCAAGCTTTGCTGCACTTAGGTCTTTATCTACTACAGCATCAATGCCTTTTAATTTATTTTCTTCTGTATTATATACTGGAATTCCTCCACCTCCAGCTGCAATCACAATAGTTCCAGATTCAACCAAAGTGCGAATGCTAAGACCATGCATTACAAAATCTGGATCTGGAGAAGGAACAACTCGTCTCCATTTGCCTGGCTCTTGTTCTTTGATGTCCCATCCTAGCTCTTCAGCTAAGGCTGTTGCTTCATCTAAAGAGTATCGTTTTCCTACAAATTTTAATGGATCTTTAAATGATGGATCATCTTTATTAACAATAACTTGGGTCACAAGCGTTACAACTTCTTTATCAATCTTTTCTTGGCGAAGCGCATTTTGAAATGTTTGTTGAATCATATATCCCATTGTTCCCTGCGTGCCCGCTACACAGATACCAAGAGGAATAGGCGGAACAACATCTCGCGTTAAATCCATTCTTAATAATTCATCTCCAACTTGAGGACCATTACCATGAGTAAGACACACATTATATCCTCGACGAATAAATTCCATAATCTGAGCGAAAGAATGGCGCGTATTGTTGAACTGTTCAGACATCGTCCCCGCTTCCTTCTTTTGGGAAAGAGCATTCCCTCCAAGAGCAATAATAGCTGTTTTATTCATAAATTATAAACCATACTCTTCAGGATGAATTGCTTTTGAATGAAATTCACCCTCAAGGTCAATTTTCATGATTGAATCTTCACCGCTTAATAAAAATCCTCCATCAGATGTTGGAAAAAGATAATTGAAACCCGGATCGCCAGCACATCCGCCAATATTGTCATATTGATTAACTAAGTTAAGATTGTTATCTAGAATTTGAA
>CACGRA010000015.1 GCA_902575395.1 uncultured Fidelibacterota bacterium | reverse complement strand
AACTGCTAAAAAGCTAGCTAAAAAGCTAGAATTTAGATATTTGGATACTGGTGCGATGTATCGAGCGATAACTTATTTTTTTATTAAAAATAACGTCGATATTAGTTCAGAAGAAATGGTAGTCCATTTTCTAAATTTACTGAATTTAGAAATTGATTTCTCAATTGATAGCCAAACAAAAATTGTGTTAGATAATAAAGATATCAGCAATGATATAAGAAAGAAAGAAGTTACTGACGAGGTAAGTAAGGTTAGTGCTTTAAAAAAAGTAAGAGAGAAAACAGTTAAATTGCAAAAAGAAATTGTTAGTGATAAACACTTTGTTGTTGAAGGAAGAGATATTGGGACCGTTGTATTCCCAAACGCTGAACATAAATTTTTTCTTACAGCAGATTATGATGTGAGAGCTGAGAGACGTTCAAAGGATTTTAATAAAGTTGATGAGAATCTTGCAATAAATGATATTAAGAAAGATTTGATAGAACGAGATGAAATAGATAGCAATAGAGCTCTTTCCCCTCTTAAGAGAGCGGAAGATGCAATCGTAATTGATACATCAAATTGCACTATTGATGAACAAGTTGATAAAATATATAACTATATTAAGAGAGTATAAAAAATATGAATGAAAAATTATTAGATCAGAATACAGAAGAAACAACCAAAGAAGAAGTTGTTATCGATAGCGGTGATAATTCAACGGAAGAAAAGAATGAAGTTTCTATTAAAAAAATTAAAGACTATTTAAGCAAAGATTTATTTAAAGATATTAAAGTTATATCTGACAATGAAAATGTCAAAGAATCTGAAAATTCTGATTCATCACTTACCGCTGAGTATGATGATACTTTTAAAGATATTTCAGAAAATCAGATTATATCAGCAAAAGTGATTGGAATTAGTGATTCAGATGTTATGGTTGACATTGGATTTAAATCTGAAGGACTCATTAGTAGATCAGAATTTGATAATAAAGATTTACCAGAGATTGGTTCAAACATTGATATTTTTCTTGAAAGATTTGAAGATACAGATGGGAATATCACTCTTTCTAAATACAAAGCTGATTTTATAAAAAGATGGGATGAGCTAAAAAATATTTGTGATTCAGGTGAACCGGTTAAAGGTAAAATTATCAAAAGAGTTAAAGGTGGTATGGTGGTAGACCTTGGTGTGATTCAAGCATTTTTACCTGGTTCCCAAGTGGATGTACAACCAGTGAAAAATTTTGATGATTTTCTAAATAAAGAATTTGATTTCCAAATTGTAAAAGTTGATGAAATGAGAAAAAATCTTGTTGTTTCAAGAAAAGCTATATTACAAGAATCTTTAAATGAAAAAAGAGAAGAAATTATGAGTCAAATTCAAGTTGATGGAAAGGTTTCTGGTATAGTAAAAAATATTACCGATTTTGGCGCATTTGTTGATTTAGGCGGCATTGATGGATTAATACATATTACAGATTTTTCTTGGGGAAGAATTAATCATCCATCAGAAATCGTGTCAATTGGTGATAAAGTTGAAGTGAAGGTTATTGAATATGATCAAGAAACATCAAGAATATCTCTTGGTATGAAACAGTTAGTAGATAATCCTTGGGAGAAAATTGCTGAAAAATATAATGTCGGCGATACTATTTCTGGAAAAATTGTAAGTATTATGAATTATGGTATTTTTATTGAGATTGAAAAAGGCATAGAAGGATTGATCCATATATCAGAAGTTTCATGGAAGAGAAATGTTCAAAATTTAGAAAATACCTATAATGTAGGAGATAATGTTGATTCTAAGATTTTATCTATTGATATAGAAGATCAAAAAATTAGTTTAGGAATTAAACAATTATCTGAAGATCCTTGGGAAAAAGTTGCAGCTAAATTTTCAGTAGATGATAAAGTAACTGGAACTATATTGAATACTACAAAATTTGGTGCCTATGTAAATCTAGGAGATGACATTGAAGGTTTTATAAGGAATATTGATTTGCATTGGACAAAAAATATTTCTCATGCTAAAGAGCTGGTGGATAAAGATGACAATGTAGAAGCAGTTATTTTAGAAATTGTAGACAAAGACAGAAAAGTATTTTTAGGAGTAAAGCAACTTAGTGAAAATCCTTGGTCTGATATCAAGAAAAAATATGAATCTGGACAAAAAATCCAAGGAGTTTTTAATAATTTAAATGATTCTGGAATGATAATTGATCTTGATAATGATATAGAAGGTTTTATTCCAATAGATAATATTTCAAAAAAATTAAAGAAAAATTATCTATCATCAATTAAGCAGGGGGACTCTATTGATCTTTTAGTTGTGGAAGTAAACGAGAAAGATAAGAGAATCGTTCTAATGCTTGATCAACCTGATGAAGACTAATATAACCAGCAAAATCAATAATATTAAAATTCCTCAATCAAGAAGAATATTTTATTCATTTCTTATAGCATTTGTTTTTTGGTTTTTTATTAAGAGTGAAGACAGTTATCTTGTTACTCAAAAAATTCCTTTAGTTGCTAGAAATCTTCAAGAACAAAAGACATATAAAGAAGAAGTTCCAGATTATATTGTTGTTACAATGAAAGGATCTGGAAGATCATTCATATGGCTCACACTGTTTGATAGCTTTTATGATGATTATAAAGCAATTCTTGATTTAAGTAGCATTGCTGATGAATATAATTTTGATCTAAATACTTACTATAGAGAAAATCCTACAAAAATAGTTTTGCCAGCATCGCTAGAGTTAGAATTTATAGAGGTAGTATCACCTAGAAATATTATAATAAACTTGGATAAATATTTAGTTAAAAAAGTACCAATTAAATCACAGTTACTTGTTTCAACAGAGCCAGGATATGTACAGGTTGGTAATCCATTATTCTCACCTGATTCTATTAGCATTGGAGGTCCACAAGAAGTTGTGAATGATATCAAATTTGTAAAAACTGCAAAAGATACTTTTTTAAAATTAAATGCATCTATAGAAAACGAATTATCAATTATTAATCCAAATAAATTAGTCGACTTTGATCCAAAAAGAGTTCAAGGGTATATTAATATTCAACCAATTAGTGAAACAATCATTACATCTATTCCTGTCAATTTAATTAATAAGCCTAACGATGTTGAAGTTTTTGTTAATCCTTCCACAGTATCGCTAACTATTATTGGTGGACTTAATCAAGTAGCAAATACTCTTCCTGAAGATATCTTAGTTACAATTGATTTTAAAGATTGGAGACCTGATAAACAGTTTTATTCTCCTAAGATAGAGATCCCTAATAGTCTTTTTAAGTGGGAAAATTTATCCCCAAATAATTTAGAAATTCTTGTTGTTGATAGAGAAGAACCAATAAAAGAAAATTGATTATTCTTGGAATAGAGACATCTTGCGATGAAACAGGTGTAGCAATTTGCAAGGATTATAAAATCCTTTCTAGCTATAATAAAACACAACATATACATAAGGAATATGGTGGAGTTGTCCCTGAAATAGCATCAAGAGAACATGAAAAATTTTTACCTCTAATTACCAAAAAAGTTCTTAATGATTCAAATTTAGACTATTCTAATTTAGATGCAATTGCTGTTACAAATGGTCCAGGTTTAATGGGATCTCTTTTATCTGGTGTATCATTTGCCAAAGGACTTTCTCAAGGTTTGAATATACCAATAATTCCAGTTAATCATCTTGAAGCACATCTAAATTCTGTTTTTATTGAATTTCCTAATTTGAAACCTCCTTTTATTAATCTTTTAGTATCTGGAGGGCATACACAGCTTTGGATGGTAAAATCTAATTTTAAATATGAATTGTTAGGCGAAACATTGGACGATGCATGCGGTGAAGCATTTGATAAAGGAGCTAAGACGTTAGGATTAAATTATCCTGGAGGTCCAGAAATAGAGAAAGTTTCCAATAAAGGGAATAAAAATTTAATTGAATTTCCTCGCCCTATGATAAATGATAAAAGTTATAACTTTAGTTTTAGTGGCTTAAAAACTTCTTTGATCAATTATATTAAAAATAATAAAGAATATAACTTACCAGATGTTGCAGCTAGCTATCAAGAAGCTATTGTTGATACGTTAATTTTTAAATTAGATTATGCAATGAACAATTTTAAAATTAATACAGGTATTATTTGTGGAGGTGTTGCAGCAAACAGTCGTCTTAGAGATAAACTAAATGAATTAAATAAAGAAATTCTTTTTCCATCATTAAAATACTGCACTGATAATGCTGATATGATTGCTTTTTTAGCAATGAAAAAAGCTGAAAATAAAAATATTGAAAAGAATATGGATTTTTCTGCTTATTCCAGAGGTATAACATTATAATATTTTATGATTCGTAATCATTACTTACTTATTTTTTTTGGAATTATAATTTGTATTAGTTTTTTTCTCAAAAATCTTAATAAAGAAGAATCTAACGCAATTGATATTATCAATAATGAATATATACAAGAAGATGTTACAAACCATTTTATTACAGATGTAGCGATAAAGAACATCATTGTTTATCCAAATTGGGAAAATAAAAATTCTTTATATGTTGATATTGATATTGAAAATATTAATGGAGACGAGAAAGTACAAATTAGTCTTTCAAATGGTAATAATTTAATTGGATCAGATCAAATTTTATTACAGCCTAAAGAAAAAAAATATTCTCAATCATTTTTACTAGAAGAAAATGTTGATTTTGATTCAAAATTTTATGTTAAAATTTCCAGTTTAAAATTTGAAGATAATATTGAAAATAATAGATATAGTTTTAATGTCAATTTAGAAGAAGAAGATTTAAAAGTAGCATTAATAACTGGAAATTTAAATTTCAATTCAATGGCTATTATCAAACATCTTCCAGAAAAATTTGATCATTTTTTAATTGATACCAATACTGGCATCCATGATTTTAAAAATTTCTGGTTTACAAACTATGATCTTTTGATAATGGACAATTTTCCAAACTATCCAATATCTGATAAATGGTTAGAGTTGTTTGCTAGAAAAATTTATTCTCAAAATACAGGTTTGATTTTATTTATTGGAGAAAACCAAAATTTTGATTCTTTAGTTAAAATTAGTCCTCTTTTTGGTCTGAATATTAAGTCTGAAAATGATATTCAAAAGATATTAAATAAAAAATTATTTGAGAAAGAACAGTTTAAATCTGTTTTGATTAATAACAGAAATTTTTATAAAGACTTCTTTAATAGTAAGAGTGATTATATTGTAGAGTCTTTCGAATGGCTGTTAGATAACAAAGAATTAAATTATAATTTTTTTCTTGGAAGGGAATATTATCAAATAAATGATAAAATTTTCATTTATGGTTTCTCTGATCGCATTGATTCAGATAAAAAATTATTTAATGCAAAAGTTTTTATTAATGATAAATACATCTATGACAAAAAACTCTATTTGAATCCAATATCAAATTATTATTTTACACAAATTAGTATTAATGATACGGGAGACTATAGTATACAGATTGTTGATGAAAATGATTTTATAGTTGAAACGATTGCTATTAATATTCCAGAAGAATTGAGTAAATTATAAGAAATGATAGCAATAAAAAAAATTCGTGACAACCAATCTCTTGTTGAAGAAGGAATATCTAAAAAAGGAGAATCTATTGATTTAAGTGCTATTGTTAAATTTGATTCTGAATTAAGAGATTTAACAAAAAAACTGAATGATCTTCAATCAGAACAAAATAAAAAATCAAAAGAAATCGGAAAGTTAAAATCAGAAAATCTGGAAGATAAATCTGTTTTTACTGCACTCAAGAAATTATCTAATGAAGTGAAAGATTTGGAAAATGCTCATCGTATCAAATCTGAAGAATTTCGAAATATGCTTCTTGAAATTCCCAATCTTCCTCATGATTCTGTTCCAATAGGAAAAAATTCTGATCAAAATGTTATTTATAAAGATTGTTCATCAAAAAAAGAATTTTCTTTTGAACCTAAAAGCCATGTTGACCTTGTAAAAAAATTAGATTTAATAGATTTTGAAGCAGGAGCAAAAATTAGCGGTTCAGGATTTCCTTTATATAAAGGAAATGGCGCATTGCTTGAAAGAGCATTAATCAATTTTATGCTTGATTACAATTTAAAAAATTATAATTATACTGAAATTTTTCCACCATTTTTAGTCAGACCTGATTCAGCAACTACCACTGGACAATTGCCAAAATTCAATGAAGATATGTATTACATAGAAAAAGATGATTTGTACCTAATACCAACTGCTGAAGTTCCTCTTACTAATATTCACAAAGATGAAATATTAAATTTAGAAGATTTGCCAAAATATTATTTAGCATACTCAGGTTGTTTTAGAAGGGAGGCAGGTTCTTACGGTAAAGATACTAGGGGTTTATTAAGGGTACACCAGTTTAATAAAGTAGAATTAGTAAAATTTGTACACCCTAATGATTCCTATACTGAACTTGAAACGTTAACTGAACAGGCCTCAAAGATTCTTGATATGTTAGAATTAGATTATAGAATTATTGAATTATGTAGTGGGGATTTAAGTTTTGCAGCTTCAAAGTGTTATGACTTAGAAGTATGGGCACCTGGAGAAAAACAATGGTTAGAAGTTTCTTCTTGTAGCAATTTTGAAGATTTTCAATCAAGGAGAGGTAATATAAAATTTAGAGATGAAGATAATAAAACAAATTATGTTCACACTTTAAATGGTTCTGGTCTAGCAACACCAAGGGTTTTAGCAGCACTAATTGAAACACATCAAAAAGAAGATGGCTCAATTAGTATTCCATCATCTTTGCAACCCTATACTGGGTTAGCGGAGATTAAGTAATTGAGAAAAGTTTGGGTTAGCATCAATATTCTTTTTTGGACACTGATTCTGGGTGTACTATCTGTCATTTCTATTAAAATATCTAGAGATAAAACTAACTTTAAATATTATAGCAAAAAATGGTCAGAATTTCTAATCAAAATATCTGGTGTTGAGCTAGAAATCAATGGAAAAGAAAATATTGAAGATGATAAAAACTATATTTTTGCACCAAATCATACTTCTTTTATAGATTTTCCAGTTCTTTTTATTTCTGTTGGTAAATATTTAGTTTTTGTTGCAAAGAAAGAATTAAAAAGAATTCCAATTTTTAATTCAATATTAGATGTTTCAGGATGTGTTTTTGTGGATAGAGAAAATACTGATAAAGCAGTCAAGTCTTTAGATAAATTAAAAAAAGATATAGAAAATACTCCTCGGTCTATTGTAATTTTTCCCGAAGGGACTCGATCAGAATCTCTTGAATTAGGTGATTTCAAAAAAGGAGCAGCTGTATTAGGTATTAATACCGGCTTACCAATTATTCCAGTATATATTGATGGTTCTTTTGATTGGTGGAATAAAAATTTTAGAGATAATTATAATAAAATTGTCGTTAATTTTGGGGAACCTATTTTAACTAAAGACATAAATTATAGTGGGCGGGAAAATCTTACTGATTTAATTAAAAACCGAATAATTACATTGAAGAAAAATGAAAAATGATTATCAGATAGAAAATGTTATAGATGAAATAAACATTTCTAAAAATAATTCTAAAAAAATAGTATTTACCAATGGTGTATTTGATTTACTTCATGTCGGTCATATTAGATATCTAAATGAAGCAAAGAATCTAGGCGATATACTTGTTGTAGGATTAAATTCTGATAGTTCGGTCCAAAAAATAAAAGGCCCCTCTAGACCAATTAATAAATTAGAAGATAGAGCTTTAGTTTTGATCGCCTTAAAGTCTGTAGATTATGTAATCAGCTTCGATGATGAAACTCCGTTAAATTTAATTAAAAAAGTCATGCCTGATATTTTAGTTAAGGGGGGAGACTATAAAATAAAGGATATTGTTGGTCATAAAGATGTTATTGAAAATGGTGGTTCAGTTCAATCGCTTCCTTTCCATAAAGGTTATAGCTCCAGCAAATTTATTAATCAAATAAAAAAACACTAACTTGATTGTCATTCAGTTTCAATATAATTTGGCACGTTTTATGAAAAAGATTAAACTATATTTATTAGCAATAATATTTGTAGGCAGCATATTTGCTCAGGATGCAGTAAATGGCAATGGTAAAAAACCATTTATGAATACTAGTGATGCTGCTTTTTCTGCTACAATTAATAATATTTCGCCAATTCTAGATGAAGCAAAACAATTTCTTTCAGATGCAGTAATTGCAGATGTTAATCAAGATACAATCGAAGTAATCTATAATATAAAAAGAATTTTTGATCTTTTATCTGATGTGGAACAAATTGGAGTTCGTAATGAACTTGATAAAATTGAATTTGAGAAATTTCAGAATGATTTTATCAAAATGTATTCTACAAGATTAAATACTTTAGAAAATTCAAGTCAAATATTAAATGCTGAGCTTATTCGACAACAAGTTACAGATTTAGCAGACGAAAATGAATCAGTTGAAATGGGCACTACAAAATTTACCATTCTTGATGATAGAGAAGGACATATTCCATTAGTCACTAATTCTCAAGTAGAGAGTTACATTCGATATTTTCAGGGTAAAGGGAGAAAAGGTTTTAATATTTGGCTAAGGAGATATGTTCAATATAGGGATATAATATTACCAATATTAGAAACAAATGATTTACCTGAAGAATTAATTGTTGTATCTATGATTGAATCTGGATTCGATCCAAAGGCGGTATCTAGGGCAACAGCAGTAGGTTTATGGCAATTTATGTATTTGACAGGGAAGCAATACGGATTAGAAAGAACTTGGTATGTAGATGAACGTCAAGATATTATTAAATCTACAGAAGCAGCAGCTAGGTATTTTAAAGATTTGTACAGAGAATTTGAAGATTGGTATTTAGTATTAGCTGCATATAATGCTGGTCCAGGTAGAGTGAATCGTGCAGTAAATCTTCATGAAACCTCTGATTATTGGCAGCTTTATTCGTTACCTAAAGATACAAAAAATTACATTCCTTATTTCTTATCATCCGCAATTATCTTGAAAGATCCAGAGAAATATGGATTTAAAATTCCAAAAGCAAAATCATTTAAATATGATGAAGTTGTGATTAAAAAAAGCGCTGATTTGTCTGTAATTGCAAAGTCTGCAGGAACAAAAACAAGTACTATTAAATATTTGAATCCAGAATTAAGACAATCTGCAACACCTGCAAATGAGGATTATATTTTGAGAGTTCCTTATGGAGCTAAAGACAAGTTTTATAATTCATTTAATGCATTACCGGAGGCAGAAAGATTTGCTACTCAAAAAGTAGAACATCGTGTTAAGAAAGGTGAAAATTTAACAACGATTGCTTCAAAATATCGTGTTCTCATTTCAGATTTGATGACAATCAATAATCTAAAAAATGATAGATTGAGCATTGGACAAAGATTAAAGATTCCAGTAAAAGGTGGTATTTATTCTAATTATCCCGAAAAAATTACTTATACAGTTAAAAAAGGAGATACGCTTGGTGGAATTGCTGAAAAATATAATACAAGAGCAAGTGAAATTAGAAAATGGAATAAAATGAGTTCAAATAATTCATTAATAAACATTGGACAAAAATTAATATTATTTGTTGGCAAGAATGGTAGTAAATCTGATGATTCTCCAAAAAGAATTATTTATACTGTTAAATCTGGAGATCAGCTAGGGTATATTGCTGAGAAATATAACACAAGCGCGAAAAAGATTAGAGAATGGAATAAAATGAAACCAGGAAGTTCTGCTATTTATCCTGGACAAAAATTAGTATTATTTACAGAATAAAGTTGTAAAGGAAATAGGTGTATGATTAAACAAAATATAGTTGATAATGTTTCAGCAAATACTGGTTTGACTAAAGTAGAAGTAGAAGCTGTATTAAATGAATCATTTAGCCAGATTATTAACGCATTAAGCAAGAATGAAAGAATTGAGTTGAGAGGTTTTGGAACTTTTTCAGTAAAACATAGAATGCCAAAAAAAGCAAGAAACCCTGCTACAGGAGATCCAGTTTATTTAGCAGAACGCTATGTTCCAACTTTTAAACCTTCTCAATTAATGAAAAAATCTGTTAACGATAGCTTAATTGAATACTAAATAGGGAGAGCTTTAATGCCTTGCGGTAAGAAAAGAAAAAAAAGAAAGATGAATACACATAAACGTAAAAAACGTTTACGTGCAGACAGACATAAGAAAAAAAATAGATAGATAATATGAAACCGAAAAGTTTTGCTATTTGGGCTAACGTTGGTAAAAAAGAAGTGCCAACATTAGTTTCTAGCGTTGCAGAGTGGGCAACTAATAATAATTTAGAATTATTCTTACCTAATACTTTAGAAGATCTAGATTTTACCGAAGATAAATGCACCCTTTATAGCTCAGAAGATTTACCTAATGTAGATTTTGTGTTGTGTTTAGGAGGAGATGGAACTTTGCTTTCTGCAGTACGTCTTTTTAGTAATCCAATGGTTCCAGTGTTGGGTGTTCATATTGGCGGTTTGGGATTTCTTGCTCAAATTGTTCCAGAAGAATTAATTGAAAAGTTAGATTTAATTAAGAATGGTGATTTTACTATTGAAGATCGTTTAGTTCTTAATGCAGAAATTTCTCAAGAAGGAGAAAATAATACTTATTTTGCTATCAATGATTTTGTTGTTCAAAATAAAATAGCTTATCGAGTTACTTCGCTTGATTTATATATAAATAACAAGCATGTCAGTAATTATAAATCAGATGGTATCATTATAAGTACACCAACCGGTTCTACTGCATATTCTCTATCTTCAGGCGGACCAATTGTACAACCAGATGTGTTTTCTATCTTAATTACCCCAATTTCTCCACACTCATTAACATCAAGGCCATTAGTATTACCTTCTGATGTGGATATTCAATTTCGATTCAATGGCGATTCAGAAGAAGAGCTAAAATTAATTTGTGATGGACAACATATTGAACATTTTACACGTGATTCAGTTGTAAAAATCAATCAAGCAAATAATCATTTAAAATTTATCACATTTAATGATTATGATTATTACCAAACCTTAAAGACTAAAATGGTTTGGGGTAAACGAGGTTCATAAAGATTAATTTTTATAAATAGAAAATGGATACATTAAGTCATGCACTTTGGGGAAGGGGTTTGTTTGGTTATAGAGGTTATAAATGGCTAGCTATTTTTTTTGGGGCAATGCCAGACCTTTTTTCTTTTGGAATATTAATTATTGTTAGACTTTTTAGTGGAAATTATACTAGTGGAAATTATGCTTATGAAGGCCCTCCAAGTTTAGAAACTATTCCAAATTGGGTCTTTTTTAACTACGATTTATCTCACAGTTTTATAACTGCTTTTTTATGTATTGGAATAGTTTATTTTTTTAATAGAGCGCTAATATTTCCTATGTTAGCTTGGCCTTTTCATATTCTATTAGATTTTCCTTTCCACTCTAAGGAATATTTTCCCACTAAATTTTTATGGCCCTTAACTGATTTTTCTATTGATGGAATTCCATGGTCAAATCCTGAAGTGTGGTTTCCTAATATGGCAGGAATTATAATTTTATTTATTTATAGAAATAAAAAATTCTTTTCACAATATTTGAAATAATATATCCAGCCATTTTTGGGTTTTCTTTAAGCCTTCTTACTGAATAATCATACCAATTATCTCCATAGGGAACATATATACGAATTTTATTTCCTTCTTTGAGGAGTTTTTCTAATGTTTTTTTCATTGGAACTCCATGTAGCACTTGGAATTCATATTGTGTCTTTGGAATGCTATTGTTCTTAATCCATTCATACAAATAATTGATTAGGTATTCATCATGACTCGCAATACCTATATAAGATCCTCTTTCTAAACCCATTTTTACTAGTTCAATATAATTCTCTCTTATTTTTTGATAGTCATCATAAACAATATCTTTATTTTCTATATAAATGCCCTTACATACTCTGCAATTAAAACTTGCATTTGATAGACTATCCATATCACTTATTGAACGATGCATATATGCTTGAAGCACAATCCCTACATTATCATAAAGTTCTAATGCTTCTTTATAAAGTTTAATTGTTTCAGATGTATATGGTGAATTTTCCATATCAAGTCTTAAGAAATTTTTATGTTCTTTTGCTTTTTCAGTTAATATCATAAGGTTATTTTTTACAACATCATATCCAAGATCTTGACCTATATGAGTTAACTTAATTGATAAGTTTGCATTTAATGCTCTGGAAGATATCTCATCGTATAATTTTGAGTATCGATTTGTAATTTCAGTAGCCTCTTTTTCTGTGTTTACATGTTCTCCTAAAATATCAATTGCAACATCATATCCTTCTTGATTTAAATTTGCTACTGTAGATAACATCTCATCATCAGTAATGCCTGCAATATATGGAGATGCAAAAATTTTTATAAAACTTTTTGGGAAAAAAGGAATGATTCCAATTAGTAAATTATTTATTAACTTCATACCGAATAAATTTAATAAATAAAAAAAAGAATGAAAGTAGTATTAATTATAGGGGGAGCAGTATCAGGATCTACTGCAGCCAAAAAATTAACCGAAAATGGTATTCGCTGTATTATAGTTGATCAAAATCGTCTTCCTTACGGAAAAATTGAAGATGGACTTCCAAGGTGGCATGATAAGCAACGTATTAATGAATATTCCAAGATTGATGAGATTATGGGTCATGATCTTGTAGATTTTGTCCCTTCTACAAAAATAGGAAAAGATATTTCTTTTGAAGATATATATAGCATGAACTGGAGCTGTATTTATTTTGCAAATGGTGCTTGGAAAGATAGAAATTTTCCAATCGATGGAATTGATAATTTCTCTAATTTTTATTATCAAAACCCTTTTGTGTATTGGTTTAATCATTACCATGAAAACGACTATAATGGCCCAGAAGTAAACATACAAGACAATGTTCTTGTGGTGGGTGGAGGACTTGCTTCGATTGATGTTTGTAAAATTACTCAAATGGAATTGGTAAAACAAAAAATACAATCGCAAATAAAGGATGTTGATGTTATCAAAATGGAGCATCAAGGAATTCCTAAATATTTAGAAGAAAATAATATTAAATATGAAGATCTTGATATTAAAGGGACAACGCTTATATATAGAAGAGATATTGAAAATATGCCATTAACAACAATAGCACCTGACGCTAAGCCTGAATTAGCCGAAAAAAGAAAAAAAGCACGAAGAAAAATTCTGAATAATACTCAAGAAAAATTTTTATTTAATGTTTCAGAATGTACTCAACCAATTGGTCTAGATATTGTAAATGATAGTTTAGAAGGATTAGAAGTTATAAAGAATGAGATTGTAGATAACAAGCCTACTCAGGTTGAAAATTCAAACCAAATTTTAAAAGCTAATACTATTATTAGCTCTATTGGCAGTTTGCCAGAACCAATTGATGGTATTCCTATGAGCGGTTCTACGTATGATATTATAGATGAAGATTCTGGTAAATTTAACAATCTTGATAAAGTTCATGGTATGGGAAATGCAATTACTGGTAAGGGTAATATTAAAGCTTCTCGTATTAGCGCTAAGACTGTTGGAGATTTGACAATTGATTTAATTAAAGATATTGATTCTGATTCAGTAGAATCCATAAATAATAAAGTTAAAGAATGGCAAGG
>CACGRA010000014.1 GCA_902575395.1 uncultured Fidelibacterota bacterium | reverse complement strand
GCGAGCCTGCGACGCCCCCCGACGATTTGATGCTTTGCATGGCACCTTCAATCGCGTCAGCACCCTCTATAAGCTTGCGCGCGTAATACGACGGCATGATGTGATCGACAGCGATCGGGTTGGACGTGCTTGCTTCTATGGTCTCCTTCAGTCCCCTCAGGGCACTTTCGAGAGTGTCGATCCATTTCTTATCGGCTGCGCGTACACCGCCACTGGAGCGCTTTTCCTCAGCTATCCTGTACCTGTCGAGCCGGAAAGGTTCGAATTTTGATGAGGCGCAATCCTTTTCGAGATGTTATTCGAAGCAAGTATAAGTGTTTTGTCGTTCCTGCTTACCGTTCAATATTGCGTTGAAGCTTCGACTTGAAGTCCTGTCCCGCTTCGATATCTTCGAACTTGAACAACTCTTTCCCGACGCCCTCACCCTCGCTACTCTGAAACGACAAAGCCAACACCAGCACATCTTCGTTGGCTTTCCCAGCGAAAGTTTGCCTTCCGGTGAACTTCTTTGGACTTGATGGCTTGTCCAACACCACTGTGAGATGGTTCACAGCGAATGGTTTTGACCGCGGTACGAATGGCTTTGACCGAGTACCATACTCAAGACGGTTTGCGTATAGTCGAAAGTAACGCTCGTCCCATTTCTCCGAAGTCAGCCCGACGCGCATTTTGGGCTTCTTAAGAAAGTCTCCCTCGCATTGCACATAACCTGGATCAGAGACATCGTCGGTGGCACCTCCGCCGCCGCCACCATTGCCGCTCAACATCACTGGCAGATACTTCTCAATCAAGGGGATAAGCTGGTCGACTTGATTGCCGACTAAGAAGCACTCTTCGCGCATCGTTTGCGCTTTTGCACACTGTGGTGCACCGAGTTCCATGCCCATGACGAACACCGCTTCGAGTGCGTTCATGATAGCAAAGGATATACTACTCTTGAAAGATACCCGAGAAACCAACAGTAAGCCTCGATTGAGTACACAGGGGCAGGATGAGTATCTCCACTTAAACTACTGAGCTGCAGCGGCTAGATTGAGAAGGCCGATAAGCTCATTGTAGGCCGCGGACTGGCAGAGCGCATTTTATTGACTCCTCCGTGCTCAGTCCTCCGCTCTCGCTCGAGTCTTCTCGAGCTGTTGTGCTCAATTCGTGAATTCGTGAGCAAAGCACTAGCTTCGAAGCTAGCTAGCTAGGAAACTAGGAATTCCTAGCTAGCTAGAAAAGGGTTTTCCCACTCCCCAGCGTGAGCCTCCTTCGTGGGTCCCCGTGTTTTTTAGTTTTTTATGAAAATATGACATCAATACCCAATTTATTTCTAGTGAATATACCATAATTATGATTTGAAAAACCAAGTATTTAATATACTTGCGCTCTCATAATTTGAATGTCTGGGCCACTGACACAATTTTGGGAGTGATGAGTTTATCGACCCTCTACAGCCGTAGCTAGTGCGGCGAACTATTTCGTGCTCGAGGGCAGCAGGTTGGCTCGCTCGGCGGTTGGAGCAAGAGCAAAGATAAAGCAAAAGGGCCGTCCACTCATCACGACTGCCGTATATGCTCAGACGCCCTGAACAAGGTTCTGCTTGCCTGTGAAGGATTGGGCTGCGATATATCCCATTGAGCTTTGCAATGCATCGACTGGTGCTGCTCTGCATCGTTTTTATAGCACGGTGTGCCGATGCTCAGCTTTAGTAAGTTCTTGCCATCTACCTCCTTGCATACCTGCGGGCCCGGCTTTACTGACTTCTTCTTTCTTTCTTCTTCCGCTTCTCAGCCTATTCTGGGTCTCGGAGAAGGAAATGTGGGTGAAAGGGGGTGTTGACGGTTGCAAAGACACGGGCGGCGACTGCTTCAATTTTATCGGCAAGCCGGACGAGTATGACGGTTCTTCGACGACATACTCAAACGTTAGCGGCTATGAATTAAGCACTAATCACTATGAGCAAATGTATGATACGACTTCCGATAACTGCAACCCAATCGTCGATTGCGGATGGGCAGATTTTGTGACCAAACACGCAGATGACGGTCTGGTTAATTACTGTACGTCGACGGATGACTGGCTCCTCGACGATGACTCAGCGACGGACATAATTTATTTATACACGCCAGAGTTCTGCAAGATGGGCTACGAACTGATATCGTACACAGCCACGGGAACAGGATGCTATCCCCTGAACCTGGGGACCCCGATCTTTGCATGCTCTCCCTGCGCCAAAGGTACGTTCAAATCTCCGCTCACCTGCTTTTGATCGCCGCCTCGCTTTTGACCCTCCACTACTTTCGCAACTCCAGGCTACTACAAAATTATGGAAGACAACCCTATCAGCGGAGACCAGAATTGCATCCTGTGCGATTCTGGAACCTACGCAAGTTCAACTGCGTCGACCGAATGCTTGTCGTGCTCAGCGGGAAAGATCAGCGTTGACGAAAATGGCAACGAGTATGGGCCCTACGCAGATTGCATGGACTGCCCTACTGGAAAGTACGCGGCCACAACTGAGCTCTCTGAGTGTTCTATCTGCGAAGCGGGAACGTACGCTCCAAATGTGAGCAGCACTGGTTGCAGCACCACGCCGGCAGGCTTCTACACGGTCGCGGAGTCAGCAAACTACCATTTGACGCCCTGCACAGCCGGGTACTACGGAGACGATGGCGCAACAGACTCGGAGTGCTCGGGCGTATGCTCCGCCGGGTACTATTGCCCTGTGTACGACTCGAGTGGAGACTGCGCCTACGATACGTACACGGACGAAGATGGGACGGAGTATTGCGGTGGAGCAACCATCGACACCCTTTACGACTACCAGTGCGAGGAAGGGTACTACGGGGGAACTGGCCAAAGCGCATCTAGCTGCACTGCGATCTGCCCCGCCGGTTTTTACTGCATAACAGGAACCGTGAACTGGGACACAGTCACAGGAACCTGCTATGAAGATGCTGAACCGCACAAGGTTGCCTCGATCTCGTCTGACGACCTAGCGGACGGGTCGTATGGGACCGCCTGCATGGAGGCATGCGGCGGGGCGGAGTACTACTGTCCTGCGGGGAGCTCCACGCCGACAGATGTCGCAACTGGCTACTACACGTACGCTAGCGGCATCCCCAGCGACGACGAATACGACGACGAAGATTCTCAAAATTACCATACCTCGACCGAGATTTGCCCGAAGGGGTACTATTGTGTCAACGGGGTAAAAAATGACTGCCCCGGCGGAACGTATGGCGAGGATACAGGGTTGACCTCTTCTTCGTGCAGTGGGGATTGCGCGGCGGGCTACTACTGCCCGAACGCGTCGACTTCAGCCTATGCGCAAGCCTGTGGGTCGGCCGCGTACTACTGCCCCGAGGGGTCTGCAGACCGAATCGCCGTCCCCACTGGCTACTACTCAGGTCCCTTGACGACGGATGAGACCATTCGATACGAAACTCTTGACTGCAGTCCGGGTAAACTTTGCATAGACGGTGAGACGTTTGACTTCATCGAGTTCGACACGGACGGGTGCCCAGCTTCGCTTTTGCTCGCCGAGAATGAGGCGGGCCAAGTTTTCGACGATACTGGCGAGAAGCTCAAAGCGGTGGCAACGCTTTCGGGATCTCCATATTATAGAAATATTGGCATTTCGTACTCGCTGTACCGAAATAATTCGATGGACTTTTTCTCGTACGCTCAGCTGTACTTAACGCTTGACAGCGGCGTCGGGGACAGCTCGAACTTCGGCGAGACGTCGACTCTTTCCGGTGGCACCTTTTCGAGCGCGCTGTACGCAAGCGACGTCGGTTCAAAGGGTTCCCTGTACTTCGATGCTGCCACGTACGTCGAAACGTACCTCACGGCAGCGCATTACGTGAATGGGCGCATCAGCAATACTTCTGGCACCCTCGCGTTCTTCCTGCGCCCGAGCGGCTGGAGCGGGTCCGACAACTCAGGAACGCAGTACATCGCCAGCTGGAGTGCCAGCGGTTACGTTGGCTATCTGAGCATGGTCGACACAACGTTGACGTGCGAGTTTGGTGGCTTGACGCTCGAAGTGTCCGAACCCGCGTTCGTAGACGGTATTTGGACGCACGTAGCGGTGATAATGGACCCCATTACGCAGTACTTTGGGGTTTACATTGATGCGGAGGTGGAGGCCTACAGCAAGGGGATAACCGTTGGAGACGCCTGGGGAGCGGGGATGACTTTCTTCGACTACACACTGCTGGGGTGTAGCGAGGGCACTTACTCTTCATGCCTTACGGGGCACATCGACGACTTTGTTGCGTTCGGCACAGCACTTGTGGACGCAGAACTTGAATTGCTGATATCCACTGGAGTCTCCATTCCCGATACGAGCTGCGCTTCACTCAAGCAGCCGATGTCGGTGGATGCTGTGGACGGGTCTTTCACGTCCCGGGGCAAGCTAGACTACAGCGATTGTCCCAGTTTTTATATGACTTCGGCAGCGACGTCAAATTCCACAAAGTATGCAGGAACACGTTACAACGCTTCGTCGGCATACTGCGTCACGTTGGTGGAAGTGACGGATAAGAACGATGCTCCCTATTTCGTATGTTCTGGTGAGAGTCCATGCGAGTACAACGTGTGGGTCGCCGAGCAGAGTGAAATTTATACCAATGTGGGTGGCGAACTTCAGAACAATGTTACCGATGCCGATGCCAGAGACTCAACGTTCTTCAGCATGGGTGTATACAAGCCGCATGGTGCAGACTACGAGAGCGGATTGTTCGACATTGAGACGTGCAGCGGCCAGATATACTTAGCGTCGGACACTAAGATATACTATCGTAGAAGCCAAACAACCAACACAAACAAGTACTATTTGAACGTCACTGTCAGAGATGACGCAGGGGCAAAAGACTACGCCCTCTTGACCGTTAATATCCGCAACGTGAATGATGCGCCGACAATTTTAAACCCGGACCCAACCTATTGCTACGCCCAGGAGAACAAGGCGGGGCAGCCGCTGCAGTGTCTCAGCTACACCCCGACCGCTAGTACCAAACCTGGAACGTGGGCCGAGGCAAAGTCTCGAGGACATTCGGTCTTGAACGTCAGCGACCCCGATCCAGATGAGACGTTCACTTGGTCTCTCGTGGACAGCAACGGTGTCACGAAAATAAATAACATGACCGGCAACTTGACAACAGCATACGCCCTCGACTACGAAAGCAGGTCGATTTACTCGGGCCTCGTTGTCATCGTTTTTGACGCAGCGAAGGCGTCGGACTACACGTTCATGACGTTGTCCCTCTTCGACACGAACGATGCTCCCACTTTTACGGACGCCGCATTGACCGTTAATGAAGACGCAGCGGTTGGCGATGAGGTGGCCGATCTCTCGAGCTATGCCGATGATGAAGATACCGGAGACTATCTGTCTGATTTGACGTACTCATTGGTGACGAGCACCGACACCTTCAATCTGACGCAGGCGGGTATTTTATCGATCAAGTCTACCGCAGACTTGGACTACGAGACCGGCCCTCGTCATTTCTCGCTCACGGTGGAAGTCAGCGACAACTATGGTGGCTCCGTCACGGGCCACGTGTCGGTCAACGTCACGAATGTGAACGAGGACCCGTACGTCGTCCGCAATCAGACTTTCTACGTCGATGAAAACGTTGCCGTGGGCACGAGCACCGACTATTTGGGGAACAGCATGATCGTCAAAGCCAAGGATCCGGATAACTTGGGGCGCTCGTATGGGGTGGTCGAGCAGAGCATTTCTTTCTTGCTGGATTTTTCGAAAGCGATCGGTAGCGGACGAGAGTCAAGCGCCAGTTTCGCGATATCCTACGGATCCGGTCTGCTGGCGACGCAGGCTGAATTAGATTACGAAACTACCGCGACGTATCAATTGGTTTTGTTCATATCAGACAACGGATGCGATGACACTCGCTGTCCTGGTTCGGCCTACGGGAACGTCACGGTGATGGTCAACGACGTGAATGAAGCGCCAGAGATGACGGCGGCGCACGGCAGTAGTGACCCCGTGTACATCAATGAGTCAGCCCCTATTGGTACGCCCGTTGCAGAATTATTCTCTGGGTCCCTGGGATCAAATGGGGGAAAAGGGACCGGTGTGTACAAAGCTTACGCCCTTGACGACGACACCACCGACCCAGAAGGTAACGAACTCGCCTGGAACATAACCTCGGATTACGGCCTTGAAATCCAGAAGGATCCGCAGACGAATCTTTCGTACATCGTAACGGGAGAGAACACCAATTTGAATTACGAAATCTTGTCCTCGGTCAACTACCAGTTCAGCGTGACTGTATTCGCCTATGAGGTCGACGCGTGCAAAGATGCCCCTCTACACTGCGAGTATATCTCGAACAGCGTCGAGATATACGTTCAGGTACTCAATGTAGACGAGGCACCAACCATGAGCAATGTTACGTCCATCACGGTCCAATCATATGACTGTAATACTGCTCAAGATACAGCGCCATGTAATACCCAGATTCTCGACATCAGTGGCTATGCTTCTGATCCCGAGTCCGGAGATATGGCGTATAATTTGACCCGAGCGATCAACAGCGAGTGCTCTAGCAGCTGCCCACGCTGGTGCAATGATACTGCCCAAGGGGAGTTTTACGTTTCGGGCGACTATCTATACCTCCGCGAGCTGCCCGATAATGCTGTATATGGACCAGTCGCTAAAACAGCATCTGACTGCGATCCGGATGTTTGCGGCAGTTGTCCCTTTACTCTTCGGCTTTACATTTGGGCGAATGATGGACGCTTCGAATCGGATCGGGTGGCCGTGAATGTGTATGTGTCCGGCGAAGATGTCACCAGTCCGAGTATTGAATCGCATCTCGTAACCTACATAGACGAGGACATTGCAGATGGCACGGTAATCCGCCTTCCGTGGAATGCATATTATTCTGACACACGAGAGGGGCTTACGTCGTTTTCGTTGGAAACATCAACGTATGATTTCAATTTGAACTCGACGAACGGTTGGTTAGTAGTGAACACGGGTGCCAGCATTGACTTTGAGACAACCCAAGATTACAACTTTACGGTAAGCTTCACGGATAGTGTGCTTACCACGTACGGGACAGTACGAGTGATAGTTCAGAACGTCAATGAGGCGCCGTCATTGCCCAATGACTTGCAGAATGATATCTATGCCAAACTGCTGTGGGTGTACGAAAACGCCACGACTGGCCACAATCTCACCTACAAAATTGCAGCAACTGATTATGACTCTGCGGATCTCGGCGAGTTGACTTACGTGCTGGATATGGATGATAAGTCGGCCCCGTTCGCCATCCGGACGACCCCTCAAGCTGGAAGCCAGTCCTCGGTGCAAACAAAAGGCATCGTCTACGTGACGGACGGCAGCGCTCTGGACTACGAAACGACGTCGAGCTACACTGGCTGGATCAATGTGACCGACAAGGAGGGTTTGAAAGATTCTACGCGGATCACAATATACGTTTACGACATCAATGAGCCCCCCCAAATTTCGTCGGCAACTTTCTACTACGACGAGGACGACACGACTCGAAAGGTTGGCTCAATAACCTCAATAGTCGACGACCCCGAAGCCGATACGCTCGCATGGAACATCACCAACATTGAGCCGTCCGTCTCCAACGGCCCCCTGTTTACGGTGCAGTACGGGGCGATCGATTATCTCTACATCGCTTCGGGTATGCTTTCATATATTGACTATGAAAATATAGCGACCTTCAATCTCACCATTACGTGCACCGAAGTCACCACAAGTGCTCCCGGCCCAAAATATACGGTGCAGACGTGGGTTGTCGTCCAAATCAACGATGTGAACGATTTGTATATATCTTCCATCTATCCCGACACGCTGCAGACTGTCGGCGGTCAACCAGTTACCATCACTGGAGAAAACTTCGGCCCCACGGCTTACAAAAATGGCATCTATGGATGGGCGTCGTCGCAGACATTGGTCACGGCGACTTATTCAAACGGTATTGATGGAGCCGAATTTACGGCGTTGAATTGCAGCATTTTGGAAGAAAACACGAAGATAGTGTGTGATTCAAATGAAGGCGTTGGATCTGGACATTATTGGAACATCACAGTGAATGCGCCAGGAACCAACTCCTGGTTTCTGTCCTCAACCGAAACGACGAGCTATGCAACGCCCAGAATCATCAATGTCACTGCGGCGAATGGGGAACTTACTACGAAGGGTGGCGAGACAATTTACATCTGGGGCTCCAACCTCGGCCCCCAATGTGACGTGATTTGCCCTGCTACGGGAGCCAATACCACCGCCTGCGGTGGCGAATGTGTGTCCGCCGAGTACGACTGCAGGTACAAGCCGTATGAGAGCAGCGGAGGAAAGTACGCTTGTGAGAACAGCCTGAGCGACAACATCTATGTTAAATATGGATACAGTATACGACACGTGAACGGCAAGGACACCACTTATCTTGCAGCCTTCGAATGCGATTCTGTTGCCGTCACAAAGCAGGTTGGAATGGACGAAGCGACGCCCTTTCAAAATGTGTCGACACAAATAAGCTGCCAGAGCGACGCAGGATTTGGCAGCGAGCTTTTCTTCCGAACCTACGTTGCCATTGATGCAAGCGACGGAGATGATGGGTCAAGCCCCATCTTCAACGCATCCGTCAGCTATCTAATTCCAACCATTACGAAGGTCACGTACTCCGGAACGGTGAGTCCACAGGATCTCACGACAAAAGGATCGCAGACGCTGACGATCTCTGGAACGCAATTCGGACCGGTTACCAAAAGCGACGCCAGCGCCGTCTCCATGGGCTACGGGCGCAACAACATCGATACCGATACCAAGTACTCGGCAACAGACTGCGAAATCAAAACAGCACATACAATTATGGTGTGCACAACAGTCCCGGGTGTTGGTAAGGACCTCACTTTGGTGGTCACCGTGCTTGATCAAGAAAGCGATATTATAGCGACATCTTCTTCTGTGAATATCGGCTACGTCGCACCGACGGTCACCGCGGTGACAGGCGCGGGAGTTTCCGGCGGTAGCACGGAAGGCCAGGTATCGATAATCATCGAGGGTGAAGAGTTCGGACCGACCACAGAGGCATCGGCTCCGAACGTGACCTACGGTCCTACTGGGCGTGAGTATCAGGCAGTCGGCTGCTATATCTCAACGGGATACACCAAGATATCGTGCGTAACGGGCGAAGGAACGGGAAAGAATCACTCATTGATCGCGACGATAGGCGCGCAGGATTCTGTTCTTTACGACGCGCAGATTGCGTACGGCAATCCGACGGTCGCTACCCTCACCACGCAGTGGGAGTACGAAACGATGTACAGGAATGGGGAAGATACAAGCCGCAGCGGGGCCTTTACCAAGGGTGGGGAGTGGATTCTCATCGGTGGAATCAACTTTGGTACGATCGGACAGAATGCCATTTCATCTGTCACGTACGGGCCTGATGGCGTCGACTACGTTGCATGCATGAAGGACTTCAGCGATGGCCAGCCGTACCCAACGCAGGATCCCACTTTTGCCCCTACTCAGGGAGCTGGGGGGTCGGTAACTGTAAGCCCCACAATTTCGGGTTTCCCGACGTCTGCACCGTCACTCTCACCAACGGCGGGGCCCACGCTCGTACCCTCGGCGGAACCCACGTTGTCACCGTCGCTTTTCCCGACGTCTGCACCGTCGCTCTCACCAACGGAGGGACCCACCATTTTGCCGACGATGTTGCCGTCTGCAACTCCCACGCTGGAGCCCACTCCTGCGCCAGCAGTTCCCTCGCGCGTTCCAACCCTCATGCCTTCCAGCGTTCCAACCCTCGTGCCCTCCTATTCTCCAGCACTTTCCTCTTATTCTCCATCACTCCTGCCGACGACTCCGGAGCCTACGATGTTGCCAAACATCGTAGATCCAACCATGGTGCCCACAAGCACGCCATCAGCCCTACCAACAGTCTTGCCGACGGTGGCGTGCGGATGTGAAGTTGTCGTTTCGCACACCCTGATCAACTGCACGACAGTTCCCGCCACTGGAACAGACCATTACTGGGTTGTCACAATCAATGATCAGATCTCGACCGCACCATCTACGAATACAGAACCGCCGTATATCGATGGGCTGCTCGGCGAGGGAGCGAATTCGTCCTTCGCGGGTGGCGATCGTATCACTATTACAGGTTCGAACTTTGGCCAGCATGCATCGACCCTGGAGAGTGTCACATATGGGCCATCAGGATTGGAGTACATGGCCGAAGACTGTGCCCTGGAGTCTCAGACCCGCATCGTGTGTAAGACTGTAGATGGGCTTGGTGAAGACATGATTTGGTACGTCACCGTGGATGGCCAGCTCAGCGACGAGTCCTTCATGACGACGAAGTATCGCACTCCAGTAATTACCAATTTGTCAAGAACCGAAGGCATCACGGATGGCGGCGAGACGATCACCATCACTGGCAAAAACTTTGGTTTGGAGGCTTCATCCGGCACCCTTGTCACAGAAGTCGTCTTCCTCGAGGACAGCGACTCGACGTACTCATCTACGACCATAACGCCAGATTCGACTGCAACTCTGGCAGATGGGAGCGAACGGATCATCTTCGAAGTTCCCGAGATGACGACGAGCTGGCATGCAAGGAAAGTATATGTACAGCTCACTGGCGACACAGACGCAACGTCAAGCATCACTATGTCGTCAGAGGCTTGGTACTTCAATTATTCGCGCCCAAGCCTCGATACTCTTGAAACCGCAGTATCTCAAGGCGGCTCAAAATACACCGATCTCATAATCAATGGTGCCAACTTCGGCACTTATGGTGTTGTGGTGATTTGCACGAAAATGAATAAACTGACGGAAGGCAAGTTATGCAATTTTTATGGCCCTTTCGAAACCAATACCGTAACTTCATGGGATCATACGCAAATTGAGCTCACTTATGATGAGGCCACGGGAGTCACGGGAGCTTATGGTTCTTTCGGCAATGTCACGGTGTACGTGGGCTCGGAAGGTTCGCACACCATAACCACCGCAGGCATGGATGGTAGTACCGACACCGTAACAGGCTGGGCCTCCGAAACCGTGGAATACAGCGACTATAGTCCGCTGCTTCGCGTTGACTTCGACGACTATTACCCGTACGATGACGACGGTCCCTTTCGAACGGATGGTAAGCAGAGTTCGGCTTTGACTTCGCGCCAGACGCTGACTATGGCTGGGTACTATTTCCAGGACACGACCACCGCCGAAAACATGGAAGTATACGTCGAAAATCCGTTTGGAACCGAAGTGTGCCCATCTGATGAGACGAAGAGTTGCAGCAAAGCGCGCATTACCTCTTGCTGCACTGAAATATCCACCATTTCAACAAGTACCGATGCTTGCGACATATACGAGAACTACGACGTCGAGTCTCGGACGATTACGTTCGAAGTTCCAGAGGGAACGGGCAAGGATAATATCGTGACTGTTTTGTCGGCCGGTCAATCGAACTTTGCGAACAACTGTACCTCTGTTTACTTAGACTATGGCGCGCCCGTGATATCGAGCGTGAGTCCATCGACTGTGTCTACAACTGGGGGCACTGTTACCCTCACTGGCTACAACTTTGGTGGGCAGTGGGACGATTCTTCGTCCGATTGGGCGGTGACATTGCGCGGGACCGACCTAAGCGTGTCATCGGTGTATTATAACCACACGCACATGTTGCTCACAGTACCTGCGGGGGAAGGCACGGGCGGTATTTTCTCCCTGACGGTGGATGGGCAGACGGACACGGAATCAAACTTTCTTGGGTATAGTGCCCCAACCATTACCACCACCAGCATTTCGTCGAGCGGTCTTTCAACGAGCGGTGAAGTTGTGACGATAACAGGAACGAATTTTGGAACGTATGGAGCCGCCCGTACGAGACTCTCTCCCACAGGTTACGAGTGCTGGTACAAGAGCGATGGATCTGGGTGTCTCGCGTACCCATCGGCATCGACCTACGCAGACACGCACGACACGTTGTACGTAACGATACCGGAGGGCCAAGGAAGCAATACGCTTTACATTAATGTGAGTGGGCAGTCCGTCAGCACGACCGTAGATTATGCGGCCCCAACGCTCGAGTTGCTGACTCCTGCAGAGGCGGGCACGGAAGGTGGCACACTTCTCAAATTGACTGGGTCGAATTTGGGAATTGGTTCGAAGTATATTCTGAAGTTGGGAACCGATAGCGACGGGAACACGTATTGCACGAGCAGCGGGAGCTGTGACACAACGATTGAGGTCCTCAACTACACGGACACTTACATCACGTTCTATTCCCCCGTGGGCCAGTCCGACGAGGCTTTGACGATGAGCCTCATTATTTGCGCCGACTCGGACGACGTCTCGACGACGGGCTCCAGTTGCTCTACCTCTTCTGGGACCATCGAGTTCAGCTTCAAAGATCCGCATATCAATTACATCGCTGCAGTGTACTCGCCGTCGACTCCCTCAGTGACGACCTATATGAAACCGAATAATGTGTCAACGAACGGAAAGTACGTTGGTTCCATCTTCACGTCCTACGACTACTACAACTCCAAGTCGAATGTCGGATGCATTTCCAATAACGAGGATGGATGCTTCGCGCTTACAGATTCCGACCGTGATAGCACAAGCGGGGGTTACACGATTGTGCTGAAGGGCAGCAACTTCGGATCTTACGACCAGGTCGTCTACTGGGACGGCGTCGACGTCACGACATTGACAACACAAGATGGCTACTTCTGCACGGTGTGCCTCCTCGCGGATGGCACGACCACTGACTCCGAATGCGACGACAAGACCATAAAAATTGTCGTGCCTCAGGGCGTTGGGGATAATATCCCTGTGTACGTTACTCGGGGCTCGACGCAATCTACAACCACCATGTATTTCAGCTACGACCCGCCGTACATCACTGATGTGTCTCCAAGCACTCCGGATGCGGAGGGCGATATAATCTACATCGAGGGCAGAAACTTTGGACCGTCGGAAGCGCTTGCGGGATCCATCAAGGTGACGATTGGAGGGAAGAACTGCAGCGCGGTGTCGGGTGCATCCATATGGCAGTCTGACTCCAAAGTATCGGATTTGCCGTACATTCTCTGCGAATCGGGTAAGCTCAAGGTTGGCTACCAAAACGTTAGCGTCCAGATTGCGGACCAGGAGGCGAGCTTCTCGGCGGCGGATGAAGTGCTTCGTACCTCATGTGACGATGGCTACTACGGGCAGGAAGCGTGGACTCCCTACATGATCAACGCAGATGTCGCCTATGACCAGTTTGAGATCAACGGGGAAACCGCACAAGATGACTACGACATCGACGATGCCGATGACGGAATCCAGTGGCGTAACCCGTATCCCAACTTTCCATACGAAAGTTGTGAAGCTCGCAACAGTTGGGTGGATACCTTTGACCCCTACCTCTACGATCAGTTGTTTGGTGGTTCGTTCGATGATGGTTATAGGGACCTCGGGTATTTGACCTACAGCATGGATCCGAATCCAATGGAATGCATGAAGAAAGGTGGCTATAATCGAAGAACAGATTCGTTCACTGCGGAGGGGTACGAAATATGCGACAAATTTCGACGGTGCCTGATCGGCTATGAGGACGTTGTGTTGGGAACGACAATGAACTACACCGTCCTCAACACGGAGGATGAGTATTGCATTGAGTGCCCCGCCGGCGCGACTTGCGACGACGCCATTCTGGGCACCTTGTACCCCGTTGAGCCTTACGCCGACGAAGGCTACTGGCGCCACGAGTTCGAGATCGATAGTAGCAGCTGTGATGATGACCAAGTAGAGAACCACGGGTCGCGACCGTACTGCTACAGTGTTTGGCCATGTCAACCTGCGGAAGCTTGCACGGGTGGTAATGAGTGTAAGAAGGGATACACTGGGGTCGGGTGCAATCAGTGCTGTGACGCAACCAATGGGCCCAAGAATGCCAACTGCTTCACTTCAGGTGTAAGAGGCTGGACATCTGCAGGGCTCGATGCCGACGACGACGACGACGATGCGGCACTGAAAATGTACAAATATCGAAGGTTTAACAGCGAGTGCGTGAAGTGCCCTGATAATGTCTTCATCGTCATCATTTGTTTCTTCTGCGGAGCTTTTGTGGCCGGATCTATTGGCTACATCTTAAATAAGAGAAAGGTGAACCTGGGCATAATGCAGATCGGAGTGGACTACTTCCAAGTTCTAGCCATGATGGCGGCCATCGACGTGCAGTGGCCAAATAAGATCCAGGCGATCTTCGAGCTTATGTCAGTTTTTAAGTTCGATATTGGCGTTGCGGCTCCTGAGTGCCTCACGACGATGCCAAGTTGGATCGGCGCTATAACGTTCCGAATGCAGTGGTTATTCGTCATGTTTTTCCCAATAATAATTGGCTGTATTTTCCTGGTATCGCATATATTTAAAGTCGCCTGGAAATTTTTCGTGAAGCACAAACGGAAAGGCAGAGACCTGAACTCTCACGCTCACCGTTTGTTGGCACACTTTCTCTATATGTTTTATTTCATCTACCTTTACACGGTACAGACGGCTCTCGATCTATTCAACTGTGATACCATCTCGAGCGCAGATGGCGTGGTCGCGGCGGAGGAGTGTTGGTACGGAGAGTGCACGTACATGACCTCGAGACCAGAGTACAAGTGCTACGTCAAATGCGATGAAAATGCAGAATTCTGCCAAAATGACTATTGGCCGTACGCCGCAGGATTTTTTCTTGTTTATGGTCTCGGGTATCCAGCGTACATTGCCTACGTACTGTACCCTAAGGATAACCAGTTACTGAGCGGTCAAGATCAGTTGTTGAAAGCGCAAGGCAAAGGTGAAACACATGACGACAGCCACACTGCAATTTGGGAATGGCACAAGCGGTACGGGCGATTATACTATCTTTTCAAACCAGACTACACCTATTGGATGCTCTTCGTTCTTTTCCGCAAGCTCTGCCTCGCGTGCATCGAGCTCATGTTTAGAGAGAACGTGACTTTCCAGTTGGCTGCGGTGCTCCTGCTCTTCTTCTGGGCGTACGTCATGCACACTCGGAACCACCCGTACATGAGCACCTTCGAGTACCAACAGATCGTGAAAACCCACAAAGATCAGATTGAGCAGATGGAGGCTGTCTACCATAATCAGATGAAGAAGGGCTCACGCGTGAGCGTCGACGCCAGGCGTGGACATTCTGGAGGTTTGGAGGACGTGCACGCGGCCGGCGTCGAGAAAGCGGCGGCAAGGAGGTCCGACGTCGGCGGGAGGTACCTCTGGAACTGGAATAGCGTGGAAGCGGTCCTCCTCATGAGCGCCGTGCTCGTCGCCGTCTTCGGTATCATGTTCTCCTCCGAGTTCATCGGTCCAGGAGATATGTCTTACAGCATCCTTACTGCCTGCTCGATGACTGTAGTGGTCGGAAGTCTGGTTTACTTTTTCCTCGTCGTCTGGTCAGAGGTCGTGGTGAAGGTGGCGCCGAATCTCAAGAACGCACAGTGCAAAAGTTGCATGGAGAAGAACAAGCATCATGTGAAGGACAAGGACTTACCTCATCATGATGAAGGAGACGAACATCAGAAGGATCCATTTGAGCATATGGGACTTGATAATCATATGCATTTTGATTCACACCATGGCTTGCAACCAGAAAAGATTGAGTTCGCATCAAATCCATTGCTGAATTGGGAAAGTGGGACAGTAGAGATGAAGGACGACGCAATTGA
>CACGRA010000013.1 GCA_902575395.1 uncultured Fidelibacterota bacterium | reverse complement strand
CATCAGATTTAGATAAAGAGATGATTATAAGAACATTAGAACATTTTAATAACAATAGAAGAGCCGCAGCTAAATCTCTTGGTATGAGTGAAAGAACATTATATAGGAAGATTAATGATTATGGGATTGAAAAAAAGATTAATAAAGATAGCTAATTTCTCAATTATATTTTTACTCTCTGGGTGTGCGTATTATTCAATGGCTGGATCAATACCAGCCAATATTAAAAATGTATCAATACCTTTATTTGTTAATGAAACTTCTGAATTCGAATTGTCAGAAAAATTAACTAACAAAATTGTTGAACAGATTAGTGAACAAAATATTATAAAAGTTTCAAATAGCTTAAATGCTGATAGTATTATAAATGGTAATATAGTTTCAGTTTCAGATGGTCCTTATGCATTTAATGATAACGAACAAGTAAGCGAATATCGTTTTTCAATGAGAATAAAAGCAGTATGGATTGATAGTAGCGATGATGAAGAGCTCTTTGCAAAGGATTTTTCTTCCTTTGGAACTTATAGCATTGACAATGATCCTTCTTCTGATGGTTTAGATAATGATAATGATGGTTTAATTGATGATGCTGATAGTGATGAATTTGGAGATTCAAGAGAGCTTGCAATTAATGTTGCAATTGACAAAATTGCGATTGATATTGTGAATGCAGTACTATCAACATGGTAATATTATGAGTCAAACAGATATAAGAAATTTAAAAGATTTTATTGGTAAAGAAGTTCAAGTAAACGGCTGGGTTTACAACATGCGATCAATTGGAAAAATTTGGTTTGTTATCGTAAGAGATGGCACAGGTTATGTTCAATGCGTTGTATCAAAAGATGATGTAGCTGATGATATTTTCAAACTTGAAGATGTTTTAACTCAAGAATCTTCTCTTATTGTTAAAGGTATTGTCCAAGAAGATAAAAGATCTGAAAGTGGCGTTGAAATTATTGCGAAAGATATTGAAGTGGTTCATGTTGCGGAGGAGTATCCAATATCTTTAAAAGATCATGGTGTTAGTTTTTTAATGGATAATCGACATCTGTGGTTAAGATCAAAAAAACAATTTGCTATTATGAAGATTAGACAAAGAATAATCAAATCAATACGAGATTTTTTTGATGAAAGAGGTTTTGTTTTAATTGATTCTCCTATGTTTACTGGCAATGCTGTTGAAGGAACAACAACCCTTTTTGAGACAGACTATTTTAATAGGTCTGCATATCTAACACAAAGCGGTCAGCTATACCAAGAAGCTGGAGCTATGGCATTTGGAAAAACTTATTGTTTTGGACCTTGTTTTAGGGCTGAAAAATCAAAAACTAGAAAACATCTTACAGAATTTTGGATGGTTGAACCTGAAATTGCATATTGCGATATAAATCAAAATATGGATTTAATTGAAGAATTTATATCTTACATTGTTTCTGAATGTTTAGAGCATTGTTCTCAAGAGCTAGAAATTCTTGATAGAGATTTGTCAAAGCTAAAAAATATTGCTACACCATTCCCTAGAATATCTTATGATGATGCATTAAAAATACTGAAAGACAAGAATCATGATTTCGAATATGGAAGTGATTTTGGAGCTCCTGATGAAGAGGCAATAGCTTCTGAATTTAATAAACCTGTTATGATACACTCTTGGCCACACGAAACTAAAGCGTTTTATATGAAAAGAGATAGTTCTGATAAGTATGCATTAGGAGTGGATGTGATAGCGCCAGAAGGGTATGGAGAAATAGTTGGAGGAGGACAAAGAGAGGATAATCACGATTTGCTTGTTAAGCGCATTAAAGATCATGGTTTACCTCTTGATGCGTTTAAGTGGTATTTAGATTTAAGAAAATATGGCTCTGTTCCTCACTCTGGATTTGGATTAGGCCTTGAAAGAACTGTTTCTTGGATATGTGGAATTGATCATATTAGACAAACGATTCCTTTTCCAAGAACTATGGGAAGGCTTGAACCATAATGAAATTTAGCGGAAGAATTGCTGTTTTTGGTGGAAGAGAGATTACAGAGTCTATATATAATGACACCGTTGAGATTGGCAGAAAAATGGCTAAAGAAAATTGGCTGGTCTTTTGCGGTGGAGGTGAAGGAGTGATGGAAGCAATTGCTAAAGGGGTATCAATGGAAAATGGGACTTGCATTGGTATTTTGAAGGATAAAGACTTTAAAACTGGTAATCAATTTCTTACAATTCCTATTTCTACAGGTATGGATATAACAAGAAATGCGTTAATAAGCTATAATTGTGATGTTGGTGTAGCTATTTCGGGTGCTTATGGGACATTAAGTGAGATAGCTTATACGTTAGCACAAGATAAAAAATTGTTATGTTACAATAGCTGGGATATTCCAGGATCTATTCAGATTGATTCTGTTGACTCGTTAATCAAGGAAGTCCAAAAATGTCTCAATCAATAAAAGTTGGCCTTTGTCAAATTAATCCTATTTTAGGAGATTTTGATTATAACTATAATAAAATTTTAGATAGCTATAATGAGGCTATTAAACATAATTGTGAGCTTGTAGTATTTCCAGAAATGGTAGTCACAGGCTATCCTCCGCAAGATCTTTTATTATCTGATAAATTTATAGACAAAAATTTGTCCACGCTTAATGATTTTGTTAAACATGTTTCCAAAACTTGCATTCTTGGTTTTGTAAATAGAAAAGATGGGAAGCTATTTAACTCTGCAGCAATTTGTCGAGATGGAAAAATTGTAAAAATATATAATAAAATTCTTTTGCCTACATATGATGTTTTTGATGAAGACCGTTACTTCGAAAATGGTTCAGAGATTGGACAGTTTGATATTGATGTTAGCGGAAAAAATCTTAATTGTGTCATTCAAATTTGTGAAGATCTTTGGGAGGATGACTATAGTCGAAAATTGTCCAAAGAAATTATAGATTTAAATCCAGATCTTATTGTTAACATATCTTCTTCTCCATATCATAGAAATCGCAAAAATGTTAGAAAAGAATTAATTGCAAATAAATTTGCTGATGCTAATTGTCCTTTTATTTATTGTAATCTTGTTGGAGGGCAGGACGAATTGATTTTTGATGGAAATTCTTTAATACTTAATTCTGATATGAACCTTATTAAAGAAGGGAAATCTTTTGAAGAAGATCTTGTAATAGCAGATTTATCATCTTCTCCTATCGATGAAAAAAGCGAAGAAATAAATGGAGAGATATATCAAGCATTATGTCTTGGTATAAAAGATTATTTCCGAAAAACAGGACACAAAAAAGCTGTAATTGGTTTGAGTGGAGGCATTGATTCAGCCCTTGTTGCATGTTTAGCGGTTGATGCACTTGGATCAGAAAATGTTTATTTAGTTTCTATGCCTTCTCGATTCTCTAGCGATCATAGTAAAGCTGATGCAAAAGAATTAGCAGCAAACTTAAATGCTAATTTTGAAACAATTGATATTGATGATTTATTTCAAAAATATTTAGATACACTAGACCATAAATTCAAAGGAATGGAGACCAATGTTGCTGAAGAGAATATACAGTCACGAATTAGAGGGAATATATTGATGGCATTTTCCAATAAATTTGGCTGTTTAGTCCTTTCAACAGGAAACAAAACAGAACTTGCATTAGGATATTGCACTCTTTACGGTGATATGAGTGGAGGGTTGTCTGTAATTGGTGATTTATCAAAAACTGATGTATATAATCTTTCAAAGTGGAAAAATAAAAATTCAAATAATGTTATTCCTGAAAACTCTATTACAAAAGCACCATCAGCAGAATTGGCTGAAAACCAAATTGATCCTTTTGACTATGATAATATTAGCCCAATTGTAGATAAGATTATCTATAATAAATCTTTTGATAAAGACTTTTCTGATAAAGATGGTATTAGAAAAAAAATTAATCAAAATGAATTTAAAAGAAGGCAAGCAGCGCCAATATTGCGTATCAGCAGAAAAGCCTTTGGTATTGGTAGGCGTTTTCCTATAGTTAATCACTTTCATGAGTGATGTCAAAAACATACGAAACTTTTGTATTATTGCTCATATTGATCATGGGAAATCTACTCTTGCAGATAGATTATTAGAGTTTACTGGTACAATATCTAAGAAAAAGATGAAAGATCAAGTTCTTGATAATATGGAGCTTGAAAGAGAAAGGGGAATTACCATTAAAAGCCATTCAATTAGGATGTCTTTTAAGAATCACACACTTAATCTTATTGATACCCCAGGTCATGTAGATTTTTCTTATGAAGTTTCACGTACGCTTTCTGCAAGCGAAGGTGCACTATTAGTTGTTGATGCAGCTCAAGGAGTTGAAGCTCAAACAGTTACAAATTATTTATTAGCAGTTGATAATGATCTTAAAATAATTCCAATAATAAATAAGATTGATCTGCCTAATGCTGATATAGAAAATGTGAAAAAACAAGTTATCGAATTAACTGGGTGTGAAGAAGAAGAAATTTTGCTAGCAAGTGCAAAAAGTGGAGAAGGCATTGAAGATATCTTAGATACAATTATTGAAAATGTACCATGTCCAATTTCTTCAAAAAATAATGAATTAAAAGCTCTTATTTTTGATTCTATTTTTGATAAATATCGTGGAGTTATTGCATATGTTCGCGTTTACGAAGGCTCTATCAAGCCTGGTATGAAAATTAAATTTTTTTCACATGATGTTTATTATGATGTTGATGAAGTTGGGCATTTTGTGATTGATAGAAAAAAATCTACATCTCTTGAAGAAGGTGAAGTTGGTTACGTTATCGCAAACATTAGAGATATTGAACATGTTCTTCCAGGAGATACAATTACAACTGTTAAAAATTCTTGCACTGAAGCGTTGCCAGGTTTTCAAAAAATTAAACCAATGGTTTTTTCAGGGTTGTTTCCTTCAGATGCAGATGATTATGATGATCTACGTACAGCGCTAGAGAAGCTTAAACTTAATGATGCATCGTTGCTGTTTGAACCCGAAGTAAGTGACGCTTTAGGGTTTGGATATCGATGTGGTTTTTTAGGATTGTTGCATATGGAGATAATTCAAGAAAGATTGGAGCGCGAATTTAACCTTTCAATTGTAACAACAAGTCCTAATGTAAAATATTTAGCAAATCTTAAAGATAAAACACAGGTTGAAGTTCATAGGCCTGCATTATTGCCTTCACCTAAAATTCTAGAGTCTATCCTAGAACCAATAGTCATGGCAGAAATACTGACTCCAGCAGAATATATCGGTAACGTAATGAAAATTTGTCAAGATAGAAGAGGAAAGTATAAATCAACATCTTATTTATCAAAATCTAAAGTGCAATTGTTATATGAATTACCATTGGGAGAAATCATATTTGATTTTTATGATTCTATTAAATCAGCTTCCAAAGGCTATGCTTCTTTTGACTATACATTCAAAGAATACAGAGAAAGTAAATTGGATAAACTAGATATACTTATTAATAAAGAACCTGTAGACGCATTATCAATGATTTGTTCAAAAGAAGATTCTTATCATCGTGGTTTAGCCTTATGTAAAAAACTAAAAGAACTTATTCCAAGACAGCAAATTCAAATTCCAATTCAAGCATCTATCGGAAGTCGAGTGATTGCAAGAACAAATATTCCTGCATTCAGAAAAAATGTCACTGAAAAATTATATGGTGGCGATGTTACAAGAAAAAGAAAACTTCTTGAAAAACAAAAGAAGGGTAAGAAAAGAATGAGAATGATTGGTAAAGTTGAAGTTCCTCAAGAAGCTTTGTTGGCTGTTTTGAAGATATCAAGATGATTAAAGATTATATAGAAAAATCAAGATCCCCTTGGTATAGTTTTATTTTCGCATTCCCTGCATTAGTTATATATGAATTAGGTCTTTTTTGGATGAGAAATGTTGAATTTACATATATTCAAAATGGTGCCGACGTTTTAATAGAGCAGATAATTTATAATTCTAGCTTTGAAGTATTGCATGTTAGTTCAACAATTTTTTTTATAGCACTAATTTTTGTTTTAGCATATCAAAAGAAAAAATTTAAATCACTTCAGATCAATATGAAGTATTTGAATTTTATGATTATCGAATCACTAATTTATGCTTCTGTGCTATTTTTTATTATGGGCAATATTTACTTGATGGATGTTTCTTCGAATGATTTGTTATGTAATATTATCTTATCTTTTGGTGCTGGCATTTATGAAGAACTTATATTTAGAGTGTTACTTATTTATGTTTTTATACAATTAATGAAATTTTTGTTTCGATTAGGAAATTTTTCTTCACAATTATATGCTATTTTCTTCTCAGCGATATTGTTTTCTCTTTTTCATTTTATTGGAATAGAATCTTTTAATAATGAAGCATTTGCTGTTAGGTTTATTGCTGGTATTTTTCTTGCAATATTATATGTTCAGAGAGGTTTTGGCATCACAGCAATAACTCATTCAATTTATGATATATTTGTTATTTTTCTATTAACTTAAAAGATGAACAAAAGATTTATTTTTACTTTATTTTTTAGCTATATATTTTCTCAATCTTCAATTGATACATTGTCGGTTACGGTTTATCCAGAGTACTATTATCAAGGTGTAATGGTAGAGTATAGATTTGATAAAAATAGCACTGAAAAACATACATTTAACTTACAGTCAACCGAAATTGATTCTGTTCTCTACCTGGTATCTAAAGGTGATGAGTTTTTTGAACAGGTAGTTGAGGTTGATAATCAACTAATTCCTTCCATTGACAAGGAAGGAGAACATAAAATATATTTATTCCTAGATAAATATAGCCAAGTTCCTGGTTTAAGAGATTTTTCTTATCAGTTTAACGCATTAAGTGATATCAAAACATTGATTGTGGCATTCCAATTACCTTTTGCATCTGAAAATTTTATTCCTAATGCCAATAATATTGCTTTAGAAGAGGTTGGCGATCAAAATGGACTAACTTTTTTGCAAGGAATACTAAATGATTATAGGTCAGATGAATTGATCGATATTTCTTTCAGTTATTTTAATCCACATGGTTTGACTTCTATACAATATTCTGCAAATATAAGCGTAGATAATATTCCTCAAAATATTTCACCACCTACATCAAGAGATAAATTTGTTACTTATCCTTTTTTAACATGGGAACCAATGCTAATCTTTTTAATATTAACCTTAATACTGGTATTTTTATATGGAAATTCTCAAAGAAAGAACAATAGTTAAAACATTATTACTTATTTGCTTAATTCTTTTATCTGGCTGTGATACAAAAAGAGATTCAGTTGGAGGGAGCGATGATTTGATAGTATTGGCAGCAAAAGAAGATCGAGATAAGGTCAAAAGCCTTTTATCTACTGTTTTTAATGATACTTTATTAACTCCAGAGCCAGAGTCCTTATATAAGGTTAAGTTTTCTGATCCTTCTAATTATAATGCTTTAAAAACTCAAACAAATCTTATTATTGCTTCTATTGGTAATTTTGATCTTAATCCTGCTACAAAATTGGCAAAGAACTTGCTTGGAGAAACACAATTTAACCAAACACTGGAAGGACCTCCTGTTATTCTATCTAGAGATCAATTTGCTAAAAATCAGTTATTTATGATTATAAGCGGTTCTGATTCATCAATGATTAAAGATTATTTGATAGAAAACGGTGAATGGATAAAGCAACAGTACGATGAAAATTTTGACAAAAAACAATCTAAATATTTGATAGATGCGCAACATCAAGAAGAAAAAGAGCTTCTTTTGTTAAGGAAACATGGTTGGAATATTAATTTGCCTTGGGGATGGGAAATTATTAAAGATGAATCCAATTTTGTTTGGATTGGACAAGAAATGCCATTCAGATGGCTATCAGTTTATTGGCGAGATGGAAACTATTTTTCAAAAGAAGAAGCCATAAAACTAGCAAATAGTTTCCCAGAAGAATATTTCAAATCTATTCAATATAATGAAAATTTCATTTCAGTTGATTGGGTTGATTATAGGAGTGATGCTGCTTATAAAATATCAGGATTATGGGAATCTATTGAAGGAGCAAAAGGAGGACCATTTGAAGGATATTTATTTTATGATTATGATTCAGATAGAACATTCTATATTAATTATCTAGTATTCAATCCAGATGGAAGAAAAGCATTTTATATAAGACAAATGAATGTTATTGCTAAAACTCTTAAGGTGCAGTAATGAAAAAATTAATTATTCTTCCAACATATAACGAAGCAAAGAATATTTCCAAAACGATTGATGTTATTTTGTCTTTGGACATTGAACTTGACATACTTGTTGTAGATGATAATTCTCCTGATGGAACAGCAGATTTAGTAAAAAATAATTATCAAGATTCTGTAACTGTTAAAGTGAGACCTAAAAAAGATGGATTAGGATCTGCCTATGTATTTGCTTTTGATTGGGCGTTAGAAAATAGCTATGATTCTATCATACAAATGGATGCAGATTTATCTCATGACCCTCAAGAGATTCCTGCAATGTTTGAATTACTTTCAGATAATGATTTGGTAGTAGGAAGTAGATATTATGGCGGATTAAGAGTCATAAATTGGCCAGTAAGACGTTTATATATTAGCTATTTCGCAAATCTTTATGCTAGACTTATTACTGGAGTGCCCATTAAAGATTTGACTGCCGGATTTAAAGCATGGAGAGCAGATGCATTAAGAACAATTAATTTTAATGAATGTTCTTCGCAAGGTTACTGCTTTCAAATTGAAACAGCATTTCGTGCCTATCAAAAAAATTGTAAAATTATAGAACATCCAATAACTTTTACAGATCGTACTGTTGGGGAATCTAAAATGGATAGATCTGTTGTTATTGAAGCTATTTTGAAGGTATGGTTATTTGGTTTTTGGAGATTATTTAGATTAAAAAGATAAAATGAAAAAATATTATTTAGACTTTGAAAAATCGCTTAAAGATTTTGATGATGAAATTCAAAATTTAATTTCTATTGATTCTGAATCAGAAAAATTAGATCAATTAAGGAATATGAGATCAGAAAAAGAAAAAGAAATTTTTTCTAATCTAAATCCTTGGCAAGTAGTTCAATTAGCAAGACATCCTAATCGACCTTACACTATGGATTATATTTCAAGCTGGTGTGATGATTTTATTGAATTGCATGGTGATAAAGCATTTTCTGATGATAAAGCGGTTGTAGCTGGAATTGGAACTATAGATAGTCATCGTGTAGCAATTATTGGTCAGCAAAAAGGCAGAAATACAAAAGAAAATTTGCATAGAAATTTTGGAATGATGAAACCAGAAGGATATAGAAAAGCATTACGAGTCATGAAAATGGCAGAAAAATTTAATTTGCCTATAATAACTTTAATCGACACTCCTGGAGCTGATCCTGGCGTTGCAGCTGAAGAAAGAGGTCAAGGTTATGCAATTGCAAACAATTTAATGGAAATGGCATCGATTGAAACGCCTATATTGTCAGTCGTTATTGGTGAGGGCGCAAGCGGTGGAGCTTTAGGTATTGGCTTATGTGACAAGATGCTAATGTTACAAAATACATGGTTTTCTGTAATTAGCCCTGAAGGTTGTGCTTCAATTCTTTGGCAAGATTCTTCAAAAGCACCAGAAGCAGCTGCTGCATTAAAGCTTACCCCTAAAGATTTGATGGAACATGATATATGTAACATGATTGTTTATGAACCAACAGGTTGCGCACATCGTCATTTTGATGAGACCCTTGATATTTTGAAAAAAGCAATAGTAGAAGAAATAACCTTATTAAAAGAGAAAAACGTTAAAGATTATTTACATTCAAGAATAGAAAGATATGATAAGCTTGGTGCGTTTAGAGAGCTTTAATATAAATCAAATCTGTTATCTTCAATTTCAGAATCGTCACGCAATCCTTGTAACCAATTGCTCCATATAAGATTTTGTCTTTGTATAATTAGACTGAATTTTAGTGACTCTTTCTTTTCTTCAAAATCTTTTTCATTTAATTCATCAATCTCTAAAACTTTAACAAAAGCTTGTCCACGAAGTGTTGGCAATGGACCTAATAAATCACCTTTTTCAGAGTTAATTAGAGCGCCTGCAATATAATTGCTCTTTCCTATTGAATCAAAACTTCCAATCAAATTTCCACTTGTTTCTTTTACATATTCAAAATTTGGATTTTCTTCAGAAAGCTTTAATAAATCTAAATTTTCGTTTACAATACTGTCAGCAATACGTTTAATTTCATCATCTTTTATATTTCTAGTTGATTGTTCTATTAAGGTTTCTTTTACGGTTTCAAAAGACAGTGTTTTTTTATCTGATATTTGATCTAAATAACAGACAATAAAATAATCATCATTTTCTACATAATCTGATACTTCGCCAATCTCACTATTGAAAGCAAATCTTACAGCATCTCTTGCTACGCCAATATCATCTATAAATATTGATTTTTTCTGAACAGCACTTGCATCATAAATTTCCATCCCTAATGAATCTGCTAAGTCAAAAAATCCATATTCTTTTGACTCTAAAGAGAATATGCTTGATAGGTTGCGCAATCTATTTTCTGTATCTTTTCCTGGTAAAATTCTTAATAATATATGTGATGCATTTACTTGTTCTTCGCCTTCTTGGTTAGTTCGCTTGTCATCAATCTTAATAATGTGATATCCAAATTGAGTTAGAATAGGGCCAACTACTTCGCCTTTATTTGCACCAAAAGCTGCTTCTTCAAATTCTTTTACCATTTGGCCTTTATTAAACCATCCAAGTTTTCCACCATTTAAAGAATCTGGATTTGCGCTATTACCTGGATCTTCTGTATAGGAATTTGCTAAATCAATAAATGATTCGCCTTGGTTAATACGATCTATTAAGGTTGTCATTTCTATTTTAACTCGAAGTGAATCGCTATATTCAGATACGATAGGCCATTTCACATATTTCATATGACGCATTTCTGGTTCTTCATAGTCATCGATATTTTCATTATAAATATTCATTAATTCTTCTTCAGATGGTTCTAAAGCAAAATCTTCTGCAATTGCTTTATCTGTTATATGAAGAACTTCAAGATTGTAATTAATAAATCTCTGTCTATAACTATCAACGATATCTTGATTAGATGTTGATGCAGCATTAATAATTATTTGTTGCAGTTTATAATTTGGTAAATAAATATTTTGCATAAACTCTTCAATAGGACGCCAGTCTAATTCTCCTGGATTGGTTACTGCTTCCATATATTTTTCTAAGTCAAACTGTCCATCAGTTCTAAAGATAGGACTGCTTTGTAAAAAAGCAGGTGGATTATTTTGAAGTTGATATAACACTTCACCATCTGAAACCAAGATTTTATTTTCTTCTATTTGTTCTTGGATTAATAAGTCTTGGATTAACCTTTCCCATACTACAGCTCGAACATATTCTCTATCTGCATCATTCATATTTTCGCCTGATTGCTTTTCAATACGAGAAATTTCATCAAATACCAATCTATTGAAATCATCAACAAGAATCGGTTTTCCATTTAATGATCCAACATTGCTGGAAGAATTTTGTCCAAATATATCGACAACACTTGCACCACCAACCAAACCTCCAACTGCCATACTAGCAATAAAAAGAATAAGGATAGCCCACATAACTACCTGCATTTGGGTGCGCATACCTGTAATGATTCCCATAGGTGTGCAATTTATAGAAGTATCAAAGAGAATGCAAAATTATTTAGATGATATTTTTTAAAAGTTTCTTTATTATAAGCCATGCGTAAAGTTATAATTTTATCTTTTTTAACCGTTATTTTTGCTCAAAACAAGACTTTAGAGCTGCAAGATGTAATGGGTGGAACGTTTCGTTATGATAGAATTGGGAGCTATAATTGGGTTAATAATCAAGATGCATATTATTTTTCTGAATCAGACTCTCTTGGAAAACATTTTTATGTATATGGTTTAGCAAAAGGAGATACAACAAAAGCATTTAGTATATCCAAAGATCAATTAAATCGTTTTAGTCATCGTTTTAGTAAAGATCAGTCACATCTATTATTAAAAACAAATAGTATTAAAATATGGAGACATTCTTCTTATGGAACCTATCATGTTTATGATATTGCTAATAATACTATTGTTCCAGTTTCTGCTAATCCTGATAGTTTGAGGAATGTAAAAATATCACCAGATAATAAATATGTTTCTTATGTAAGAAATGATAATAATCTTTATTTGTTTTCATTAGAAGGTTCTGAAGAAATACAATTAACAACTGATGGGAGTGAAACACTCCTGAATGGCCATTTTGGATGGGTTTATGAAGAAGAATTTGGAAGTTATGATGCGTATAGATGGAGCCCTTCAGGCAATTATCTATTATTCTGGCAAGAAGATCAATCCATGGTAGAAAAATTCCCTTTAATTGATCAAATGTCTAAATATCCAACAGTAAAATATATCTATTACCCTAAAGCTGGACAAACAAACCCAACAGTTAAACTTGGGCTTATCGATTTAAGTTTATTGCATGAAGAACCTGCAGTTGAGGAAGAAATTCAAGAAGTGCTTGCAGTTGAGGAAGAAATTCAAGAAGTGCTTGCAGTTGAGGAAGAAATTCAAGAAGTGCCTGCAGCTGAGGAAAAAGATCACAATCATCACTACATATCTTGGGTAAATCTTCCAGAAGATACTTATTATATACCGAATGCTATTTGGCACAAAAACAAAGATGATTTATATATTACAACTTTGAATCGTAAGCAAAATGATTTGAAATTCTTTAGATATGATTTAATAGAAAATGAATCAACGCTTGTTCTAAATGATAAAAACGAAACTTGGGTAGATGCATATGACTTTTTTGGAAGTCCAGGTCTTTTCAATATAGATGTTTTAAACAATGATGAAATTATATGGATATCTGAACGCGATGGATTTAAGCATATATATAGAAGTCGTCCTGATGGTCAGTTTATTAATCAAATTACAAGAGGAAAATGGGAAGTAAATGGAATCAATGCTATTGATGAAGAAAATGAAATTATTTATTTCTCAGCAAAAAAAGAATCTGAGATTGAAAATCATATATATTCAGTAAGGTTTAATGGTTCGAAGTTAAAACGTTTGACATCTGAAAGAGGATCTCATTCAGCAAATTTCTCTCCTACAAATAATTTTTTTATTGATTCTTATTCCAGTTTTACTGTTCCATACAAAACAGTATTGAGAAATAGTAATGGCAATTCAAAGCGCATGTTGGCTGAAACAGATCGCACACAATTTGATGAATACGGATTTACTTATCCTCGTATAATTAACTTATTTACTGATGATGGAACACGTTTAAATGCAATGATTACGTTACCGCATAATTTTGATTCTATGGAACAATATCCTGTCATTCTTTATAATTATGGCGGACCAGGTTCTCAGATGGTCAACAATAGATGGGGAGCAGGGAATCATACTCTTCATCAATATTTTGCTCAAAGAGGATTTATTATTTTTTCATTCGATAACAGAGGCACTGGAGGTAGAGGAAAAGCCTTTAAAGATATGGCATATGGTGATTATGGAAAATATATGGTTAAAGACCATATAGATGCTGCAAAGTATCTTCAAAGTCTTCCTTATGTTGATGGTGATAGTATTGGTGTTTGGGGTTGGAGCGGTGGAGGCTATCTAACCAATATGTGTATGACACTTGCAAGTGATTATTTCAAAGCTGGTGTTTCAATTGCACCTAATGTTGATCCATTGTTATATGACACTATATGGACAGAAAGGTATATGGGATTAGTAGAAGAAAATCCAGAAGGGTATAAAAATGCTTCCGTATTGACACATGTAGATAAGGCACAAGGATATTTGCTACAAATTCATGGTACTGCTGATGATAATGTGCATCATCAACATTCGATTCATTTAGCAAAAGCTTACGCTGAACATGGAAAAGAAATGGAGATGTTCTTATATCCAAACGGTGATCATGGAATGAGCAATAATAATTTTCTAACTAGCGAATATAAAGCAGATGGTTGGAAAAATAGAAAACACTTATACCAGAAAATGGTTAGTTTTTTTATGGAACATCTATCAGATGAAAAATAATCCTTTAATTCTATTAATCTTTTTTCTTATTTCATGTAATGTCGGAGAAGTACATGATGCAATACACGGTTCAAGCTCTGGTAGAGATTTATCTAATTACGGAGAACCAAGCGCTCCATTAATATTGATATCAATTGATGGTTTCAGATGGGACTACCTTGACAAAACAGAAACTCCAAATCTTGATCGACTTGTATCAAATGGTTCAAAAGCAGAAGGTTTAAAAACGGTTTATCCTAGCAAAACTTTTCCAAATCATATAAGCATTGTTACTGGTAATTATCCATCTAATCATGGTATTATTTCAAACTATTTTTATGATAGTGATTTTGATGAATATTTTTATATAGGCGCAGGGAGTAAGGCAGCTCAGGATGGTAAATGGATTGAAGCTGAACCAATATGGGTAACGGTAGAAAAGCAAGCAAAAAGAGCAATGATTATGTTTTGGCCAATGTCTGATGCTGAAATTATGGGAATCCGTCCATCAAAGTATTTTGTGTACAATGAAACCCCAACTAACATAGATCGTATAGACCAACTTCTTTCATGGTTGTTGCATGTTGGAAATGCTAGACCATCGTTTTTGGCTTCGTATTTTAGCATAGTCGATAGCATAGGACATTCATATGGCCCAGATGCAGATGAAACAATTGAAGCTATTAGAGATGTTGATAAAGCCATTGGGCATTTGATAGATGGCTTAGAAGCACAAAATATTCTCAATGAAGTAAACATTATGATTGTTTCAGATCATGGAATGACTGAAACACCTGATACAAAAGTCATTAATATTGCTGATTATATTAATTTAGATGACGTTATAACCATTGGAGGAGGTCCGTTCATGGAAATTCGTCCAAATGAAGATAAGTTAGAATCTATTTATCAAGCTTTGCAAAATATTGACAATACGCAAGTTTTTAAAAAAGAAGATATTCCTGAAAAATTTCATTATAAAAACAATGATCGTATTGAACCAATCCTGTTGCTTGCAGATGAGCATTGGAGTATAATGAAGCCAGGACGCACTCCTGCTGCTGGATCACATGGCTATGATCCAGATTATCAATCAATGAATGGAATTTTTATTGGACATGGTCCTGCATTCAAATCTGAATTTTCTGGTCCAGAGATTCAACTTGTACACTTATATGAAATGATGTGCAAGATTTTAGATATTACACCTGCTAGCAATGATGGTAGCTTAGATGTTGGTAGCGTTTTTCTAAAAGACTAAGATAAAGAACGATTTTTCTGGCTATCTTCTTTTTCAACTTGTAGTGCTATTTTCTTAAATCGATTCATAGCTTCTTTATGATCTTTAGTAATGGAAATTAAATCATCTGCCCATTCTATATTTGAATTTCCTACCAATTCCTCAAGTCGATCGATACTATTAGTAAACATTTTTGGCAAGAATGAAGGCGTAGGGCTTCCACCAGTTCCTTTTGCTTTGGTTTGATGTTGATATGGGTCTGGTGAACGTAAGATATATGACACAACCATTTTATAATGATCAATACGATGTTGAATAAGCCATCGCACTGAATTTGCTAATTGCCTTTTTGTTGAATCATTGCCTTCAACATCATGAAAAAATGAAGAATTTTCAATCGCATCTTTTGTCTTTACAATTAACGCATGATGAGCAGGAGGGCGATAGCCTACACGAAATGATTTTAATAGCTTCGTTAGCGAATCAATTTCGCAATCACAGGAT
>CACGRA010000012.1 GCA_902575395.1 uncultured Fidelibacterota bacterium | reverse complement strand
TGGTTGTTGATGAAAAAGAATTTAATAGTATGCATACATTTTCAGAACACCTGTCTTATTTAGAAGAAAAAAGAAATAAAGTAAAGGAAATGGGATTGTTTGCACCTCAAATATCCAAAGAATATGGTGGATTAGGCTTAAGTCTACATCAATTAGGGCAGATTTATGAAATATTAGGACATGCTTTTTATGGACTTTATGTATTTAATTGCCAAGCTCCTGATGCTGGTAATATGGAAATTTTAATAGAACATGGAACAGATTATCAAAAAGAAACTTTTTTGAAACCTCTTGTTGAAGGTAAAATTAGAAGTTGTTTTTCTATGACAGAGCCTGAATATGCAGGATCAAACCCTGTGATTATGGGTACAATTGCAAAGAAAGAAGGTTCAAATTATGTTATTAATGGGCATAAATGGTTTACTTCGAGTGCTGAAGGGGCAAATTTTGCAATAGTTATGGTGGTTACTGATCCGGATAATCCTAACCCTTATTTGCGTGCAAGCCAGATTATCGTTCCTACTGATACTCCAGGATTCAATTTTATAAGAAATATTCCTGTTATGGGAGATGAAGGAGACGGATGGAGTGCTCATGCAGAGATTCGTTATGAGAATTGTACAGTACCAGAAGAAAATGTGCTTGGTCCAGTAGGATCAGGGTTTAAAATTGCACAAGATCGATTAGGTCCAGGAAGAATTCATCATTGTATGCGCTGGATTGGAGAGTGTGAACGTGCCTTTGATATGATGTGTGAAAGAGCTGTAAGTAGAGAATTATCACCTGGTAAGCCGTTAGCGAGTAAGCAAACCATTCAAAATTGGATTGCAGACTCTCGCGCAGAAATAAATGCTTCACGACTAATGGTATTAGATGCAGCTAGAAAAATTGATGAAGAAGGCGCTGAATCAGCTAAGGTAGAAATATCCACAATAAAATTTTTTGTTGCTCAGGTATTACAACAAGTCTTAGATCGTGCAGTCCAAATACATGGCGCTCTTGGAATGACTGATGATACTCCTTTAGCTTCTCTTTTCAGACATGAGAGAGCTGCAAGAATCTATGATGGAGCAGATGAAGTGCACAAATCTAGAGTCGCTAGAGAGATTTTAAAGTCTTATTCTAAATAGATGTTCCAAAAAAAATCAAAAGATAGATTGCCAATTCCTTTTTGGTTAAGATTATATCTCAAGCTTTCAAAAATATTTAAAAAAGATAATGTGAAGTTCGAAATTGATTCTCCAAGAGATATTCGAGAAGGCGAATCTATTCCAATGGAAGCAATTGCTAATATATTACATTCTAAAGGTTTTAATATTGATGGATTAGCAATTAAGCAATTTCCTAGTGGTTTTTCGAACCTTACTTATTTTATCAAAACAGATGAACATGAACTTGTATTGCGAAGACCTCCCTACGGAGCTGACAGTCTAAAGGGTGGGCATGATATGTTCAGAGAGTATGATATACTAAAAAAATTAAAAACGGAATTTGGAAAAGTTCCGCATGTTCATTTTTACTCCGATGATAAATCAATTCTTGGCGCTCCGTTTTATGTAATGGATTGTGTAAAAGGATATATATTGAGACCTGGTACTTCTCAAAAAAATGCACCAAATCCAAATACAATGTCAGAGATTGCTCATTCTTTAATTAATACTTTAGTTGATTTGCATCAGGTTGATTTAAGTAAAAATGATTTAATGAATTTTGGAAAAATTGATGGCTATGTGGAACGACAAATATCTGGTTGGACTAAAAGGTATTATCATGCAAAAACTGAAGATATTCCTGAAATGGATTTTATTGCAAATTGGTTAGCAGAAAAACAGCCTAAAGAATCATCTTCATCAATTATTCACAATGATTTTAAATATGATAATATGGTTCTTGATTCAAGTAACCAAACGAAAGTTATTGCAGTTCTTGACTGGGAAATGGCAACGCTTGGTGATCCATTGATGGATTTTGGAACTACACTTGGATATTGGACTGACAAAAATGATCCAGAAGAGCTTCAAATATTTCAATTAAGTCCCACTACTTTAGATGGAAATCCTTCTAGAGCTGAACTGGTTGATATGTATGAAAAAAAATCTGGTATCCAAATTGATAATCCAGTTTTTTATTACGTTTATGGATTGTTTAAAATAGCAATCATTGCACAGCAAATTTATTTTAGATACCATAAAGGATATACAAAAGATAAGAGATTTAGTATGCTTAATCTTGCTGTTAAATCACTTGCTATTATGGCTAATCAAGCTATTGTTAAAGACAGGGTCAGCGATTTATTCGAATAAAACTATTTTTGTTTGTTCTTTTACTACATAAATTGAATTCTTATGGAACTTTATGACGCAATCGTAATAACTGTAGCCATATTATTCTGCACTAATCTTATAGGTTATATTTATACTGCTTTAATTCTACATACTGACCTTATCAATGACTATCGAATTCAACCAAAAAAATACTTTGCAAAACGTTTCTATCAAAGATTGCCTCTAATATTATTTAATATTTTTATTTTGTTGTCCGTTGGTGCTGTTGGAGTGTATTTATTTTATGATATATTGGATTTTTCTATTCCAACCCCTGGATTATTTTTATTTCAGTTAATTTTAATTTTCTTAATTGATGATTTGTATTTCTATCTATATCATGCAGCATTACATACAAAATTCTTATATAAACGTATTCATAAAACGCACCATCGATCTACAATGCCTATTCCAATGGAATATATTTTTACTCATCCGCTTGAATGGTTTCTAGGTGCTATTGGGCCATTTATTGGGTTAGCAGTTATTGCAATATTTTTCCCTCAAATCAATATATATGCATTTTGGACTATGTCTGCATTGCGCAATTTACATGAATTAGACATTCATTCTGGGATCAAATCTTCAAAAATTGCATCTGTTATTCCTTTTTATGGAACAACAGAACATCATGATCTCCACCACTCAAGAAATAAAGGTAATTATGCATCTACATTTACAATTTGGGATAAGGTGTTTGGAACAGAAATTACTGATAAATGAAGGGTACAATCATTTTAATGGCGGCATTAGTTCTTTTAGCCACAATTTTTAATATTTTAACTTTAAAACGTTACATACAAAGAAAAAAAAATGACTAAATATATTCCAATTATTTTTTTTGTTTTTATTACTGGTTGTGCAAATCATTTTACAGTCATGGATACTAGATTTGGATTACATAGATATGAGGGGAAATGGAGCGATAGAGCAAAGGATTTTTTATTTATAAAAGAGGAGAAGATATTTACTTTGTATTGTAATGAACATTCTCAATGGGAAAATATTGAACCAAGACAGGTTCATACAAATGGACAAACTAGATGGAATTATAAAATCACTGTAAAGGAAAACAAATGATTAAATATTTATTTTCAATTTTTATAGTTATTTTTTTATTTATTATGTGCAGCAAAGACAATAGAGATGTTATATCTATGAAAGAATTCAAGTCAGGGATTCTAGATTCAGATACAATAGTTCTTGATGTTAGAACAGAAGAAGAATTCTATGGGCCTTTAGGCCATATTGAAGGAGCAATGCTTATTCCTATTGATGAACTTGAAGACAGAGTTAGTGAATTAAATTCTATTAAAAATGAAAAGATTTATGTGGTATGTCGAACTGGAGGGCGTTCTGATCGAGGAAAAGATTTTTTGAATTCTAATGGATTTACTGCTGTTAATGTTAATGGTGGTATGGTTGCTTGGAAAGAATTAGAAGATGAATAATAAAGAAGAATTAATTGAGAAATATAAAAAATCAATTTTAACTATTATCATCGTTCTATTAACTTTATTGATACCATTTTTCTTTTATGGAAATTAAACAAAAATATATAATTGATTTTACAAAGAGCGTTACCTGGGTGGTAGTGCTTGCTTTGATTTATTGTTTTAATCAAACTGAAAATCTTACAGCATGGATTTATTTCTGTTTGCATGGTTCTTATGGAATTATGTGGGTAATGAAGAGCAATATTTTTCCTGATAAAAGCTGGGAACAGGGAGCAAGCATCCCTTATGCATTATTTATGTTATTTGGATTAATGGTATATTGGTCTCCTGCTTTTATTATTACAATGCAAGGACATGAAGCCACAAATAATGTTATTATTGCTTCAGTTATTGTTTTTGTTTTTGGAGTTTATTATCACTTTGTATCAGATATGCAAAAATATATTTTCCTAAAATATAATTCAGGATTAATGACTGATGGTTTGTGGAAACAATGTAGACATCCAAATTATTTTGGCGAATTATTAATTTATATTAGCTTTTTGCTCCTAACAATTGGAACAAATCTTTGGTGGTTTCCAATAACAGTTTTAGGCATGTTTGTACTTTTTATTTGGGTTCCTAATATGATTCGAATTGACAGATCTTTATCTCGATTTGAAGAACATGATGAATACAAGAAGAAAACTGCTTCTATTATTCCTTTTATCTTTTAATGAAATCTAAATTAATTATATACTATGATGGAATTTGCTATCTATGTTCCAATATTGTTGATTTTTCCATTAAACATGATTCAAAAAAAGAAATTTATTATAGCCCTCTGCAATCAAACTATGCCAAAAGAACATTAAATATAAATCAAATTTCTAATTTCAATACAGTTATTGTAAAACAAGGAGATGAAGTTTTCGAGAAATCAAAAGCAGCATTTATTGTATTGAAATTTTTAAATCATCCTTTACAGTATTTGAGATTTGTAATTCCAAGTTTTTTAGCAGATAAGATTTACAATTTAGTAGCAAAAAAAAGATATAACTGGTTTGGGAAAAAAGACCAATGTATTTTTCCTACTGGGAATTCACAATTTTTAATTGACTAATGAAACGAGAAGACTTTAAAACTTTTTATGATATGGAAACCCGTTGGTATGACGAGGATATGCTTGGTCATCTTAATCATGGGACAGTTGTAGCTTATTTTGAAGATGCTAGAACTCGCCATGCAAAAGATTTGGGCATAGATACCTATAAAAAAGATTCTTTTCCATTTATTATTGCATCAATGAAATTAGATTTTTATAAACAAGTTAAACATCCAAAACAAGTAGATATTGGCATTAGAGTATCAAGAGTAGGAAATAAAAGTTTTGACTATGAATATGGTCTTTTTCTAAAAGGAGATACAGAATGTTCAGTTTCTTGTATTACTACTTTGGTATGTTTTGATTATGTGGAACAAAAAACTGTACCAGTTTTTGATGTTATTAGAGAACAAATGGAGTAAAAGGAAATTAAGATGAATGTTACAGTAGAAAATGAAATTAAAATTATTCGCATGGGTGATAAAGGCCCAAATCTTTTAGGAGTTGACAGAGCAAAAGATATTATCAAAGAATTAAATTATAATGAATGTAAAGCTGTTATTATTCTTGGTAATGAAAAGGTATTTAGTGCTGGTTTAAATCTAAAAGATTTAATGAGCGCTAAAGAAACAAGTGAAGTATCTCTTATTTTTGGAACACTTAGAGATCTTTTAACGGCATGTAGAGAATTTCCTGGTCCAGTAATCAGTATAATCGGTGGTCATGCTATTGCTGGAGGATGTTTATTAGCTTTAGCATCTGATTATCGTTATGGAATGCATGGAACACATAGAATGGGCCTTAATGAAATGGCTATAGGTATTGATTTGCCACCAGATATGCTGTCTATTATATCTCACTCTATTGGTAGAGAAAATCTTTTTGAAGTTGCAACGCAATGTAGGATGTATACTCCTTCCCAAGCCGAAAAGAAAGGCCTTATTAATGAAATTATTGGGCATAGATTGACAGGCAAAAAGAAAGCCACATCTCAAGCATTAAAGGAAGCAAAAAAATTAGCAAAATTCTATATTGATGCTGGAGAGCCATTTGTTAGGTTAAAACAATCTTTAATGCATGATACTAGTTTTGATTATCAAGTATTGATCGATAACTGGTTCAGTGCTGACACTCAAGCAAAAGTGAAATCTGTTGTATCTTCTCTTTCTAAAAAATGAATATTCTTATTGTTGGTGGCACTGGTACAATTGGTACCCATTTAGTTCATTCTTTATCAAAACAAAATCACAAAATCTTTCTTTTATCAAGAAATCCAGAAAAATATTATAAGAAATTTAATCAAAATATTTCTTTAATTGGTTGGGATACAGACAACTCTAATTTATTAGAAGATATTGATGTTGTTATCAAATTGAGCGGTGAATCTGTCCTCAAATTTTGGACAAAAAAAATTAAAAAAAGAATTCTATCCAGCAGAGTGAATATCACTAAAGATTTAAAAAAATTTCTCGAAATCAATCATATTAACCCTAAAGTAATTGTTAATGCTTCTGCAGTTGGATATTATGCCAAGCAAGATGCAATCTATAGCGGATCTGTTGATGAATTTTCTTCTAACGGAGATACTTTTTTGGCAAATGTATGTAAAGCCAATGAAGAATCATGTAATATTTTTACAAATGATGGAATTCGTATTGTTCATTTACGTATTGGCCTTGTTTTAACAAAAGAATTTTATAATCTTGTCAAATTTACCCCTCATATGGGCACCAAAAATAATTTCTTTCCGTGGATCCATATTGATGACGTGGTTGGTTTTATTGAATTCTCAATGATAAATGATATCAAAGGACCATTTAACCTTGTTGGCCCTAATCCCACGACTCATCAACAATTTAATCCTATAGTTATACCAATACGTTTTCTTAGAAATATTATCCCAATGACTGAGATGTTGTTGTATGGTTATAAAACTATTCCAAAACGCACATTAGAAAGCGGTTATAAATTTAAATTTGTCGACGTTAAAGACGCTATTTCTAGTTTTAAAAAATAATATAGAAATATCTTGGAAAATATAAATAATTTTGTATATTTTCGGTCGTGGTGATATCAATATTTTTTCAAAAAGGAAGTATCAATTGAGTGCAAAAAAATTATCTAAAAAACAATTAAAAGAAGAAGCAAAATTACTCGATAAGCTTACGCCAGAAGAAATGGCAGAAGCAGTCGAACAACAGTTATCAGAAGAAGATAGGATTAAAAAAGTAAAAGAGCGTGCTGATGAAAAAATAAAACGATCAAAAGTTTCAAGTGGAACAATTAGCATGTATCTATCTGAAATTTCTCAATATGAGCCTTTGCCTCCAGAAAGAGAAGTAGAACTTGCAGTTCGCATAGAAAAAGGAGATAAGGAAGCAATGAAAGAGTTGGTTGAAGCAAACCTTCGATTTGTTGTTTCAGTTGCAAAAAAATATCAAGGAAATGGATTATCTCTTTCTGACATTATAAATGAAGGTAATCTTGGATTAATTAAAGCAGCAAAACGTTTTGATCCTTCTAGAGGTTTTAAATTTATTTCATATGCAGTATGGTGGATTAGGCAGGCTATCTTGCAAGCTCTTGCTGAGCAAGGACGACTAATTAGATTGCCTTTAAATCGTGTAGGGACAATCACAAAGATTACCAAAGCAGCTGAAAAGCTAGAAGCAGAAATTGGTAGACAACCAAAAGTTGAAGAAATTAGTCACCAGCTTGATATTGGCGCTAATGAAGTATTTAATGCATTACAATATTCAAGAAGACATAGTTCATTAGATGCACCATTCTCAGATGGAGAAGACAGTTCTCTAATTAATGTAATTGAAGATGAGCAGGAAAAAGATCCTGATAATAAAGTAATGGACACTTCTATGAAAGAAGAAATTGCTTCCGCATTAAGCACATTAACAGAAAGAGAACGTTCGGTTATTGAAATGTATTTTGGTATTAATAGAGATAGATCTTTCACTTTAAATGAAATCGGGGAACAATTTAACTTAACTCGTGAGCGTGTGCGTCAAATTAAAGAAAAAGCAATAAGACGTCTTGCACATAAGACACGTAGCGAACCACTCCGAGTTTATTTAGGGCAATAAATGGATTCAGTACAAATATTATTTCCAATTTTTCCTCTTATATTTTTGACTTATTTACATACATTTTTCAATGCCAATACGGTAAGAAAAGCAATTCAGACAAAAGAGCTTGATTGGAGATGGATGAAATTTATGCCTTCGTGGCAGCAAATTCCTGATGATGTTCAAGCTTCTAGAGAGCATTATAAAAATTTATATCAAGCACCATTGCTTTTTTATTTGTATTGTATTTTGGCTTTTACAGCAGAGCATGTAACTCAATTTACTGTTATTATGGCTTGGATTTATGTTATTGCAAGAACTATCCATTTTATTATCAGATCAATAAATCCTAAAATTTCTAAACGAGCACCTATTTTTACAGTCACTTTGTTTGTTTCTCTCGCTCTTTGGATTGAGTTGCTTTGTGCAATTCTTCCTTAAATAAATTTTATAGCACCAAAATCCACTTAGTTGTATAATTCATCGAAATGAGTAAAAAATCAAAAATTGCCATAATTGGACGTCCTAATGTAGGAAAGTCGACGCTTTTTAATAAATTGTGTGGGAGAAGAACATCTATTGTTAATCCAACAGCAGGGGTGACACGTGATAGAGTATATGCATCAGGTGAATGGTTGGACAAAAAATTTGATGTAGTTGACACAGGCGGTTTTGTTGATTCAGATGAAGATATTTTTAATGAAAAGATTAGAGAGCAAGTAGTAGAAGCAGTAAAAGAATCTGATTCTATTATTTTTCTTGTTGATGGTAGAGATGGATTAAATCCAAATGATCAATATTTAGCAAAAATTGTTAGACAGTCAGATAAAAAATATGTTTTAGCAGTTAATAAGTGTGATACGCCAGAACAACTTAAAAATAATACTATATCTTTTTTTGATCTTGGATTAGGTGATCCAATCGGTATTTCAGCGCTTAATGGGTCAGGTGTTGGTGATGTCTTGGATATATTATTAGAGGAATTTGATTCTTCCAAAGAAACTGATACAAGTGAATCTTTTTCTATTTCTATAGTAGGCATGCCAAATGTAGGAAAATCATCTTTGCTTAACAGTATTATCCAGAAAGAACAAGCGATTGTTTCAGATGTTGCTGGCACCACTCGTGATTCAATTGATACAAATATTCAATGGCATGGAAGAAAAGTAAAAATTGTAGATACAGCAGGACTAAGAAAGACAAGCAAAGTTGATACAGATATTGAGTTTTATAGCTCATTAAGAGCAATGGATTCGTTGACACGATCTGATATTGTTTTGTTTGTTATTGATGCAGATAAAGGGTTTACAAAGCAAGATAAAACTATTGCAAATCATATTATTAAAGAAGGAAAACCAATGGTTATTCTTGTTAATAAATGGGATTTAACTTCAGATAGTGATATTTCAGCTGATTCATTTATGTTAGATATGTTTGATACTTTCCGTTTGCTAGAGCACTATCCAATATTATTTGTTTCTGCTCTTACTAAAAGACGTATATCAAACATCCTGTCTACAGCATGGGATGTTCTTGATAAACATAAAGAAAAGATTAATACAAAAGAATTGAATGAATGGCTAGCTAAAGCTACCCAGAAGTATCCACCACCCGCTTTACAAGGTAAATCAATAAAAATTAAATTTGTTGATGAAGTTCAAGTTTCTCCACCTCTGTTTGCATTTTTTTGCAATTATCCAAAATTGATATCAGTTCCTTATAAAAGATATCTTCATAACTCTTTGAGGGAAGCTTTTGATTTGGAAGGAATAACAATTAAGTTATCAATCAGAAAAGGATAATGATGAAAAAAAGCATGTATAGTTGGGCGTTGTACGATTGGGCAAACTCTGCTTTTGCTACTACGGTAATGGCAGGATTCTTTCCTATATTTTTTGCACAATACTGGTCTAACCCAGATAACTTATCAGTCAGTACTTTTTATTTAGGTTTAGGAAACTCAATTGCATCGATGATAATTGTGTTTTTAGCTCCCATATTAGGGGCAATTGCTGATAGAGGAACTTACAAAAAAAGATTTTTAATATTTTTCGCATTCTTAGGAATTCTTATGACCGCTGGACTTGCTCTTGTTGGGCAAGGGATGTGGCAAATGGCTCTTCTAGTATATGTTGTTGCTACCATTGGTTTTTCAGGAGCCAATACATTCTATGACTCTTTATTGCCAGCAGTTAGCAATAAAGACAATGTAGATTATGTTTCAGCATTAGGATATTCGCTAGGTTATATAGGTGGCGGTATTCTAATAGTGATCAATTTTTTAATGATTAGTTATCCTGCCTCTTTTGGTTTTGCTGATAGTGTTGAAGGTATAAAATGGTCTTTTGTTAGTGTAGCGTTGTGGTGGTTGTTGTTTTCAATCCCAATCGTATTATTTGTAAAGGAACCTAAATATCACAATCCAGAAACTACTCTACAGACTATTAAATCTGGCTTAAGACAGTTCAAAAATACTTTTAATGAAATAAAACATCTTAAAGTTGTAGCTACATTTTTGATTGCATATTGGCTCTATATTGATGGTGTAGATACTACAGTAAGAATGGCAGCTGATTTTGCAATTACAATTGGTTTTGATTCCAGCTCTGTTATGGGTGCACTTGTTTTAATTCAGTTTATTGCATTTGTTGCAACTTTAATCTATGTGAAATTTTCAGATAGAATAGGGATTAAAAATGCAATCTATGTTGGTATTGTTGCATATATCATTATTCTTTTATCAGCATATTTTGTTGAAGAATTATGGCAGTTTTATGCTGTCGCAAGTTTAATAGGATGTTTTCAAGGTGGAATACAAGCTATAAGTAGAAGTTTGTATGCTCGCATTATACCAGAAGATAAATCTGCTGAATTCTTTGGATTTTATAACATGCTAGGGAAGTTTGCTGCTGTTATAGGACCGGTTATGATGGGATCAATTACATTGCTTGTAAGTAATATGACAGGCGATCAAATATTTTCTGCTCGTATTGGCTTGCAATCACTGATTATACTTTTTGTTCTTGGAGCTTTTGTTTTATCTAAAGTTGATATTGCTGAAGGTGAAAGAATTGCAAAAAAACATCTATAATCTTGTAAATAACTGATTACTAACGATAAAAATCTTTTTAAATTAGCACCGTGAATAAAATATCAGAATATTCAGAATTAGTACAGCCAACACATATCAATACAGCAGGTACCTTATTTGGTGGCTATATGTTAGCATGGTTGGACCTTGCTGCAGCAAAAGCTGCATCTGAGTTTTTAGAACATACAGATGCTTGGGGAGCAGTAACTCGTGCTTTAGATAAAGTAGAATTTAAAGAACCTGTTTTTCTTGGAGATTGGGTTAAGTGCAAATCTGAAATTGTAAAAGTAGGAAATTCATCTATGGTAGTGCAAGTTAGTGCGTTTGCTGAGAGCAAAGATCATGGAAAGAGATTAGCATGTACAGCTGACATTACTTTTGTTGCAGTTATTAAAGATGAAAATGGAGATTTAGTTAAGTTTGATCATAATTTAAGTTTAGATAAGGAGAAATAATGGCGCATATTAATAAATTAAACTATAAAAAAGATTTCAAGAATCTTAAATCAGACATTACTGCCAAAGGAATTTTTGAAGATGAGAAGCATTGGACAATTTCCAGCGGCCAGATGAAAGGGAAGGTTGGAGATTTAGCATTTTCATTTGATAAAAATGAGAAGGTTTTATTTTTTGGTCTTGGAAAGAAAAAAGATGTAAAACCTGAAGATTTTAGACGAGCAGCTGGTTCAATTGTAAATTTTGTTATCGATAAAAAATATGCTTCTTTAGCAGTAGAGTGTCCTTCTTCTGGGATGGACGCTTACAATTGCCAAGCATTTTCAGAAGGTCTAATTTTAGCGAGTTATCGTTTTCTTGATTATTTCTCTGATGAAAGAGCAGATTACCATTTAAAAAATATTACTATGGTGGGAACGTGTAATAAAAATGCATCTAAAAAGGGAGCAATAATTGCAAGCGCTGTATGTGATTCTCGAGATTTAGCAAATCATCCAGGGAATATCACTACCCCTACAAGATTAGCAAATTTTGCTAAAGAAGTTGGTAAAAAAGGCAATATGAAAGTAACTGTATTTGATAGAGATAAATTTACCAAAATGGGCATGGGTTCTTTTGCTGCCGTAGCACAAGGAACAAATGAGCCTCCAAAATTTATTATAATGGAATATTTTGGCGGTCCTAAAAAAGAAAAACCTGTAATGCTTGTAGGTAAAGGATTGACTTTTGATACAGGCGGAATTTCACTAAAACCAGGTTTACGTATGGATGAAATGAAATTTGATATGTGCGGTTCAGCAGTTGTTTTTGGTGTAATGAATGCTATTGCAACATTAAAACCAAAAATGAATGTAGTTGCTATTGTTCCTTCAACTCACAATATGCTTGGAGGGTCTGCAGTGTTACCAGGCGATATTTTAACTGCTTATAATGGAAAAACAATTGAAGTATTAAATACAGATGCAGAAGGTAGATTAATCTTAGCGGACGCTTTGTCATATGCTAGCAAACATTATGATCCAGAATATATGCTTGATTTTGCAACATTAACTGGTGCAATAGTTATCACTTTAGGAAAGATTGCAACTGGTATTATGGGAAATAATGAAGTGCTAATGGAAAACATCAAAGTTTCATCAGAAAATACAGGTGAACATGTATGGCCATTACCATTATGGGATGAGTATTGTGATCAAGTTAAATCTCATGTAGCAGATGTAAAGAATCTTGGAAGTCCAGGGCAAGCAGGTTCAATCGCTGGAGGAGCATTTTTGAAGGCATTTGTAAGAGAAGATATTCCTTGGGTTCATTTTGATGTTGCTGGTACATCATACCATGTTGAAAATAGAAGTTATGCTCAAAAAGATGGTGCATCAGGCCAAGTAATTAGACTTGTATTAGATTTACTTGGTGTTTAATGAACAAACTTAAATCTATTAATACTGCCCAATTCTATATACAATTGTGTACAGCAAGTTTGTTGCTCTATTTTACTCTTACTTCTGAAAGAAAAGAGATGGCAATTGTACCAATACTTTTGCTAATTAGTTGGACACTAGGATATGTACAAAGACGTATTACAAGAAGAAGGGTAAATAGATTAAAAAAATGAATTCCTTATTTGCGAATGATATAACGCTTGATCATAAAAGTCATACTTATCAACTATCAGATAATGCAGATATAGATTTTGCAAGTGTTACAGAGTTTATCCATAAATTTTTTAGAAAATTTGATCAGGAAAAAACTGCAAGAAAGCTCATCAAAGAGCATCCAAAATATATCGATATGACTGTTGAACAATTGATTGAAGAGTGGGGAAAAGGCGCTAAAAGAGGTACAATTGTCCATAATGAATTAGAATTATTTATAAAGAATGGAACTGAACCAAAAAATAGCCTTGCTTGTATAGGCGCTGAATGGCTTAAAGAAAAGAAAAAGAATCCAGACAACACTTTTTATTCTGAAGTGATTGTTTACTCTGAGGAATTAAAAGTTGCTGGCACGATTGATTTATTAGTATATAATAAAGAGCAGGATATGTATCATTTAGTTGATTGGAAAACAAATAAGCGTATTAGCGAAGAATCTTTTGGTAATAAGAAAGGAATTTTAAATTCTACTCAACATTTAGATGATTGTAATTTTATTCATTATTCATTACAGCTATCTTTTTATCGTTATATTCTTGAAAATTATTATGGATTAAAAGTTGGTAGTCAAACTTTATTCCACTTAAAGCAAGACAAGTTTAAAACTTATAGCGTAAATTATCATAAGGATGATTTAGTAAATATGTTAAAAGAAAAAGAGTTATTATGATTGAAATACTATTAATTATTCTAATTATACTTGTTGTCGGATCTGTTTTTTATCTAAAGAAAAGCATTGATTCATCTTCTGAAAATCAACAAGACCATTTATCAAAAGATGATTTAAATCATCAATTTTCTGAAACAAATAATACTTTAAAGAGTGTTCTAGAGTCTTTGGGAGCATTAAAGCAGTCAGCTGAACAAGCATCAACATCTTCTTCAGAAAACTATAGAGATATGATTACAAAAATAACAAATGTTGAAAGAGTATTTACAACCAATAAAACTAGAGGAGATTTAGGAGAGTATGTTGTTGAAAGGATTATTGAATGGGTTGGATTAAAAGAAGGAGAAGGAAAGTTTTGGGATAAACAAAAATCATTTGGAAATTCTCAACCAGATTTTACATTTTATTTTCCCAATGGATCATATGTGCACCTTGATTCAAAATTCCCATTCGATAATTATTTGGAAATGATAAAATGCGACCCTAATTCACCTGAAGAAGAATCTGCAAAGAAGACTTTCGAAACCAATGTAAAAGCAATACTGAAAAAAATCCATGATGCCAGAGAAGATTATATCGAACATGATGGAGGAATAAATTTTGTAATGATATTTGTTCCAAATATGCAGGTATTAAATTTTGTTAGAGAAGAATATGATGATTTGTATAAAAATGCATCAAAGAAAAAAATGTTATTTGTTGGACCTTCTGAGCTTTACTCAATACTTCATATTCTTAAAGGCGCTGTAGAAAATTTTAGAGTTGAACAGTCTACAAAAGAAATTATTGATAATATGAAAAAATTTCACCTGGAATGGGATAATATGTTGTCAGAATTTGACAAACATGGCAAGCAGCTTAAAACTGCCCAAGGATCTTTTGATGATATAATAGGTCCTAGAAAAAGAGCACTAGAAAAAATTGTTGATAAAATCACTTCATCTGATTCTTCAGATAATAAAGAATAATTATATTAATACATACAAATCTATTGCTAGATATAGCATAAAATAACCGATTATCTCCCATATGACCTGATTAATCTTATCAATTTTGACTTCAATCCTATCGGTTGATTTTGTTCGTTTATATTTGAAGATATTAGGAATCAATCTTGGTGTGCTTTCATAGTATTCTTTGTAGGAGCTATCATGTTGTGCTAATAATTTTCTTTCTTCTTTTATAATAGCAGGAATATGTAGCACAGTAAAAGCTGTTAAAAGAGCTAATGCAATTGGGATAGATTTTACTACTAAGCAAAAGCCTAATAGTATAACAACAGTAAAGAAATACAATGGATTTCTTACCATAGAATATGGCCCTTCTGTAATTAGTTTCTTTGTCTTGAATCCTTCAACATATAATGACGCCCATAATCTTCCAAAACCGCCCAATGTTACAAGAACAAACCCTATAATACTTAATCCTATTGATTGCATATCTGATATATCTAAAGTGTTAACTCTAAATTCATCGCTCATAATAATAATAGCAATCATAGAGATAACAAATATTCTTGAAAATAGTATTCTTTTTCTAATAAAGTAGCTTAACATGATTATTTAATGGTTATTCGATTTTCTTGCACTAATTCACATCCTGGTATTTCTTCTCCATTTTTTAGGGCTTCTTTAATCTTTTCCTTATTTACTGTTTTTGTTTCTTTTGTATCAATAAAATCTGAAGGAATTTCGGTTTCATTAGTTATGATTAATTTATATGGATTTTTTTGTATCGAAATACTTATATCTGGTGCATCAATTTTTTTCAATCCACTTTTTTCTAAATTATTCTTTAAATATTCACGCATATGATTAATCTTCTTTTCTAAAGAAGTTCTTCTTTGATGCATATTAGATTCAGCTTCTTTCATGCCATCAAGAGTATTCTCTAAGTTTTTAATATATTTGGCTACATTAGAACTTTTAAGTTTGAATTCACCTTCTAGAGATTCGAGTGTATCTATAACTGCTTGGTCATCAAGGTCAGTGAGATTTTCTAATGCATCTTTGAATTCATCAGCGAGTTCATATAAGGTAGGTAATGACATTTTTTAATTTAAAAAAAATACCCTGAAAAAATCAGGGTATTTTTTACCTACTTATAATATTCACAAATTCAAAACAGTTTGAAATGGAATAAGGAAAAATGAACATAAAATATAAAACAAACTCAAACTGCTTTGTATTATGTATAATGTTAAAGAGAGAGAGAAGTTCCCAATTATTTATAATTCTTTAATTTCTTTTAATAAATCATTTAGCATATCTTTTGCATCTCCAAATACCATAATGGAATTGTCATAGCCAAATAATTCATTTTGCACCCCAGCAAATCCAGGATTCATACTTCTTTTATTGATAATTACGGTACGTGATTTATCAACATCTAAGATTGGCATACCGTAGATAGGACTTGATTGATCGTGTCGTGCTGCAGGATTAACTACATCATTTGCACCAAGGATTAATGCTACATCACAATCTTCAAATTCAGGATTTATTTCATCTAGGTCTTTTAACAGATCATAAGATACATTTGCTTCTGCAAGCAATACATTCATGTGTCCTGGCATTCTTCCAGCAACTGGATGAATTGCATATAATACTTTTTTGCCTTTTGCTTCTAAGTTGTCAGCAACTTCTCTCGCTACATGCTGTGCTTGTGCAACAGCTAATCCATACCCTGGAACAATAATCACTTTTTCTGCTGCATCAAGAATCATTGCTGCTTCAGTTGTTGAATAGCTCTTAATGTTCATTTCTTTTCCATCACCAGAACTTGCATCTGACGTTTCAGCTCCAACAGCACCAAATATTACATTAGCTAAAGATCGATTCATGCCTTTACACATAATGTTCGTTAATATTAGACCAGACGCACCAACTAGAGATCCGCTAATAATAAGAGCTTGGTTATCAATTAGAAATCCTGTAGCAGCTGCAGCAATTCCTGAATAAGAATTAAGAAGAGAAATAACAACAGGCATATCTGCGCCACCAATTGGTATTGTTAATCCTATACCTAATATAAATGCCAAGATTACAACTAAATAAAAAATATTATAAGCCGACATTACTTCTAGATTATTAACAGAAATTAAAATTACAATAGCAGAAAAAATCAAAGCATTCAGTAATTGCTGTCCTTTAAAAGTAACGGCTCTACCAGAAACTATTCCTTGCAATTTTCCAAATGCAATAAAGCTTCCAGAAAAAGTTAAAGTTCCAATAAATACACTAAGACAAATAATAAAACTTAAGTCATCTATCTTGAAAAATTCAGAAGATGCCACTAAAGCAGATGCAGCTCCACCTAAACCATTAAAGATTGCAACCATTTGAGGCATTTCTGTCATTTGAACTCTAGTTGCAAATAACAGACCAATGACAGCTCCAGTTCCAATTCCAATTGCAATTAATTGCAAATCTAATACATCAGAAGAAGCCAGTGTGGCAGCAATAGCAATTAACATGCCAAGTGCTGCTAGGAAATTACCACTTCTAGCAGTC
>CACGRA010000011.1 GCA_902575395.1 uncultured Fidelibacterota bacterium | reverse complement strand
ACTCAATTTCTAAAAATGTATTAAATAAAGGTTTAAATCATGGAACTGCTTTTGAAATACTATCAATTGATATTGCTGATATAGACGTTGGTAAAAATATTGGTGCACAATTACAAGCAGATCAAGCAGAAGCTGACTTACGTGTAGCACAAGCTAAGGCAGAAACTAGAAGAGCAATGGCTGTTGCGCTTGAGCAAGAAATGAAAGCAAAAGTTGTTGAAGCTGAATCTGAGGTGCCAAAAGCAATGGCAGAAGCATTCAGAAAAGGCAATTTAGGAGTTCTTGATTATTACAAGCTTGAGAATATTGCTTCTGATACCAGCATGAGACATTCAATTGCTGGTACGCCTGATGAAAAAGATGATTCTGTTGAGGAATAAGTTTTTTGGAAGCATTAGTATATCTAATAATTTTTTTCTTTTATATTGTTTCTGGTTATAGAGAATGGCAGAAAAAAAGAAAAGCTAAGAACGAACCTATATCCAAACCAGATATAAAAGAGAAATCATCTGAATCTGAATCACCAACCTCAGAAACACAAAGTGTGCTTGATTTTTTAAATAATGCATTTGAGGAAATAGAAAAACAATCACACCAACGTGAAAAATCCAATGTATCATCATCACAGGTATTCTTTGATGAAAACGTTGATTTAGTTTCACAAGATACTTCCCATCACAAAGTTGAACCAACATTTGATGAACACTTTGATGCTGATCATGATATGAGCAAAGTAGATGAACGTCATTTAGAAGATTTATCAACAAAGATAAAGCATAAAAAAACAAAATATGATCAATCTTCTTCTCAAATTTCAAAGATTAAATCAATACAGAAAAAATATTCAAAGAATCCATTTCAACTAGCTGTTGTGATGCAAGAAATATTAAACAAACCAAAAACAATATGAGATTTCTTATCATGGGGCCACCAGGAGCAGGTAAGGGGACACAAGCCAAAATTTTGTCTGATAAATACAATCTTGTGCATCTTTCTACAGGAGATATTTTAAGAACTGAAATTGCTAATCAAACAAATATTGGTCTTGATGCAAAAAACTATATGGACCAAGGGTTATTAGTTCCAGATGAAGTATTATTATCAATGATGGAAAATACCTTAACTAATTTAAAAGAATCGGGAATTATCTTAGACGGTTTCCCAAGAACTATTCCTCAAGCAGAAGGGCTAGATGCAATTTTTAAAAAATTAGGCCTCAATATTGATATGGTAATTAATATTTCTGTTGATAAAGAGATTTTAATTAATAGACTAATCAAAAGAGCAGAAGATTCTGGAAGAAGCGATGATACAAAAGAAGTTATTGTTAATCGCCAGAATGTCTATTTAGAATTAACAGCTCCCTTGCTTGAATTCTATAAAAATGAAGTAATTAACGTTGATGGTGACGGAACGATTGAGGAAGTTACTCAACGCGTTTTAGCGGCAATACAATAATGATTTTACTAGGTGTTACAGGAGGTATTGCTTCTGGGAAAAGCGTCATATCCAATATTCTCAAAGAAAAACATAATGCATATATATTCAATGCAGACGAAGAAGCAAAGAAACTTCTTTTTACAGAAGAAATCTCCAATATAGTTTTGGAAACATTTCCTGAATTAGAAAATATTACTTCAGAATCATTAGCTAAGGTTGCCTTCAAAGATGAAATTTCTCAAGAAAAATTAAATCATATTATTCATCCAGCAGTCGGTAAAGAAGCTTTAAAGAAAATTAAAGAGATTAATGAATTGGGTCATCATTCTATTTTTGTGATTGATGCTCCACTTATCATTGAAGGAAGTTCATATAAAAACTATAAAGAAAAAGGAGTTTTAATCATTTTAGTTACAGCGCCTGAGGATATACGAATGGAACGTGCTTTGTCGAGGGGGAATTTATCGCGCGATACAATTCAGGATAGAATGAATTTGCAATGGTCTGATGATAAGAAAAAAGAATATGCTGACTATGTTATTGTGAATGACTCTTCTCTTGATAATCTAGAAACAAATGTTGAAAATTTGATTAATGAGATTACAAACAAAAATAATTAATACATATTTAAGCATATTGTGCTTGATTTTAGTATCCTGTTATGGTGATCCGTCTTCTACTACCGGACCTTCTGACAATAATAACACTGGCGATAATGGTAACGGAGGCAATGATACATCCCCATTAGTTGTTACACATTTCGACACAATTGATGAACAGACAAAAGTATTTTCTACAATGTTTGGTGGCTATCAACGCACTTTTATTGTTCATGTCCCACCCAATTTTGACCCTAACTATTCTGTCCCGCTACTTTTTGTATTACATGGTTATACTAGTAATGCAAATTTGATTCACAGTTATTCAGGTTTTGATGATATTGCTGATCAAGAAAATTTTATTGCAGTTTATGTGCAAGGCACTACAGATATATATCAGAATACTGGATGGAATGTAGATGTTGTAGCATCATTTGCTGGAGTTGATGATGTGGGTTTCTTTAAAGCATTGATTGAATATTTCAAAACAGATTATAATATCAATTCTGAGAAGATTTTTTCATGTGGAATGTCCTTAGGTGGTTTTATGAGTTATCGATTAGCATGTGAGCTTGACGAAATCAATGGAATTGGTTCAGTAACAGGATCAATGGCTGCACTTTCTGCATGTAATCCTCCAAATAAAAAGAATATTATTCATTTTCATGGCACTTCTGATACTGTGGTTCCTTATAATGGTGTGGTTTGGTCATTACCCGTTCAAGACGCACACGATTTTTGGGCAAATAAAAATAATTGCAAAAACCAATCTCAAATCACTGTACCTGACTTTAATAATGATGGAATTCAATCTACTCAGTTTCTTTCTAATGACTGCGATGATGGCAACGAAGTTATTTTATATCAAATGAAAAATGAAGGCCATACTTGGTTTCGTAAAGGTTGGGGTCATGATTTAAATAGTTCTGAATTAATTTGGGAATTTTTTAAAGATAAGTAATTAAAATAGTTCATTTGTTAAGCAATGAACTGACCCCCCGCTTAAATTAAATTGTGATACCTCACTCACAATAAATTCAATATTATTTTCATGAATAAACTCTATTGTTCTGCTATCATTAATGTTATCTGTGCTGATTAATATACCAGGTAGAGTTAAGCAATTCATTGCTGCTCTTGCTTTCAATGATTTTTCTTTGTCTGTGTTTAACTGCGATAATAATTCCCAGTTATTGTGTTTGCATAAATTTTTTACTATTTCATAATTGTTGTTATCAAACACTTCTTCTGCGCACATTAAACCTATGCAATCATGATGATGATTAAAAATAGGGGATATTGCAGTATCTAAATGATACCCTTCTGAAATAATGATATGAAGAGAATTAACATTCATTAGTTCAGCTACTTTTTCTGCTCCAGCTTGATTGTTTCGTGAACAACCAGCAAGAAGCATATTTTCATTAGGTAAGTAAAAAAATTCTCCTCCCTCTGCAATATGTGCATTTTCAGGCAGTATTTTTACGGTGTATCCTAAATCTGATAAGGTTTTCTTTACAAAATCTGTTTCTTCTAGTCGTTGTGGGAGTTTCATGTTAGAAATGACCACCTCTTTATCTTTGTTACACATGAAATGATCTCTTGTAAACACAAAATCATATTTTTTAGCATCTTCAAGTTGTTGTGAGAATGGAATAAATACAATATCAAACCCTAAGTTTGCAATATTATTTATTAATGTTTGATGTTCTTTAACGACAAGCGATTGATTAGGTACAGCACCTGATTTCATCATATCATTATCAGGATAAGCTTTAATTCCATCTCCCCACCAGTCTATTGTTGGGAGTTCACTCATAGCAATTTTTATCTTTTTTGTATTTTCCAAGAGAATAAACTTACAATTTTTAAATTACATTTATAAAGTTAAATTCATATAGTTATGCAATCTGATATATTAACAGTTAAAGATTTAGATCGCTATCTTCCTGCAATTAAAACTAATGATGATATGCGATTTAAAAGCAAATTATCTGAAGGGGTATTTTTATCGGACGCCATCGATGGTCTTAATCAATTACCAGATGAATCTATTGATTTAATCATCACTGAACCTTCGAGCCTTCCTAGAAACAAAAAAAGAGATAAAAATGCTCCAACATATCAAAATTACTTTGATTGGGTAGAGGCTTGGATTGCAGAGTCGAAGAGAGTAATATCATCAAGCGGCTCTATTTATATTCTTTGTTCTTGGGAATATTCAAGCATGTACTATTCTTTATTATCGAAAAATTTTCAAGTGCAATCTCGCATTACAATAGAACGAAAAAATCAAAATGAAGATATAAACAAAGCAAAGTGGAAGAATGAACTTTTTGATATATGGTTTGCTACCAAGACCAATGATTATATTTTTAATCATAATTATGTTGTTGGTGGGAAAATGTTAGAAGACCAAAAACTGGACGCCCAAAAAAACAACTTATGGCTTCATCTGGACTATCAAGAAGTAATTAGTAGAATATTAAAATCTAGTAGCTTCAAATTAAATTGGATACTTGATCCATTTATGAATGATGGAAATGTTGGTTTAGTATCTAAAAAATCTGGTAGGAGATTCATTGGTTTTGAATCTAATCAAGACAAATTATTGCTTGCAATGAAACGTATTAATGAAGGGAAATAGATATAATGATTGATCAAATTAAAAATGATATGAATAATGCTTTAAAAAGTGGAGATAAAGTTAAAGCAAATACTCTTCGACTATTAATTTCAAATTTAAAAAACAAATCTATCGAACTTGGAAGCGAATTAGATGACAAGCAAGTTTTGCAGGTGATACAAAAAGCCTCCAAACAACACAAAGAATCCATTAAAATGTATAAAGAGGGTGGGCGAGACGATTTAGCATCTCAAGAAGAATTAGAATTAGCAGTTATTGAACATTATTTACCATCAATGATGGGAGAAGATAAATTAAATTCATTAATTGATACTGTGATACAAGAGGTGGGAGCAGAAAGTATGGCAGATTTTGGAAAAGTCATGCCTGAAGTGATGAAAAGGGGAGCTGGCCAAGTTGATGGAAGCATGGCCCAAACATTATTGAAGTCAAAATTATCGTAATACATGATTGTTGATATCCTTCTTTTATTTTTAATCTTTTTTATAGGAATTTTTGGTGCGCGCAAAGGTTTTTTGGATGAAATTTCTGAATTTGTTGGCATTGGATTAGCGATATGGCTTGCATCGTCTTTTTATGTTGATTTAACAATTAAATTATATTCATTAGTTAATTTCCCTGAAAAAATAACCCAATTTATTTCTGCAATAATTATTTTTGTTTTTATTGTTATTCTTGTCCGATTTGTAGCCAGTGTTTTATCATTTCTTTTTCAAGATTCTCAAATATTTTCATTTGGAAATCAATTTTTTGGATTTTTATTTGGTATTTTAAAAGGCGTGCTCTTAATAATATTATTTTTATGGTTTTTTGACTCCTATATTTCAACAAATATCTATGATATTATTGAAACCGAATCAAAAATTATTTCTTTTATTAACCCGATGAAAGATTGTATTAATCAATCAATAACAATACCTTTATAATATGGCACGCATTGCACAAGAGACCATTCAACGCGTATTAGATGAAATTGATATTGTAGATGTTATTTCTCAATATGTTGATTTAAAAAAACGAGGAAAAAATTATTTTGGCCTTAGTCCATTTAGAACAGAGACCAAGCCTTCGTTTAGTGTTTCTGTTGATAAAAATTTATGGTATGATTTTGGTTCTGGTCAGGGAGGGAATGCAATCGATTTTCTTATTGAGTATGAACGTATTAGTTTTGTTGAAGCTGTACGTTCTCTTGCTAAGAAATATAATATTGAAATTGTAGAGATTGGAGATGCTGAACAAGACAATCTTTATGATCAACTCTATGAAATCCATGAACTTGCTTGTATTTATTTTCAAAATAACCTCAAATCCAATACTAAAGCAAAAATTGGAAAGCAATATTTAAATGATAGAAATTTTAGTGATTCCATTGTAAAAGATTATCGTTTAGGGGTGTCCTTAGATAGTTGGGATGCTTTATTTAAAGAAGTAAGTGGAAAATTTGATGAAGATATACTCAAAAAATCTGGCTTATTTTCTGAATCAAAAAAAGGTTTAGTAGATCGTTTTCGCAATAGATTGATGTTCCCATTTTTTAATCTTTCTGGAAAAATTGTTGGGTTTAGCGGTAGAACATTATCTGAAGACGATGATGTAAAATACCTTAATTCACCTGAAACATTTCTATTTCAAAAAAGTAAAATTTTCTATGGAGGATATCAAACGCTCCCAACAATACGAAAACAAAACTTTGCTATCCTTGTAGAAGGGCAAACTGACTATCTTCGTTTAATAGAAAATGGTTTTCCTAATGCGATTGCTACTTCAGGCACTGCATTTTCAAATAAACATGCAATAGTCTTAAAAAAACATACTAACAGAGCTATTCTTGCATATGATTCTGATGATGCAGGAGTTAATGCTGCAATACGCGCTAGTTATGCCTTACTACAAGAGGGAGTAGAAACTCGTATATTATTTTTAGGTAACAATTATGATCCAGATGATTTCTTTCAAGAAGAAAAAGATAGTAAAGCAATTTTTAAAGAACGCATTAAGAACGCACTTCATCCAATTCCATTTATTATTGAGCAAAAAGGAATATTAAAACAAAGCGCTACTGAACGATCTGTGTTTGTCGATGAGTGTCTTGCAGAAATTAAACTAGTATCTGACTCTATTATTCAATCTGATTTAATTAAAAGATTATCTAATGAAATTTCTATCCCAGAAAGCGAATTATTAAATCGATTAGATTCTATTAAAACAAAAAGGTATCGTCAAATTTCTGATGAAAAAGCTGAAATCAAATCAACTCATTATACTTCACGATCTGAAAAAGCTCAACTTGAACTAATAAAAATTGGAATACATTACCCTGATAGCATTCAAGATATTAATGTTGGCTTATTTACTAGTCCATTTTTACATGATGCAATGAAGGCTATTATTAAAAATAATGGCAAGAATGACAACCAAGCACAATTATTGCAAATGATTGGTGGGAACGAAGAAGAGCGCAATCTTATTGCTAGTCTTGCTATTACAGGTCATCAAAAAGAAGATATAGATCAAATCTTAAAAGACTGCTTATTAATTTTAGAACAAGAACCAATCAAAAAGAAAATTCAATTATTACGAGACAAAATTAGACGTCTTGAAGAAAGTGATGCATTGCCAGATGATAAACTTGTAACTGAATTGAGCAATCTACAAAAAGATCTCAAATAAAAAAGCCCTCCATAAAGAAGGGCTTTTTTATATCTTACTAATCTAAAATACAGATTAATAATTAATTGTAAATCCAAGTACCCATTGTCTAGGTTGTCCTAAACGAACTCTTAGATTTGCAACGTCACCTGATCCATCATATGCGTCGACAAAGTCTCCGACAAATAATTCATCAGTAGCATTATGAACAGAAGCATTTAGTGTTACATCTTTACCACCAATGTTCATTCCATATTGGAATTTAAGATTCATTAGTGTTGTAAAGTCAGTAACATAAGCATCGTCAGCAAAAGTATTACCTTCGCCAAGCAAGAATGCTAAGTCGTTAATAGCTCCATCATAACCCCATCTAGGATATTGTTTTCCGAAATGTTCAACTTCTACTGAAGCTTTCATTGTATTCCAGAATCCTGTAAGGATTAAGTTGTGCCCTTCTTGTGGTGCTCCTGAGATCATCACATCTTTTACATAAAGATTAAAAGTTGTTGAAGTGGATGGATCTCCAAGTGTTTCAAAATATGTATAACTTAAGTCATCAGTAAATCTCCAGTCACTAACATGACCACGTGCGTCAATTCTAAGAACTGGGATTGGTTGATATGCTATAGAATATTCTAAACCTTGGTGAGTTTCATTCAATCCGTCAATACTAAAGAATGATTCATTTCCACTAAGATCTTCTACAGTACCACTTTGTGCTCTGTCTTGCCACATAGACATATAGTAGTTCATACTACCTGCCCATTGACCATTCGCTGATTTAAATCTAGCACCAATATCAAACCATGTTGCTTTTTCATTTTCAAAACCAGTGTTAAGAATGAAATTAGCATCATCAATCATTTTATCTAATGAAGGTGTTAGGTTTGAGGTACTAAAGTTACCAAATAACATCCAAGAATCATTTATTGGCATAGTACCACCAACTTTCATCTGCCAACCCATTTCTGCGTCAGCTTCTAATGTTGGTTCTCCTACTTGGAAATGATCTTGTGCTGTATAACTAGCTTGTGTTAGACCAAGCATAGCAAAAGCAGTTTTACCACCGCCAAAGTTCATGCTTGCTTGTCCATAACCACCAGCCCAGTCAATTGTATTTGTGTTATCATAGTAGATTTTATCACCGAGTGTTCTGTATTTTTCTTGATCAGTTGTCCAATTATCATTGGAACTGTTCCAGAATGCGTCTCCGCCTAACAAGTCAAAAACTTGTCTATAGTGTTCTACTTCTGCTGTTCTTACATCAAGACCAAAAGTCAATAATGTAGTATCGTTAAGATCCCAATCTAACTTAGACATAAGTCCATAAGTATATTGATTGTTTCTACTACCTCTTAACACACCAGCAGATACATAACCAACTCCGTCAACCCAATTATCTGTACTGTTTCTTGCAATCGTACCATCATAGTCTCTGTGACCATCACTACCCCAAAGAATTGAACCAGCTGATCCTGAACCACCACCTTCACCACCTGAGTAGTAAAGAGAGCTAGATAGCATCATGTCATCTCTGAGTTGATTGTAAGAATTCATCTGTACAATTGGTTTGTGGAAATAGTTTTGTCTTTCGTTGATCATAGTCGAAGAGTGTTGATCAGCTTCTCTCCAATTCCAACCGTCAAACGGTACCCAACTAGCGAGTGCACGTTTGCCGTGGTATGGAGTTTCTAAAACATCAGCTCTCGGATTATAATCTACACCATATTCTGTTCTTAAATCTTCTTCAGCTACACCCATGTCTCTTGCAAGTTCATGACTATAATTTGAAATACGATTATTCCAGAAATTATGACCATGTACTTGTGGAGAACCAAGTGCAACAAATTCTAAACGATTATTATCGTCTATAGAATAAGATGTATTGAAATAATAAGACCATGCGTCAGTAAAAGTACCTTCTGCAAATAGACGATCAGCAGTTCTACGTGAAGCTGCCATGACCATAGTCATTTTATCATCCATCATTAATCCAGTATTTATTGTTACTGCAGTCTTACTTAGTTGGTATTCACCAACTTCTTGTTTTAACTGTACACTAGCTTCAGTTGATGGAGGTGCACTAATAAAGTTCACAGTACCACCTAAACTAGGAACAGCAAGATTAACAGCACCTGCACCTCTTTGAACTTGTACTACTGATGCAACATCAGCAAGCACTGCCCAGTTAGAGAAGTATAGGTTTCCATTTTCCATATCATTCATTGGAACACCGTTAATCAAATAAGCTGTATAACGATCGTCAAATCCACGAACATATACATTTTCATCATCCCAACCACCGCCATTTTCGACATAGACGTTAGGAAGAGTTGATAATGCTTTTGGCAATCCACGACCACCTAATCTGAAATCAATATCAGCTTTAGTATAGTCATCGTATGCAATAGCATCAGTATTATCTACACGGTTGGCTAGAACATCAACACCGCCCAACGCGACGGATGAAGAAGATAGTGAAAAGTTAGCAGACTCGTTGGAATTCTGAACTTTTACAGTAGAGGATGATTTTTTATATCCCACTACACTAGCAGTAACTGTGTATGTGCCATTTGGAACATCAATTGAGAATGCACCACTTAAAGTAGCAGCTGCACCTAGAGTTGTTCCTTCGACCACAACATTGGCTCCTGGCAATGCATTACCATCTGCGTCTGTAACAGACCCAGAGATACTACCTTGACCAAGGACTGCGCCTGAAATCATAATGATTCCTAATAGCGCACCAAGAATCGTACGATTCATAGTTAACTCCTTTTTCTTGGTTATTTTCATATATTAATATATAAGATATTTTGACAATATCTCTGAGATGAATTTGACCCAATTATTTGAGTATTGCAAATATAATTTTCTTATAAATTATTCTTTTTAAAATTCATATGAATGCCGTATTATCGAAAAATGGAATTTATTGACTTAAAAACACAACAAGATCGTATTCGAGACAACTTAAAAACTCGTTTTGATCGTATTTTAGATCATGGTGCCTATATTATGGGGCCAGAAGTAGATGAATTAGAGGAAAAATTAGCCGATTATTGTGGTGTAAAACATGCGATTTCATGTTCATCTGGCACAGATGCTTTGCTTATTCCTTTAATGGCATGGGGCATAGGCCCTGGAGATGCTGTATTTACGACCCCATTTACCTATGTTGCAACAGCTGAGGTAATTGCCTTATTAGGTGCTACCCCTGTATTTGTTGATGTTTATGAATCTACTTTTAATATCGATTGTGAAAAATTAGAGTCAGCAATTCAAAATACGATTTCAGAAGGGGAGCTTAAACCTAAAGCTATTATTCCTGTTGACTTATTTGGTATGCCTGCGCGTTATCGTTTAATTGAAGACATTGCAAAAAAATATAACCTAAAAGTAATTGAAGATGCCGCACAAAGTTTTGGCGCATCCATTCGCAATCAAAAAGTGGGTACTTTTGGTGATGTAGCTGCTACTTCTTTTTATCCAGCAAAACCATTAGGATGTTACGGAGATGGAGGAGCCATTTTTACTGATAATGATGATTTAGCAGAAAAATGCAAAGCTATTCGTATTCATGGGACGACAACTGATAGGTATCATAGCGAACTTATTGGCTTAAATGGACGTTTAGATAGTATGCAGGCAGCTGTTTTATTAGAAAAACTTACTATTTTTGATGAAGAGCTTGGAATGAGAAATGAGGTTAACAATTTTTATAGAAAGTACTTAAATAATGCACAATACCATCCTAAAGATTATGAATCTTCACATGCTTTATTTTCTGTTGTATTAGGATCTAATAAAAAAAGAGATAATTTAATTAAAAGACTCAAAAAGAATGCAATTCCATCAGTTATTTATTATAAAAATCCTATTCATTTAATGAATGCTTTCAAATATTTAGGTTATAAAAAAGGGGATTTTCATGTTTCCGAAAATTTATCACAAACAATTGTTAGTTTACCAATGCATCCTTATCTTACCGAAAAGCATATTACAAGCATAATAAAGAGTTTGAAACATAATGAGTAAAAAAATTTTAATAACCGGAGGGGCAGGATTTATTGCTCATCATATTATTGATAAGATTTTATCAACTACAGACTGGCATATCGTTACATTAGATAGATTAGATTTTAGTGGAAATTTAAATAGATTAAATGAAGTTGTGATGTCTTATCCTGAATCTGAACGAAAAAGAGTTCGAGTAATTCATCATGATCTAAAAGCTGAAATTAATCCTGAAATTGCCGCTTTGATAGGATCTGTCGACCTAATCAGTCACCTTGCTGCTGGTTCACATGTAGATCGTTCGATTACCTATCCATTAGAATTTGTGATGGATAATGTTGTTGGTACAGCACATATACTAGATTACGCCAGAAAGTTAGCAAACCTTGAGAGATTCGCATATTTTAGCACAGATGAAGTTTTTGGTCCAGCACCAAAAGGAATAAATTATAAAGAGAACGACAGATATAATTCAACTAACCCATACTCTGCAACAAAAGCAGGTGGTGAAGAATTGGTTGTTGCATTCGAAAATACTTATGGACTACCATCATTAATAACTCATACAATGAACGTTTTTGGTGAAAGACAAAATCCTGAAAAATATATTCCTATGGTAATAAAAAAAGTAAGAGACAGCGAAAAAGTTACTGTCCATGCTAATTCAGAAAAAACAGTTGCAGGGTCAAGACATTATATACATGCTGAAGATGTTGCAGATGCTTTAATATTCTTATTTAATTATAATATTGAAAGTTTAAAGCAAGACTCAACAGGAGCAAAATGTCAAAAATTCAATATCGTAGGTAAAGACGAAATTGATAATCTTCAACTTGCTCAATTCATTGCTCAAACACAAAATAAGGAATTAATATATGAAATGGTTGATTTTCACTCACAAAGACCTGGGCATGATTTAAGATATGCATTGGATGGAGAAAAAATGAAGGACATGGGGTGGGTCCCTAAGTCTGCATACGATAGACTTGAATCAACAATAAAATGGACCCTTGAAAATAATAGATGGCTGTCCATTTAAAATGAAGCTTGTACTTTTGCGCCACGGTGAAAGCCAATGGAATCTTGAAAATCGTTTCACGGGCTGGACAGATGTGGATCTCACAAATAATGGAATTGATGAAGCAAATTTTGCTGCTAATCAATTATTAAAATCAAATATTGAAGTTCATTCAATTTATACCTCAATTTTAAAACGTGCTAATCATACAGCAGATATAGTTGCTGAAATATTAAAATTTAATAAGAATAAAATCCAATATGATTGGAGATTAAATGAAAGACATTATGGAGCTCTGCAAGGACTTAATAAATCAGAAACAGCGTCAAAGTATGGCGAAAATCAAGTGAAAATTTGGCGCAGAAGCTTTGACACTCCACCTCCATTTTTAGATTATCATGATAAAAGACATCCAAGATTTGTTAAAAAATTTAGTTTTATTAATAAAGATTCTTTACCATCAGGAGAAAGTTTAAAAATGGTTATTTCTAGGCTACTTCCTTTTTGGGAAGAATATTTTAATTTTATAACTGCCAAGCAAAAATCTCATTTAATTGTTGCTCATAGTAATTCTTTAAGGGCAATCGTAAAAATATTGGATAAATTATCAAATGATGAAATAATGACTGTAAACATTCCAACAGGTATACCTCTTGTATATGAATTTGATAAAAATAATAATGTGCTAACAAAAAAATATTTGATTGATAATGATGAACTTCAACGAAAACAAGATTTAGTTATTAAGCAAGGTAAAGCACAATGAACCAACATTTTAAAGATATAAAAGTATTATTAATTGGTGATTTCATGGTTGATCAATACATTTTTTGTTCATCTACAAGAATGTCACCGGAAGCACCAGTTCCTGTTTTAGAGCCTGATGATGAATTTATCGTGCCGGGCGGTGCAGGAAATGTTGCTTTAAATATGAGCAAGCTAGGGGCAAGTGTATCTTGTCTCGGTTATATTGGTTCAGATAGTCAAGGAAGTGAGCTAAAAAAATTATTAAATAATCAAAAAATTAATACAGAACATCTTCATCAAATTAGTGATTTAACTACAATAAAAAGAAGATATTACAATAATGGTAAGCAAGTTCTAAGAGTAGATTATGAGAAAGTTTTAGAAGACTGGTGTCCAGATACTTCTAGTATCAAATTTGATGATTATGATGTAGTTATTCTTTCAGACTATGATAAAGGAGTACTAAATAACACATGGTTCTCAAATATCAAAAATGAAAATATTTTTGTGGATCCTAAAAAAGATGATTTATCATTCTATTCAAATGCAAAAATTATTACGCCTAATCTTAATGAGCTAGAAAAAGCATCAAAATTAAAAATAGATAACAATGATACTTTAGTAGAGGTTTGTAAATCAATCATCGAAAAAACCAATTTAGAATATATTATTGCTAAAAAAGGAGAAAATGGAATGACCGTTGTTGGCAGGGATGGATTTTTAAGTCATATAAATGCTCATCAAGTTAATAATCCTGATGTAACTGGAGCTGGGGATACAGTCATTGCAGTACTTTCATTGGCATATTTCAAAACAAAGAATATTGAAAAATCAGCCATAATTGCTAATGCTGCAGCTGCAGTTGTTGTGGGTAAGAAAGGAACATCTTTTTCGACGATGGAAGATATAAATAATTTATTGAATAAGGAGAGAATAGAATGAAGTATGTTGTAGTTGGAGGAGCAGGTTTTATTGGTAGTAATCTTGTGGATAAGCTAATTGAGAATGAAAACGAAGTAGTAATAATAGATAATTTTAGTACAGGTAAAAAATCAAATTTAAACCCTAAAGCATCTGTTTTAGAACTTGATATGAGTATTATTCCAAATTATGATAAAATTGTAAATTGCATGAAAGGGGCAGATACTGTATTCATGTTAGCAGCTAAAGCCAGAGTTCAACCGTCGATTGAAAATCCACTAGAATATGAAATTAATAATACCATAGGTACGCTTAATATTTTAAAATGTGCAAGCGATGCAAAAGTTAGAAGATTTGTTTATAGTGCATCATCTTCTGCATATGGTGATTCAAAGGTAATGCCGTTAGTTGAAACAATGCGAATAAATCCCCTTTCTCCATATGGAGCACAGAAGTATTATGGTGAAGTAATGTGTAGTGTTTTTTCACACATATATAATATTGAAACAGTATGTTTAAGATATTTTAATGTGTATGGTGAAAGGCAAAACTTAGACGGAGCATATGCTTTAGTTATTGGAATTTTTGCAAGTCAACTTTTAAGTGGAAAACCAATGACAATAAGGGGAGATGGTGAACAAAGAAGAGATTTTACCTATGTTGGTGATGTTGTGAATGCGAATGTTTTGGCATCAACATCAAAAAATGTAGGTAATGGTGAGGTTATAAATATTGGTAATGGAGATAATAGATCTATAAATCAAATTGCTGATATGCTAGGAGGAAGCAGAGTTTATATAGATCCTGTAATAGAGCCAAAAGAAACTTTAGCAGATAATTCGTTGGCAAAGAAACTTTTAGGTTGGGAACCAAAACAAGTCATTGAAAATTGGATACCTGGATATAAAAAAGATATAGGACTATAGCATGTGTGGAATTACAGGTTTTATTGATTTTTCTTGTAAAAGTGATAACAATTTAGATGTTAAAGAAAAATTAGATGAGCATTTAGCAGGAAAAAATGATTGGCATGCACACCTTTGGCAAGTCATAGTTTTTCAACAGTGGCTTGAAAATGAATAATTCACTATCTTATCTATAATGAAAAATATTTCACTAGCTATCGAATTACATAAAAGAACATTGGAAGCTTTTAGTTCAAAACTTTTAAATGATATTGATTTAGCATCAAAAATACTTTTAAAAAATCAACAAAATAATTGTAAAATTTTTTGGATTGGAAATGGGGGGAGTGCATCGCAAGCAAATCATTTATCGGCAGAACTTACAGGTGGCATGTATGCAAGGAAGATTAATCCATTTGCATCTATTTGTTTAAATACAGATACATCATTTATAACAGCTTGGAGTAATGATGATGATTACGGTAATATTTTCAAAAGACAATTAATGGCTCTTGGGAATGAAAATGATACCCTAATCTCTTTATCAACAAGCGGAAATTCAGTAAATATTGTGCGGGCAGCTGAATATGCTTTTAAAAAAAATATTTCGGTTATTTCTTTAACCGGAGAAAGCGAAGGAGACATAGATCAATATGCAGATATTAATATAAAAGTGCCTTCAAATGATACACAAAGAATTCAAGAAATGCATATTTTGATTGGACATATTCTTTGTGATTATATTGAAAAAAATTCTGTTAATTAAATTGCCAATTAACCCCAAGAGATAAAATATCTTTTACTTTAGCACTTGATAAACCTAATTTAATTTCGAATTTATCTTTTACCTTTTTCTTAAAAATAAAATCATAAATAATTGAATCACTTTGGTCAACCCTTCTAGAGGTTAAAACTTGCAATTTAAATTTATTTCTAAATTCTTTTTCAAAGCCAATATGAGCTACATCTAAAGGAATGATTATTGTGTTGTTTATATGAGGGTTACCAATTATAAAATTCTTATAACTCCAGCCCTTTGCATAAGTAGTGTGATTGTAGTAACCTTCTCTTAGGTAATCAGAATTCAGATCTTGATTTGTTGTGGTAAGTAGTTCAAAAAGTATATTAAAATTATTAGGATTATTGCTGATTTCGAAACCCCATAAACCATCTGTTCCATTGTGAAACCTCAACCCGCTAGTATCTTCAAAGATATGTTGATAATATATTTTATAATTATTTATTCTATTATTATTAATATAAACAAAATCCCATATACCTAGGTGATTCCCAAGAGCATTAGTGTGTTTGGAACCTTCAATTTTTGGTCCATCTGAAGAAATAAATACTTTTAAAAAATCTTTTAAGGTTGATCCAGTTGATTCCCCATCAATCACAGTTCTTCCTCCCCAAATTGCTTCATGTACAAAACCAATTTGAAAGGAACTATTTTCGTTCATTGGTATTTTTAAATAAATAAATTTTTCGTGCAGAAACGGATTTTTTAAGTAATAATCATTTTTATCTAATATTGCATGAGATAAACCAAAATTAAATTCATATTTTTTTCTCTTATCAAGAACAATAGTTTTTAATACACCTAATTTTGGCATTGGCTGAGCGTTATTGCTTATAAGCATATGACCAGAACTCAGATTATCGTTTAAATAATTACTAAAATCACGATAATACTTACCAATTTTATAATCAATCAATTTGGCATCGATTTTTATGAAACTTTCAAGAATGAAGAGATTTTGGTTAATTATTAATGTATCAAAATTTAAAAAAAAAGATTTTTTTGAAGTTTGAAAAGTAATTCTAGATGATAAATCTTCATTTGGCAAACCAAAATTATTATAGTTAGTGAACCATGCACTTTTATCATTTTTAACATAATGAAATTCAGTTGCTAATTTTAAATCTTGACCTTTTAAAGTTCCATTTATAGAAAATATTATACCAAATAAAAAAACTAAATTATTTATTTTTAATTTTTTCGGGTTTGACATAAAATCTCCAATCCATTACTTCAATTGTTGCATGTTTTGAAATGTTAATTGACTGAAATTTTTTATTTGGGAATACTCTTTTTTCTATTCCATTTACAAGCAAGTCAATCGGCATAACAAAACTATCGTTTATATTATCCCATCTGTAATAAAATTTAGAATCTGTTTGATAATACTCTAGTTTAGGTTGGTTTGGCGTATAAAAATATTGTTCAGAAAAATATGAATAATCTTCTCCTGTTCTTTCTTTGACTTTAGCAAAGAAATCTTCAGTATCAACATGTGAGCGTGCATTCTCAATCATAAATTCTTTAAGAATTTTAAACCAAGTAATATCATCGTTAATGACACTTCTTAGAGTATGCATTATCCAAGCACCTTTCATATAGGTGTCTCCACTGAGAGCCCAATGATTTTCATCTTCATTCCCAACAATTGGTATTTTGTTTGCAATTCTACCTTTTATGCTTTTTAGATAATCAACACTCACTGGATAGCTATTAAATTTGTCTTCAAAATATAATGCTTCAGAATAGACTTGTAATCCCTCATGAATCCATATATGTGTTGGATCTGAAGCAGTGACACTATTCCCAAACCATTCATGACCTGTCTCATGAATAATTAATGGGTCTATCACACCATACATGGCCCAACTACTACTTCTCACACCATTATAAATACTGAAACCATTGCCATAGGTTACAGCTGATTGATGTTCCATTCCTAAATATGGAACTTCTACTAGCTTATATCCATCTTCCCACCATTGATACTCTCCAAAATATTTTTCATAGAAACGAATCACTTCTTTCGCTTGTTTAAAGTAGTTTTCTGCAACATCTTTATTGTAATCCAATACATAATGATTAATGTTATGAATGGTGTTGTCTTTAATAAAAGTATCTTGCACAGCAACATAATGTCCAATTTGTACTGAGATGTTATAATTATTAATTGGATTATTTACAAACCATTCATATGTAGTTTTTTCTTCATTTTTTATGGTATTTCTTAATTGTCCATTTCCTACACTCATTAAATCTGATGGAACTGTAAATGCCATTCTTACACTATCTGGTTCTTCAGTGATATGATCTTTATTTGGCCACCAAATTCTTGCGCCTTCCCCCTCACAAGAAACAGCAATCCAATCTCTGCCATCTTTGTCTTTAGACCATGTGAATCCTCCTGCCCAAGGTGGATTAGCAGCACTTTGTGGAATTCCTTCATAGTACACAGTAAAATCAAACAAAGTATTTTTAGGGATTATTTGTTTAAAAACAACCAATACAGCGTCTTCTTCACGACTATATTCTAATTCGTTATTTTTATGGGTGATTTTTTTAATATTTAAATCTTTTACTAGGTCAACTTGTAATTTCTCTATGTCATTTAAACTTTTTGCTTTTATTGTTACAAATCCATCTAAAGATTGATTTTCAATATCAAAATCTATGTTAATATCATAATAGCTGACATCATATGAAGCACGATTTTCATTGAGAAAACCCATAAGATAGTTATTTCTACTTAATGGAGGGATTTCATTTCCCCCATGTGGTCTAGGATTTTGACAAGCAATAATTGTTAACAATACAAATAATATATTAATCGATTTTTTTCTCATAATAAGTTGTCCCTTGAATCATATTTTTTGCGAAAATAATGTAGTATAATAAAAAGCAGAACAAAACCCATAAAACAATTGCGAAAGCATCTTTTATTAAGAACAGGATATAGATAATTCCAATATAGATAATCCACTTTATCCAATTGGGTTGATTCCAAAGCTTTAGTAATAAATTCATTGAACTACAAAGTAATATAATTTTTTATAATAATCTAAAGCTTCATTATAAATATCTTGGTATCTATTTGGAATAGTATTTGATTTTTTATCAAAAAATTCAAATTGATTTGTATCAATGACATTATTATACCAATGTTTCCACCAAATACCATCAGTAGAATAAGGACCTTTTTCCCAACTAAGCATTGTTTCATAAAATTCAATATTTAAATTTTTGCACCATTCATTGAGAATTTTCTTAGGATTTTCTAATAAAATAGATGAATCAATTACTATTATATCTTTTTTATTCTCTCTTAAATATTCTATTAATTTCCATTGTTGCGGATAACCAAGTTCATCAATATGATTTAATTGATTTTTACGTATATAAGAATTGATTACATCTTTTGGATGTCTTATTAAAAAACAATTATGGAAATTTTTAACCCAATCTATATTTTTGAGATCAACTAAATGGTGTGCCATATGTTTTTGGTACCATATTTTTTTCGATTCTGGAATTTTTTCGTTAATACTATTTACTACTTGATCATAAGTATTAGGATAATAATTGATAATTTCCTGAGCCATTGGATGATTTAATCCAGTTTCTTTTAAATAGTATGCATAGAATGGTTCATCAGATACAAATGTATCATTTCTTGATGACCATGATCGCATTAATGCAGTAGATATATTTCGAGGACCTGACCAACAAGCAATTTTCATATTAGACAATGTATTCTTCTATTTTTTTATTATATAATTCTCTTATCTTATTTACCATTGAAGATGGATTTGTTGATTTTAATTCTTTTCCTTCTAGTTTTGATACAGGAATAATACCGGCAAAAGTACCAGTTACAAAAGCTTCATCGCATTTTCTTATATCTTCAAATGTAAAATTCATTTCATTACATTGAATATTATTTTCATGACACAACTGGATTGCTTTTCCTCTTGTAATACCATTTAAACAATATTCTCCAGTAGAAGTAATAACTTCATTTTTTTGAATAAAAAACAGATTAGTAGAATTACATGTACTGATATTGCCATTTATATCATTCATAATACCTTCATCATAGCTAAGTTTATTTGCCTCTATGCTTGCTAAAATACAATTCAGCTTACTTAAGGTATTGTAATGGGGGCTTAATATATTTTCATTTGGTCTAATATTAGGAACTCTTCCAATAGATACTCCTTTAATATAAGTATTAGGATCTGTTTTTTTGTATTCGGGAATAATAACAAAATTTATTGGCCCAACATTTGCATTTGGGTTTTGATATGGTGTAATCTTATCTCCTCTTGATATAATTAAGCGGATATGAATATCATCATTCATGTTGTTTTTTATTAAAACTTTATTTAGTTCATCTAAAATATCTTTTTTTGATAAAGGAATATTTAACGAAATTCCTTTAGCGCTTGCAAATAATCTATCGAGATGTTCTTCAATAAAAACTAGGGTTTTTTTGTGTAGTCTAATTCCTTCCCAAACTCCATCACCTAGTAAAAAACCGCTATCAAATACTGATATCTTTGCTTCATTTCTCTGATATAATTCTCCATTAATATTGATAAAAATATCTTCATTTTTTGGATCTGATATATACGAATGACTACTCATAAGTGGGCCCACAGGGACTTGAACCCCGAACCTGCGGATTATGAGTCCGTTGCTCTAACCAATTGAGCTATGGGCCCTTTTAAGTAAATAAATTATTATTTATTTTGTCGAAAACATAAGAATATGTTTCATTAAAAATTAAAATTGTTTTAAGTAATAAATTATAATATTTTTGTAGATGAAATTTAATATTGGAATAATCGGTAAAGGTTTTGTTGGTTCAGCAGTTTCTGTAGGTTTTTCACCATCAACAGGATTTGATTCAAATATTAGATCCTACGATAAAATTGAACAGAAAAGTACTCACTCTTTGGAGGAAACTGTTAATGAATCTTCTGTTATTTTTATTTCTGTTCCAACTCCATCTTTAAAAACAGGTAAAATAGACTTATCAATTGTTGAATCGCTTTTTGAGGATATTTCAAGAGTAAACAAGAACTCAGAAAATGTTTTTCTTTTAAGGTCTACAGTAGTACCTGGTACATCAAAAAAAATAGCAGATAAATTTCCAAACCTTAATATCGTATTCAATCCTGAATTTTTAACAGAAAGATCTGCATATTTTGATTTTATTAATCAGAGTAGAGTAATTTTGGGCGGCAATCAAAAACATACTGCTATCGTAGCAGAATTATATAAATCACGTTTTGGGCAATATTTACCTATCATTCAAACTGACTACCAAAGTGCCGAAATGATAAAGTATATGAATAACCTCTTTTTTGCAACTAAGGTATCTTTTTTAAATGAAATGTATCAAATTGCTGATAAGTCGAATGTTGATTGGAATACTGCAGTTGAGGGGTTCATTCTTGATGGAAGAATCGGCCATTCGCATCTACAGGTCCCTGGACCAGATGGTAAATTTGGATTTGGCGGAAGTTGTTTCCCTAAAGATATTCAAGCCCTAATTATGTATGCAAAAGAACTTGGGATTAATCCATCTGTTTTACTTGGTGTTTGGGAAAAAAATCTTGATGTTAGACCTGAAAGAGATTGGGAAGCTCTTAAAGGAAGAGCAGTATCTGATTAATTTAAATGAACATAACTTTCACTATAGCTACACTCGACAAGGGAGGAGCTGAAAGAGTTTTAACAAGCTTAGCAAATAAGTTTTCTGAAGATGGTTTTAATGTAAGAATAATATATATGCATCCTCAAGCAATTGCATACCCAATAAATACCAATATTCCAATTCGTTGCATTAATGTTGATCATTTTACTGAAAAACATTCAATTTTCGAAAGAATCATTAATTTTACAAATCGAGTTTTTTTATTAAGAAAAGAAATTAATAGTAAACCAACAGATTTAATCATTTCTTTCGGAGATTCAATTTCTGTGACAATGCTTATGGCTACATTTTTTTCTTTCAAGAAAAAAATAAAAAAAATTGTTTCTGTAAGAAATAACCCATCTTTAAATGCGGGGACTTTAGTAAGAAGATTAGTAACTATTTTTTACAAAGGTGCCGATGCTGTAGTTGTTCAGACTTCATATGCAGAAAAAGTAATATCAAAGTTTGCTAAAAATGTTTCAATGGTTCAAATTAATAATCCAGTAAAAACATTGCATAAAAGTAATCCATATAACTTTTCAGAAAAGAAATATACATTTTTATCTTTAGGAAGATACCATTATCAAAAAAGACATGATATATTATTAGAGGCCTTTAAAATTTTATGTAAAAAACATAAAAATGTTAGTCTTTGTATTGCAGGAAAAGATGATGGAGAGAGAAATAGTTTACAAACTTTTATTAATCATTCGGGATTGCAAGATAAAGTAACTTTAAAAAATGCTGTAGATGATGTATATGAGCTAATTCTTAAATCTGAAGTTTATGTTCATCCTTCGGAATTTGAAGGAATGCCAAATTCAGTATTGGAAGCAATGAGTTGCGGATTGCCTTGTATAGTATCTAACTTTGATGGAATTGACAATATTATAGAAGATAAATTAACTGGAGTTCTTTTTCCAGTTAATGACAAAAATTCACTAGTTAAGCAAATGGAAAATGTTCTAGAAGATAAGAAATTACGACAGAGTTTAAGTCAGAATGGATTTGAATCAATTATTAATAATTTCGATTTTGACAAAATATATAATAAATGGAAAAATTTAATAAATAGGCTTTAGAATGTTAAAATTACTCTCCTTTACAAGTCTACTTTCATTATTTTTTTTTACAAGTGGGCTTTATAAGAGCATCCCAATCAATCCTAACATTTCTTATTTAATTTTTTCAATAATTCACATTCCATTAATATTGATAGTAGGGAAAAGCAGTATTAAATCTGTAAATACTATAAATTTCTTTTTTTTAAATTTCATTTTTTTGTTTTACATGACTATTATATACGTAACAATGAGTTTAAATAATGAGTATGCTTTCTCATTATTATTTGGTCACTTTTATTGTTTTTTAGTCATGATTATCTTATCTCTCTCATTTGAATCTAATCTAACTAAAGACTTTTACAATAAACTAAACAACACAATTATCTTTATCATAATTTTTTGTAGTCTCTTTAATTTTTATGAAGCTTTCATTTTGGGTGCCGGTAATGCAACTATGGGGACATTAGGTAGGGCTGATGGTTTTTTCAAAAACCCCAATGAGAGTGCAACAATGCTTTTGCTTTTGACGTCACTTATTTTACCAAATTATCGAAAAATTGGCTTTAAAATTCCTCAATCAATTTTATTGGTGATTGTTTTTTTTGGAATTTTATCTACTTTTAGCAAGGCTGGGGCAATAGTTTATATGGTTCTACTGGCTTATATTTTTTTAAGACCCAAGTCTTTGAGCATTAGAAATAAATCAATCATAATTTTATTTTTATTTATTTTTCTGCAAAATTTTCAATCAATAATTAATTATCTTGAGTTTACTGAATTAATAGGTCAAAATTCTTTTAATAGGATTGCATTGATTGAACAATCGGAATCTATTAACACAAGATTAGATGTGTTGTTCTATGTATCTCAAGCTTTTAAAAGCAGTCCTATTTTCGGTAGTGGTTTAGGCTATAACTATATTTGGAGCCTAGGATATGGATCTCACAATATTTATCTTTTTTACCTCGTAGATATAGGAATTATTGGTCTGTTATTATTGTGTTTATTGCTATCTAGATTATTTGATATTAATAATTTACTTTTTTTCAGTGTTATTACTCTTTTAGGACTTTCTTCTCATAATTTGATGTATCACGTTGAAGTTTATGTAGTTTTTTCTACATATCTTTATTTGAGTTACTTTAATAATAACGATACAATTGGTACATAATAATGTGTGGATATGCTGGATATATTAATTTAAGTAAAAATTCTTCTGACGATTTCAATAAAATTATCAAATCTATGAATGATACTATTTATCATAGAGGTCCAGATGCTGAAGGTTTTTTTAAAGATATTGAGAATCAAATCTTTATTGGACATCGTAGGTTGTCTATCATTGATTTAAGCCCAAGCGGTATTCAACCTTTTCATTCTCAATCCGGTAGGCATGTAATTGCTTTTAATGGAGAGATATATAATTATTTAGATTTAAAAAATCAAATAAAAGGAATTGAATGGAAAAGTACTACTGATACTGAAGTTTTAATTGAAAGTATTGAACAATTCGGTATTGACAAAACTTTAGAAGAAGTTGATGGTATGTTTTCATTTGCCTTGTGGGACAAAAAACTTAAAAAATTGATTTTATGTAGAGATCGAGCTGGTGAAAAACCGCTATATTATGGTAAGATAAATAATAATTTTTTATTTGGTTCTGAGTTAAAAGCTATATCAAAACATCCTAGGTTTAGTAAGCAGATAAATACTGAAATTTTAGATAAGTATTTTCAACATGGATATATTCCAACTCCATTCTCTATATATAAAAATATCTTTAAACTAAGTCCTGGTTGCTATTTGGAAGTTGATTTAGGTAATCTGAAAAGTGGTAAAAATGAATTTAAAGAGAAGCAATATTGGAGTTTTAAAGATGTTGCTCAAAAAGCTATAAAAAATCATAAAGAATTAGAAGAGTCAGAATATATTAGTACTCTTGATTCATTATTAAATAAATCTGTAAGAAAGCAAATGGTGTCTGATGTTCCTCTTGGAGCTTTTTTATCAGGGGGCATAGATTCATCATTAATTTCATCAATAATGCAGAATAATAGCTCAAATCCTGTCAAAACATTTACAATTGGTTTCACTGAAGCTGATTTTGACGAAGCGCCCTTTGCAAAAAAAATCGCAAATCATATAGGCTCTGATCATACAGAATACTACTGCTCAATTAAAGATGCTATTAACATAATTCCAAATTTAACAAAAATGTACGATGAACCGTTTGCTGACTCATCTCAAATACCAACATATCTTTTGTCTAAAATAACTAAGCAGCATGTCACTGTAAGTCTTTCAGGAGATGCTGGTGATGAATTATTTTATGGTTATTCAAGATATAATATTACAACAAAAATTAATGGATACTTACGTTTAATGCCAAAAAATGTAAGAATATTAACATTAAAAATATTTAATAAAACACCTAAAAACATTCAATTAAATGTTGCAAAAATTTTACTTAACCTTTTTAGCTCATATTTAAGTAAACAACATGATGAAAAATCTGTTTTAAAAAGAATTAATGATTTAATGTCAATTTCTTCTGATGAAAATTTATACAGGCAAGTTGTTTCAATTTGGGATAAAAACTCGCTTGTTTTAAATGATAGTAATATTGAGAAAACATTTGTTGACTCAAACTTCTTGCCATCAAATGAATTTGGTTTAAAAAAATTCATGACTTCTTTTGATGTAACAAGCTATTTGAATGATGACATTTTAGTTAAAGTAGATAGAGCATCAATGGCAGTTAGCCTAGAATCGAGAATTCCTTTGTTAAGTAAGAGAGTGATGGAGTTTTCAATGGTGATACCTGATAAATATAAATACAAAAATGGTACCAATAAGTGGATTCTTCAGCAAGTACTTAAAAAATATGTTCCATCAGATTTATTTAATAGGCCTAAAATGGGTTTTGGTATACCAATTAATTCGTGGATAAGAAATGAATTAAATGATTGGACGCTTGATCTTTTAAATGAAAAAAAAATCAAAGAACAGGGTATACTTAATTTTGATGTATTGCAAAATAAATATAATGAGCACATGGAAGGAATAAAGAGCAATGAATATTATTTATGGCCTGTATTAATCTTTCAACAGTGGATGGAAGGTCTAGAATAATATGATTTTTCGCATTAAAAATTATCTGCAAGATAAAGATAATTATAGATCAATTGTTGTTATGATATTAACGTTATCGTCTTCTTTGATTGGAATATTTTCTCACAAATTAATAATAAAAAATTATAGTACGGATATTTTAGAATTTTATCTTCTTACAGTTTCATGGTTCTTATTAACATCTAGCTTTTTTCAATTCGGTAGTCGGCCTACATATGTCACTTTGAGAGAAGATGGTGATAATCAATTAAATTATTTTTTTACATCATCAATTTTTGGAATCTTAAATTCTATTTTTTTTGGATATGTGACCTATGTATTGATAAAAAAATATCTAGTAGGTTCCATTTATTATGAAAGCTTGTTCATTGTTATCCCATTATTTTTTTTGGTTCAAACAATAAATATTTTTATATCATTCTATTTAATATCAATTAATAAATCTGTACAAGGAATTTTACTAACATTCTTAAATTTACCAATTTCATTTACGTTTATATACTTTAAGACATTTAATAACCTCTTTTTTGGTTTTATACTATCACATTTAATTAGCTTAATTATTTGCTTACCTTTTTTATTAAAATTAATTGATTACCAAAAAGTTAATTTTAGTATAAAATCATTGAAATCTAATTTTGTAAAAAATTTTCCTCTTTCGATAAAGTATACTTTTTCTGACTTTATTGATGTGTTAACAAATAGAGTATCCGTTTTCTTTTTAGCATATTATGCAAATGACCTAACTGAAATGGTTGAGTTTTCAATAGCATTAAGTTTGCTTAAAATATCAATGATTGGGATTAATTCTCTATCAACTGTATACGTATCTAAGTTATTTGACTCCATTAAATCAAAGTCTGGTGAATTTTTAATTATTTTTAATAAAATACGATTTTCATTTATATTAATATCTCTATCTTCATTTTTTGCAATTTATTTTCTAGGAGAACAAGCTATTCTTTATTTCTATTCTGAAAAATATATCTATGCTTTTCGTCTACTAATGATATTGCAATTTGGACAATTGATTCACTCTTTCTTTGGACCCATATCCTTAGTTGCAATTCTTGCAGGCTTCCCAATTATGGTTGCAACACTTAAACTATTTTTTACTACAATTATGGTTATTTTTAACTTGTTATTTTTTGACAAGTATGGACTTGATGTATTAGCATTTAGTTATGTAGGATTATTATTTTTTTGGAATCTGACTTTGTTATTTAAAATGAAAAGTTACTTTATAAATAAAAGAGCTTATTAATTATAAAAATTAATAAGCTCTTTTATTAAAGATTAAAGATAGAAGTTTATTTAAAAATTAATTTTTTTTAGAAAATATTTTTTCTCTAATTTTTGTAGCTGAAATTTCACCAATATTTTTTGGAGGTGAATGTTCAATAATATCATAGCCTACGCCTCTTCCATAATTTACTGATTCAATATCTGGTATTATAATGACTTTTACTCTCCCGTTTTCAACTAAATCTTTTAACTCACTTTCAATATTTCTTTTAACTTCAATTGGATCATATGGATTTTTATCATTTTTATTTATTTCACGAACACAAATTAAAATATTTTTTTTATCCTTGAGTCTTTGATCTATTAACCATCTATGGCCTTGATGCCACGGCTGCCATCTCCCTATAAACATTGAGTATTTCATCCCTTGCTTCCTTTATATTTTTTTTACCAGTATCAATTTGTAAACAATTTTTATCAATTGGTTTTTCATAGTCCTCAGCAAAAAAGTTTTCACGACCCCTGATCTCATCTGTGAAGAGGTAGACTTCAAGAAAAGGAAAATCTTTTTTTAACTCATCTCTTAAAAATCTATACGGAGCTACAATAGAAACTATACATGTATATCTTTTATTTGCTAAAAATCTCATAATTGATATAGCAGTAGATATATTCTTTATTCTTCCGTTCTTGCTATAATCTTTATTTTTATTTATCAGCCTAAGGTCATCACCATCTATGTGGATAATTTTATGATTTTTATCTAGTTTTTTAATCAACTCTAAAGCCAATGTAGTTTTTCCACTCCCTGGTTGACCTGTAAGCCAAATTATATTTCCGTTATTCACTTAATTATTTAATCTTCTTCATTTCTATAATACTGATAATATGAATTATAGTAATAGCTACCGTAATATCCATCTCCAAATTTTATACCATTTAATACAACTCCAGAAACTGAAATATCTTGTTGATTCATTGTATTTAATACTCTGTCAAGGAATGACTTATCTGTTTGATTCGATCTAACAACAAGTACTGTATGAGATACAAATTTACTTACTATATATGGATCAGTTACAGCAATGAAAGGAGCAGAGTCTACTATTATAACATCAAATTTTTCTTTTAAATCATCAAAGGTTTTTTTAAAAAGAATTGATGAAAGTATCTCGGATGGGTTAGGAGGAACGGGACCAGCTGTTAAGAGACTAAGATTATCAATCTTAGATTTTTGAATAAATTGATTAATATTAGAATTTTCAATATTTGATAAATAATTTGAAAGACCTTCTTTCTTAATATTAAATACTTTGTGTAAAACTGGCTTTCTTAGATCTAAATCCATAAATAAAACTTTTTTACCTGTTTGAGCATACGCAATTGCTAAATTAGATGAAGTTGTACTTTTACCTTCTTTTGGTCCTGGGCTTGAAACAAGTATAGTTTTACATTTTTCTTTGCCTTTAATATTGCTTGATACCATTAGTCCAGTTCTAATATTTCTATAAGACTCAGAAACAACAGATTTTGAATCATCTAGAAGAGCTATATATCTTTCATGGCTTATCTCTTTTTCAAATTCAGGTATGATACCAATTACGGATAAACCTCTTCTTTCAATTTCTTCAACACTATTTATACTATTGTCAAAATATTTTCTAATACCAACAATAATAATACCGAGCGACAGACCTAACATAATACCAATTACAATAAACATAGTGATTCCTGGAGAAGATCGCAGAAGGGGTACCTCAGCCATATCAATTATTCTCACTCTTCCTAGTTCTGAAGCCTTTGTAATTTTTGTTTCTTCTAGAGTTCTTTTCATGACTTTGTATGTTTCGTCAAGAATAGCTTGATTTCTTTTTAAACGACTCAATTGAAGAATTTGTGAGGGCAAGGATTTGATTTTATCATTATATTGATTTGTTAATTTCTGCAATTCTTTTTCCTTGGCAAACAATACTTCTTCTTTTGCAGAAATGCTTATAATAGTATCCATTACAGTTTGTCTAAAAATCAACGGATTTGATGAAGATATTCCTTCATTTATATATTTTCTAGTATCTTTCGCTAAATCCTTTTTTAATTTTTCAATTTTTAATTTTAAATCTTCAGCAGCAGGATGATTTTCTCCTTT
>CACGRA010000010.1 GCA_902575395.1 uncultured Fidelibacterota bacterium | reverse complement strand
GATTATAATAAATACCTTTCTACTCAGACAAAAATAATGGAAGAGATGATAAGTGAGCGATATGCTCAGTTACGAGCTAGTAATGGTGATAATGTTTCCGTTGATTGATGCGCTATATTGAGCAAGAGAACTAGATGCTGGTCCTGATATAACATTTCCATTAAAATCAAATACTGAATCATGAGAAGGGCATAATAAATTATTGTTAGCCGCATCAATATTAACTGTTTGCCCCTGATGAGTACATCTTCTTGATAAAGCTTTTACACTGTTACCGCTTGTACGTAATACAATAATTCCTCTATCGTCAAAGGTAATATTTGAAGCAAGCATAATCCCAGACCCTACAGTTTGAAGTGTAGTGTGAATTTTTGATATATCGATAGTGATTGTTCCAGTAGCTGGATCATAATTGTATCCAGTATCTCCACCAGATCCACCGCCGTTATCACCACCACCAGATCCACCGCCGTTATCACCACCACCAGATCCACCGCCGTTATCACCATCATTATTATCCTCAGGTCCTGTAGGAGATCCACCACCACCACATGCTTCTAAGATAAAAGCAGTTCCGCCGATTACTGTGATAGCCGTTGCTCTTTTTATAAAATCTCTTTTTGATGAATCAACATCTTCTGAGATATTACAATTGCATCCGCATGGATTATTATTTTCTTTACTCATTTAGAAACCTCATGTTAATTTAATAAAAAAATTATTTTCATTTATGTCATATTTTAAAATTGCATTACTAATATTTTTATTTGTCTTTGAATCTTCATTGATTCAAGCACAATCCATTGTTACAAAAGAGTATCATGACAACAGATTTACGCCTCAAGAAATTGGATTACCAGACAATATGCCTTATGTAAAATCTATTATATGGGGAGAGGAAGGAGTATTTAGAAAGCTAGATATTGGACCAGATACTAGAGTAGAGGAATTACAGCTTAGACGCAAAATGTTAAAACATCACCAATGGATAGGTATCTTAACTCTAGCTGGATTAGCTTATCAATATGATGTTGGGAAAAAACTATATGATGGAAATGATAGTGACTATTGGGATAATCATTACGATCGACATAAAGCTATGGGATATTTTACTTATGCGACTTATATGACAGGTGCATCCCTATCTATTTTTGCTCCTCCTGCTCGAAAATATGACGATAATTTTTCGTCAATTAAATTTCATCGTGCAATGGCAGTACTTCACTTTTCTGCAATGGTGGCACAGCCATTTTTAGCTAAAAAAGCTGTAGAAGATGGCAAGAGATATAATGATTTAATGGATGCTCATTTGAAAGCAGGCACAGTGGCATTTTTTGCATTGAGCCTTGATGCTTTAGGGATTACTTTTTTCAAATGAAGAAACTCATATTTATTTTATTTTTTCAATTTTTGTTTTCTCAAACAATACCAGTTGAAATTGATCTAGAAAAAAGTTTTATTTCTTACGACGGTAAACATCCAGCTCATAATTGGACAGGTATATCTAAAGAAATTAAAGGTTCATTTATTTTTGATAAAGATCAACCTATTTTATCAAGTGTAGACTTATACGTTCCTGTATTTAGCTTTGATAGTAAAAATTCTAATCGCGATTCTAACATGCTTGATGTTATTGAGGAATATTTTTATCCTTCTGTTGGTTTTATTTCTTCATCTATAATAAAGCAAAAAGATCAATACTATATAAATGGAATGATTTTTTTTCATGGTATTCAAAAAGAAGTTAGGATACCAGTTGATTTTATTATTGATAATGATACAATAATTGTTGATACGAGTTTTAATATTAGTTTATCTGACTATAATATTAAACGCCCTTCACTATTAACAATCAAAATGAACGATAAAATTAAAATTATTTTTCACTTAGTTGGTAAGATTTAAAATATTTTAGATTATCCTAAGAAATGCCAAGTTTTATTTGGCACCATTACAAAGAGAAAAAGTAAAAATTGCAAAAGCGCTATAAGCGCAAAAAATTTTAATATTGATATAGAATTCTTATCCATTATGTTTATCTCCCAAATAATCTTTTTAATATAGTGATTTCTGGAAATAGAATATGAACTCTTTTTTGATATTCTTTATACTGCGGTCTTGTTCTTAGAATTTTAATTTCAATCCATGGAATGCTAGCATACCAAAACATCAATGTCATAGAAATAGGAGCAAGAATTAAATAATTCATTCCAGAATATGCATTACCAAATAGAAATATTCCCCACCAAAATAATATTTCACCATAATAGTTAGGATGCCTTGAATAATTCCACAATCCTGTTTCAATCACACCTGATTGATTAGGATTTTGCTCTCTAAAATGATGTAATTGTCTATCAGAAATAATCTCATATAAGATTCCTATAATACAAACAAGGAATCCTGCATAAGCTTGCATATTTGTTTCAGGATTAGCTTGTTGCATTGATACAGTTGCAGCCATTGGCATACAACAAAAAAATACAATGAAAGTTGGAAAGAAATGAATGCCACCTAAATTACCTAATAGCTCAAAAGAACGGCCTAAATTTTCTCTCATATCAATATAGCGCCAATCTTCATGATGTAAACCTTCCCAAGTCTTCATCCAATTTGATGTAAGTCGAATTGACCAAAATAACATTGCAAACATAAGTAAACTGACAGTGCCATTAAACATAAGATCGTATTTCCATATCCAAAATAATAGTATAAATGGTGGAATTACAGACCAGTATGGATCATAGAATGATGAATTTTTATATGCTACACTAAAACCATATATCACAAACGTTGCAACAACATCTGCGACAAGAATTTGCCACATATTTCCAAGATGCGTTACAAATGATATAGAATATGCTCCTAGAAAAATTGCAAGAGTATATGCAAATAATACAGTCAGTAGTCCTTTAGTTTTCTTTGTCATTTGTTATAGATTTTATATCAATACTTTCAGTGAGTAAATATACATAACCAAATATTATAGTATATACAAAAAATATACTGTGCATTACTACAGCTGCTACTTGAGCATCTTCTATACGCACTCCATATAAACTGTTAAGACAATAGACTACTGCAAGATGGTATGTGCCAATTGCAGCTGGAGCTAAAGGCATTGATGTAACGATGCTTGATAATATAGTCAGACCCAGCACTTCCTCTATATTTAGATTAATTCCAATTGATTGAAGCGCAATAGATACATAAAAAACAAATGTAGTCCATAATATTATAGACCAACCAAATAAATGTAGTTTATTTTTAGATACTAGCTGATATCCATCAATAAAATTTTCTAAGACTGGTATATATTTTAATAATTGAGCTGAGATTGTATGTTTCCCAAAAATAATTAATGAACTGAGAAGATATGTTCCAATAAGAATCATAGTAAATTGTGTTCCTAGCACATCTGTATATCCAAGCCCAATAAGAGTAATTGTAAATAAACCAATCATCCAAAGATCAATAATTTTTTCTCCTACTAGACTTCCAAAAACATAACTCATCCTTGTATTATTGTGATAATTCGACAAAAGCTTAGCACGCACTAAATCGCCTCCACGCAATGGTAAGATATTATTTAAAAAGTATCCAATATGAACAGTTGCAGAAAAAGAGTGTAGGTTTGAATTTGTTTTTTCTAGCAGAATTCTCCATCGAATAGAGCGAACTACAAAAGTAAATCCTGTAATAATTAACGCATAAAGAATGTATATAAAATTAGCTTCAGTGATTGTGGTAGCAATGTCACTAATATTAGCTTGTTGAAAAGCAAAATAAAGACATACTAATGATAAAAGAAAAGATAAGAGTTTTTTCAAGGATTTTGTTTTTCTCTTTGATATTCGTAATTAATGATTCTTTTCTTCATTGGTTCTCCATTTTCATCTAAATGCTCATCTGTTTCCATTGGAGAATTATATTCTAACGGCACATCTGTGTTAACCTGACAATTGCTCATTAATCCTAGCATTCCTGCTAGCATAATAAGTGCAATAATTGTTGGTATATGTTTAGTCATTTAGATTAAAGTTTTTAAAGAAACTTGTCTGTGTTGCTAGATAGATAATCTCTACAAGTCCAAATATTTGAAGAACTCCCATTGCAAAAAACCATACTTTTTGATTATTTCTTGCGGCAAACCAAACGCCAAGAAGTGTCCATAAGGCTTCCCAAAAACTGAGAATAACAATCATGTTAGGATTTGCTTCAAGATATGCACCAAATGATTCTAATAAAGACTGACTATTTGTTTGCGCTACAACTGTTGTATCTATTGGCGCTACAACTGTTGTATCTATTAGCGTTACAACTGCTGTATTGATTGATGTTAAAATAAGTTCCACTTTATGCTCCTTTTAATGATTAAATAAAAGAGAAATCAAGAATACAAAGATGATTACTCCTCCAAAAATTCCCCAGTAGTATAGTTCAAACATGTGCTATTTTAATTATTATTTGTTTTAAGACAAAATAAATAAAAATTATAAATTTGAATATGTTAGATAGAAAAAAAACAAACATTATCATTTATACAACATCTTGGTGTGGGCCATGCAAGTCTGCAAAACGTTTTTTGTCTGATTATGGATTTGATTTCGAAGAAATTGATATTGAAAAAGAAAATATTAGCCGCGAGCAGATGGCATCAATGACAAAAGGACTTACAGTTCCGCAAATTGTGATTAATTCAGAACCAATTGGAGGATTTGAAGATTTAGTTAAGTATTTTGATGCAAATCTTTAGATCTTTAAACTTTATCTAATATATCTCTTAAAATAGTGCTTGATGTGTGAGTGGTGTAAGGGAAATAGATAATTTCAACATTACATTTAGCAAAATCTTTTTCAATTTGAATCCACTCTTTTGTTCCTTTCCAATCATCTCCAACAAACATTCTATCAAATTTTAAATTATTCCAAGATTCCATTTTATCATAGCTTGTTTGCGGCACTACTTCGTCTACAAACTTAATAGCTTCAACAATATCCATACGTTCTTGAAACGGAATAAATGGTTTTGTTCCTTTTGCAGAAAGACAAAGTTCATCAGTTGTGATGCCAACAATAAGATAATCACATTCCAATTTTGCTCGTTTTAGTATGTTAAGATGTCCAATATGGAATAAATCAAAAACGCCTGTTGTATAACCAATTTTTTTCATCACACCCCTGATTGATTATAATATATGAATAATCTCAACTGTTATTTAACAAATAATCTATAATTCGATTACTAGCTTTTCCGTCTAATCTACCCACCATTTTTTGTGAATAGTTTCTACGATTTTCTGATAATTGATCTGGATGCATTATTTGATCTTTCACTGTTGTTTTTAGTTCTTCATAGGAATCAGTTTTTACAGCTATCTTGGAATATTCTTTATAATCTTCATCCATACGTTTTTTAAATCGATAAGAAAATATTCCTCTATAATTCCAACGTAATTTTAGAAAATTACACCATATTACAGGCTTGTCTAATGCCGCAAATTCGATAATTGCAGATGAAGCATCACTAATCAACAGATTTGCAGTCGCCATAAAAGGGATTAAAGAATAATCATCAACTTTTGCTAGATATACATTATCATAATTAGACCAATGTTTGAGCAAGTCACGTTGTTTTTTATATTTATCTTTACTAATTGAAAAATAGTGTGGTTTAATTAATATGTTATATTCGTTAAAGTCTTCAGGAAATTTTTTGGGAAAACGTTCAATGCTGCTTGGATAAAAAGTTGGCGCATAAACTATTGTTTTTTTTGATGGATCCAATCCTAAATTTTCTAAATCAAATTTTTTGCTATCCCCATTAATGATTGGATCTAATTTACAAAAACCAACATCAACAAAACTATCATTAGGATACATTTTATTAAGACGATTTGTTCGATATGGCCCTTCAACAAATCTTACAGTAGTTGGTGTATCTGATTTGGTATAATAACTTGCTTTTGGCCCCACACCATGACCAAGTTGCACTGATTTGCTTGTCTGATGTATTTCATCTAAGAAAGGGAATGTATTACCAAAAAATATCCAATCTGCCTTTTCATTCTTGTAATACTGATTTGCTTCATTTTTATCTTTGACCCAAACATAATTGAGATTTTCTGATTTAATTATATGATTTATAGTTTCATCATGTATACTATGATAAAATACAAATGTTGCATCGCCTGCATCCTGCTTTAATAATTCATGATAAACTGGTAAATATTGTGGTAAATAGTATAATTGTTGAACATCAAATAGAATAGATATGGTTTTGTTACCCATCATTTTGCCCTGATAAAGAAAAATACTTATTTAATACTAATAAAGATATTAATCGTTCTTGTTTTGAATCGTTGAATTGTTCTATATAGTCATGAGCATTATTAATAATTTGCAATGCCTCATCTGTATGTTTGCTATAATATTTAATTTTTTCTTCTGCATCTGAAAAATCGTCTTTTACTTCAATGTAATGTATTCCACCTTTAAGCTTTCCTTCCATAAACCATGTTTCATATTTTGGTTTAGGCATCACACATACAGAGTTTGAAGACATGACCCATTTAATGCTTGTTGCAGTGTCGACTCCTTCAATGCAGAATATAAATTTATAAGCAAGTTGATCATAAATTGACATAAATCCTTTGAACCACGGTTCATCAACGATAGGGCTTCGTTGGCCAATATTAAATAAAGGAACATGATGATAATTTTTTAAGAAATATTGCCTTAATTCTGAATTAGTGCCATTCCCACGCCATACAGCTTCATCTTTTTTATCTAAGAAATTTCTATAATCATTAATAAAATGGAAATGCCTTATTTTATTCAGCTTCATTATCACTGAATTGTCACTATTTGTTATTGGTCTGCTTTTTACTACAGAAGGAGTGTTAGGTCTTTGTGTTACATCGCCAAAAATAAAATCTAATTTCTTATCAGATTTGAAGAATGAGAAAAATTTATACAAATCAAAAAAATATGTTGTGTGTTTTCTAACAATTACTTCATCTTTTGATGATTGTGTGTAATGTTTAACAAGATTTCTAATTTGTCTTTTTCGTAATTCCTTATTTGTAATTGCACTTGTTGATATATTGAAGTTGTGATTTATTTTATTATAATAATTGACCCTTGATTCAATGTATTCTTTATCATAATCATTTAATTTGTTTAATTCTGATTTCAATCTTAATCGATACAATATTCTTGGAATTAGAAGTAGAAATGTATTTCTTAAATAATAAAAAGATTTAACATTTTTATATTTGGATTTACCCATTTGTTGCAAATTATTTATCAGCAATCTTATAAGCTATTTTTTTTTAAATTATAAGTATACACTAATGGATATCAAAAAATTAACCGTTGGCATTGAAGAAGAGTATCAGGTTATCAATCCTGAAACTGGTGAATTAACGTCATATATTGCTGAATTCCTGGAAAGAGATGCTGTTCTTTTTAAAGATAGTATGGTTCCTGAATTCCTTCAATCTCAGTTAGAGGTTACTAGTAAAGTTTGTAAAAATATTAAACAAGCTAGGAAAGAAGTAATTCGATTAAGGAAAATAGCTTCAAAATTTGCACAAGAAAATAATTGTAATATTATTGCTGCTGGAACTCATCCATATTCACGATGGGAAGATCAAGTTCGTACTGATAAAGAACGATATCGTGGTTTATATGATAGCATGCAATTTGTTGCAAAACGATTATTGATATTTGGAATGCACATTCATATCGGAATTCCAGATCGTGATTTACGTATCGACGTCATGAATCAAATGAGATATTTTATACCACATATTTTAAGCTTATCTACTTCTTCTCCATTTTGGCAAGGTGAAGATACTGGTTTTAAATCTTATAGAGGTATTGTTTTTGAAGATTTGCCTAGAACGGGAATCCCTGAAAAATTTAGCTCTGCAAAATCTTATGATAAATTTGTCAATCAATTAATCGAAACAAAATGTATTGATACTCCTTCAAAAATTTGGTGGGATATAAGACCGCATTCCAAATTTCCTACCGTTGAATTTAGAATGTGCGATTCTACAACAAAAGTTGATGAGGTTATTGCGATTGCTGCATTAATCCAAGCGCTTGTTGCTACAATGATACTTAATCGTGAACGTAATATTAGTTGGAGAGATTATAGAGATTCATTTATATATGAAAATAAATGGCGTTCAATGCGACATGGAATTGAAGGCAAGATGATTGATTTGGGATTAACAAAAGAACTAAGCAGTAAAAAACTAATCAAAGAAATGATTGAATTGGTAGATGAATCTGCAGAAATATTAGGCACAAAAAAAGAAATTGCTTATATCAATACTATATTAGAAAAGGGGACAAGCGCTGATCGACAACTTAATATGTATAAAAAAACCAAAGATTTACATAAAGTTGTTGAAATGCTTTCAAAAGAAACGCTTGAACACTGTTAAAGTATGGACACGTGTATTGTTTTATTAAGTGGAGGTTTGGATTCTACCACTGTGCTTGCAATTGCGAATCAAAAATTTTCAGTTCATACACTTTCATTTGACTATGGACAGCGACACAAGTTTGAATTGGAATCTGTTAAAAAAATTATTAGTTATTTTAAGATCAATAACCATAAAACAATTAAGATTGATTTAGGGCAATTTGGACAATCGGCGTTAACAGATAATATCGACGTTCCAAAAAATTCTGAAATTGGTAAAGAAATTCCTATTACATATGTTCCTGTGCGTAATACAATATTTTTATCTTATGCGCTCGCATATGCTGAAGTAAATGAAATTTATGATATTTTTATTGGAGTGAATGCATTGGATTATAGTGGATATCCAGATTGTAGACCTGAATATATTCAATCATTTGAGAAGATGTCTAATCTTGCAACAAAATTTACTCAAGGAGATAGAAAAATTAAAATTCATACACCACTTATTGACTTAACGAAGTCTAATATTATTAAAAAAGGGAATGAATTAGGTGTTGATTATAGTATTACCCATTCTTGTTATGATCCGTCTATAGATGGACTGGCTTGTAAAGAGTGCGATTCTTGTATTCTTCGCAAAAAAGGGTTTTTAGAAGCTGAAATACCTGATCCAACTGTATATCAATGAGCTATACAGTCAAAGAGATATATTTTACAATCCAAGGAGAAGGTTTTCACACTGGAAAAGATGCTGTATTTTGTCGTTTTTCTGGGTGCAACTTATGGTCTGGACTAGAAAAAGATCGTTCAAAAGCTGTATGCAATTTCTGTGATACAGATTTTGTTGGAATTGATGGTGAAAATGGCGGAAAATATAAATCACATACTGATTTAATTAAGAAAATCGAAAGTTGTTGGCCAAAAAATAAAAAAGAAAAATATGTTGTATTTACAGGTGGAGAACCATTGCTTCAATTAGATCAAAAATTAATTGATGCATTACATAGATGTGATTTCAAAATTGCTATTGAAACTAATGGTACCATTCTGCCTCCAAATAATATTGATTGGATTTGTGTTAGCCCTAAGAAAAATGCTGATTTATTGCTAAAGAAAGGCGATGAATTAAAATTAGTTTATCCTCAAGAAGACTTCAATCCAGAACAATTTGAATCATTAGATTTTACTCATTTTAGTATTCAGCCAATGGATGGAAAAGAATTGCAAAATAATATATTAAAATGTGTATCTTATTGCATAGAAAACCCATCGTGGAAATTAAGTCTACAAACACATAAAATAATTGGGGTTAAATAATATGCTTGAACTAACTAGAAAATATCAATTTCATGCTGCTAGAAAATTAACTAGTCTTCCAGATAGTCATCCATGCAGTAAAATACATGGACATACTTTTTCAGTTATAATAAAATTAAGTGGAAAGATAGATGAGTCAAAAGGCTGGGTGATAGATTTTTCTGATATAGACAACATTTACAATAATGAAGTACAATCAATTCTTGATCATCAATATTTAAATGATTTAGAAAATTTATCAAATCCAACAACAGAACACCTTGCGATTTGGATTTGGAAGAAATTATCTACTCATTTAAACGGTTTAAGTGAAGTTACTGTAAGTGAGAGCAATGATTCTTCATGCACATATAAAGGGAATGGGTAATGGCAAAAGCAGAAGGAAAAGAATTCAAATTTGATACAATTGATCATATCAACCCTAGTTATTTAGAGTCATTTGAATTTGATAGTAAAGATCAGTATATAATAACAAAGACAAAAGAATTCAGTGCAGTTTGTCCATTTAGTGGTCTGCCTGACTTAGCAGAAATTATTATTGAATACTATCCTGATGGAGGAAAGTGCGTGGAATTGAAATCATTAAAATATTATTTCATTAGCTTTAGAAATGTTGGGATCTATCAAGAAGCAGTCACACAAAAAATTTATTCTGATTTAAAAAAACTTCTCAATACCAACAGATTAAAAGTAACTTCTATATACAATACAAGAGGAGGGTTTGATACCACTTGTATTGAAGGAAGTTTATAAAATAATGAACAAAAAATTTCTTTTAACAACTTGTATTATTGCTGGAATCTTGGCTTTTATTGTCAATGATATCATATATTATACAGGTAAAGTTGATCAAACTTTCCCTGAGCATATAATTATTGCAAGCATTATAATTATTACAACAGTGAATACCTTGTTTTTATATTGGAAAAATTAATGGATTACTTACAAAAACTATATAGAGCGATTATCCTTGATATAGAATTATATGAAGAAGTTGAAGCTGATAAAACATTAACGCGACAAGCAATGATGACTGTTGCTATAGTTGCAATTATTGAAAGTATATTTTATTTCGGGAGTGAAGATAGCATCATTATTATTGGTTCAATTGAAGCTGCTCTTGGTAGTATTATAAGATGGGTTTTGTGGGCTTTTTTGATTGCGTTTGTTGGTACCCGTATTCTTCCAGAACCAGAGACTGATTCTGATACAGGAGAATTGTTACGTACTTTAGGTTTTGCATATGCACCTGGAATATTCTATATCTTTTCATCAGTTCCAATCATTGGGTTTTTTGTTCAGCTTGTAGTTCCATTTTGGCAATTAGCTTCTATGACAGTTGCTGTAAGGCAAGCATTAGATTTTAGCTCAACAACAAGAGCAATTGGTGTATGTGTCGTAGCATTCGTTCTTGCAATGATAATATTATCAGCAACATTGATTGCTTCACTTAGTTTAGGAAGCATTATAAGTAATGCATTACAGCCAGCAAGTCCTGTTTTAGGAGATTTAATACAAACTTAGTTTTTAACCTTTAAACTTTGGAATAATTTTTTTACCTTTTTCTACTTAAAGGAGTATAATTATTATATGAAAAATAAAATTTTAATCTTAATAACGATATTATTGATTGGATGCAGTTCATCTGATACAATCAATCCTTACACCGATAATGGAGATAATAACGGATCTGGAAACAATGGTGGATCTGGAGACAATTCTAACACTGATCTACCAGTAGGCTTTACAAAGTTTTTAGATACATATACTGATGTTTATATATCAGGTAATTATGTTGTTGTTGAAACAACTGGAGTGCCTAATCATCAAAGTCCATATTGGGGCGCAGGACATCCAAATTATGCTTCACCTCATTCTGGCATGAGTGTTAATCCTAATATAATCACAGAACAAAATTTTAAATTTTATATTCCTCTTAATCCAACTGCTTCTAATGTAGTTTCAAGCACACCTTTGGGACCAATAGGAGTATCAATAAGTGGAGTGCCATTCTTTAACCAATATGCTGGACCTAATAATCAACCTCTTGATAATGAAATTGCATCATTTGATGCATATTATGGACATCCACAGCAAACTGGACAATATCATTATCATTGGGAGCCAGTATATCTGACAATGGCTGATAATTCTATACTAGTTGGTTATTCAATTGATGGTTTTCCTATCTATGGGCCAACAAATCAAACTGATGGGAACTATCCAACTGATTTAGATGATATTAATGGACATACTCATGCGACAGATGAATATCCCGATGGTACTTACCATTATCATGCAACTTCAACAGTTCCTTACTTAATTGGTGGATATAAAGGCGTTGTAGGGTCAGCAAGTGGCGGCGGATACTATACAAACTAAGATAGTAGTATTTCTTTATACGATTTTTCTATTCTCTTGTTCAGAAACAGTTATTATTCAAGAATCAGATCTAATTAATGGCATGACAGTGCAAAAATTTATAAGAGATAATCAATATACCGGTACAATCGAAATATATTACCCTAATAATCAACTAAAATCCTTACGTAAATATTATGACGGTAAGAAATATGGAAAACATAAAGGTTGGTGGGAAAACGGAAATCAACAATATGAATATTATTTTAAAGATGATCAGAATACTGGGAAGCATATGCAATGGCATTCAAACGGACAGTTGTTTGTTATTAAAAATTTTAAAAATGGTGTAGAGGAAGGTGAACAAAAAGCATGGGATCAAAATGGTAATTTAATGTATAAATATATTTATCATGAAGGAAGAAAGTATGGAATTCAAGGGTCTATTATTTGCAATGGAATGAATGAATTGGAAGAGGGAAATGATTGAATTAAAAAATTATTCTAATGACTTATTTGACTTTCTTTTAGAAGCAAACAATATCAATGAACCAGAAGTAGGATTTGTAGATAAAGATCGATTAGAATTGTTAATTGATCAGTCTAATTATTGTAAGATAGCGTTTTATAATGATATTCCTGCAGGTTTTTTATTATGTTTACCAGAGAATATTGACTATGATAGCATGAATTATGCATGGATATCTGAGCGCTATAAAAATTTTATGTATATTGATCGTATTTCAATCATAAAGGAATTTCAAAGTAAGAAATTAGGCACTGCTTTGTATAATGATTTAATTAAGTGCTCAAAAGAAGAGAACTATGATATTATTTTATGTGAAGTTAATATTTACCCTCCAAATCCTGGCTCTATAACATTTCATAAAAGATTTGATTTTATTGAATGTGGTTCGCAATTTACGGAGGCCGGTAAAAAACAGGTCCAGTTTTTCTTTAGAGAGTTATAATTAAAAATAAGAGGATATTTTATGAGCAATTTTTTGCATGACTTACTTTTTCCAATTTTTTTCTTCACCGTATTTGTACTTGCGCATGTTGCTTTATATATCATGGTGTTTAAGGGAGATAAATCTAAATGAATAAAAAAGCAAAGATTGTAAAGAAAAAGCATCGCAAAGCTCGCTTAAGAATAAAAGCAAAACAACGTGAATCTTTAAAAAATAAAGTTTCTGTTACAGCAGCTGAAAAGGTGAAAGAAACTCCAAAAAAGAAAACTACAAAAAAAGCGTCTCCAAAAAAGAAAACCACAGCAAAAAAGAAAACCACAGCAAAAAAGAAAACATCTTAATTATAAATGCATCAATCAAATACCACAATAGGGGTATTTATTGTATGTCTTAAAACATTATTTAGGCACAAACGATATTTATACCTGTTCTTTTTCTTTTTCTTTTTTCCTATATATATTTTGATTAATAGATTATTCTTATTGCTTGATTATTTTTTTATTCCAAGTATAAAAAATACAATAGTTTCTAACCCTCTGTTTGTTATGGGTTTTAATCGTAGTGGTACAACATTTTTTCACAAATTTTTATCAAGATCAAATCAATTTACAATTGCGACAGCATGGGATATGATATTACCATCGATAGTTTTAAGAAAACTATTTCAACCTTTTTCATATATACTTTCAAAAATGAGATTTGATAGAATTGAAGAAAAAGATAAAGGACATGAAGTAAAATTAGATCAAGTTGAAGAAGATGAAATGTTATTATTTCTTCATAAGCTTGATTCTAAATGGGTCACAAACAATTTAGTGCCATGGATGTTGTATCAATACAGAGATTTTTCACGCAATATTGGTATTGACAGCATTCATAACATTAAACGCAATAAAGATTCTTTTTCTTTTTATAAAAATTTTTGGAAAAGACAGATATACTTACAAAACAATAAACCAATATTATCTAAAGCAAATCCATTTGTATTTAAGATTGATTCACTCCTTAGCACATTTCCAGATGCAAAAATTATATTCATTGTTAGAGATCCTTTAGAAACGATAGCGTCTTATTTTTCTATGCAAGAAAAGATAAAATATGGCAATACAATGACTCAAAATGAATTAGAATTGTATCGGAAAGAAGCATACAAAGAGATTATTGATTGGTATAAAGCGACTGAAGATGCACAAAATAAGATGAATCCATCGCATTTTATTGTTTTAACCTATGATGATTTAATCCATAATTTAGAAGGTTCAATAGAAAGATGTTTTGCATTATCGGATAAAACAATTAGCAATCAGTTTAGAGAGACTATAAATGAAAAAACTAGACAAACATATGTTAAAAAACATCAAAACAAAACTGTAATTGATTTTGGTTTTAGCACAGAGGAAATCAAGAAAGATTTTGATTTTATATATAAAAAATATTTTAATAAAACTTAACCAAAGAATGTTTGCAAATTTTATAACAAAAGTCTTAGTTTCAATACAATCTAATGAGTAAAAAAATTATTTTAATATTAAGTTTATTAATTATTGGTATCATAGGTAGAGTTATCCCTCATCCACCAAATGTAACTCCAATGATTGCTATTGCTTTACTTGCTTCACATGCATTTAAAAACAAGTGGATTGCTATATTGATTCCATTAGTTGGGATGTGGATTAGTGATTTAATAATTAATAATTATTTATATGCTGGTTATTATGATAAGTTTGTGTTCTTTTCTAGTGGCAGCTTATGGATCTATGGATCAATACTGTTTACGGTATTAATAGGAAAGGTTTTGATAAAACATATAAAATTATCCACGGTGTTTTTATCCTCGCTTTCTGCATCCTTTCTTTTCTTTGTAGTAACAAATTTTGGTGTATGGTTTTCAAACATGATGTATCCTAAATCATTATTAGGTTTAATTGAATGTTATACACTTGCAATTCCATTCTTTGGGAATGCATTGATTGGAGATATAGTTTATTCTGTAGTTTTATTCACAAGCTATAGTTTGGTTTTCTCAAATAGATTTGAACTAAATACAGCGGGGAATACAAAAATAAATCAGTAATAATTAAGTATAGGTATTAGTTCAATAGCGTTTTATATTCTTCCCATTATAATTTTAATTATTAATTAACAAAGAGAGAAATATGAGTGAAAGACAAAAAGGTACTGTAAAGTTCTTTAATGAAAAAAAAGGTTATGGTTTCATCACGAAAGAAGATGGAAACGACGTTTTTGTTCATTTCACCAGCATCGAATCAGAAGATGATTTTAAGACTCTTAAAGAAGGTCAAGCAGTTGAGTTTGACATTGAGTCCGATGACAGAGGTGATAAAGCAGTCAAAGTAACAGCTGTTTAATTAGTAATTAATATTTTTTATACGCTTAGGGGAAGATGCCTCAGTAGCTCAATTGGTAGAGCAGTGGCCTCTTAAGCCATTGGTTCAAGGTTCGAGTCCTTGCTGGGGTACAAATTTTATGAACCTAAAAAGTAAAAATATAATTATTACAGGCGGTGCAAATGGTATTGGTAAAGCGCTGGCGGATCGATTTCTAAAAGAATCTCCAAATTCTATACACCTTATAGATATTAACCCTGATGTTTTACATGTAGCTGAATCTATTGATGGAAAAGCACATATTGTTGATGTTGCTAATGAAGAGCAATTTACTATTACATTAAATCAAATTATTCAAGATGTAGGATCTATTGATTTATTTTGTTCTAATGCAGGCATAGAAGGACATGGAACTTTAGATGCTAGTAATAGTATTTGGGATAAAAATTGGCAAATAAATGTTATGTCACATATCTATGCATCAAGAATAATTATACCTCATATGTTGGAAAATAAGAATGGATATTTCCTCTTAACTGTTTCTGCAGCTGGATTATTAAATATGCCTGGAGCAATGCCATATGCTACAACAAAACACGCAGCATTAGGTTTAGCTGAAAATTTATCTATTATGTATGGCAATCAAGGAATTAAAGTTTCTGCATTATGTCCTCAATTAGTAGATACCAACATGTTAAAAACTTCAAAACTTCCGCCAGAAGATCATCCATTAATGATAGATGGAATTCTTACAACAGAGCAAGTTGCAGATTACACTGTTCAAGGTATCAATGATGAGAAATTTTTAATTCTACCTCATGAAAATGTATTGCGATACATTCAAGGCAAGACCTATGATTACGATAAATGGATTGAAGGAATAAGAAAACAGGTTGTAAAATTAAAATGAAAAATCCAAAAAATATTATAATGCAATTATTAGTCTTTTTAAGATTCTTTTTTCCAGAATTAAGTAAATCAAATAAAATATTATATATACTTCAGTTTATTCTCTTTATTACAAGTATTGCATTAGCATATCTGCATATTGGCATTGATCGACCAAATTTTGTAGTCTATTTCTTAGGTGTAGCAGTTATTTGTTGTATGGGAATGCAGTATATGCAATCAAATTCTTTCAAGATATAACTATTCAAGTAATTTATTTATATCATCAATGAGATAGCCTATATCGATTGAAGAAGTTCCATTATAGATACCTCTAATTTGCCTATCTTGATCAACTAATATAACATTTTCGGTATGAATTAATTCATATTCCGTATGATTTTTAAATTCAGCAATTGCAAAATATCCTAATTGTGCCATTTCTGTAATTTTTTCTATTGTTCCACGGAGAAGAAACCATTTCTCTGAATTAATATTATGAATCTTCCCATACTTTTTTAACCTAGAAACTGTATCATATTTTGGATCGACACTATGAGATAAAATAAATACATCATCAGAATCTTTAAATGCTTCTTGAACAAGCTTTAGATTATTTGTTAAATCAATACAGATTGATGGACATGAAGTAAAAAAGAAATCTACAACATAGATTTTTCCTTCTATTGTCTTCTCTGTAATAGTCAAACTATCTTGATTTATAAATGTAAAATTAGGAATAGAATGTTCTGTTTTTCCAACAAGAGAAGGATGTACTAATGTAGCTCTCAAATCTGAAGGTGTAAAAACTGGAAGTTCAAATTCTTCTTCTTTTGGTATAACTAAATACCAGCCAATAATCAGAGTTAGTATAATTAATAGAATTGATTTATTTTTCATCGTACTCATTTAAATTAAGGCTATTATGATTAGTTGGAAATGTAAACATACTTGGAAAAAATCGGCACAAAATACTGCATGGTGTCTTTTGGGATGTTCAATTGGTGATTTAGGAACTATATTTTATTTTCAAAATAATCCAAGTGAAATTTTTAATACAACTCTTTCGATTATGACACTTGCTGTAATTAATGGTTTGCTTACAAGTATTGCATTAGAAACATTTATTTTAAGTAGACAAATGAATTTAAATGAAGCATTTAAAACAGCGATAGGAATGTCATTTATATCAATGATTGCCATGGAAATAGCAATGAATGTTACAGATGTATTATTAACAGGAGGAGCACAGCTTACTTGGTGGGCAACTCCAATTATGTTGTTAGTAGGATTTTTGACGCCATGGCCTTATAATTACTGGAGATTAAAAAAATATAACGAAAGTTGTCATTAACTATGAAAATTGATTTATCAGAAAAAACAATTTTAGTAACTGGATCTAATAGTGGAATTGGTTATGCTATTGCAAAGCAGTTATTGGAATCAAATGCATTTGTAGCATTACATTATAATTCTAAATCTGATGGAGTAGAAGAATTGCATAAACAATTTCCAGATCAATCAAAAATATTTAAATCAGATTTCGATGAATCTGAGAATGTTATTCAATTATTTAATGATGTATTGTCCTGGAAAAATTCTTTGGATGTTTTAGTTAATAATGCAGGAACATCAATAATGAATTCTATTGATTTAGATGATAAAGAATGGATTAATAATTGGCATACAATTATGAATATTAATCTTCTTGCAACAGGAATATTATCAAAAAAAACATTACAACATTTTAAGAAAAATAGTGGAGGACGCATTATCAATATCGCATCACGCGCTGCATTTAGAGGAGACACTCCTGACTACTTAGCATATGCTGCATCTAAAGCAGGTATGGTAGCACTGATAAAGTCTATTGCAAGAGGATTTGGTAAAGATGGAATTACTGCATTTTCTATTGCTCCAGGATTTACTCGTACTGCAATGGCACAAAAATCTATTGATAAATATGGTGAAGATTTTGTTATGAAAGATATTGCATTAAATGAACTCACTGAGCCAAAAGATATTGCTCCTATTGTTACGCTTATTTGTAGTGGGAAACTTGATCACGGAACAGGTTCTAATATTGACATTAATGCTGGTAGCTACGTAAGATAAAATTATGGGGACTTTGTTTGAAAAAACATTTGGTTTTATTTTTTTCTGGTCAAAAAAAGTTAAACACTTTTTATGGAAAAGAATTTATAATCGTTTAGCAAATACTTATGAGATATTTGACTGGGCGTTTATGAATTATGGTTTCGATTATAATGATAAAAATGATGAGCCTTATTTAAAAGAAGAGGATGAACAGTATCGATATTGTATTCAATTATACCACCATACCGTAGAGAAGATAGACATTAAAGATAAAACTGTTCTAGAAGTTGGTTCAGGCCGTGGTGGTGGCACCTCTTATATTGCTCGTTATTTATCGCCTAAAAAAATTACAGGTTTAGATTATTCTAAGAATGCTATAACGCTATGCAATAGAATTCATAGTGAAAATAATTTAGAATTTATTGAAGGTGATGCTTCAAATTTGCCATTCGATAATGATAGTTATGATGTTATTATTAATGTTGAATCATCACACTGTTATCCTTCTATTCCTCAATTTTTATCTGAAGTAAAACGTGTTTTAAAACCTGGAGGATTTTTTGCTTGGACTGACATTTGTCCAGAGAAAGCAATTAATCACTATGAAGATTCATTCAATAATATGGGAATGAAAAATATTGAATCATATGAGATTACAAAAAACGTTTTAAATGCTTTGGATAAAGATGCAATAAACGAAACCAAAAATAAAATTATAAAGGATGAAACCCCATTTTATTTGAAAAGAATTATGAAGGATTTTATCGGTGTAAAGGATACAGGTATTTATAATACATTACAGGATGGCAGAACTAAATATAATTTTAAGATTTTCCAAAAGGTATAAGGGAATACTAAATGAATGAATTTATATTATTTGGAACGACCCATTTACTCACTCTATTCATTATTTTTGTAGCATCTTTTGGTTTTGCTTATTTTGCAAAATCTAATTATAACGAACAATCTTATTTATCGTTTGAAAAATTCTTCGGGTATCTATTAATTGCTAATGAATTATTTAAGCCATTGGTTTTAACTACATTTGGTGATTATAGATGGACTAATACTGTTCCATTGCATATGTGTCATATTTCTTCTTATGCAACAGGACTATTCTTGCTAACAAGAGAAAAGCGATTTTTTGATTTTGCATATTTTTGGGGTTTAGGTGGTGGAACTATGGCATTATTAACACCAGATATACAGTTTACATTCCCTGATCTTGATTTTATTACTCTATTTTTTGGACATGGTATTCTGTTTTTTGCAATTATTTATATTACAATTACATTAAAGCAACAAATAACATTTTCTTCATTAATAAATGCAATGAAATACCCTCTTTATATGTTGCCATTTATATATTTATTAAATCTAGGAATTGATCAAATTGCAGATCCAGATTATCCACCAAATTTATGGTATTTGATGCATCCTCCTGGAGGTGCTTCTTTAATGGATTTATTTCCTCCATTATTTCAAAATCCTCCATGGCATATTATTCCAACTATGCCATTAGCTGGTATTATATTTTTGTTGCTTTATAGTCCATTTTATTTATCAAAGGAAAAATAAGAATGAAAAAATTATTAATATTATGTTTATTGTTGCCTTTAATGGCTCAATCAAATAATGATTATTTGAATAAGAAATTTCCAACTATTCAAGGCATATCATTATCAAACAATGAAGTAATATTCCCAGATGTTCTTGATGGGAGGCCTGCTGTGTTAGCTATTGCATTTAGACAACGAGCACAAAAATGTATTAATACCTGGGCAGGCGATTTATTAAAAATGTATGGTTTGAATCAAAGTGTTCAATATTATGAAATTCCAATGCTGGGAGGACAATGGACAACAATGAGAGGATGGATTGATGGAGGAATGAGAGGTGGAGTACCAAAACCTCTACATGATTTTACAGTTACTTATTATGGTCCATTAAAACGATATCATAAATTGTTAGGGACTCGAGGCAATGGAGATTGTTATATCTATATTTTAGATAAAGAAGGTGTAGTAAAAGAAAGATTTAATGGATATGCTACTGCTTCTGCAATGCAAGAAATGTTTAAATTAATTGATTCTTTAAAATGAGTAATATATTCGATTATTATCAATCTTTCTTACGTGCCACAGAGCAGGCAGCAATTGAAGCTGCAAAGCTACGTGGATGTGAAGATGGAAAGCTTGCTGACAAAGTTGCAACAGAAGCAATGCGTTCTGTATTAAATGAAGAACCAATTCATACAAGAGTTGTGATTGGAGAAGGAGAAAGAGATGATGCTCCTATGCTGTTTATTGGTGAAGAGTTGGGAGATAAAACAAGTGATATAAAGATTGATATTGCAGTTGACCCATTAGAGTGCACCAATAGTTGCGCTTATAATCTTCCTGATTCAATTTCTGTGCTTGCTGCAGCTCCAAAAGATGCATTAATGGGTGCTCCAGACACTTATATGAATAAACTTTGTGGAAGCAAAGAATTAATTGGACATGTCAGCTTAGAAAATTCTGTATCAGAAAATTTATTTGGAGCTGCTAAGGCATTAAATAAAAATAATGACGATTTAAAAGTGATTGTACTCGATCGAGATCGACATATCGATTTAATTGCTGAGATTCGTGCTTTCGGAGTGGAGCCGATATTAATTAAAGATGGGGATGTAGCTGGAGGGCTAAGAGCAGTAGAAAAAGAAGTAGATTTATTATATGGAATAGGCGCTGCACCAGAGGGAGTTATTACTGCAACTGCTGCTAAAGCATTAGGAGGATTTTTTGAAGGAAAACTTCATTTCTATGATTCTGATTTTGAAAAAAGAGCCTATGAAATGTTAGGAGAAAATATCCATAGAGTTTGGTCAGCTGATGATCTATGCACTTCTCAAAATACTTTTTTTGTTGCAAGCGGAATTTGCACAGGTTGGCTTCCCGGTGTTAAATTTGAAAACTCAAAAGCAACAGTTTCCTCCAGAGTTATTTTTGGTAAAACTGGAGAAAGTAAATTAATAACAAATATATATGATATTGGGGAGTAATTATGTCTGAATTACATGCTATAGCGCAACAAATGGTGCAAAAAGGGAAAGGAATTCTTGCTGCAGATGAAAGCACAGGAACTTGTACAAAGCGCTTTGAAGGTATTGGAGTAGAATCTACAGCTCATTCACGATGTGCATATCGAAGTGCGCTTTTTACATCTCCAGGATTAGAAGAATATATTAGTGGTGTTATTTTATACGATGAAACATTTAGACAAAATGTTGCTCATACTGATACTCTTATTCCACAATATTTACAATCCAAAGATATTCTTCCAGGAATAAAAGTTGATACTGGCGCACATCCTTTAGAAGAAGGATCAAATGAAAAAAATACAACTGGATTAGATGGTCTAGGTGAACGCTTAGGAGAATATTATGCCTTAGGGGCTCGTTTTGCAAAATGGAGATCGGTCATTACTATTGGAGAAGGCATTCCTTCAGAAAAATGTATTCTTGCAAATGCAAATGGGCTTGCACAATACGCATTATTGTGTCAACAACATCATTTAGTACCAATTGTGGAACCAGAAGTCTTGATGGATGGAACCCATAGCATTGATACCTCTTTCGATGTTACATCTTATACATTAAATACAGTATTTAATGTTCTTCAAGAACACAATATTGATTTACAAGGCATTGTATTGAAACCAAATATGGTATTATCTGGGTATGATTGCGAACATCAAGCAAATGTTGAAGAAGTAGCTCAACGTACATTAGAATGTCTTACAAACCATGTTCCAAGCGATGTACCAGGAATTGCATTTCTTTCCGGTGGACAATCGGATGAAGATGCAACTTTTCATTTAAGTGAAATGAATAAAAGTGACACAAATTGGAATCTTACATTTTCTTATGGAAGAGCGTTGCAGCAGCCTGCACTAAAAGCATGGGCTGGAAAAGAAGAAAATGTGCACGCTACACAAGCTGCGCTTCTTGAACGAGCAAAAGCGAATAGTTCAGCTACTCTTTAGATTGAAAAACCATTAGTGATTCTGAACATTCAATTGTAAACGATTTTCCTAATGATTTATTTCTAATCGCTCTAGATGATGGTACAAGTTCATATGAATCAAGGGCATACTCTAAGTTTTCAGATGATACAATGCTATTGTTTTGCAAGGTAATCAGGCTAACTGTCTGGCCAAAGAAGGAATCAAATTCATTTTTACCTACACATGGTGTAATAGTAGAATAATCTGTATAAATAACAAAATTTATATTTTCTACAAATTCATTAATGGTAAAGAAGTTTCCTAAAAAATGATCTTCGCTTTTACCAGACATTCCAAAAATAGAAAGGTTTAAATAGTTATTATCAATACACCAATCTAATGCTTTTTCTAAATCTGTTTTGGATTGATCTGAAATTTCAATGATATTGTAATTATTGTCATCGTTGATAGAATCTAAATCACCTATTACATAGTGTGGATTGATTCCATGTTGCGATAATAGATTTGCTGCTCCATCTGTTGCAATAATTACTTTGGATTCTTTTATTTTCTCAAGAATGCTTGGTTTTTTTGGAAATTCTCCATTAACAACTAAAGCAACTTCTTTTATTGTATCATTTTGATTCATAAATCAAATTTATATATATTCCTTATTCATATTTATGAAATTTTTTATATCAATTCTATTTCTTGGGTTGATTATAGCTCAAGATTTAAGTATTGGGGGGATTGTATATGATAGTGATTCCAGTCCAATTGTTGATGCTAACATAGTATTAGCAGGAGAGAATATTGAATTTGGAACAGCAACAGATGAGAACGGATTTTTTACATTTAAAAATCTCAAATCTGGTGAATATATTATCTCTGTATCTGTAATTGGTTTCTATAAAAAGTTAATTCCTTTGTCTATAGAAGACTCAATAGAAAACTTATCAATCAGATTAAAAGAAGGATCAGTGTTATTAGATGGGCTTGAGGTTGTAGGTAGGTTTCCTTCTAAGCATATTCCTGACTTCACAGAAAATATTAACGCTAATGAGCTTAAAAATAGCAATTCTGAAACTATTTCTGAACTTTTCCGAGATGTTGTTGGGGTTGATGTGCAAATGGAGCACAATACAGGCCGTAATGTTAATTTATCAATAAGAGGTTCTTCTGATTATAAACCAGGAGGATATAATAATAGAGTATTAGTTCTATTAGATGGCTTTCAAGTTAGTATTCCAAACTCAGGGTCTGTCGATTGGAATGCTCTTCCTCTAGAATTTATTGATAATATTGAAATTGCAAAGGGACCTGTTTCATCTTTATATGGCCAGAATTCAATGGGGGGCGTCATTAATCTTGTAACAAAGAAATCTCAAGAAGAATTCTCAAAAATTAAAGTAAATCTTGGAAGCTTTAATAGGCGCGATATTAGTTTAGGATTAAACAGAGAAAATAAGAATGGATTGTCCTACCTGACATTGTTTCAACATAAGGAAGGTGATGGTCATAGATTCAATGCACAGCATAGACAAAATAATTTTTATTTTAAAGCTCATTCTCCTAAATCAAACTTTACTACATCTATAATGATTAATAAATCATTCAATGGACAACCTGGTTTTGATAAACCTGAAAGACCAAGCCTTATATCATATAGATTATCAGATCGTGATTCTATTTACTTGCAATTTTTTAAAAGATTTGATTTCGAAGATAATCAAAATTTTGATTTTTCTTTTAACGTTAATCACTTCTATACATATTATAGAGATAGAGAAGATGTTCCTGAGAGTGAGCAACAAAGTGACACATATTATAATGATTTGAGTGCAAACTTAAGATTTGAATATCAATGGTTATTTAATGATAAAATATATTTGATTGTAGGCGATGATATTATATTTGATCAATCTGATATTACCATCTTTAATAATATTTATGATAAACCATGGCAATTAACTAATGGTACTTTTGCTAGAACACAATTCGAATTAAATGAAAAATTATTGTTTTCTGTAGGGGCAAGATATGATTATCGCTCAATTGATCCAGGCGGAGCGTACAGTCGTATTAATTTTAATGCTTTTTCTCCAAAAATTAATTTCACATATAATAGTAATAATTTTACAAGATGGAATTTTGGATTAAGTAAAGGGTTTAGAGCACCTTCCTTTTCTGAATTATTTTTAAAATATGCGACTGATTATGGATTGAATCATCAAGGAAATCCAAACTTAAAGCCAGAAGAATTATATGCAATTGATGTTGGCTATAATTATACAAACTTGTCAGATATAAATTTTTCAATAAATACTTTTTATTATTTGTATAATGATATGATTGATTTTATTTATGCATTGCCTGTTACTTCTAAAAATAGAACTGATGTCAATTCAGTTGGATTAGAAACGAATTTATCTTTTGATTTATCATCTTATTGGAAATTCAATATTGGATATACATATTTAGAAGTAGATGATATTAATGATATTGACCCTATTCTTTACAGACCAAAGCATAAGATAGCATCAAAAATTATGTATCAGAAAAATAAGATTAATCATACATTATCATTTAATTTTCAATCCGAACAAGATTATCAAGACTTTTTGAGTGATGATTATCAATTCATTGATAGTGAAATAAGGTTTCCTTTAGAAAAGTTGGATAGTCTTTTATTAGTGAATTATACTGGATCGTATCAATTCAATGATATTGATTTTTCTTTAAAAGTTTCCAATATGCTTGACGTGGAATATGAATTAATTCAAGATTATCCAATGCCTGGAAGAGTTATTAGCTTTAGTTTTCAGCAACATTTTTAATCTTATTGAGATTTAATCTCAAAAAGGATTGACTTAAATTTTTTTCATGATTATTATTCTTGACGCAAATAAAAAGAAAAGGGGAAAAATGAATAATCTTAGAAAATATATTTTATTTATAGCGTTATGTTCCATGGCACTTTTTACATCTTGTGATGATGATAATAATGAGAGTGTACCACAGTTTGGAACAATCAACATTACAATTAATGTATCAAATGCAGGTGATTGGCCATCTGATGGAACTGTTTTTTGTTCTTTAGATAAAACATGGCCACCATCTGGTGCTCCATACAAGTCAGTGACATTAACATCTTCTCAAGTTTCAGGTGGCTCAATTTCATTGACATTTGATGGTTTAGATTTTGATACCTATGCATTGTTATCTATGTCTTGGAGAGATCCTAATGATCCAAACCCACAGACAAACCAACATGTTTGGGCAACACATAGTGGAAGTCCTCAAGCATTTTGGACGGATGCAGCACCAATCACAATATCTCCAGATAATGCTGAGCTAGATATGGTATTGAATGCTACAATTAATTAAACAGTTTAGGGGGATATCACTATTGAAACTTACCCTTAGTTAGTTTTTTATAGTCAAATCAAAAGTATCCTAAACGAAAAAAGGCGAATTAACCATTCGCCTTTTTTGTTATTAAGTTACACTTGATTTATTGTAATCGATCTGAGACATAGTCCCAATTAATTAGATTATCTAAAACTGCTTTGACATAATCAGGTCTTACATTTTTATAATCTAAGTAGTAGGCATGTTCCCAAACATCAATCCCCATTAATGCATGTTCTCCATGTGCTAAAGGATTTTCAGCGTTTGGTAAACCGCGCATTTCTAATTTTCCATCTTTTTCTATAAGCCAAGCCCATCCGCTACCAAACACTCCAACAGCTTGTTGTGTAAAATCAGTTTTGAAAGTATCAAAATCTCCAAATGCTTCATCAATTTTTTCTAATAATTTACCTTGAGGCGCATTGCTTCCACCTGGAGCCATTTGTTCCCAATAAAGGATATGGTTCCATGCTTGTCCCGCATTATTAAATACTTTCACATTTCCTTCTTTATAACTTTCAACAACTACTTCATCTAATTCCATATCCATGAATTTTGTGCCATCAGCAAAATTATTTAACATATTGAAATATGCTTGATGATGTTTTCCGTGATGTAAATCAACTGTGTCAGATGAGATAGTTGGAGATAAATCTGATGCACCATACGGTAATGCTGGTAATGTAAATTTTTGTGAATCGCTCATAAAAAACTCCTATAAATAGTTTTAAGTGTTTTAAATTTCAATCGAATTTAAATATTTTAAAATTAACATAAGAGAAAATTATGACACAAATAAAATTAGGAGAACAAACTGTTGACCTTTGTGGAGAATTGCCTGCAGTGGGATCTCAAGCACCTGATTTTTTGCTTACAGATAATGATCTAACAAATATGACTTTGAAAGACTTTGAAGGCAAAAGATTAGTATTGAATATTTTTCCAAGCTTAAATACTCCAGTCTGTTCAGCATCAGCGCATAAGTTTAATGAGATAGCAAGCGAAATGGACAATACTACTGTTCTTTGTATATCTAAAGATTTAGCATTCAATCAAAAACAATTTTGCTTAGCGAATGATTTAAACAATGTTACTTTTCTTTCTGATATGAGAAATGAATCATTTGCTAATGATTATGGTATCCTGCATATGAATGGAAAATTTCAAGGATTGCTAGCAAGATGTGTAGTGATTATTGATACTAATGGAACAGTGAGCTATACTCAATTAGTAGAACAGACAGGTCATGAGCCAGACTACGATGATGTTTTGAATGCGCTTACTTAGCGATTAAAACAGGGCATTTACATTTTTGAGCAATACTAATTGGTTTACTGCCAAAGAAATACTTTATTACTGGATTCTTAGGAGAAACTCCAAGCATTATTATGCTATCATCAGACGCAGATTCAGTGATCGTTTCTACTACAGAACCTTCTAGAACTCTTGTTGTATTTTTAATACGAGATTTAGAAAATCTTTTAGCAGTTTTCTCTAATATTTTTTTAAGATTTTCATCAGAAGGTTTATTTTCTAAAACAGTAACAATTTCTACTTTTAGTTTATTTGCTTTTGCAAATTGCTCAGCAATTTCAATCGCATTATTTGATCCAATAGAATTATTAACAGGTAGAAGAATTTTGTATTCCTTCTTAAGTGAATAATTTTTTACAACCAATACAGAACTGTCAATAAACTGAACTAAATCATGATGCATTCCTTTGTTAGATCCACCACCAATAATGGTAATATCATGATTGTTGGTTTGTACTTCTGATCGTAACTGTTCAATGATTTCTCCTGTTCGAAGAATAAGATCAATTTTGTTTGAGTGTTTTCCTTTTAAAAGTACGCGCATTCTAGAATTTTCTTCATCAACTAATAAATGATCATTGAAATCATTTTTTTCTTCTTGAATGTAATTTTTTGAATTTAAAAAATCATATGCCCACTCCAACGTTCTTACTCCTGGACGATATAATTGTCTTTCATCAAGGTTTTGATGTACCACACTAACATCTTTTTCTGAAAATTGACTAACTTTTTTACCGACGTAAGCAATAGTTGTGCTTGCTTCTAATGAATTAGCAACTTTCATTCCAAGATCTAAAGTTGGTTTTGAATAATCTCTTCCTCCAATTGCAATTAAAATGTTCATAGCATTACCCAATAGAATCTTGACATTAAATATAAAATAACAATCGAACTAGCAAACATCAATAATCCAATCCTAAAAAATAATTTTACACTTATAAGACCAGTCGAATACAAAATCATTGCTGTTGGCGATGATATAACTGTTAAAAATGAAAAACCAGATGCTATTGCGGCTGACATTCCAAATATAACATTGTTGGGTTCCAATTCGATTGCCATTGGCCCTAACAAAGATGTTGTAGCTGAGCTTGTAAAGAAATTTGCTGTTAAACCGGTAATAATTGTCATAAATGACCAACTAAATGATGAGTCTTCCGGAAGATTAGATATCATCATATTAAATTTATTAATTAACCATTCTGCTGCACCTGTATCATTGATTTGGAATCCAAGAGATATTGTTGCTGCAAACAATAAAATTACACCCCAATTAGTATTTTTATTTATTACTTCCCATGATACCATTCCGCAAATCATAAAAATTAATACTCCACATAATGCAATAATTCCCAATCCAAATTGTTCATTAAATAAGAACCAACCTGCTACAATAATTGCAATAATTATTGATGAGAATATGTGTCTTATGTTTGTTGCGCTATTTGATTTTGCCACAGATTTCTTATATCCTTGTAGCTGTATATTGTCTAATGAACTTGGAAATACAAATTGCAAAACAAAATATGCCATAACTAATTGAATAATTAGAATTGGATATGCATATTGCATCCAATCCCAATAATCAATTGTCACATTGCTAAATTCTCGAATATAATTAATCATAATAACATTTCGAGCCCCTCCTGATGGTGTTCCTATAGATCCAATGATTGTTCCATATGCAATTGAAAACAAAGTTAACAAAACGGCATTTTTACCATCGGGTTTTGATGAATCTATATTCCTTATAACAGATAATCCGATAGGTAGCATGATAGCAATAATAGTATGTTCTCCTAAAAAAGAGGATAATACAGCTGATATAAACATCAAGCCGGCAATAAATAGTCTTTTGTTCCGACCAAAAATTTTAATAATAATTTTTGCAAGGCGTATATCAAGCCCTTGATGTACAATTGCAATTGCAAACATCAATGATCCCATAACAAAAAGAACAGCATCATTCATAAGCGATGAAGCAACTTCGTCTGCTGGCGCTACTCCGAGCAATACTTGCAATACGAGTGCGAGTAATGCAATTGCTGGAAATGGAATCGGTTGTGAGGTAACTAAAATAAATACCATCAAAAGTATAACAAGACTATGATATCCCGCTATATTAGGTTCACCATTTGCGTTTAAAAAATCAATGGGAGGTCCAATTAATACTAAAAAGATTCCAGTTAAAACACTAAATACAAACCATTTTTTTTGAGAAAACCAATAAAGAATTGATGATGATACAATTTTATAGGAATCATTCATTGGGTTTAATTTATCTAATAATTAAAAAAAAGGATATGCTTATTCTCGTAATTAGTGCTTGACTGATTTGCTAAATAAGACCTAATATCTCCTCTTGGTTTCTAATGATACTACTTAAATAAAATGCAGCTGTTTTCCAGATGGACTAATAACCTTGCTGGAATCTTCCTGATGGGGATTTTTTTGTTGTTATTTTCATTATCTTCCTTCATCTGGTACTACGGCTCGCCTTATTATACTGATGTAGGATATGCACCTGTTCAACCTGTCCCTTATAGCCATAAGTTACATGCAGGTGACCTCAACATTGATTGTAGATATTGCCATGTTGGTGTTGAACAAACTTATAGTGCTGTTATTCCACCTACAGAAACATGTATGGGATGCCATACTTATGTTAAAACAGATAGCGAAAAATTAAAACTAGTTCGAGAAAGCTGGGAAACTGGGAAGCCTATTGAATGGATTAAGGTCCATATGCTTCCTGAATATGCTTATTTTAATCATAGTGTTCATGTTAATTCAGGAGTTGCTTGTATATCTTGTCATGGTAATGTTGCAGAGATGGAAGTGGTATATCAAGTTCAACCATTAAGTATGGATTGGTGTTTAGATTGTCATAGATCAGATTCTCCTGAAGTTAGACCAGCAAATC
>CACGRA010000009.1 GCA_902575395.1 uncultured Fidelibacterota bacterium | reverse complement strand
TGCTATTGCTAATGCGGTTAATAATGAGTCTTTTGAAAAAGACATGAATACTGTTGTTATTAAGACAATTACTGTTGATGAAGGACCTCCTTTGAAACGTTTTAGAGCACGTGCACAGGGTCGTGCAAATAGAATTAAAAAACGAACTAGTCATTTGAAAATAATTATAGGATAATATTAATGGGACAAAAAACACATCCAAAAGGATATAGGTTAGATGTAAATAAAGACTGGACTTCAAACTGGTTCTCTAAAAAGAATCAGTATGCTGTTGATTTAGCACAAGATATTCAACTAAGAAAATATCTTAAGAAAAGACTTCAAGACGCATCAATAGCATCAATTAATATAGAAAGAACTTCACAGTCTATTACTATTACTCTTCATACTGCCCGTCCTGGTATTGTTATTGGTAAAGGCGGAGAAGAGGTTGGTAGATTAAAGAAGGAAATTGCAAAATTGTGTGGCACTAATGATATCCAGTTAAATATTAATGAAGTCAAAAGACCTGAATTAAATGCCGAGCTTGTTGGGCAAAGTATTGCAAGTCAATTAATTAAGAAAATGGCTTATAGAAGAGTTATTAATAAAGCAATGCAATCTACAATGAGAATGGGAGCTGATGGAATTAGAATTAATGTTGCTGGAAGATTGGGTGGAGTTGAAATTGCAAGATCTGAAAGATTTATGGATGGAAGAGTTCCTCTTCATACTCTCAGAGCAAATATTGACTATGCTTTAGTTGAGGCGCATACCACTTATGGAATTATAGGTATTAAAGTTTGGATTTGTAATGGATTTAGTAAAGCAAAGAGTAAATAATGTTAGAGCCTAAAAAAATAAGATATAGAAGAGTTCATAGAGGACATAGAAGAGGTATGGCCAAAGGTGGTACAGAGGTCAATTTTGGTAGCTACGGACTGAAAGCAATGGAACCAGGATGGATTACTGCTAGACAGATTGAAGCATCAAGAATTACAATATCTAGATTTGTTAGAAAAGTTGGTAAAATGTGGATTAGAATATTTCCCGATAAGCCAATTACTAAAAAACCATTAGAGACAAGAATGGGTAAAGGTAAAGGATCTCCTGAGTTTTGGGTGAGCAATGTTAAGCCAGGAAGAATATTGTTCGAAGTTGAAGGTGTATCAAAAGAAATTGCACAGAAAGCATTTAAAAACGCAGGAAATAAATTGCCTATTAAGACAAAATTAGTATCTAGAAGAGGATTAGATGAAAGTTAATGATTTAAGACAGTTGTCTGCTAAAGATTTACATTCACGCTTGAATGACAACAAAGAAAGTTTACAGAAATATCGCTTTCAAAAGTCTATTCAACAATTAGAAGATTATAAAGTTTTATCAGACTTACGTAAAGAGAATGCAATGATAAAAACTGTTTTAAAAGAAAAAGAATTAAATGAGGATAGTATTAATGGATAGAAATCATCAAAGATTAGTAGGAAAAGTTGTTTCTGATGTTATGGATAAAACTTTGGTTGTTAGCGTAGAAAGACTAGTCAAACACAAGCTTTATAAGAAATATATAAAACAATCAAAAAAATATTATGCGCACGATGAAAACAATTCTTACAAAAATGGTGACATGGTAGAGATTATAGCTACCAAACCTTTAAGCAAGACAAAAAGATGGCGTGTTTTAAGATTGATGGAGAAAAATAAGAGCTAACATGATTCAACAAGAAACAAGATTAAAAGTAGCTGATAATTCTGGAGCAAAAACTGTTCAATGTTTTAAAGTTTTAGGAGGATCAAAAAGACGATATGCGACTGTTGGTGATGTTGTAGTGGTATCTGTGAAGACATCTATACCAGGTGGCATGGTTAAAAAAGGTGATGTTTCTAGGGCTGTAATAGTTAGAGTTTCAAAAGAATTAAGAAGAAAAGATGGATCATATATCCGATTTGATGAAAATGCTGCTGTTTTATTGAATAGTCAAAATGAGCCTAGAGGAACTAGAATATTTGGACCAGTTGCTAGAGAATTAAGAGATAGTGGTTATATGAAAATTATATCAATGGCTCCAGAGGTTTTATAATGAAAATTAAAAAAGATATGATAGTAAAAGTTGTTTCTGGAAACTTCAAAGGTTTATCAGGAAAAGTACTTAAAGTATTTCCGACATCACAAAGAGTGATTGTTGAAGGTGTAGCGTTAACCAAAAGAACTCTTAGACCTTCGCAAGAGAACCCTAGTGGAGGTTTTACAGAAAGAGAACGATCTATTCATGTATCTAATGTTATGATTATAGATGATAATAAGCCTTCAAGAATAGGGTTTAAAATATTAAAAGATAAATCAAAGGTAAGAGTTTCTAAACGAAGCGGTAAGGAGCTTGGGTAAGAAAATGGCAAAAGTGGAATATATACCGAGCTACAAAAAGAAATACCTTAATGATGTGAGACCGCATCTTGTTAAGAAATTCAATTTAAAGAGCATGATGCAGGCACCAAAAATTCAAAAGATAACTTTGAATATTGGTTTAGGTGATGCTAAAAATAATTCTAAAGCATTACAAGCAGCTCTTGATGAATTAATGTTAATTACAGGACAGAAACCAGTTATTACAAAAGCAAGAAAAGATGTTTCAAACTTTAAAGTAAGAAAAGGTTTTCCTGTTGGCTGCAAGGTAACATTGAGAAAGAATTATATGTATGAATTTTTAGAAAGATTGTGTGCAGTTGCATTACCAAGAACAAGAGATTTTAGAGGTTTATCTCACAAATCTTTTGATGGACAAGGTAATTATAGTTTTGGAATCAAAGAACAGGTCGTATTTCCTGAAATTGATTATGATAAAGTTGATACCATTAGAGGAATGGACGTAATTATCACAACATCATCAGATAGTGATGAAATTTCTTATGAGATGTTGAGAGCATTAGGTCTTCCTATTAGAGATAAAACTGTTAAGACAGAAGAAGAGGAAGTTGAAACAAAACAACAAGCTCCAGCAGAAGAACCTGTAGAAGAAGCTCCAGCAGAAGAACCTGTAGAAGAAGCTAATTTAAACGAGGAAAATAATGGCTAAAAAATCAAAGATTGCAAGAGAAAAACATTTAATGAAGAAAGTTGAAAGACACTATCTTCTTAGAAAAGAATTAAGAGAATTAATTAAAAACCCTAAGACTTCAGAAGAAGATCGTTTAAATGCAATAAAGAAATTGCAGAAACTTCCAAGAAGCTCTAGCCATGTTCGTTTAACTAACAGATGTTTAGTTTCTGGTCGTCCGAAAGGCTATATGAGAAAATTTGGTTTATCAAGAATTACATTTAGAGAATTAGCACTTAAAGGAGAGCTTCCTGGTGTAACAAAGGCAAGTTGGTAAGGAGAAAGATTTATGTCAATGACAGATCCAATAGCAGATTATTGTACAAGAATAAGAAATGGTTATTCATCTAAAAAAAGATGGGTGGATATCCCATCTTCTTTATTAAAGAAAAGAATTTCCCTTGTCTTAAAAGAAGAAGGCTATATTGACAATTTTGTATTTGTAAACAAGAAGTCAAATAAAGAAGACATTAGAGTCTTTTTAAGGTATGATGATAATATGCCAGCCATAACTACTATTGAAAAAATAAGTAAACCTGGTAAAAGAGTTTATGTATCATCTGATGATATTCCTAGAGTGTTAAATGGATTAGGAATTAGCATTATTTCATCTTCAAGAGGTGTAGTTAGTAATAAAGTAGCAAAAGAATTAAATATTGGAGGAGAGTTGCTTTGCAACGTTTGGTAAAATGTCACGAGTAGGGAATAGCGTAATCACATTGCCAGAAGGCGTTAAAGTAGAAAAAACTGATTCTATTTTAATGGTAAATGGACCTAAGGGAAAACTATCTGTGAATCTTTCTGGTGGTATAGACTTAAAAATTGAAGAAGGATTAATAAATGTCTCTAGAAAAAATGATGATTCAGAATCAAAGTCAATGCATGGCACTATGAGACAATTAATCAATAATGCTGTTGAAGGTGTTAGTAATGGTTTTTCAAAACATTTAGAAATTTTAGGCGTTGGATACAATGTAAAAAGCCAAGGTAGCAGACTGGTGTTTCAATTAGGTTTTTCACATGACATAATGTTAGAATTGCCAGATGGAATAGAGGCAGACGCAAAGAAAAATGAATTAGAAATAAAAGGCATTGATAAACAACTAGTCGGGCAAGTTGCTGCAAAAATCAGATCACTAAGAAAACCTGAGCCATATAAAGGTAAAGGAATTAGATATAAAGGTGAATTTGTAAGATCTAAACAAGGTAAAACTGTGGGAGGCGGTGAATAATGGGCACTTTATCATTAAAAAGAGAACAATATTTCCGTAGAAGAAAGAGATCAAAGAAAGCTTTTCCTGTTGAAGGAGAATACAGGTTATGTGTTTATAAAAGCAGCAAACATATAGAGGCACAAATAATTGATGATTTCAATCAAACAACAGTTGTTGCTTCTTCTTCAAAAGAGAAGATTTATAGCAAAAAGAAAGCTACAAAGATTGAAATGGCATCTTTAGTTGGGAAAGAACTTGCTGATAGAGCTAAATCAAAGAAAGTAGTGAATGTTTATTTTGACAGAAACGGTTTTAGATATCATGGAAGAGTTAAATCATTAGCAGAAGCCTCTAGAGAAGGCGGATTAAAATTTTAATATTGGAGAATAAATGACTGTTATTAATTATTCAGAACTAGACTTAAAAGAAGAATCAGTGATAAGAATCAATAGAGTTGCTAAGGTCAATTCCAGAGGGAAAAGATTTAGCTTTTCAACTCTTGTTGTAATAGGAGATGGTAGAGCCCATGTAGGGATTGGTGCTGGAAAAGCAAACGAAGTGCTTGTTTCTATATCTAAGGCAAAGGAGAATGCAAGACAAAATCTTGTTAAAGTGCCTGTTTATAACTACACAATTCCACATGAAATTATTGGAAGACATAGTGCAAGCAAAGTATTATTAAAACCAGCTCCACCAGGGACAGGTATTATTGCTGGATCTGCAGTGAGATTAATTATGGAGCAAGTAGGTATAAGCAATATTTATACAAAGGTTTTAGGATCAAACAATCCAATGAATGTTGCTAAAGCTGTTATGAATGCTCTTACAAATTTGCAAGATGTTAGAAAAGTTGCCAAGAAGAGGGGAAAGACTCCAAACAATTTATTTGAGATATAAAATGGCTAAGAAAAAAATAAAAATTACACAGATTAAGAGTAGAATTGGTTATTCAAGAAAAGCAAAAGCTACGTTAGACGCTTTAGGCTTAAGAAAGCTTAATCAGTCAGTTATTCTTGATCTAAATGATGCTATTCATGGAATGATTAAGAAAATAGATTATCTGATTAAGGTTGAGGAAGTAAAATGAAGTTAGTAAAACCAGTTAATTCAATTAAGAAATCAAAAAGAGTAGGAAGAGGAAATGGTTCTGGCTTAGGAAGAACTTCAGGAAGAGGCCATAAGGGTGCAGGGCAAAGAAGTGGTTTTAAACATAGATATTGGTTTGAAGGAGGTCAAATGCCTCTTTATAGAAGAGTGCCAATGAGAGGTTTTAATAATTCAAATTTCCAAAAATCATATGAGATAGTTAATCTTTCAAGTATATCAAAGATTAAAGCTAAAAATATTGACTCTGAAGTATTGTTTAAAAATGGTCTGATATCATCTTTGTTTGCTGCTGTAAAAATTTTAGGAAATGGCGATATTGATAAGGCATATAATATTACTGCTTCCTCTTTTAGTGAATCTGCAGTTAAAAAGATAGAAGAAGCTGGCGGAAAGGTTATTGTAGAGTGATTGAAAAAATAAGAAATATTTTTGCAATTCCTGAATTAAGAAGAAAAATCTTATTTACTCTTGCATTGTTGGTCGTCGTAAGAATTGGATCTCAAGTTCCAATTCCTGGGATTGATCCAGATGCTTTAAAACAGACTATGAATTCTCTGAGCGATACTTTTTTTGGTTTATATAATATGTTTACTGGAGGTGCATTTGGACAAGCTGCTATATTTGGTCTGGGTATTATGCCTTATATCTCAGTATCAATTATTATTCAAATTTTACAGACTACGCTTCCATATTTTCAAAGATTAGCTAGAGAAGGTGAGAGTGGAAGAGCAAAGATTACCCAAATTACTCGATATGGTACTGTGGTATTAGCGTTTGTTCAATCAATTGGTATAGCATTTTTATTAGAGAGTTATGGAATTGTTTTAGAACCTGGGTTTTTATTTAGGTTTACGGCAGTGGTTTGTATTACTACAGGAACAATGCTTCTTTTATGGTTAGGAGAAAAAATTACAGAACATGGTATTGGGAACGGTATATCTTTAATAATTATGGTTGGTATATTAGCTGCTTTTCCTAATGTTGTAGTTTCAGAGATTGCATATTTTCAACAAGGAGTAAGAGGTATATTGTCTGAATTAGCATTGGCTATACTATTTTTCTTTTTAGTGATGTTAATTATTCTTGTTCAACAAGGAATTCGAAAAGTTCCTATTCAGTATGCTAGAAGAGTAATTGGTAGAAAAATATATGGTGGACAATCTACTTATCTTCCATTAAAGATTAATACAGCGGGAGTTATTCCAATTATATTTGCACAATCGATAATACTAATACCTGGTACAATTGCTACTTTTGCAGGACAACCTGCTGTGCAATCAAACTTTATGTCTTGGTTTGCAATGGATCATTGGTTCTCTAATCTTTGTTTTGCTTTGCTAATCGTTTTCTTTACATATTTTTATACAGCACTACAATTTGATCCAAATCAAGTTTCTTCTACGTTAAAGCAGCAAGGTGGATTTATTCCTGGGGTTAAACCTGGAAGGAAAACCGCAGAATTTATTGAAAATATATTAACTCGAGTAACGTTGCCTGGAGCATGTTTTCTTGGTTTTATCGCATTAATGCCATATTTCTTGCAGCAATTTGCAGGATTAGACTATGCATATGCATCTTTTTTTGGTGGGACAAGCTTATTAATTATTGTTGGAGTTGGACTTGATACATTAAATCAAATTGAAACACACTTGTTGTCTAGACATTATGATGGATTTCTTTCAAAAGGCAAAGTGAGAGGCAGAAGATAGTGGTTGATATAAACAACATAAATGAAGTAAATAAAATTACGGAAAGTTGCCAGATTTTATCTGATACGCTTGATCTTGTTGAAAAATATGTTGTGCCAGGTCAATCTATTTTAGAAGTAGATAAAATGGCTGAAGAATATATTATATCAAGAAATGGGAAGCCTGCTTTTAAAGGATATAATAATTTTCCATCAACTCTATGTGTGTCAATTGATGATGAAATAGTACATGGAATACCAAAAGATTCAGTTTTTAAAGAAGGACAAATAGTTGGCGTTGATTGTGGAGTGCTTAAAGATGGATATTATAGTGATTCTGCAAGAACATTAGCAGTGGGAAATATATCTGAAGAAAAGCAATTATTATTAGATACAACAAAGAAAGCATTGGAAATAGGTATTAGCAAAGCTGTTGCAGGGAATCGTGTATATGATATAAGTAAAGCGATTCAAGATTATGTGGAATCTAAAGGATATTCTGTAGTTAGAGAATTAGTTGGGCATGGAATTGGTACCCAACTTCATCTTGATCCACAGATACCTAATTTTTCTGAACCAAGCAGTTCTCATCATAATACCGTATTAGAGGAAGGTATGTGTTTAGCAATCGAACCAATGGTTAATTTAGGTAGCAGACATATTAAAACAGACAGTGATGGTTGGACAATTAGGACGCAAGATGGTAAGCCAAGTGCGCACTTTGAACATTCAATTCTTATTACTAAGTTCCAACCCAGAATTTTAACATAGTATGGCAAAACAAGAATCAATAGAAGTAGAGGGAGTTATTAAGGAAGCTTTACCAGGAGCAAGGTTTAGAGTAACAATAAACCTAGGTGGACAAGAACACGAAATTCTTGCACATGTAAGTGGTAAAATGCGTATGCATTTTATTAAAATGTTACCTGGAGATAAAGTAAATTTAGAACTTTCTCCATATGATTTAACTAGAGGAAGAATTACGTTTAGGCAATAATTATGAAAGTTAGAGCATCAGTTAAAAAAAGAAGTAGAGATTGCATTATTGTTCGCAGAAAGGGACGTATTTATGTTATTAACAAGAAGAATCCTAGATTTAAACAGAGGCAAGGATAATGGCTAGAATAGCAGGTGTAGACATACCAAAAGAAAAGAAGATTGCTTACTCTTTAAGATATGTTCATGGAATTGGACTAACGACTGCATTAAAAATATGTGAGATAGCTAAAATAGATCCTAATGCTAGAGTTGGTGATCTTAGCACCAAAGAAGAAGATGCTATTAGAAAAGTTATTGTTGATTTACAATTGTTGATTGAAGGTGAATTAAGAACAGAAAACATCAAAAATGTTAAAAGATTACAAGATATTGGTAGTTATAGAGGGTTAAGACATAGAAAATCTCTTCCTGTAAGAGGACAGAGAACTAAAACAAATTCTCGCACAAAAAGAGGAAAAAAACAAACAGTAGGACTTGGTAAGAAGGCGGCAGTATAAGTATGGCAACACAGAACAGATCTAAAAAGAAGAAAAAAGTTGACTCAAAAGGGATTGTGCATATTAAAGCAACCTTTAATAACACAAATATTACCGTTACTGATCAAGGAGGCAATGTTATTGCATGGGCTACTGCTGGAAAAGCAGGCTTTAAAGGATCAAGAAAGAATACTGCATATGCAGCATCAATTGCAGCAGAAAAAGTTGCAACTGAAGTTGTAGGAATGGGGTTAGTGCAGGTAAGCGTTAGAGTAAAAGGTCCTGGTGCAGGTCGAGAATCTGCTATTAGAGCTTTATCAGGATCAGGATTGCAAATAACAGCAATCTCAGATGTGACTCCACTGCCACACAACGGTTGTAGACCTAAAAAACAGAGAAGAGTATAAAATAATGGGAAAATTAAATACACCTAAAGGGAAGTTGGTTAGAAAGCTCGGAGTCAATATTTTTGGCAATCCAAAGTTTGATAAATTATTATCTAAAAAAGGATATAGGCCTGGTCAACATGGTCAATCTGGGAAACGTTTTTCAACATACTCTGTTCAATTACAAGAAAAACAAAAAATAAAGTTTATGTATGGGATGCTTGAAAAACAATTTAGAAACTATTTTAAGAAAGCTTCACAGATGAAAGGCGAGACTGGGCTTAATTTATTGGTTATGCTTGAATCTAGGCTGGATAATGTAGTTTATAAGTTAGGATTTGCTCCTTCAAGACCATCTGCTAGACAGTTAGTTAGTCATGCGCATTTTATGGTAAATGGTAGAAAGGTAAATATTCCTTCCTATAGATTAAAACCAGGTGACATTATTGAAGTAAGAGATAAAAGTAAAAAATTAGATATTATACTAGATGCAATTAAAATGGTTAAAGGTGATTTAAATGTTTCTTGGCTTTCATTAGACAAAACAAAGATGTCAGGAACTTTTGTTAATTATCCAGAAAGACAAGAGATTGATTTAACTGTTAATGAGCAGTTAGTAGTGGAATACTATTCAAGATAAGAGGAAAATATAATGAGTAATAATTTAAAATTTAAAATTTCACATAAAGAAACAGGCGATAATTCCAGTGAATTTATTGTAAAACCTTTAGAGAGAGGTTATGGTATTACTATTGGAAATGCTCTTAGAAGAGCGTTACTTACAGCAGTACCTGGCGCAGCAATTACCAATGTTAAAATTGAAGGTGCTCTACACGAATTTTCTACCATAGATGGTGTAAAAGAGGATGTTGCTGATATCTTAATGAATCTAAAAGAAGTAAGATTCCACTTACCTGAAAGTAGTGTTGAGCCTGTGCATTTAAAAATAAAAGGCAAAACTTTTACAGCAGCTGATATTCAAGCAGCAAGTGATAATTTCACTATTTTAAATCCAGATTTATATATTACTGATATTGACAAAAAAACTACGTTAGAATTAGAATTAAGACTAGGTATTGGAAAGGGATATAAGTCAAGTGAGGAAAATAAGTTAAATAATTCTCCTGTGGGCATTATTCCAATTGATAGCATTTTCAATCCTGTAACTAAAGTATCATTTAATGTTTCTCCATTGCCTGGTGCAAAAGAAGATTTAGAAATGTTATCTTTACATGTTACGACTGATGGATCTATTACTCCAATAGATGCAGTAAGTTATTGTTCTTCAGTATTATCTGAACATTATAATATCATTCATTCTATTAGCAATCCTTCAGTGTTAGAGATTGATAAGCCAGTTAGTGAAGAAATTCTACAAATTCGTAAGCTACTTGAGTCTTCAATTGATGAAATGGAGCTTTCAGTAAGAAGTCACAACTGTCTTGAAGCAGCGGGCATTACTTTGATTGGCTCTCTTGTACAGAAAGATGAATCTGAGATGTTAGCATACAAGAACTTCGGTAGAAAATCTTTAAATGAGCTAATTGAAAAACTTGAAGGAATGGGTTTAAAATTTGGTATGGATATCACTCCATACATTGATACGGAAGCGGCGGAAAGCGAAGGCGATGAGACACAGAGTTAAAACAAAGAAGATTGGTAAAAACGCTTCTCATAGAAAAGCGATGTTGTCTAATATGGCAAGTTCTTTAATAGAGCACAAACGTATTAAGACAACACATCAAAAAGCTATAGCTCTACAGAGGTTTATTGAACCAATGATTACTAAAGCAAAAGATGCGACTTTACATAATAGAAGACAGGTGTTAAAGAGTTTAAAAAACCAAGATGCTGTAAAAATATTGTTTGATGTTATTGGTCCTAATTATGCTGATAGGCCAGGTGGCTACACAAGAATTATCAAACTTGGTAACAGAGTTAATGATGCTGCAAAAATATCGTTAATCGAATTCGTTGATAAATCTAATCTGGAATCAGATAGCGTTATTGAAGAACCAATTTCTGAAGAAGTAGAATCAGAAGATAGTTAAATCATATCAATTATCTTTTTTAAGTATTTTTCATCAATTTCATCAAAATCATCAAATTCTTTTGAATCTATATCAAATACATAATTAGAAAATGGAATAGCAATTTCTGATTTACTATTTGGATCACATTCAATATGCCCTGGGAATTCATTTACATTAGGAACTATTATTGTATCTTTAGATATAATTGATTTTCCGCAAACTCCATCCATATTGATTGGGCTACACGGTATTTTATCTGACTTATAAGAAGATATTTCTAGCTGTTCACCTTTTTTTACATAAAAGCCACAAAAATTCCAATTTTCAAACATGTGGTATAACACATTTGATATCTTATCTAGATTAATTTCATTTTCAAATTTTTTAATTTTAAAAATTGCTTCTTGATAAATTGTTTCTTTAATCTCAGATTGTAATTTGCCCATGTCAAAAAATAATAAATATTCTAAAAATGCGATAATAGTTTCTGGTTTACCCAGAACAGCTACAACCGCATTAGGAGATATATTATCTTCTGTTGAGGGATATAACATGGTTTATGAGCCTTTTAATGCTTCTCAGGGTGTGTTATCTGTTAAAGAGAATTACCTTATTCCTGGTGCTAATATTAATAATAGCGATTTTGATAACATTTTTAATAGCATTATAAATCTTAACGCTAAATTTAAATCAGGTATCAAAGAAGACGATTCTGTTGCAAAAAAGACAATTAAAACACTATTTGGGAATGAATCTTCTTTGTCTTTTCTTAAATCAAAATTTTCTCCTAATCAAAAGAAACTTATTGTTAAAGATCCTTTTTTGGTATTTGCATCATTATATCTATCTAGCAATTATAAAATAGTGATGTGTGAAAGGCCAATTTTACCATTAGCTGGCAGTTTTAAAAGAATGGGATGGGAATTTTCTGAATATGATAGATTAATTAAAGATTTTGAAAGTATAGGCATTAAAGATATAGCAAAGATTGATAATAGCTCAATTTCATCACCTGTTTTGGGAGCAGTTCGATTTTGTCAACTCTATAGTATTTTTAAACATAGAATTGATGGAAAAGAAAATATTTATTTTTTCAATCAGCATAATTTTTCAATAAATCCTGAAGATTCAATTAAAAAACTTTTTAATTGGTTAGATGAAAAATGTACAGATAGAATTATAACAAGAGTTCAAAAATTAAATTCTGGAGATGCATTGATGCCAAAAAAAGGTATTCAACATGATTTATCTTACAAGAAATCATTATCAAATAAATATTATAAATCAATTTTAACCGACGAAGAAATCGATTTTATAAAGGGTGTAGCGGAGGAGAGATTTGAACTCCCGACACGCGGATTATGATTCCGCTGCTCTAACCAACTGAGCTACTCCGCCATAAGTTCTTGAAGTTATATTACTTCGCTTTAAATGTCTAAATTTTTTATAAGAAAAGTATTCACTTTTTTCACTTATTTTGTAACTTTAAACCTGACTTAATTTAAACATAGATTGGGACTGGATATGAAATATAAATCAAAAGAAGATTTTTTAAATCATGTTAAAACAACATTTGCTAATGAAAATGAATTTCATCAAGCAGTGGAAGAGGTAGTTGATTCTATATGGGATACCGTAAAAGGCAATCCTGACTATGTAAAATATAATATCCTGGATCGCATAGTTACCCCTGAAAGAGCATTTATATTTCGTGTTCCATGGAGAGATGATAAAAATAATGTTCATGTCAATTTGGGTTATAGAATCCAGTTTAATTCAGCTATTGGTCCATATAAAGGTGGCTTAAGATTTCACCCTAGTGTTAATCTAAGTATTTTAAAGTTTTTAGCATTTGAGCAAATATTTAAAAACAGCTTAACTGGTTTAAACATGGGTGGCGGTAAAGGTGGGTCTAATTTTGATCCTAAAGGAAAATCTGATAATGAAATCATGAATTTCTGCCAATCATTTATGAGTGAACTGCAAAGACATATTGGTAGCGATACTGATGTTCCAGCGGGAGATATTGGTGTTGGAGGTAGAGAAGTAGGCTACATGTTTGGTCAATACAAAAAATTACGCAATGAATTTACTGGTGTTTTGACTGGTAAAGATACAAAATGGGGCGGTAGTTTAATTCGTCCTGAAGCAACAGGCTATGGAACAGTATATTTTGTGGAAGAGATGTTAAAGACAAGAAATGAAACTCTTGATGGAAAAGTAGTTACTGTTTCAGGCTCAGGGAATGTAGCACAATATGCTTGTGAGAAATTAATTGAACTTGGAGCTAAACCTGTGACGTTATCAGATTCTAGTGGTTTTATATATGATCCAGATGGAATATCTAAAGAAAAACTTAAGTATGTGAAAGAGCTTAAAGAAAAAAGATCAGCTAGAATTTCAGAATATGCAAAAAAATATAAGGTAGAATATTTTGAAGGAAAAAATCCTTGGTCAATTAAGTGTGATATTGCACTTCCTTGTGCAACTCAAAATGAATTAGATGGAGATGACGCAAAAACATTAACAGACAATGGATGTTTTGTAGTCGCTGAAGGAGCCAATATGCCATCCACTCCAGATGCTGTAAACCATTTTATTAATTCAAAAATTTTATTTGGTCCTGGAAAGGCTGCAAATGCTGGTGGAGTTGCTGTCTCAGGGATTGAAATGAGTCAAAATAGTACCAGAATACCGCTTTCTAGAGAAGATGTAGATAAACTACTAAAAGACATTATGGTTGGTATTCATAGCACTTGTGTTGAACATGGTTCACAATCTGATTTTATCAACTATGTTGATGGTGCTAATATCGGTGGATTTATTAGGGTAGCAGACTCTATGATCGATCAAGGTATTGTCTAAAATTTTTTATAAAATTTAGATTTATGTTACGCAAACTCAAATCTTTTGATCTTCATTCAAAACGTATCCTTATTAGGGTTGATTTTAATGTTCCTATCTTGGATGATGTTGTTGTTGATGATTATAGAATCAGGAAAACAATTCCTACAATTAAGCATTGTATAGATCAAGGGGCAAAAGTGATTTTAATGTCTCACTTAGGAAGGCCAAAAGGTAAAATAAAACCAGAATTATCTTTAATGCCTACTGGTGAAAAATTAGCTGAGTTATTAGAGATGCCTATAAAGTTCTCACATGATTGTGTTTCAGAGGATGCCATCAATGTTTCGCACAATTTACAGCCTGGTGAAGTTCATCTTCTTGAGAATTTACGTTTTTACAATGAAGAGACTAATAATGATAGTCAGTTCTCTATGAGTCTTTCAAAACATGGAGAAATTTTTATTAACGATGCATTTGGCACTGCTCATCGCGAACATGCATCAAATGTTGGCATTGTTAGTCACTTTATGAATAAAGGAATAGGTTTCTTAATTGAGAAAGAATTAGAATTTTTATCAGAAACACTTACAGACCCTTCTTTGCCACTATTGTTGATTATCGGTGGAGCAAAAATTGATACTAAAATTGATGTAATTAACCATTTTCTTGGTTTAGCAGATAATATTGTTATTGGCGGGGCAATGGCTAACACTTTTCTTGCTGCCGATGGTTATCATATGGGAAAATCATTAGTAGAATCTGATAAGATTGATATTGCAAAAAAGATATTGCTTAATGCATCTAAAACAAAAACAAAAATTATTTTGCCAATAGATTTTACAGGAGAATTGGACAGCATTGGAAGTAAAGATTTTTATCATGCCGACAAGGATAATATCAAAGATAATATGATCTGTGAAGACATAGGGCAATCAAGTATTGATTTGTTTAAAAGGGTTATATCTCAATCAAAAACAATTTTTTGGAATGGCACTGTTGGTATTGCAGAAAATAAAAAATTTGCTGTTGGAACAGAGAGTATTATTGATGAAATTGTCGATAGTGAATGTATTTCCGTTATAGGAGGCGGTGATACTATTGCTGCAGTAAGAAATTATGACGATGAATTGATTAGCAAGTTCTCACATGCTTCCACTGGTGGAGGCGCATGTTTAGAATTGTTATCTGGCAAAAAGCTTCCTGCAATAAAGATTTTAGATAAAAAATGAATAAAACAATATTAGCTGCAAACTGGAAAATGTATTTAAATGAAGATACATCTATTGATTTTGTAAAGAAGATGAATTCTAATAGAGAATCATTCTCTAAATCAGAAGTTATTCTTTTTCCTTCTCATACATGTATTTCTCAAGTACAGGATAATATAGACATAGAAAACATCAAGCTTGGTATGCAAGATTGCGATATTAATACCAAAGGTGCTTATACAGGAGCTGTCTCTATTCATAGTTTGTCAGGTATTGATTTTTGTATCGTAGGACACTCAGAAAGAAGATTACTATACAATGAATCAGATGAGTCAGTAAAGAATAAATTAGAAACAGTCATAAACAGTAATGTAGGTGCAATTCTTTGTGTTGGAGAAACTAAAGAGCAAAAAAATGATAACAACACTTTTAATGTTATCGATGCGCAACTTAGCATATTGCCAAAAGATACAATAAATGGCTTAACAATTGCATACGAACCTGTTTGGTCTATTGGGTCTGGAGACCTTCCTTCAAATGAATATATTGAAGATGTTCTTTCTTATATAAAAAATAAATTAAAAAGTTTATATTCAGACGAAATTGTTGAGAAAATCAATTTGCTTTATGGTGGATCTGTTGACAAAGATAGCGTTAATAGGTTGTTAGAAGTTGAGTTGATTGATGGATTCTTGATTGGTAGCGCGAGCGCTGATTTTGAATCATTTAAAGCAATTGCTGAAAAATTAAGTTGATAGAGGAATTATGGTTCAATTTTTAATAATAGTTCATACACTTGTTGGTATAATGTTGATTGTTGTGATTTTGATGCAATCTGGTCAAGGAGGACTTAATTCTATGATGGGCGGTACTGCTACATCTATGTTAGGATCTTCCGGAGCAAATGATTTTATTACAAAGCTTACAACATGGCTTGGTATAATTTTTATAGCACTTGCTTTGTTGATAGGAAGATTGAGTGGTGGTGCAGACAACACCAACAAACCAGGAATTGTTGAGCAGAATGCTCAATCAAGTGAGACAGAGGTACCAGTTGGCAACGAATATGTAATCCCTTCTAGTGCTTTAGAAGAAGAAAGCAAAGAAGAATAATTAGCCGAAGTGGTGGAATTGGTAGACACGCTAGCTTGAGGGGCTAGTGGAGGAAACTCTGTGTGGGTTCAAGTCCCGCCTTCGGCACAAAAAAATGTTAATATTATTTTCAAAAGATTTTTAGATTACAACACAATTAGAAAATGCATACTTAAAAGGTGGTATAATGAAAAAGATTATTTTAGCTCTATTATTTTTTACAACTATTTTTGCTCAAACATCAGCAATAGCGCTTTTCGAAGAATCTAGGCAAGCGCTATCAAATGGAAATTTAGATATTGCTAGAGAGAAAATTCTTGCAGCAATTGATGCTGACAAAGGAAATGATCAGCTAAGAAAAGAGTTTGACCGTTTAAATGGATTAAATAACAAGGCGAATAACGCAAACAGAGCCATAGAAGATGGCAGATTTGATGATGCAATTTCAGGATTTAATTCAGTGTTAGAAAGTATACCAAAATATGTGCCTGGATTTTATGGTCTTGCAAAAGCATATGAAGGTAAAAAAGATTTTGATGCTGCGATAAAAAACTACAAATCAGCACTCTCGCTTGATTCGAATCATGCAAATTCAAAGAAATCAATTCAAAATATTGCAAAGAAACTTTATAATGCTGCGAATAAAGATTATAAAAGTGGCAACCTGGAAGCTGCCATGAAAAAATATAAGCAAGTGCTTGGCATTAATGGTAGGATTTATCAGGCGCATTTTCAATTAGGAGTATTGTACAAGAAAATGGGCAATATTTCTCAAGCAATTCAAAGCTATCAATCAGCTTTAAATATTAAAAAAACTTATGATAAAGGCTGGTATGCTCTAGGGATTGCACATAAAGAAAATGGTGATATAGACAATGCTAAAAAAGCCTTTGAAGAAACAGTAAGATTGAACCAAAAATACTATAAAGCACATAAGAGTTTAGGTGAAATTTTTATTGATTTACAGCAATATGATAATGCTGTAAAGAGTTTTAAAACAGCGATAAGTTACAAATCAAATTATGCAGCAGCATATCATGCTCTTGGTATTACATATGGAAAAGGAAAGTTAGAAGATTATAGAAGATCAGTTGAAGCGCTAGAAAAAGCTGTAGAATTAAATCGTAGAGAAGTATTGTCATGGTATTCTCTTGCTGAGTCTTATAACGAACTTGGTGAATGTGATAAAGCTAAAGAAGCTGCCTTAGAAGCTGTTGATTTAAAGAAAAATTTTGGCGGAGGATGGTTTCAGTTAGGTATAGCTGAATACTGTAATGCCACAGGAAATAAAAATAGTGCTATCAACCATTTTGAAAGAGCTAGAAATGATAGACAATGGAGAAAGATGGCAGAATACGAAATTGATAGGGTTAAAAATCCTGAGAAATTTGAATGATTAAAGCGGTTATTTTTGATTTAGATAACACGCTACTTGATTTTGTAACAATGAAAAGAGAGTCTGTTCGAAATGCTCTCGTTGCAATGTCTGAAGCCGGCCTTGATATTGACATTGAATCTTCTTATAAAGAAGTTATGCATCTCTATGAAGAAGGAGGTTGGGAAAACCAGTTAGTTTTCAATGATTTTCTTCGAGAAAAAATCGGTTATGTTGATTACAAGTATTTAGCTGCTGGTGTAATGGCATACAGAAAAGCTAAAGCTGACAATTTAAAAGCATACCCAAACGTACATGACACATTAGAAGAATTAACGAAGAAAGGTATAAAATTAGCTATTGTATCGGATGCTCCTAGTAGAGAAGCATGGATGAGGATTTATGCTTTAGGCATTCATGATGTTTTTGATGTTGTTGTAACTTTTGATGATTCAAAAGAACGCAAACCATCTCCTGCTCCTTTTAAACTAGCTTTAGGTAAATTAAATATGTCAAAAGATGATGTATTAATGGTTGGTGATTGGCCAGAAAGAGATGTTGTTGGTGCAAAAAATATGGGCATAAGAACAATATTTGCTAAATATGGGGATCACTTTGGCGTTAAAGAGTCTGGTGCAAATTGGGATATTGAAGACATATCAGATATAATTAGCATTATTGATGATATCAACAAAGAATAATATGGGCGTTGGAATAGATATAGTTTTAGTTAGCAGAGTTGAAAAAATTCTCAACTCAAAAAATAAAGATAGATTTTTAAATAAAATTTTTTCCGATCAAGAAATATCAAACTCTGAATGTAAGTATAATCAATCTCAATATTTTTCAGGTAGATTTGCTGCGAAAGAAGCAATCAAAAAAGCATTATCATCATACAATAAAAATAATATGCATACATTCAAATCTTTAGAAATTCTTAATGCTGACAATGGAAAACCATATGTTTCAATCAAGTCAAAGAAACAATCAGATATTGATATTTCAATAGCACATGACGGGAACTATGCTATTGCATTTTGCGTAGTCAAATAAGTCTATGGATTATTTTGAAATAGAAGGAAAAAATCAATTATTTGGTGATGTTGATATTAGCGGTGCAAAGAATGCTGTTTTGCCTCTTATGGCTGCATCAATTCTAAACACCAACCAACTAACTATTTCAAATGTTCCGAACCTTTCTGACTCAATAACGATGTCTGATTTGTTAAAGGGGATGGGTTCAGAAGTTGATTTATCTAGCGGTAAAATTCATATCAATTCACAGTCTTTGAATAATCCATATGCTCCTTATGATTTAGTTAGAACAATGAGAGCTTCTTTTTATGTTCTAGGCCCATTATTAGCAAAATTTGGAGAAGCAAAAGTTTCTCTACCTGGAGGATGTGCTTGGGGGCCAAGGCCTGTAGATTTCCATATTGAAGGCATAAAACAATTAGGAGCTACTGTTGATTTAGAAGAAGGATATATCATTGCTAAATCCAATCAATTAAAAGGGAATAAAATAGTTTTTCCTAAAATTTCTGTTGGAGCGACTGGAAATGTTCTTATGGCTTCTATATTGGCTGATGGAGATACTGAAATACATAATGCTGCGGCTGAACCTGAAATTCAGCAATTATGTCATTTTTTAAACAGTATGGGTGCAAAAATTTCAGGTATTGGTACAAATATTTTACAAATTGAAGGCGTTACTTCTCTTCAAAATGTTGATAGTGTCGATGTTATACCTGATAGGATTGAAGCAGGAACTTTTCTTATGGGCGTAGCTGCAACTGGAGGAGAAGTTAAATTGAATAAAGTTAATCCAGATCACTTAAAAACTATTATTTCTTGTTTAGAGCATGCTAATGTCAATATTAGAGTTGAAAATGATAGTATTACAATTTTATCAGATGGCAACATTAATCCTTACGATATAGAAACAAATGAATACCCAGGCTTTGCAACAGACTTGCAAGCACAATGGATGCTGCTAATGAGTGTTGCTTCTGGAGATTCTACATTAAAAGAAAATATCTATTTTGATCGCTTTAATCACGTTCCAGAGTTAAATAGACTTGGTTGTGATATAAGCGTTGATTTAAAAACAGCAACTGCATCTATAAAAGGACAAAGAAAATTAATTGCTGCCAATGTTACTTCAACTGATTTAAGAGCTAGTGCTTGTCTTATTCTTGCTGCATTATGCGCAGAGGGGAATAGTACTATAAATAGAGTTTACCATATTGACAGAGGGTATGATAAGATTGAAGAAAAATTGTCAAAAATTGGTGCAAAAATAATCAGAAAGAAATAATCGAAATATTATTGTTTTTTTTATAATTATTAATAGATTGTTTCAATTATGAGAGTCGTGATTATAGGGGCAGGCGAAGTTGGCTTCCACATTGCTAAATCTCTTAGTGAACTCGATTATGATATCGCAGTAATCGATACCAATTCTATAAAATGTCAACGTGCTACTGAACATCTTGATGTTATTGTTATTAAAGGCAATGGTTCTGATGCTACAATTCTAAAAGAAGCAAACGTTTCAGAGGCAGATTATGTTTTTTGTATGACAAATTCTGATGAAACAAATTTAATTGCTTCTATGCAGTCACACACATTAGGAGCAAAGAAAATTGTAGCTCGACTTCGTAATACTGACTATAGAAACAATGGAGACGGAAGTATTAGTCCAGAAAAATTTGGAATTGATGAAGTAATTCATCCAGAATATGAAGTCGCAAAAGAAATTGTAAGACTTGTAAAACATCCTTATGCAGATAAGTTTTATGAATTTGAGAACGGAAAAGCAGTATTATTTTCGAAAAAATTAAATCATAGATCAAAAATTGTTAACACTACGGTAGAAGATTTTCATAAAGGAAACACAGATTTTAAATCGTTAATTGTTGCAATTGTAAGAGATGAAAAAATGACAATTCCATCCGGATCGTTTAAATTTGAACCAGATGATAATGTCTTCTTTTTTGTTAAGTCAAAAAATTTAAACCTCTTGCTCTCTTCTCTTGGTGTTTCCATATCCAACTCAAAAAGAGTTATGATTGCTGGAGCAAGCAAAATAGGGCGAAAAATTGCAAGAGAATTAGAAGATTCTATGTCTGTAAGATTAGTAGATAGCTCAGAAGAGAAAGCAAAAACGGTTGCTAGTGAATTAGGTGAATCTATTGTAATGAATGCTGATGCAACCGATGTAGAATTCTTAAAAAATGAAAATATTAGTGAAGTAGATTCTTTTATAGCAGTTACTGAAGATGAGCAGCTTAATTTGTTAGCTGGTATTTTAGCAAAACAGCTAAAAGTCAAGCAGTCTGTTATTCACGTATCAAACCCCGATTATGTAAAAAGTATGTCTGATCTTGGTTTGGGTGCGATAGTGAGCAAGAATACTTCGAGCGTTAATTCGATTGTTAAAGCGATTCGCATTGATCAAAAAGATAACGTTATTCAGATTTTTAGTAGACTTGGAATGGAAGCAATTGAGCTTGAAGTAGAGAATAATTCAAAAGCATCAAGAGTTCCAGTCGCTAACTTAAATCTGCCACACGGTAGTTTGATTGCGTTGGTAAATCATAATGGTCATATTGCAATCCCAAGCGGCGATTATCAAATTCTTCCAAACGATACTGTTCTTATTTTCTGTATTAATTCAAAAGTAAAAGAAGTTACGAGCATATTTAAACCAGAATAATGAGTTTACGCCCTACATTTAGATTTTTATCAATGTTGGTAATGTTTTTATCATTTTCATTGTTAATTCCAGGGTTACTCGATTATTTAGATAGTGGAAATTTATATTTATTTAAGATAGCAGGATTTTCGTTTGCCAGTGTAATTCCTATCTTCTATCTATCAAGGAAAGCACGATCTTTTTCTAATAGAGATGTTTTCTTAGCAGTTGTTTTTGGTTGGGTGTTAGCGTCTGTGTTTGGTTCTTTACCATTTTATTATTCGGGACATTTCCCAAGTTATTCTGATGCATTATTTGAGGCAGTTTCTGGGGTAACAACTACTGGAGCAACAATCTTAACTGATATTGAAAGCATTCCAAAAAGTATTCTCTTATGGAGAGCATTTTTACAGTGGCTTGGTGGATTAGGTATTGTTGTATTTACTATTGCGTTGTTGCCATTATTAGGGGTGTCAGGTGAGAAATTATTCAATTTAGAATTCCCTGGTCCTGCATCTGAAAAAATAAGTCCTAGAATACAAGATACAGCAAAGATATTATTAAGTTTTTACATAGGGTTTACATTTGTTGAATTTCTACTGCTTTCTTATGCGCCATCAATGACTTTTTTTGATGCAATTGCACATGCATTTACAACTATGCCAACAGGTGGATTCTCCACATTTAATACAAGTCTCAATGATCAGTCAATTTATGTAAAAAGTGTTATTCTTTTGTTTATGATAATTGGAGGCACAAATTTTGCCTTACATTTTCGAGCATTAAAAGGTGGATTCCGTTCATATACAAGAGATACAGAATTTTTATATTATATGGGAGTTATTGGAGTGGTTTCATTTTTGATTTTGTTTATATCATATATGACTTCTAATGGGTCCAATATCTTAGATACTGTTTTTCAAGTAACAGCAATTTTAACAAGCACAGGGTACACAGCTACGGACTATGAATTATGGACACCATACGTGAAGCAGTTTATGTTATTTGGTTTAATGTTTGTTGGAGCAATGGGAGGTTCAACAAGTGGTGGAATGAAAATTATTAGATTAGTTGCAGTGTATAAGTATGCAAGAGCAGAATTAAAACGAGCATTACATTCAAAAGCAATTATTCCAATACGCATTGGTTCGCAAATCATTCAAGATGAAGTGATACGAAAAACGTTAGGCTTCTTCTTATTTTATATCTTTTTCTTTTTCTTTGCTGCATTCTCGTTTTCAGCAATGGGAATTGATATGGAATCTTCCTTTGGAGCTGCAGCATCAGGGATGGGGAATATTGGCCCTTCATTGGGACAGTTTGGTCCAATGGATTCCTACTTAAGTATGCCGCTTGCTGGTAAATATATCATGATGTTTTGTATGTTGCTTGGAAGGTTAGAAATTTTTGCAGTATTAGTATTGTTTACAAAGACATACTGGAGAACATAAAATAACTCTTACATCAACAATTAGTGGATTACCAGATTCTCCTGGTATTTATCAATTCAAAGATAAAACTGACCGCATTATTTATATAGGGAAGGCGAAAAACCTCAAAAAGAGGGTTAAATCTTATTTTCAGAAGAAAACATACCGTGCTCCCAAAGAACAGTCATTAATTAAGCGAATTGACGGATTAGAGTGGATTGTATGTCAGGATGAGGCAGAGGCCTTCATTACTGAATCAACCCTCATTAAAAAACATAAACCAAAGTATAATGTCCAATTGAAGGATGATAAATCATTTCCATATTTAAAAATTACCAATGAAACATTGCCTAAAATTGAGATTACTAGAAAGATTTCCAATGATAAATCAACTTATTTTGGCCCCTATACCGATGTGAAATCAATGCGACGACTTGTTGATGTATTAAATCGAGCATTTCCAATTCGAAATTGTTATGTAGAACTTGATGACAAATCGGTTATTAAGAAAGGACTAGGTCTTGTTAGAATTAATCAAAAAGAGTATCAAGAAATGATTGATCATATGGTTTTGTTTTTAAAAGGAAATACCAAGTCTGTAGAGAAAAAATTGAACAAAAAAATGGACTTTTTTTCTTCAAAAAGGATGTATGAAGAAGCAGCAAGAGTGCGAGATCAATTAAGAGCAATCAAAAGCTTTAAAACACGTCAGCGCAAACTAGAGGCTGATTTTTCTAATCGTGACATTATTGGGGTGCGATCAAAAGATGATTATCACGTGGTAGTGATTTTACGTATTCAAGAAGGACGCATTATTAGTAGAGAGAAAATCTCATCCAAAACCAATCTTCCAGTAGAAGATTTGTTACGATCTGTAGTTGTAAATTTTTACATGAATTCTGCATATATCCCATCGAAGATATATCTTCCAGAATTGCCTGCTGAAAAAGAAGATTTAGAAGACTGGTTATCCAATTTAAATGGGAAAAAAGTACGGTTTTCTGTTCCAAAACGATCACAGAAGCTAAAAGAAGTGAAATTAGCTGGTAAAAATGCTCAATTATTACTCAATGAATGGTTGTTAAACTTGAAGAAACGTAAAGATTATGTTCCAAAAATTCTTCAAGAGCTAAAAGATGTTCTCAATTTAGACGTTAGCCCTAGGTTAATTGAGGCATTTGATATTTCTCATTTAGGAGGAACAGATACGGTTGCATCTATGGTAGTATTTAAGGATGGAAAACCATATAAAAGCGGGTATCGAAAGTATAATATAAATGTTGAAAAAATTGATGATTTTGAATCGATGAAAGAAGTGGTATATCGTCGATACAAAAGACAGCTTAATGAGAAAAATCCATTGCCTGATTTAATTTTGATTGATGGAGGAAAAGGACAGCTTTCTTCTGCGAAATTATCTTTAGATGAACTAGAATTAAATCTTCCGATGATAGCATTAGCCAAAAAGCTAGAAGAAGTGTTTATTCCGAGCAAGAAACAACCTTTGAGAATTGGAAAAAGTTCTCCAGCATTAAATCTATTAAAACAAATACGAGATGAAGCTCACAGGTTTGCTGTTACCTTTCAAAGAAGTAAACGCACAAAAAGAATGTTGACTAAGTAAGATTGTTTTCTTCCATCCAGTCGTCCGAAATAAACTTTCTCATATAATTTCGAACTCCATCAGGAAGGATTACTAGGCAATTTTGTCCTTTTTTGAGTGATTTTGCTGCCTCTAAAGCCGCAAAAGTAGCTGCACCACATGAACCTCCGATTAAGAGCCCTTCGTCTTTTATAAGGCTTCTAGCGGTTTCAAAACTATCTTTGTCGTTTACTTTTACAAATTTATCGACGACAGAGCTATCAAAAATCTTTGGAAAAAAGTCATATCCAATGCCTTCAACATGGTATGAATGGACTTCATCGCCACCTCCGAGGATTGAACCATAGGGATCTGCGCCAATAATTTGGATACCAGGAATTTCTTTTTTGAGACGTTTTCCAACTCCAGTAATGGTTCCTCCGGTACCAACTCCCATGACAACCATGTCTAAATCAGTACCAAAATCATCTAATATTTCTTGAGCAGTATTGTCGTGGTGACAATCAGGGTTACATTTGTTTTCCCATTGGTCTAGTATATGGCTATTTGGAATTTCACTATTTAATTTTTTTGCGATAGAAAAATTACTATCTGGATCATTATATTCAGCTTCGGTGCGTGTTCTAATAATTTCTGCCCCTAATGCTTTGATTGTGAGCTCTTTTTCCATGCTCATTTTTTCAGGCATAACTATGATAAGTTTATACCCTTTGACAGCAGCTCCTAACGCAAGACCAATTCCTGTATTTCCGGAGGTTGCTTCAATAAGAGTATCACCTGGTTTAATTGTACCACTTTTTTCAGCACAATCTATCATTTCAAACGCAATGCGATCTTTTACAGATCCTCCAGGATTAAACAATTCTAATTTTGCAAACATGTTGCATTCTAAGTGAGAAGCAATAAAGTTAAGCTTTACAACAGGGGTAGAGCCGATTGTTTGTAGTATGTTGTCATAAATCACATAGCAATATTAAAAAAAAAGGGGCTAAATGCCCCTTCTTTTTTTATTTATTTGCTAATTAAGAAATTTTGATATCAATTTCTTTTCCAATCGCATTTTTATCTTTAGGAAAAGTAATATTCAAAACTCCATTTTTTAGGCTAGCTTTGATTTTGTCAACCTTGACATTTTCAGGGATTTTGAAGATCTGTTCAAATTTTCCATAAAAATTATTGTTAATGCTATCGTTTTTTCGTTCTCCGCTAACAATAACGTGGTTGTTTTCAACGCGTGCGTTAATATCTTCTTTTTCAAGACCTGGTAAATCCATATTCAAATAATATTCTTTTTTATTTTCATTCATATAAGAGTATGGTTGATTTGTAGTTAGGCTGAATCGAGGATCAAACGCAAAATCATTAAAAAACTGATCTAATACATTATCAAATGTATCTATTTGGTTGTTTAATGGTTTCCATTTTATTAAACTCATTTTAAACTCCTTTGGTTTAATTGTTTATATTACGCTTATATAGTTACAATAATGATGCCAGGTGGGGAATGTCTGCATTATTTTCAGACAGGTGGATATTAATGGCATAGATTTATTTTTTAGAGATAAAATCTATGCAAAAATGACTGACTATGAACTTAGATTTTAAAAAAATATTATCAAAAATTGATTATCCTGCTGATTGGGTTGGCATACGATACGTAGAAGAAATCCAAAATTCATTATCTACAAATAACTCTGATGTTGACAATATTAAAAGAAATTGTTCTAAAGGGGTTATGATTGATGTCCTTGTGGATGGGCAATTTGCCTATTATGCAACCCCTTATTTAGATGAACAGCATATTCTTAAATCAATTCATACTGCATGTGAAAATGCAAAAAGAGCTTCCAAATATTCTATTTACAAGTTTACGCAAGAAGAAGTACGCAAAGGACATGAAGGAACATATAGAACAAAATGTTCTGATTCAGTCATGGATTTGTCTATTTCTGATGTGAAAGATATTGCTTTGTCTGGCGCAGAAACATTGTTGCGTCCAAAAGAAATTGTACATGCTGCTGTTTCAATTGAATTGGTACAGCGTACAACCAAAATTTATAGCACCTCAGGAGCTGACATTGATCAGAAGATGGATATGGCGCTTATCGAGCTTTCATCGACTGCAAAAAATAAATTAGATAGCCAAACAAGGTCCAATCATGGTATGAGAGGGCATTGTTATCAAACTGGAGCAACATTTGTAAAAGATTATGATATCCAGAAAGAAGCAGCTATGGTTTCAGATCAAGCAGTTGAATTGCTTTTAGCAGACCAATGTCCAACAGAAGTAACTGATTTAGTGCTTGCTCCAGATCAAATGATGTTACAGATCCACGAAAGCATAGGACATCCATTAGAATTGGATCGTATCCTCGGAGATGAACGCAATTTTGCTGGATCAAGCTTTGTTAATTTAGAAGATTTTGGATCACTTCAATATGGATCAGATTTAATGAATATTGTTTTTGATCCTACGATTGATAATCAATTGGCAACGTATGCATTTGATGATTCTGGGATGCCTGCAACAAAAGAATACTTAATAAAAGATGGAATATTAGTGCGAGGTCTTGGTGGGATTGAAAGTCAAGTAAGATCTAATGTTGATGGTGTATCAAATTTAAGAGCTTCTTCATGGAATCGTATCCCAATTGATCGCATGGCAAATATTAATTTATTACCTGGTTCTTCGACAAGAGATGAGATTATAGGCAGTATTGAACGCGGGGTATATATGGAAAGCAATCGTTCTTGGTCTATTGATGATTATCGTAACAAATTTCAATTTGGGTGTGAATACGGAAGAATGATTGAAAATGGAGAACTGACAAAGGTTGTAAAAAATCCAAATTATCGAGGAATAACAAATCCATTTTGGAAAAGTTTACATATGGTGGGCAATGAAGACACATTTGAGGTGTTTGGAACACCGAATTGTGGAAAAGGAGAACCAAATCAAGTGGAACGCGTTGGACACGCTTCTCCTTTATGTATGTTTAAAGATATTCAAGTATTTGGGGGCGTGTAATGAAAAAAGATATATTTTACACCATTTGCACTAAAGTATTTGATTATTTGAATTCTAATGAACAATTGACGCTGTTTTTAGAGGGAGAAGACTCTCAATATTTTCGTTTCAATGATTCAAAATTAAGACAGTCTGGAATTATCGAAGATTTTAATATCACTCTTTCATTGTATCATGGTAATAAATCTTTACAATCAATGACAACAATATCATCAGATATTGATTTCTCTGTTAAGAATTTAACTCGAGAAATTGATGTTCTGAGATCGTCGTTGGATGCAACACCATCAAACAATAATATCATCTTTCCTGATAAATTTGACTCTGTGGAAATTGATGCGTTAGGCAATTTACCTGAACGAGATCAGATTCTTGATTCTTTGATGGGAGTTATTGACAAGAATGTGTTAACAGGCGTGTGGAGTTCTGGAAAGATTTTCCGTGGTTGTTGCACATCTAATGGCACTAAACATTGGTTTGAAAAGGATTCTTTCTTGTTTGATTTTTCTTTGATTGATGAGAAAGAAAACATGGTAAAAGTATTGTATCCAAATTCAGATTGGAATGAATCCGATTTTAATCGCGTTTATAGAGAAGCCTCTCATCAATTATCATTAATGAATAAGCCAAGAATGGAACTAAAACCAGGCAAATATAGAACATGGTTTGAACCTTTTGCTGTTGCTGATTTTGTTGATATGCTTTCTTGGAATGGTGTTAGCGAATCTTCCATAAGAAAGGGATCAAGCTGTTTTATTAAAATGAGAGATAAAAATAAGAATTTATCTCCTCTATTTTCTTTAGATGAATCCTTTGAGAATATGACTACTGCTCCGTTTAATACAAGAGGAGAAGTATCAAGTACGATTCCAATTATTTCTGAGGGTGTATTTAAAAACGCCTTAATCAACTCTAAAACAGCAAAAGAGTATAATCTTGTGTCAAATTATGCTGAAGATGATAATACGTGGGGTATGGGTGAATATTTGCGTTCTCCATTCATTCATGGAGGATTATTAGACGATAATGAGAAGTTAAAAGCCTTAGATACTGGTTTATTTCTTTCCAATATTCATTATTTAAATTGGAGTGATAATTTAGGGGGTAGAATTACAGGTTTAACCCGATATGTATGTTATTGGGTAGAGAACGGAGAAATGGTTGCTCCAATCAAAACTATGCGTTTTGACGATTCTTTTTATAATTTCTTCGGAGATAATCTAGAAGCGGTTGGAAGCAAGGTTTTAGGACGACCAGTAATAGATACTTATGATGGTAGAAATCCAGGAGAAACTAATTGTCCTGGAATACTTGTTAATGACTTTGAATTAACTCTCTAAATATCTATATTTTCACGTTTTTGGGTTGAAAATTGGCGTCGTACCCAAGCGGTCTAAGGGATCGGTTTGCAAAACCGCTATTCGTCGGTTCGAATCCGACCGACGCCTCAGGGAAAATGTGTTGCCCGGGTGGTGAAATTGGTAGACACAAGGGACTTAAAATCCCTCGGAGCTTAAACTCCGTGCCGGTTCGAGTCCGGCTCCGGGCACATTTCTTAAAATCATAATTAAATGAAACATTTTATTTTTTTTCACGGAATTGGTATTAGATCGTTTTTTTGGGGGCCTATCACACCTCTATTAGAGGAAAAAAACGTACATTATTCGCTTATAGACTTAGATTTTACTAGTATGGATACAGCCTTTAATTCTGCTCTTATTGGTGTTAAGGGTATTATGGAACAATATCCAGACAGAGAGATAGTTATGGTAGGACATAGCTTAGGCGGTCTTTTTGCAGGGTATGTTGCGTATGAATTAGGGGAAAAAATTGATAAATTAATTATTGTTGCATCAGGAATTTCTCCTCAGAAAAAGAAGAATGAAAACAATTTTATTAAAAAAAGATTGAAAAAGATGATGATGAAACTAATGTTTGGTGGATATATGCCATATTGGGTTACTCAGCCTATGTTTTTTACAAAACATACACCTAAAGAGGTGCAACACCAATTTTGGAAAAAAACTGTGAGAGAGAGTCCACAGTTTTTAAAAGAATTCTTAAATTATCGTAATTCCTGGCAAGGATTTTATGATCAGCCTCATTTTAGCGGTCCTGATAATGTATTATGTATTATAAATGATAGGGATAATATTATACCAAAACATGCAGCATTGTTTTTAAAAGACCATTTGAATGCATCCCACAAAATATATAAGGGTGCAGGTCATAATGATGTGGTAACATCCGAAAAATATAATAAAAATTTTGTTAATGATATAATCTCATTTTCACTTATATAAGAAGATACAGGGATAATATAAACTAACACTTTAATTCTAATTAATTCTTGGATTGATGTGTTATAATCCTTAATATTTATTCAATGAGGCCTTTCCATTTAGCGTTTCCGGTAACAGATTTAAATCTTACTAAATCATTTTATGTTGATGTATTGCAATGTGGAGTTGGAAGAACATCTGATCGCTGGATTGACTTTGATATGTTTGGACATCAGGTGGTAGCACATTTAGTTGATGATAAAGAAGGAATTGATACAAACCCTGTAGATGGAGATAATGTTCCTGCAAGTCATTTTGGAGTGATTTTAACGTGGGAACAATGGCATTCATTGCGTGATCGTCTAAAAAACCATGATATTAAGTTTATTATCGAGCCAAAAATACGTTTTGAAGGAGAGCCAGGAGAACAAGCGACAATGTTTTTTCTTGACCCTTGTGGAAATGCGTTAGAATTTAAGTCATTTAAAGACGATAAACAGATATTCGCAACATAATGAAGAAAGGAAAATAACAGTATGGCAATTGAACCTTGGGTTCCGGAGATTGGAGGGCAATTTTGGTGGAATGGAGTATTTTTTGTTCTTTTATTTGTCCCTCTTATGATATTTGTTGGTAAAAAACTATCTGAAGAGCATAGGAATTATATGCTCTACGGGATGGGTATTTATCAATTAGGAGTAAAATTTGCAAATCAGATATCACCTATTTTATCTGACAGTTACATACTAGCTACGCATTTACCGCTTCAATTATGTAGTATTTCTGGTATTTTAGCAGGAGTAGTAGTCTTTTACCGTAAGCAAATACTGCTTGAATTTCTCTATTTCTTCGGTATTGTTGGCTTTATTCATTCTATATTGACGCCACAATTTACAGGAGGGACATCCACTTGGAATATTTTTGATTATTATGTAGGTCATTCAATGTTATTTATCGTGCCTATATTTCTTATGATGTTTTATGGTTTTAGGCTGAGAAAGAATGCGTGGTGGACTTCTTTTATATATCTACAGCTTATCGTTGTAATTGTCAGTCAAGCAAATGTTATTATTGGAAATAATGCTAATTATATGTATTTAGCAGAAGCACCAATCGCTGATAATATTTTTATATTACAGGATCCTTATCATATTCTTGGGTTTGAATTAGCTGCATTGGCTCATTTTTACCTCTTAGATTGGATTGCAAGAAAAGTGTTTAAATAAGAGAAATGTATACCCTTTTAATTACCTATTTTTGTTTAGCGTTCTTTCTCTCATTTATTTGTTCATTGTTGGAAGCAGTTTTGCTTTCTACGCCTAGTTCTTATGCATCTATTCTTAAGAAAGAAGACAGTAAGAGTGGACTTATTCTTGAGATATTTAAAGATAATATCAATAGGCCATTAGCTGCTATTTTAACTTTAAATACTTTTTCACATACAATAGGGGCGGCAGGAGTAGGTTCACAAGTATTAAAGATTTTTGGAGAAGCTTATGTTGCAGTAGCATCAGGGGTATTAACCTTTTTAATTCTAGTTTTCTCTGAAATTATTCCTAAAACATTAGGGAGTACTTATTGGAGAACATTGGTTGGTATTTCAGTGCGTTTTATTCAATTTTTAATCTGGATGACATATCCATTCGTTTTATTGGCAGAATTTATCTCTAATTTTGGTTCTGATTCTGCTTCTGTTACAAGGGAAGAAGTAATTGCGATGGCAGAGATGGGCGAAGATGAAGGTATTTTAGAAGAGCAAGAAACAGATTTAATTGAAAACACTCTCCGTCTAAAAGATATCAAAGTTAGCGACGTGATGACGCCTAGAAACGTTATATTTGCCCTTAACAAGGATATGACAGTTGGACAGGTACTTGAGGAGCATGATACTCTTGATTTTACCAGAATACCCGTTTTTGATGGAAATTTGGACAATATGATTGGAATGGTAAACCGTTATGATATTATTAATCGAAAAGCAGAAGATCAATTTAGCACTAGAATGTCAGAAATTATTACAGATATTCCATGGGTAAATGAGAACGACGCAATTGATAAAGTTTTAGAGTTGTTTATTGAAAACAGAGACCATTTGTGTTTAGTAAAGGACGATTTTGATACTCTTACTGGATTAATTACATTAGAAGATGCAGTGGAAACTTTATTAGGTAAAGAAATTGTTGATGAGCATGATTCTGTTGTGGATATGAGAAATCTTGCAGAATCTAAAATAAATGATAATTAATTATTTGAGTTTTTAATGAACTGCATTAACTTCGGCACCAAGTATGGCTAAAAAACAAACATTTACAGACAAAGTAGGAAAAGATAATAAGAAGTTTAAATTTGTAAAATATATTCAAACTCTTTTTTCTGAAGAATCAGGGGGCGTTAAATTTCTTTCAAGGATGTTGCGTCTGGAAGAAAATGAAAATATTGATCAAGCTTTGAAACGTGAAGAAGAATCTTCTAACATTTCATCA
>CACGRA010000008.1 GCA_902575395.1 uncultured Fidelibacterota bacterium | reverse complement strand
CAATAACTTTACCTATATTTTCTTTGAGATCCAGAATAAATCCTGAATTTTTCTCTATTTTTTTATTCAATAAGTTTAACGAGGCTTTATCCATTCTTTTCCTTAGTCAAATTATGTTTTAAATCAAAAGTACTATCTTTTAATGGGGTCAAAAATCCATTACTTTTCTTGATATCAACTTTTCCATTTAAATCTAATACATTTTGTCCTTTAATTGTCACGAATAAATCTGCAATACCATTCAAATTAGTATTATCAAGCAAAGCAAAATATATATCACTACCATTTACGTATAAATCTAATTCTGGTTCCAGAATTTTAGTGAAATCTATTTGGCCTGTAATTTGCAAATTAAGTTCTTTCTGGAATTTTAATCTTACTTTAGGATTAGTAACTAGACCATCAAGGTTAATAGATCCTATATTATCTTTGACTTTAAGTTGCAAACCCAAATTTCTAATTGGTTCTGGTTTCAAGTCAGCAGGAAATGTTTTAAGGTTCATTTTGCTATTTTTGACATCTACAATACCATTTAATAGAGGAAGATCACCTCTTTGTTTTTCATATACTAAGTCAAGAGAAGAACTCTCTTTTATTTCCATTTTCATACTTTCTAATTCTTTATTTAACTGTTCTATCTTTTCAGGTTCTTCTTCTATTTCAGCTTTTCTTCTATTATATCTAGTTTTAATAACATTATCTCTCAGATCACTATCTTTAGTATAACCTATTGAATCAACATCTTCAAACAACGCTCCTATATAACTAGCATTAAAATCTCTTTCTGATAACAAGTGTAATTTGAAAGAATCGAGTGAAAATTTATTAGAAGGATTAAAGTAAGCATTCCCAGTGAACTCAAAGATAATTGGACAATCAACTATATCTGAACCTAAATAATATGTACAAGTACCATCAACAACAGTTCCACTACTTTCGCTAGCTGTTTGAATAAATATTTTTGGCAAATACTTTCTAGCAAGATTACCCATTGGTAAATCTTCCTTTTTGGTATCAATATCTTCTAGAAACGAATCATTAATATATTGAATAGACTGAAGATTTGCTATTGGACGCTTAATATCAATATAAACTTCATCAATAATTCTTTTATCGATTTCTTCATCTCTTATTAACTTGGAAGCGAGGTAAAATATATCTTTAATCGATATTGCAGATTGTATATTTGCTCTTTCAATTGAAAGTATATTTGTTGATAGGCTATCTGATTTATAATAAAATTTTCCACTAGATGTTTCTACATTTAATGAAATTTTACCATCCTTTTCAAGGCCTAGATAAAAAGAAGGGTCATATACGGTAACAAAGTAATCTTCAGTAATCTCTCGATCATTGAGAGCTCCATCAAATGTATATTCTACACCAGAAGAAAGTTGCTGATAAACAATTCCTGCTGCTATAATAAATAAGAGTAAAAATAATATAAATAAAGCATAGAAAATCTTTAGGATACTTTTATAGATACTCATTGCATCAAAAACTAACAATTAATATCTAAATAAAAAATCTAATCTTCTTCTACTACTTCAAAATCAGCATCTTCGATTTTTTTATCATCTTTTGGTTTGCTATCACCTTTTGGTTTGTTAGCACTTGGTGTTCCATCTGGTTCAGGTGAATCTTTAGATGATTGATACATGCTTGAAGCTTTCGTATTCCAAACAGAATTAAGATTCTCAATTGCTGATTTAATATCTTCAACGTTAGTTGATTTGTTTGCTTCTTTTAGTTTATCTAACGCTTCGTTCAAATCTTTTTTATCATCATCAGTTAATTTATCATCTAAATCTTTCATCTGTTTTTCTGTTTGATAAATTAATTGCTCTGCTTGATTCTTTGTGTCAATCTGTTCCTTCTTTTCTTTGTCTTCTGATTCGTGTTTTTTTGCATCATTAACCATCTTTTCAATTTCTTCATCAGAAAGACCACTTGACGCTTCAATGCGGATGCTCTGTTCTTTTCCAGAAGCTTTGTCTACAGCTTTTACATTAAGGATACCATCAGCATCAATATCAAAAGAAACTTCAATTTGAGGAACTCCTCTTGGAGCAGGAGGTATACCATCTAAATGAAAACGGCCAATAGTTTTATTGTCAACTGCCATCTGTCTTTCACCTTGAACAACAATAATCTCTACAGCTGGTTGGTTGTCTGCTGCCGTACTAAAAATTTGAGATTTTTGCGTCGGAATTGTAGAGTTTTTCTCAATCAATGGCGTAGAAACTCCACCAAGCGTTTCAATACCTAATGTTAAAGGAGTTACATCAAGTAACAATACATCATCTACATCGCCAGCAAGAACACCTGCTTGTATTGCAGCTCCAAGAGCAACTACTTCATCAGGATTAACGCTCTGGTTAGGACTTTTTCCAAAAATTTCCTTTACCTTTTCTTGAATGCAAGGGATTCTTGTTGATCCACCAACAAGAATGACTTCATCTATATCTTTTGCAGTTAATTTTGAATCTTTTAACGCTTGTTTACATGGACCAACAACTCTTTCAACAAGATCAGAAACTAATTTTTCAAAATTTGCTCTAGTTAGACTTGTATTTAAATGTTTAGGCCCAGAAGAGTCAGCAGTAATAAATGGTAAATTAATTTCAGTTCTTGTTGAAGAAGAAAGTTCTTTTTTAGCATTTTCTGCAGCATCCTTTAAGCGCTGCAACGCCATTGGGTCTTCACGTAAATCAATACCCTCTTTTTCTTTAAAATCATTAGCTAACCAATCAACAATCTTTTGATCAAAATCATCTCCACCTAATCTGCCATCCCCATTACTAGCATTAACCTCAATTGATTGACCTTCATCATTGACTATGTCTAATATAGAAATATCAAATGTACCACCACCTAAATCAAATACAGCTACTTTCTCATCTTTCTTTTTATCTAAACCATAGGCTAATGATGCAGCTGTAGGTTCATTAATAATTCTTTTAACATTTAAGCCAGCAATTTTACCAGCATCTTTAGTAGCTTTTCTTTGAGAATCATTAAAATAAGCAGGGACTGTAATAACAGCATCAGTTACATCTGATCCTAAATGTTGTTCAGCCATTTGTTTCATTTTTTGTAACACCATCGCACTTATCTCTTGTGGTTGATATTCTTTATCGTTGGCTTTAATAATTACTTTTTTCCCTTTTGCAGATATATCATAAGGAACTTCTTTTGTATCTTCTTTAATCTCAGCAGCAGTTCTGCCAATAAATCTTTTGATTGAATAAATTGTATTAATTGGATTGGTCACTGATTGTCGTTTTGCAGGCTCTCCAACTAGACGATCACCTTTTTCTGTAAATGCAACAACGGAAGGAGTTGTTCTTCCTCCCTCAGGACTTGTGATAACAGTAGGCTCTCCACCTTCCATTACAGCAACACAAGAATTTGTTGTGCCTAAATCTATTCCAATAATTTTTCCCATAATTTCTCCTATAAATTTATTTTCTGATATTATTGTTGCAAAGACTATGCCAATAGTATATATATGTCATATTGATATATAAATATGACAATATGGCTTAAACTGATATATTTTAAAGATTTAAAAGCTTTCCATCAGATAATTCCATCTTTTGATGTCCAATGTCAAAAACTTTATTATCATGAGTAGCGATTATAAAGGTTAATCCAAAATCTTTATTTAATTTTTTAAATAAATCAATCAATTTTAAAGCATTTTTTTCGTCTAAATTTCCAGTTGGTTCATCTGCTATAATAATAGATGGCTTATTAATTATAGCTCTCATGACAGACACTCTTTGTTTTTCTCCCCCAGACAAATCTAATGGAAATGCATTTTCTTTATTGGTTAGTTGAAAATACTCAAAAAGCGTATCCAAAAAATTATGATCAATTGCTTTATTTGATATAAATGCTGGTACACAAACATTTTCAGTAACATTTAATTCTGATATAAGATTATGAAATTGAAAAATAAAACCAATATGATTATTGCGAATTTCTGAAAAATCATCATATTCGTCTAAATTTTTATCATTAATGATAATATCACCACTATCCTGTGTATCTAAAGTCCCTAACAAGCTCAAAAGAGTAGATTTCCCTGATCCAGAAGGTCCTTTTATAGTTAGTATAGATCCTTTCTTTAAATCAAAAGAAATGTCTTTTAAAACTTCCAGCTTTGTTTCACCATCATTATATGATTTTTTAAGATTTTTTACTGATAATATCATATGTTTTTATTAATTAGTATTATAGGATTAGTTTTTCTCATCAACAGCAAAGGAAGAGATACAAAAATTCCAATAATAATTATTGAAAAAGATAACAATATAGAAATTTCTTTAAAACTAATTTCCATTGGAAGTTTATCTATTAAATAAAATTCTGGATTTAAAATAATAAATCCGAATTGATTCTGCATAATAACAATTAATAATGCTGATAATATCCCACAAACAATAGCAGTGAGTGATAATAAATATCCATAAACAAGAAATATCATTGACATGCTTCTTTCATTCATTCCAAAAGCATTGAGAATTGCCATTTCTCTAGTCTTCTTTGTAGAAATTTGTACAATGGAAGATGATAAATTAAAAGAAGCAACAATAATAATGAGAAACAAAGTAAAGAAAGTGATTTTTTTCTCTATTTCTGTTGCATCAAAAAGCTGTCTGTTTCTATCCTGCCATGAAATTAGCTTATCTTTAGAATATTTCTCTTTTAATATATCAACATTACCTAATAATTCTATACCACTCAATTTATTTGGAAGATTTTCTTCATCAAAAACACTAAAAACTAGAAATTCATCAGATCGTAGAATTCTATTTTGATATATATCCTTAACAAAAAACTGCTGATCTTTCATGACTGTTAAACTATTAATAGAAATATTTGTATCATATATAGATATTGAATCTCCAATGCTTATATTCATACGTTCAGATAAAGAATTTCCTATAATAATATCATTTTTATTTATAGGAATATCATTAGATCTATTTAAATCATAAAAATTGTCAATTTTATCTGAAAAAATAGTTTTTAATTTTACTAATGATTGTTTTTTATTATTTAGTATAAAAAATTCTTCTTCATAAAATGGTGAATATTGAAAATTATTGTTAATACTCCCTATAAAATCCTCATCAGAGTCTAATAAAATATAATCGCCATATATTTTCTTAGTTTCATTTCCTAACACATCTTGAAAACCATTTAAAACAGCAAGAGATAATACAATAGACGCTGCACCAATAAATAAACCAAGAAATGAAACAATATTTATCATTCCTCCCTCTAATAAATTTCGGGAAATCAAAAATCTTTTGGCTACTAAAAAAATTATATTCATTAGTTTTTAAGAATCCTTGACGGGTTGATAGATAATATTTGTGAAAGTGCAAATGATGAGAATATTATACTAGATACTATACTTACTCCTAGAATATAAAAAGACTCTTTAATGCTGAATGTCATAGGCAAGTAACTAACAAAATAGATATTCTCTGGTAGTGAAATAATATGAAATTTCTCTTGCAAAATCACAATGAGACAAGACAAGATTATTCCTAAAATAGATCCAATTAAAGCTAATAAAATACCTTGCAGTGTAAACATAAATGTCAATTTTTTATTTGACATACCATATGTTTTCATGATTGCAAGATTAAATCTCTTTTCATAGAAAAGAATATTGATTGAGCTTAGAAGATTAAAATAAGATACTAAAGCGATTAGACTAAAAATAAATATAATTGGCCATTTTTGAGTATTAATCCATCTAAATAATTCAGCATGTCTATCCTTTAAATTAACTTGATAAAATGGTAAATCTAATTCGTTGAAATTGATTGATTTATCAAAAATCATCCAACCGCTAATGTGATTTTCAAGCTTAAAATAAGACTGCGCTGTACTTAAAGGCATAAAAATCAAACGTGAATCGTAATCATAAATACCAGAAGAGTAAATATCTCTAATTTTTAAAAACAAAAATTTATTATTATCAAAAATTGATTTGTTTGATATAGGATTGACCAATATTAATGGATCGCCTTTTTTAGCTTTTAATTTATTAGCTAACTCCTTGCCTATAACGACATCATTATAAGAAAGCTTTTCATGATTAATATGCTTCAAAAGAGAAAAATGACCCAAATCGTTCTTTTCTAAACCATAAACAATAATATTATTACTATTATGTTTTGATTTTATTACAGCAGGTTTTTCAATATACTCAAATATTAAAGGTTCATTATTTTGAACTATATCTGGTAGGGGAACATCTGATTTATTAAAAGTGTCTTCAAATAAATTGTTAATTGTAGAATATCCATTAATATTCGACAGCTTATCAAAAACTTTATTCTCAAAACCTGAAACTGAACTTAATACTATACTAAGCGATGCAATACCAATTGCTAAACTAATGATTGATACGATATTTGTTATTCTGAAAAAAAAATTACTTTGTTTAGATAAGAATAATCTTTTTAAGACAAGGAATATAAAATTCATTTTTTTGATTTTAATGTTGGGAAAAGAATAGCATCTCTAATCCATCGTGTATCAATAAACAACATTGCTATACGATCAATTCCAATACCAACACCGGCGGTAGGAGGCATGCCTATTTCAATAGCTTCTAAGAAATTTTCATCAACTGGAAAAGCTTCTTCATCCCCATCTTTTCTTTTCTTTGATTGATCTTCAAATCTCGCTCTCTGATCTATTGGATCATTAAGTTCAGAAAATCCATTAGCAAATTCCATGCCTGCAATAAACAATTCAAATCTTTCTGTAAAGTTTGTATCTCCATCACGACTTGTTTTAGCCAGAGGAGAAATTTCTACAGGATGATTAATCACATAAGTTGGATTAATTAGATTTGGTTCAATTTTTCTTCTCATTATTTCATCAATCATTTTGGCTAAACCATCACTTTTTTTGATTTTTAAATCTAATTTTTTGCACAAATCGAAAACTGATTTCTTATCACTTAAATCAATAGAAGCACCAGTATGTTCCTTAATTAATTCTCCCATTGTTTTTCTTGCAAATTTTTTAGAGAAGCTAATTTTATGACCATCCCAAGAAATTGTTTTCATATTTAAATCTTTTGCTATCTTTTTAAACATTTTCTCAACAAAATCCATCATAAAATTATAATCTGCATAAGCTTGATAAAACTCTAACATGGTAAATTCAGGATTATGGCTGCGATCAATCCCTTCATTTCTAAAATCTTTTGACATTTCGTAAACCTTTTCAAATCCACCAACAATTAACTGTTTTAAATAAAGTTCTGTTGCTATTCTTAAATAGAATTCTTGATCTAAAGCATTATGAAATGTTTTAAAAGGCTTGGCATTTGCTCCTCCATAGACAGGCTGTAAAACTGGAGTTTCAACTTCTATATAACCATTAGTGTTTAAAAAATCTCTAATTGAATTAACAATTTTAAATCGTTTAACATAATTTTCTTTTGTTTCTGGATTTATAATCAAATCTAAATAACGCTTTCTATATCTTAGCTCTTTATCAGATACTAAATTATATTTTTCACCATCCTTTTCTTTAATATCAGGTATTGGTCTTAGATTTTTGCTTAGAATAGTTATCTTTTTAGCTTTAACTGTCACAGCTCCTGTTTTAGTAATAAAAACTGTTCCTGTAACTCCAATATAATCACCTATATCCATCAACTTAAATAGACTATAAAGTTTATCTCCTACATCGTCTCTTCCAATATATAGTTGAAGTCGTCCTGATTGATCTTGAATATTGCTGAATGCAGCTTTTCCCATATTTCTTAAAGACATTATTCTCCCTGCAACAGAAACTTTTTTATTAACCATATCTTCATCTATACCACTTGCAGAATGGCTAATTTTAAATTCATATGGATAAGGATTTATTCCTAATTCACGAATTTTATCTAATTTTTCTAAGCGAGCTTTTATGATTTGTTCTAAACTTTTATTTTCCATTGTTAATAAACTTATTTCTTTTTTTCCATTTTATCTAATAAATAACTATATATAAAATCATCAATATCTCCATCCATAACACCTTTTACATTACCAACTTCAAACTTAGTACGGTGGTCTTTTACCATGTTATACGGATGAAAAACATAAGAACGAATTTGGTTACCCCAAGCAATATCTTTCTTGTCACCTTCTAATAATTTCTTTGATTCTAGATTTTTTTCCAGCTCAATTTGATAAAGCTTTGATTTTAAAACTTTTAAAGCCTGTTCTTTATTTTTGTGTTGAGATCTTTGGCTTTGACATTGTGCGACAATTCCTGTAGGAATATGTGTAATTCTAATAGCAGAATCAGTTTTGTTCACATGCTGACCTCCAGCTCCACTCGATCTAAATGTATCAATTCTTAAATCTTTTTGATTAATCTCTACATCTACATTTTCATCAGCTAAAGGATAAACAAAAACAGATGCAAAAGAAGTATGTCTTCTGCTATTTGAATCAAAAGGAGAAATTCTAACCAACCTATGAATTCCAATTTCTGATTGCAACAATCCGTATGCATAGCTGCCAATAACTTCAATCGTGCAATCTTTTATTCCTGCTTCATCTCCAGATTGAAAATCAATAGTATTAAATTTAAAATCTTTCGATTCTCCCCACATAGAATACATCCTATACAACATTTGTGCCCAATCTTGGCTTTCTGTGCCTCCTGCACCTGGATGAATTGATAGAATTGCATCTTTAGAATCATTCTCTTCGTTTAGAATTAATTTTAACTCAAATTCCTTAATTAATTTGGAGAAGTTTTCTAATTCTATTTCAAATTCAGATTCAGTGACTTGGTTGTTATTCAAAAAATCATAAAGCACTTCTATGTCATCAGCTTTTTGAGATAATATCTTTCTTAATTCAATATCTTTCTCAATAATAGATATCTCTTTCATTAGAGAAGCTGTTTTTTTATTATCTTTCCAAATGGAAGGGTCAGATGTTTTTTCTTTTAATTGATTAAGTGAAGCTTCCTTGCCTTCTAGGTCAAAGATGCCTCCTAATTTGACTAAATTTCTCTATCAGAGAATTATATTTTTCTTTTAAATCCATGCACTAATTAAAAATCCAAGTGTAAGCAATATACCTGTTAAAAAATGAATGCCAATAGTAGAAACATTTACAATTAATAACTCATATGGGAGCTGTTGAAGATTCGCATCTTCTTTTTCCCATTGCTCTAACCAAGCATAACCTTTCTTCTGAGCAAAATTAAATATAAGAACAGGAATTAAAGCAATTAATGCAAATAAATTGCCTGTATATATAGATGCTCCCACAATTATTGCAAAAGACAATAACATTAAATTTTTCCAAATATTAAATGGGATTCTATAATTTGCTTTTTCTCCAGGCCCTGCTAATCTTACGACCCAACTATTTTTGTTAGCTGCTTTATCTGCATTATAATCCTGAAAACAGTTGATAAATAATACTAACGCAATAAGTATTCCAACAGGCAATGAAAATAGTAAAGTAGTAATAGGATCAACAGTTTGATTTTGCATGTATGCGGCACCATAAACCATTAAAGGACCAAATCCAATAAACACTGCCAAATCTCCAAACCCATTATAAGCCAACCTTAAAAGACCCGTGTACATTATGCCAAGGAAAACTCCAATTAACCCTAAATACATCAAAATTGACATGGCAAAATAATTACCAAAAACTATATTGTTTAATTCAAGACCTATGGCAATTGTAATAGCAAATGAAATTATAGAAACTATCAATGTGCTTGCAGGAGTTATAAGACCTGATTGTATAGCTCTAGAACCACCATTAAAAGGACTAAACAGTTTATTCATTTCATCATTTCTTGATGTGTGATCAAAATAATCATTGATTACATTAGTCCCAATATGAGCAAATAATGCACCTACAAAAACTAACCAAAAAATTGGCCAGTTAAATGTACCAAACTGATTATAAGCAATAGCAGATCCAAGCAATATTGGAGCAATTGTTGCAGTTAAAAATGGAGCTCTTATGATAGTTATCCAATATTTAAGATTTCTAGAAAAATTACCAATCAATTGAGACAATAAACCTGGATTATTTTCTGGGAGCTCCATCCATTCAAACTGAGTGTCAGCATAGAAATCAACATATTTAATTGTGGTCGGTTTGATTTTATAATAACCAACAACATCATTAGCAATCAAAAAATCATCATGCATATATTCAGAAAATGCTTCAGTAACTTTTAAGATTAATTCCCTAGCTTTCTCTTTTTCTGATTCATCAGTTATTTTTTTAGCAAATCCATCAATTTGTAGCTCTTTAATTCCATCTTCTCCATCAGGCCTAACGACACATTGGACTTTTGGATTAAAAGCAATTTGAACAGCTTTTCTTGATGGATTAAAGGTAAAAAAATATATATCTAATCCATCATTTGCAAAATATACATTTGCAGCAGAAGGATTTCCTGCAACGCTAGTTGATAATGTGAGAAAATTGGAACGATTTAATAAATCAAGAACTTTATCTTTTAACATATCTACCCCTCTTTAATACTAATCAATTTTTCTTTTAATAATTTATTTAATTCATCTAAACTAAGCGAAGAACTTATAAAATGTCCATCTTCAGCAACAGAAATTTTTCCAGTTTCTTCAGAAACAACAATTGCTAATGCATCACTATCTTCAGATATACCTAAAGCAGCTCTATGCCTAGTTCCCATTTCTGGATTTAATGTTTTACTTTCAGTAAGTGGCAATATACACGCAGCAGCATCAATAGTATCACTATGAATAATAACAGCACCATCATGTAATAAAGATGATGGGTTAAATATAGACATTATTAACTCAGGGCTAAAAATAGCTCCAATTTTAACACCATCATCACTAATATTTTTTAAAGAATTTTCTCTTTCTAAAACTATAATGGCTCCCCATTTATTCTTACATATTTCACCAACAGATGTAACAATTTCATCTTCAATAGATACTTGTTCAATTTGAAAGAGTCTTCTAATAATTCTATTTTGACCAAGGGATGTTAATAATCTTCTTATTTCTGGTTGGAATAAAATAACAAAGACTACAACCCATACTGCTTGGAACAAGCTCAACAACCAAGAAGCTGCCCTAAAACCTAAAATGTTAACTAAGAAACCAGCAAAAAATAAAATTAACAGACCAATTAACATCTGTCCACCTCTAGTTCCTTTGAAATAACTATATGAATAAGAAAAAATTAGAGAAACCAAAGCTAAATCAAGTAAATCAATAACTGTAAATTCTATAAAACCTATCTCAAATAAATTCATAATATAATTTAATTATTTAAATGGTCTGAATTGAAAATTTTATTTGCAATCAAAAGACATCTTTTTGCTTCTTTAACATTATGAACTCGAAATATTTTGCAACCTTTTTGTAAAGCAATCGTATTTGCAACAATTGTACCTTGCAATCTATCATTCTCATTTATATTTAATGTTTTTCCTATAAAAGATTTATTAGAAACGCCGATCAAAAATGGGTATTCAATAGAAGTCAATTCATCTAATCTATTGAGAATTTCAAAATTATTTTCAATAGTCTTTCCAAAACCTATTCCTGGGTCTAAAATAATATTTTTTTTATCAATGCCGTTCTCAATCACATAATCTATTCTATCTAAAAGATGACATTTGATTTCAGACACAACATTATCATAAGTAGGGTTTTCTTGCATAGTTTTTGGATTACCTTTTATATGCATTAATACAACAGGACAACCTATATCTTTAGCAACATCAATCATTTCTGCATCAAATAACATCCCACTTATATCATTAATTATATCTGCACCAACTAAACATGCTTCTTTTGCCACAGTTGATTTAGTAGTATCGATAGATATCACTGTATCTGTTCTTTTTCTCAGTTCTTTAACAACAGGAATAACTCGCAATAATTCATCGTCTACAGAAACAGGATCAGAGAATGGTCTTGTAGACTCTCCTCCTATATCAATAATATCAGCACCATCCTCAATCATTGATAAAGCGTGATTTATTGCTTTTTGAGTATCGAAATAGAGACCTCCATCGCTAAAAGAATCAGGAGTAACATTTAGTATGCCCATTATTAGAGATTCCTTTTCTTTTGAAGCTAACCAATCGTTGAAATCAGAGATATTCACTAATCAATTTCTTTTCTTTGGAAGTTTTTTGCCTTTTAACAATAATTGAATATCTTTTTCATCAATGGTTTCATGAACTAATAACTCATTAGCCATTAGATGAAGAAGTTTAATTTTCTTTTTTAATATTTTATGAGCATCAGATTGTGCGGTTTGTATAATTTTTACTACTTCATTATCAATTTCTTGAGCAGTTTTTTCACTATAATCTCTATGAGATTGTATTTCTCTCCCTAAAAAGATTTCTTCATTCTTTTTTCCAAAAGACATTGGGCCTAACTTATCGCTCATTCCCCATTCACATACCATTTTCTTAGCAATATTTGTTGCTCTTTCAATATCATTTGATGCACCAGTTGTTATTTCGTTAAAAATTAACTCTTCTGCTGCTCTTCCACCCATCATCACGGCAAGCCTACCGGTAATATATCCTTTTGAATAACCATGTTTTTCATCTAAAGGCAATTGCATGGTGACACCAAGTGCTCTACCTCTAGGAATAATTGTCACTTTATGCACAGGATCTGCTCCAGGTGTAAAAAGAGCCACAACGGCATGTCCGGCCTCATGATAAGCAGTAACTTTCTTTTCTTCATCAGATAATATCATGCTTTTTCTTTGAACGCCCATTATTACTTTATCTTTTGCATCTTCAAAATCTTCATTATCAACACTTGATTTTTTCTTTCTAGATGCCAATAAAGCTGCTTCATTAACAAGGTTTGCTAAGTCTGCACCAACCATTCCTGGAGTGCCTTTTGCTATATCAAGCAAATTAACTGACTTGGAATTAATTTTAATCTTCTTTGTATGTATTTTTAATATTTCATGTCTTCCATTTAAATCTGGTATATCTACAACAACTTGCCTATCAAACCTTCCTGGTCTTAACAAAGCTGAATCAAGCACATCTGGCCTATTTGTAGCAGCCATCACAATAGTATTATGATTATTTTCAAAGCCATCTAATTCAACTAAAAGCTGATTCAATGTTTGTTCTCTTTCATCATGTCCTCCTCCAAGACCAGCTCCTCTTTGCCTTCCAACTGCATCTAATTCATCTATAAATATAATAGAAGGAGAATTTTTGTGTGCTTGTTCAAATAAATCTCTAACACGAGAAGCGCCAACGCCAACAAACATTTCCACAAAATCAGCTCCGCTAATACTGAAAAATGGAACATTGGCTTCACCGGCAACAGCTCTAGCTAATAAAGTTTTTCCTGTGCCAGGAGGACCAACTAATAGAACTCCCTTAGGAATTTTCCCTCCAAGTTTCTGAAATTTTCTTGGACTCTTAAGATATAATATTACTTCTTCTAGTTCTTCTTTTGCTTCTATACATCCTGCAACATCAGAAAATTTTACTTTCTTACGATTTGAGGAAAACATTTTTGCTTTACTTTTGCCAAAACTAAATACATTATTCATCCCGCTACTATTGCTCTGCATTCTTCGAATCATAAATATCCAAAAAGCAATTAGAAGTAACCAAGGAGCAAAGCTTAACAACCAGCTTGTCCAATCAATCTTTTCACCCTCAAAATTATATTCGATTCCTGCTTGATCCCATAGCTCTATTTGTTGAGAATAATCAGATGGCAAATAAACCACAAATTTCTTTCTATCTTCGAACTCTGCACCATTTTTATTAACAAGAACCATAGATTCTGACAATATTCCATGGAATGAATTATCTTGCTCAATTGTAGCTTTTTCTATTTTACCAGCTGAAAGAAATTGTTGATAAGAATTATATGAAATTTCAATTTCATTTTCTGTATCATTAGGCAAAATAGACAGAGTAAGAATTACAAAAAATGCCATTGCAATCCACACAAATAATCCGGAACCATTTGATTGCGGTTTTTGTTTTAAATCTTTTTTTTGTTTTCCTTTTGTTTTTGGCATAGGGCACAAATTTAATAAAAATGAATATTAAAGAAACTATTTCCTCAAGAAGTTTAATTTAGCAACTACTTTACTATCCTTAGTAATACGATATTTGTTATTGATTCTTTCTCCTGCAACCCAAACGATATCATTATTATTACAAATTGCTAATGTATCAGACTTTAACACTGGAGATCTTTTTTGATCACTCAAATAATCATTAACCTTTTTGGTTCCTCTCATTCCAAGAGGCGTAAATCTATCATTTTTATCGATATTTCGAATAAGTAGTTGTTTGTCAAATTTTGAAGCATCAACATATTCGATTGTTGAATCTTTAGAAAATCGATTAGGTTTTTTGTCGTAGTCCCAACTAAAATAAAAATTATCATTGTCTACTTTTTTACCTGCTCCAACTTTACAATATATATTATTATTTCTTTTGTCCATTCTTAGAATAATAAATTCTCTATCTATATTGATAATACAATTATTAATTATTTTGGTGCTTCCTGTAACATTTTTTCTTAAAAAAGCTCTCAATTCTCTAAGTAAATTTTTTGAGAAATAAAATTTCTTCTTTTCTGAAGCAAGGATTCTCAAAATACTAACTTGCATTAAGAATGGTAATCCTAAAAAATAATTTTTATCTATATAAACTACTTCTTTATCTATGTTTATATATTCTGAATTCATAAATTGATTTGTAGAAAAATCAATCACATCCTTAACATCATCAATTTTATTTTCTAAGTCTTTAAATGGAATAACAAGATTTGGTTTAATTTTTTCTAGTAAGGGAACTACTTTTTTTCTTAAGAAATTTCTTGTTAATGATATATCGTTATTAGTTGGATCTATACCATAAACAATCTTATTCTTTTTAGCATATGAATTAATTTCATTCTTTGAAACATCAATAAGAGGTCTAAAAATAATATTATTTAAAGTTTTTATTCCCATAATTGAATCTAAGCTAGATGAATTAAGAATTCTCATTAGTGCTGTTTCAATTTGATCATCAAAATGATGTGCAGTAATAATATAATGTGCATTAATTTTCGTTCTAATTTTTTCTAATTCATTATAACGCTTTTTCCTTAATTGAGATTCTATATTGTTATTCAATACTTGTTTTTTCAAAATAACATTGAAGTGTTCAATATTATTTTTATTACAGTAATCTGATACAATTTTTGACATTTTTAAGCTTTTTGAATGATAATTGTGATTTATATGACATACAGAAATCTTACAATCTATATTTGATTGATTTTTTACAAAAAAATCTAACATGACCATTGAATCAATCCCGCCTGAAACAGCTAAAAGGAAATGCGGAGAATCATTCTTATAAGATAATGACTTGATTCTATTAATAATTCTATTCTTCATTTTTTAAGAAAGGATTGTGTTTCAATTCTTCCGATAGAGTAGTTTCTTCTCTATGTCCAGGTAGAAGCTTACAATCTTTTTTAAAAGAATTTACAAAAAAAGTTAGTGATTGTTTCATATCAATAGGGCTACCAAGAGGCAAGTCTGTTCTACCGATAGATCCCTTAAAAATTAAATCTCCACAAAACACTAAATCTTCTATAACAAAACTAAGGCTTCCAGGAGAATGTCCGGGATTAAAAATAATTGAGAAGTTGAAATCTCCTATTGTAAGATTTTTTTCATCTTTATTAATCCAATAAGATACTTTAGGGCTCTCACCCGCAATATCAGCTACTCCCCAAAAATTTGCTGCTTTTTGAAAATTTTCGATAATAGGCCGTTCGTGTTCACATAGATATAAATCAATATTATACTCTTTAATAAATTTGGACGCACTAGCAATATGGTCAAAATGAGCGTGAGTTGCTAAAATGGCTAAAGGCTTCAAATTATTTGATGTAATAAATGAATTAATTAAATCAAAACCAAATCCAGGATCAATAATAATACAATCTTGATGATTATTGTATAAGATGTATGCATTTTCATCCAGAAATTCTGTGACAATTCTTTTATAATGTAACATTATATCCTATCGAAGAAAAAGTCAGACAAAGAGTTAATTTTGTCTTGATAGGAATGCGGATTTAAGAATCGAACTGTTGCAGCAATACTTGAAAGAATAGAATTGCCATCTTGAGGAGTAAAACAGAATCCAGTTACTTGATTGCCATTTCTAATATTAATAGAATCTTCAACAATAACAGTTTGATTTAAAATTCTACCATATTGCCCTTGATCTCTTCCAAATGAAAAAACTTCATTAGTAGAATGATGTTCGGTTAATGCAATTCTTCTATTATGTTTCAATAACTCAAAAACTTTATCTTTATCAGTTGATTCTTTTAGTTCAAGATCAAACCAAAGAACATGCATATATTGACTATTGATTTTAAGTGCGGAAGAAAAAATATCTAAATCAAGATTAATTGTTTTAAATAAGCCTGCTGCATCTTTTGCATGGTGTGTGCCATAATATTCGTCTCCATGATTATTAACAGTGGGCGCAGGTACAAAGCTTGATGTCTGACTGATATCATTGCTTCGTCTGATACATATAAATTTACCACGCACAAGATTATCAGGAGATACACTAAGAGCGATTGTATTAACTAAACAAGCAAGATTATGAGTATTGCAGGATACAACTTGCAAGAACTGGTCTTCAGGAGTAATGACATGATCATTAATCCCTCTTGCATATTTTTTTCCAAAACCATCTTCACTTCCTTGTGCAATAAAACCTTTTACTTTATCTATATATTTATTATAAAATTCTTTTTTATTTGCATGACCATGTCCTTTAGGAGTACAATCAATAACTACAGAAGCTCTTGAAACAGCTTCTTCCATAGTAAATTCAGGATCTAAACCAATTGCTTTGAAATCATCTACTCTGTCTTCTAAAACAGATAATCTTGCGCCTTTTTTTATTAAATTTTTTATCTTAGGCATATCACTTGTTAGAGGGCTATGTTTATGAAATGTTATTTCATCAATACCAAGATTACTTTTTTGCTCACAAAGAATACCAATTAACGGTTCGCCAATTGTCCCTGTTCCTACGACATGTACAATTTTTCTTTCCATAGTTTAAATTCCCCTCCTTAATTAATCCATCTTCTTTAATTGTTTAACATTAAAGATAAACCAAAAAATAATGGCAAAAAATACAACAAACAATGCTGATAAAAAATAACTTAAAAAGTTAAACATGATTCTCTCGCTTATCGTTTGAATATAAAACTTTCATTTTGAATAATAACATGGTAAAAAATAGCATAGTGAAAGAGAACAAAGAAAAGAAAAAAGGAGCTAAAACATGTGAAGGCTGTTGTGACATTACCCTTTTAGGGTGATTTTGAATGTCTGCAGCCCAAAAATCAACTGAAGCAAAGATTATAGGAATATTAAAAAATGCTATAATGCCAACAATAGCACAGATTAATGCTAATCTTTGTCTATATATACCAATATTACGCAAAATAAAATATCCAACATATACAAGGAATAAAACTAATGTTGTTATTAGCCTAGGCTCCCAAACCCAAGGTTGTCCCCAAACTGGCGTTGCCCATATAGGACCAGTAACTAATACTAGGCCTGTAAATAGCGTACCAATTTCAGCTGCTGCATGTCCTATGCGATCATATTTCAAGTCTTTAGAAAAAAGATATGATATACCAGCAACCATTACAAAGAAATAAGATAGAAAACCAACCCAAGCTAAAGGAACATGGATGTAAAATATTTTTTGTGCCCAATGTTGGTCTTGAATCATTTCTGTAAAAAAAACAATCCAAATCACATTACATGACATAAGAATAGCTGACAATATAAACAATGCTAAGTTCATCAATATTTAACTAACCTATCAAAAAAATTAATACCAAAAATTATTGTAACAATCGCAAAAGTTAATAACAAGAAAGCTGATTCGTTATATAAAGATATTTTTCCTTCTGACACAATCATAATAAACAAGTTTGAAGAGTGAACTAGAATAGGAATAATCAGTGGAAATAATATCAGCGGAAAAAGAAAGCTTCTACTATTGCTAAAACTTGTGATAAGATAAATTAATATACCCAAACCAATTAAACCTATATTTGATAAAAAACAAACAACTAAAATTTTCAAAGCAATTGGGATTGTAATCATAGAAGAAATCAATGCATAACCACATAAAATAAATAATTCTATGCCAAGTAAAATAAAAGAAAATGCAATTGTTTTTGATAGAAAAATCAAAAATTTTTCTGAGGGAGAAGAATAAATCAAATCATAAATTCCATATTCTTTTTCTCTTATGAAAGAATTCTCAATTAATTTAATTGATACCAAAGATACAATAATCCAAAAAAATCCAGACAAAACACCAATATCTTCTAATTTTGATGGCGGAAGAGCAAAAAACATAATTATTAAACAAGAAAAAGAAAAGAAAGTCATATAAAACAAATTATTAGAAGATTTTCTTTCAAAGAAAAATTCATTTTTAATCAAATTAATCATGACTATAAAATTTCCCATCTTTGATTTCAAATGACATGTCACATATATCGGATATATCTATAAAATTATGTGTAGAAAATAACACAGTTTTCTTCTGGCTTTTCATGTTTGATAATATCTCTTTTACAATGATTGAACCTTCTTTATCTAAATTCGAAAATGGTTCATCAATTAGTAAATATTCCCAATCAGTATTTAAAGCAATTAATATTTTGTTTCTTTGAATATTTCCTGCTGACAAATGTTTTAGGCGAATAGATTGCATAGAATTCAAACCTAAGTCTTTAATAGATTTTTGATACCTGTCTGAATCGAAATCTTGATTATAAATTGATAAAATATATCTCAAATTTTCGTAAATGGTTAAATCTCCAAACATATTTGGTTTATCATTGATAAAAATAAAATTACTACCATTATATTCGATTTCTCCACCATCAATATTCATAATATTACCTAGACACTTCAAGAAAGTTGTCTTACCAGAACCATTTTTCCCTAATAATGCAATTATCTTTCCTTTGCTGAAACTGAAACTAATATCATCAAGAACACAATTGGTTGAAAAAGATTTTCTAAGATTTTTTATTTCTAACACTATTTTAACCTTTTCAATAAAGGATAGAAAACATACAAAATAATTATCAAACAAAATGAAAAAATAAATATCTGATTAAAAATTTCCATTAATCTCTCCTTGATGAAGATGGCCAAAAAGCAAATAAAGAACCTAAAACTATCATAATCCCACCAATCCACACCCAATTAACAAGAGGATTGATCATAATTTTGAAATAAGCTTCTTTTGTATCTGAATCATACGATGAAAAAACAGAATAAATATCTTTATTCATTGTGCTATAGATATCAAGTTCACTATGTGGTTGGTGTTTTTCTGTATCTGGATCTCTATAAAAATAGATTCTTTTTTCAGGATATAAAGTTGTTATATAGTTATTGCTTTCATCAGTCACATCCATATTGCTAATAGCTGCTAAATGATTATTCCTTTGTTCAGTTGTAACGCTATTTAATCTAAAGTTATAATTTGCAAAATAAAATTGTTCATCTGGCTTCAATACAAATTCTGTTTCTTTCTCAAACGCTCTTCCAACAAATCCAACAAATAATAGTGTTATCCCTATATGAACTATATACCCTCCATTTTTGTGACGATTTTGTGATAAAAGATTCAGTATTGCTCTAAAAAAAGAAGGATCTTTAGAATAATGGCTATCAAATGATTTTTTAAACTCAATGCTTATTGCTGTTAAAGTAAAAATAATTCCCAAAAGCGTTACAAATGGATAGAAGCGAAACTCATCTGTGAATACCATATATAATGAACCTGTAACAAAGCTTGATATCATTGGAATTTTAAAATTTGAAATTAAAGTAGAAGAAGAAGTTTTTTTCCAAGATAATAAAGGACCAATACCCATTAGAAATAAAAGAAATATTCCAATAGGAACGTTTAGTTGATTAAAATAGTTTTGTCCTATATGAATTTTTTCTCCATTCCAAGCTTCGGATATAATAGGAAAAAGAGTACCCCACAATACAATAAAACACATAGTTACTAGAATTAAATTATTGTATAAAAAACCGCCTTCTCTTGATGTAAAAGATTTAATTTTTTCTTCTGAAACTAACATATGGTAATGTTTAAAAAACCAAAACACTGTTAACAAGATTAATGTACACAAAAACACAAAAAACAAAGGACCTAGAGATTCAGCTGTAAATGAATGAACAGATGAAATAATACCGCTTCTAGTAATAAAAGTACCAAGTATAACAAAGATATATGTTAAAGAAGCCAAAAGGACATTCCATGTCTTTAGCAAGCCTCTTTTTTCTTGAATTATTGACGAATGGATAAATGCTGTCAATAAGAACCATGGCATAAGAGAAGAATTTTCTACTGGATCCCATGCCCAATATCCTCCCCATCCAAGCTCTTGATATGCCCAATATCCTCCCAAGATAATTCCTGCTGATAAAAATGTCCAAACAATCAATGCCCACGACCTTATAGATTTAACCCATTGATAATTAATTTCATTTACAATCAAAGCAGACAATGTCATTACAAATAAAATAGTTGTTCCAATAAACCCTAAGTAAAGAATAGGTGGATGAATAGCCATTGTAACATTTTGCAATAAAGGATTTAGTCCATTTCCATTCTGAACAATAATATCTGGAGAAACTGGTTCAAATGGATTCGCTATAAAGTTGGATAAAAAAAGAAAAAATCCGAATATAATAGCAAAGATAAAGTATGAATGATATTTGAGGACTTTAATTTTATTTAAAGTAAAAAATATGTATATCAATGTATATACAGACATAATAAATGTCCAAAAAAGTAATGAACCTGCTTGTCCAGCCCACAAAGATGTTACCTTATAGAACATCGGAGTCTCATAGCTAGTGTATTGTGCTACATATTGTAAGTTAAAATTACTAATCAATAATTCATTTAAAAGACATATGGTAGCAAGGAAAATAGATAAGCATGTAGCAATTATAGAACGCTCTGATAAATCAATAAAAATTTTATCTTTTGTTAATCGATAGTAAATAAGAAAGAAAAAAGTGGATAAAATTAAGCCACTTGCAATACTTAAGGCTAAACTTCCAATCTGAGATACCATTATATACTATTTATATTTTTTAAATCGCCTTCATATCGAGAAGCGCATTTTGTCTGTAATTCCGTCGCTGTAATTAGATTATTTTCAAATTTACCTGAAATAACTATCTCAGCATCATCTTTGAATAAATCGGGCCTGGTACCATTATAATATACTTTAAGACTATCCTCTCCCTGATAAACATAAAACCATACTTCTAATCGATTTGATTCATTAATATCAATTGAATTTGGTTTTACTAAGCCCCCAATCTTGATCTTATTAATAGATTTTTCTTCCATTGTTAACTCTTTAATGGTGTAGTAACGCACTGTAAGATTTTTATCTTCTTTTACATTTGTAAGATATATTGTCCATAAAACAACTAGGCCAAAAACTAATATCAATGATGTGTAAACTTTATTCATCTAAACTAAAATCCAAATGATTCTTGCCACTCCCCATAAACACTTTTCATTACATCAACAATTTCTCCGACAGTGCCGCCTTTCTCTGCTACAGAAATTAGATAAGGGACTAAATTTACATTATCTTTACAAGCATTTCTTAATTTTTCCATTTCTTCATTTAAAGATTTTGAATCACGACTTTTTCTTAAATCTTTTATTTTTTTCTCTTGAATTTTTTGAGCCTCTTCAGAAATTTCCAGTATATCTATATCTAATTTTTCATCTCTCTCAACGAAATCATTTATACCTACAATAATTCTATCATTTGTATCAATTGATTCTTGATAAATAGATGCAGCATCTGCAATCTCTTTTTGAAAATATCCTTCTTCAATTGCATTAATTGTACCGCCTAAACTTTCAATAATCTTAAAATATTCCATAGCTTCCTTCTCAATACGATCAGTCATATCTTCAATATACCATGAACCTCCTAAAGGGTCCGCAACACTAGCAACACCAGTTTCATATGCAAGAACTTGTTGAGTTCTTAAAGCAATTTTTGCAGCTTTTTCAGAAGGAAGAGCTAATGTTTCATCAAGAGCATTTGTATGTAAAGAATTTGTACCACCTAATACAGCAGCCATTGCTTCATAAGCAGTTCTGACGATATTATTTTCAGGCTGTTGAGCAGTTAGTGAACATCCTGCAGTTTGAGTATGAAATTTTAATTTTAAAGAATTTTCATTTTTTGCATTGTATTTATTCTTGAGAGTATTAGCCCATATACGTCTAGCAGCTCTATATTTTGCAATCTCTTCAAAAAAGTCAATATGTGAATTAAAAAAGAAAGACAATCTATGTGCAAATTCATCAATTTTTAACCCTCTATCCAAACATTCTTCTATATAAACAAAACCATTATTTAAAGTAAAAGCTAATTCTTGTGCTGCAGTTGATCCAGCTTCTCTGATATGGTATCCACTAATTGATACTGGATTATATAGAGGCATATTTTTTGAACAAAATTCAATTACATCTACTACAAGCTTTACAGATGGAGATGGAGGAAAAATCCATTCCTTCTGTGCAATATACTCTTTCAATGCATCATTCTGTAATGTGCCTCTTAATTTACTGATATCTATTTTATTCTTTTTTGCTAATGCAACATAAAATGCAAATAGAATAATTGCTGGTCCATTAATTGTTTGTGATATAGATATTTTTTCTAAATCGATATCTTTGAATAATGTTTCCATATCATCCAATGAAGAAACATTAACACCGCAAACACCAACTTCTCCTTCAGATAGTTCATGATCAGGGTCATACCCCATCAATGTTGGCATATCATAAGCAACAGAAAGACCGGTTTGACCATTTTTCAACAAATATTTATATCTTTCATTTGTTTCTTCAGGAGTGCTAAACCCAGAAAATTGTCTCATAGTCCATAGCTTCCCTCTATACATATTACTATGAATTCCTCTTGTATACGGAAAGTCACCAGGATTAAGAGGATTGTCTTTAGCGCTATAATAATCTTTTAGCTTATTACCACTAATTGTATCAAAATTATATTTTCTTTTTTTGCTCATTATTAGTTACTTATAAAACTTAAAACTTTTTTACTTAAAGATTCAGAATCAAGACCAACTTCTTCAAGCAAAACTTTCCTAGGCCCATGTTCAACAAAATTATTGGGTAATCCAATCCTTAATAAATCATTTTTTGCTTTCATTGAAGACAGCCATCCTGAAACGCCTTCTCCAAAACCCCCATCTAACACCCCTTCTTCAAGTGTAACAATTTTAGAAAAATTTCTTAAAGATTCATTTAAATATTTTTCATCCATTGGTTTAATAAATCTGCAATTAACTACTTCACAGTGAATATTATTAGATTTTAACTTATTAGCAACATATAGAGCTTTATCAACCATTGATCCAACTGCTAAAAGGGTTACATCTGTTCCTTTCTTTATTACTTCCCAACTTCCAATTGGAATATTTTCTCCAGGGATCTCTTTATCAAAAGCTATAGATGAATCTTTTGGATATCGAATACTAAATGGACCACTATTATGATTGATAGCAGTATATAATAAATTTTTTAATTCATTTCCATCTTTTGGGGCAGTAACTATCATTCCTTGTATGCAACGCATATATGCTATATCTAATGCACCATGATGAGTAGAGCCATCCTCTCCAACTAAACCAGATCTATCTAAACAAAAAATTACTGGCAATTTTTGAATAGCTATATCGTGAACAATTTGATCATAGCCGCGCTGAAGAAATGTTGAATAAATTGCAACAATAGGGATGTTGCCATTGATTGATAAGCCAGCAGCAAAGGTTACACCATGAGCTTCTGCAATTCCAACATCAAAATATCTATCTGGGAATTCTTTTGAAAATTTTACCAAACCAGTTCCTTCTCTCATTGCAGCAGTAATACAAACAATTTTTTCATTCTCATTTGCTAGACTACAACATAAAGAACCAAAAACATTTTGGAAAATAGGAACATCTTGAACTAAAGTTTTATCTTCGCCAATTTTTTTTGCTTTAACACCATGATATTTGATAGGATCTTGTTCTGCATAATCAATTCCTTTTCCTTTTTTTGTTACAGTGTGCAATACTACTGGACCTGGCAAGTCTTTAATTTTTTCTAATGTATTCACAAGAAGATTAACATCATGACCATCTACTGGGCCAAAATATCTGAAACCTAAATCTTCAAATACTGTTCTTGGAAGCAAGAAATTCTTTACGCTAGATTCTATTCTTCTCAATAATGTCTTTCCATAAGCTATATCAGGTAAAGTGCTAATTTTTTTTCTTATATAATTGTAGTATTTATTTGTGGAAATTTTCATAAGATAATTTCTCATAGCTCCTACATTTGGACTAATTGACATTTGATTGTCATTTAAAATAACCAGTAATTGTTTTCTTTCATTACCAGCATTATTAAGCGCCTCATATGCTAAACCTCCTGTTAAAGCTCCATCACCAATAATGCTAATAACTTTAAAATTTTCATTATTTAAATCTCTTGAAGAAGCAATACCTAATCCAGCAGAAATAGACGTAGATGCATGTCCAGCTCCAAATACATCATATTCACTTTCACTTCTTTTTAAAAACCCACTTAAACCCTTATATTTTCTAATAGTTTCAAGAGAAGAAAATCTGCCTGTTAACACTTTATGGGCATATGCTTGATGACCAGTATCCCAAATAATCTTGTCTTTAGGAGCATTGTATACATAATGGAGTGCTGTAGTAAGTTCCACAACGCCTAATGTGGAAGCAAGATGTCCGCCAATCTTATTAACAGTAGATGTAATATATTCTCTTAATTCATCAGATATAGGTTTTAAATCTTTTTTGGAATAATTCTTCAAATCTTTTGGAGAATTAATATTTGGTAAATATTTTAAATCCATCTACTTATCTCCAAAACATAGTTTATGTATTATTGTTTCATTTTTTAACTCAGGATGAAATGTTGTTGCAATATGCATTCCATCTTTAATTGCAACAGGAAAATCATCATGAATACAAATGACTTCAACATTTTTTCCTACTTTAGAAATTTTTGGAGCACGAATAAAAGAAGCTTTAAAAGAATCATTTTTTGAACCATGCTCTAAACTTAATTCTGCATCAAAAGAATGAACTTGTCTACCATATGCATTTCTTGTTGATTCAATATCAATAATTCCCAGATTTATAACCTTACTATCAAAACTATCTTTTGACATAAGAATTAGTCCAGCGCATGTACCAAGAATAGGTTGATTTTTTGAAAATGATTGAATTGATTCAAAAAATTTCTCATCTCTATTAATCAATTTAGTCATTGTCGTAGATTCTCCTCCAGGGATAACAAGGCCATCAATATCATCTAAATCTTTTGGAGACTTTACTAATTTTGAATTATGTCCAAGCAAACCTAAAACTTTGACATGAGAAGAAAAATTTCCTTGAAGCGCAAGGACTCCAATCATTTTAGTCTCCTCTTTTTTGCAATAATTGTTCTTCAGGTATTTCTGAAATTTCGAGACCTTTCATGGCATCTTTCAATTTATAAGATGCAGTTAAAATCTCTTTTGGATTATCAAAATTAGTTACTGCTTGAACAATAGCATATGCTCTTTCTTTTGGATCTTCACTTTTAAAGATTCCAGAACCAACAAACACTGATTCAGCTCCTAATTGCATCATTAATGAAGCGTCAGCAGGTGTTGCGATTCCTCCTGCTGCAAAATTAGGAACAGGAATTTTACCATTGTCTGAGACATATTGAACTAATTCGATAGGAACTCTCATTTCTTCTGATTTTTCTTTCAGTGTTTTTTCATTAGAATTTTTTATTTCTTCAATTTCAGAAACTATCATCTTCATATGTCTAACTGCCTCAACAATATTTCCACTTCCAGCTTCGCCTTTTGTTCTAATCATGGCAGCTCCTTCATGAATGCGTCTTAATGCTTCACCAAGATTTCTAGCACCACATACAAATGGGGCTTTAAATGGATGTTTATAAATATGATGATCTTCATCAGCTGGAGTTAAAACTTCGCTCTCATCTATAAAGTCTACTTCAAGAGCTTGAAGGACTTGTGCTTCAGCAAAATGTCCAATACGGCATTTTGCCATTACAGGAATTGATACAGCATCTTGAATTTCTTTAATCATATGAGGATTGCTCATTCTAGAAACTCCTCCATCAGCACGAATGTCTGCTGGAATCCTTTCAAGAGCCATAACAGAAGCAGCGCCTGATTCTTCAGCAATCTTTGCCTGTTCAACATTAGTAACATCCATGATAACGCCACCTTTCAACATTTCAGCTAAACCGACTTTTACTTTAAAGTTATTATCACTCATAAATTATTTCCTTATCGGTGGTATTTGTTATATCCTTTATTTTTTTTATAACCGAATCGATTATCAAATCTGGTGTTGAAGCACCAGCAGAAACACCTACGGAATTTATATTCTTTTTAAACCAAGATACATCAATTTCTGTTGCATTAGTAACTTGATAAGTATTTTTATTTCTTTCAAGACTCAATTCTGTTAACCTTTTGGAATTGGCGCTAGTAAAGGAACCAATCACAATCATTAAATCTACTATTTCTGATAACTCTTTAATTTGTTCATGATTGCGTTTTGTAGGAAAGCAAATTGTGTTAACAAATCGCAAATCAAACACTTTTGTCATCAAAATATTAATAATATCTTGAACATTTTCAATCTTCTGAGTTGATTGACTCACAATTCCTGCTTTCTTTGTCTTTCTTAACTGTTCAGCTTCCTCAACGCTTGATATTACTATCGCATCTTCAACCTGACTTGCAATTCCAATAACTTCGTCATGTCCATGATCACCGATAATAATAATTTTTCTTCCTTCTTCATGTAATTGCTTTACTTCTCTATGTATTTCATGAACTAAAGGGCAAGTTGCGTCAATAATATTCATTTTCTTATTTTCAGCATCTTTCCATACATTTTTTGCAGTACCATGAGCTCTAAATAAAACAGGTTTATCATCTGGAATATCTTCTAAATCAGAAACGACCTTTACTCCACTTTTTTCTAAATCTTCAACCACGTTTTCATTATGTACGATATCACCCAACATATACACTTCACCATATTCTTTGCTTGTATCATAAGCCATATCTACGGCATCTCGAACACCAAAACAGTATCCTGCGTCTTTAGCTAGAAGTATCTTCATCGTAATTATTGATATAAGTTGATAATAATCCTAAAACTGTTGATTTTACATCAGAAAATTCTCCATCTACTAATGCTGCTGCTGCAAAAGGGTGGCCTCCACCTCCCATTTTTTTTGCAACGTTATTAACTTTGTATTTTCCTTTTGACCTAAAACTCAATCTTACTTTTCCTTTTAAATCATAAAGCATTAATGCAATCTCAACACCTTGAATTCCCCTAAAAAAATCAGTAAATCCATCAAAATCTTGGTTTGTTCCATCTACCTCTTTTACCATATCATTATTTAATGAAAACCATAATAATTCACCATTACAATCAAAGTTTAATTTCTGAATTACATTCCCAAGAAGTTTTATTCTACTTACAGAAGAATTTTCATATATATTTTGATAAATCTCTGAAATATTAATTCCCATTTTTATTGCATCAACTGCAATTTCATGACTTAATTGATTCGTATTACTAAATCTAAATGATCCTGTATCAGTCAACACAGCAGAATAGATTCCTAACATCATTTCTTTATCTATTATATCACTACCTAAACTAGAAAAAATATGAATAGAGAATTTCTCCCACTGAAGAAGCATCTAAATTAATAAAATTATGTGTAAAAAAATCATTCTCTGTAAGAGGATGATGATCAATATTAATTGTCTCAATTGCAGTGCCTTCTATAACATTTGCAACTTCACCTAACCTGTAAAAGTCACCAATATCTAGAATAATTCCTAAATCAGCATTTTTAATAAAAGCTATGTTTTCATCATTGATTTCATTAAAAATTTCTTTTTCATTTAAAAAACTATAAACAAGTGGCACTTCAGAATGGTTAATGATTCGACAATCTTTTCCTATTTTTTTCAAATAATGATACATAGCAAATGCAGAACCAAGACTATCTCCATCAGGATTTATATGAGTAGAAATAAATATTTTTTCATTTTCAGAAATAATTTGTTCTATTTTTGAATAATTCATTTCTCCCACATATTTTCATCGATGTTATTATTTTTATTATAAAATCGGGATAAAACAAATAAATAATCAGACAATCTATTGAGATATTTAACAATATTGTTATTTTCTAAACTCCCAGCATATAATTCAACAACACTTCTCTCTGCTCTTCTTGCTACAGATCTAGCCAAATGTAAATTTGAAGAAAATGAATCCCCTCCTGGAAGTATAAATTCTTTTAAAGGTTCAAGAAGATTATTCATCTCATCAATTTTATTGTCAAGAAACAATAATGATTCATCTTTAAGAAGTTTTTTATCTGAATCATTTAATGAGATTTCGCCTCCAATATTAAATAGATCATTTTGTATAGTTTTAATATCTTTTAAAATCGCATCATTGCTGCAAAAAGAATTACAAACACCTAAAACACTATTTAATTCATCAACATCACCAATAGCATTAATAATAGGTTCATTTTTAGAAACTAAATCGCCTTGAGCAAGACTGGTTTGACCTTTATCTCCGTTGCGAGTTACAACCTTAGTAATACGCATTAAATAATATTCCAAATTAAAAGATGAACTAATATACTCGCAACATAACCTATAAAAATAACGGGTGCCCATTTTAGGTGGCTGTAAAAAGTATACATTCCTCTAGCTTGACCCATTAAAGCAACTCCTGGAGCAGATCCGATTGACAATAAACTTCCACCAACCCCTGCTGTGAGAGTAATTAACAACCATTGAGACAATACCATTGACTCATTATTATGCATCTGCAAAACAGAAAACATTACAGGTATATTATCAATAAGAGCCGAAAGAATACCCATTATAGAATTGGCAATAGAAAAACCGATCATCTGATTTGGGTCTGATGGATATATTGCATTAGACAATAACTCTAAATACCCAATATATGACAATCCAGATACACACATTATCACTCCATAGAAAAACAATAGTGTATCCCACTCTGCTTGAGCTATCTGTTTAAAAACACCAAATGGTTGATCATCACCCTCTCTACTTATTACTGGTGAAGATCTGTAATATGTCGTTTTTAAATAGTATCCAAATAATTGAAGTAAACTCAATCCTGTCATCATCCCAAACACGGGCGGTATGTGAAGAAAATTCTCAAATGTTACTGCTAAAAATATTGTACAAAGAAAAAGAAGGACAATAGTTTTTGCACCACGTTTTAATTGCACAGGTGGATTTGCTACATCTTTTGATGATCCTTCAATAAATAAACTCATAATAAATGCAGGAATGATATAATTAACCACTGAAGGAAGAAACAACCAGAAAAACTGAACAAATTCAACTCTATCAGCTTGCCAAACCATTAAAGTAGTAATATCTCCAAATGGACTAAATGCTCCACCTGCATTTGCTGCGACAACTATATTAACACAGCCTATGCTAACAAAGTTTTTATTTTTTCCGCCAACAGCCATAACAACAGCACACATTACTAATGCAGTTGTCAGATTGTCTGCTATGGGCGATAGAAAGAAAGAAATAACACCTGTTACCCAAAATAATGTTCTATAACTATAATCTTGTGCAAGCAATCTAGATCTCAATTTATTGAATACGTTTCTCTCAGTCATTGAGTTAATAAACGTCATTGCAACTAACAAAAAAAGCATTAATTGAGAAAATTCAGAAAATGCATGCATAATAGCCTCCTCAACATGATGAGAGTCATCATATTTTGAGCCCATCCATGCTATCATTGCCCATATTGCTCCTGCAGCAAACAATACAGGTTTCGATTTTCTCAAATGCGTAACCTCTTCTGTTACAACAAGAGCATAAGCCAAAATAAAAATAAACAGACTTATATATCCAACTGGATGAAGTAGTAATTCCATTCGAGTAATTTATAATAAAGAGATATAAAAACTTATGAAAATCGAATAAATATTTTAAATTAAAATAATGGAATATTTACTAGTTATTGGCATTCTAATCTTTTGTTTTCTAATAATGAATATTGGACTCATCATTAAAAATGAGCCATTGAAAAAAGGATGTGGAAGTTCACCTGATGGATGTGAAATTTGCGGTGGGGATGCAGATAAATGTGAAGAACCTACTTAATCTTTTGGAAAGTTTTCTGAAAAAATCTTATCAAAAGAATTATCTTTATTTGCAACAATCATTAATCCTTCAAAATCAGAATTATTAAAAAAATTAGTTATTTCATTTATGTTCATCATATATAATGCCGTTGATAAACCATCTGCTTCCATACATGATGTCACTGTTAGGACAGATATAGATCCCAAATTAGATTTAATTGGATAACCTGACAATGGACTAATTTCATGATGATAAAAATTATTTTCATCGATATAAAAATTTCTGTAGTTACCTGATGTTGCTAGCGAACTATTACCAAGAGTAACGATATGTTCTATATCATTATTAAAATTTTCTATTGAAGGAGTGTTAATCCCAATTTTCCAAACCTTATTTTTAGATTTAACTCTAACTTCTCCTCCAATTTCAACCATAATATCTTCATAATTCAAATATTCAATAATTTTATCCACTGCATATCCTTTAGCAATAGAGCTCAAATCAATTTGAACTCTCGGATCTTTTTTTCTAATCTTATCTTTATCTATTTCAATTAAATCTTGTCCTACAAAACTTAAAACACTATCAATAGCCGTTTGATTTGGAGGATTTGAAAAATCCTCTGGTCCAAATCCCCACAAATTCACTAAAGGCATGACAGTAATATCATACAAACCATTAGAAATACTGTGGTATTTGTAAGAAGAAGAAACTACATATGCAAATTCTTCAGATATATCAAACCATGTAGTGTCATTGAGTGAATTAAATAGAGAAATTTCGCTATCTATAATATAATGGGACATTTGTTGATTAATATCTGTTAATATATCTTCAATTATTTTTTTATTTTTACTCTCTGAATCATCACCTGATAGATATTTTACAGAATAAGTAGACCCCATAGTTTCTCCATTGATGGAGATTATTTTTTGCTCATTATTCGATTGGTAAATGAAAAATATAGATACTATCAAAGAAAGCCAGAAAAGAATTTCAAGAAGAATAAATTTTTTATCCAAAATCATCGTAATCGATCATTTCTTCCTCAACCCCAAGATCCCAAAGCATTTTTTGTACTGCGCTAATCATCATAGGTGGGCCACAAAGATAATATTCGCATTCGGTAGGATCTTCATGATTTTCAAGATGCATATCATGAGCAACTTGATGGATAAATCCAGTAGGACCATCCCAATTATCTTCAGGAAGTGGATCAGATAGCGCTACCTGATAAGTAAAGTTATCAAATTCTTCAGCTAGAGCTTTAAATTCTTCATCATAAAACATCTCTTTTACAGATCTAGCACCATACCAAAAAGATATTTTTCTTTTTGTCTTTTCTGTCTTTAATAAATGAAAGATATGAGATCTTAAAGGAGCCATTCCTGCTCCTCCACCTATATATACCATCTCACGATCTGTATCTTTAATATAAAATTCACCATAAGGGCCAGATACTGTTACTTTGTCACCAGCTTTCAAATCAAAAACATAAGAAGAAGCAATTCCTGGAGGAACATTTGGATTATCTGGAGGAGGACTTGCAATACGGATATTTAACATAATCATATTACCTTCAGCTGGATGATTTGCCATTGAATACGCCCTAAAAACTGGCTCAGGATTATCTGCTTTATATCTCCAAACATCAAACTTGTCCCAATCATCTCTATATTCTTCTCCAATATCGAAATTTTTATAATCTATATCTTTGTATTTCGGAACATCAATTTGAATATAACCACCAGATTCAAATAAAATAGGGTCATCCGCAGGCAATTCAAGAATTAGTTCTTTAATAAAAGTTGCAACATTATCATTGGATTTAACTACCGCATCCCATTTTCTAATACTAAAAATCTCATCAGGAACTTTGATCTTCATATTATCTCTAATCTTAACCTGGCATCCTAATCTCCAATGATCTTTCTGATCTTTTCTGCTAATATAAGCCTTTTCAGTTGTTAATATTTCTCCACCGCCTTCTATAACTTGACATTTACATTGAGCACAAGTTCCTTGTCCTCCACATGCAGATGGAAGATATACATTTTGAGAAGACAATGCTGACAATACAGTAGAACCAGTTTGCACTTTTAATGATTTACTTGGATCATCATTAATAATAATATCCACTTCTCCTTGAGGCAGTAGAAAATTTGAAAGCACATTAAGAACAAT
>CACGRA010000007.1:7500-33823 GCA_902575395.1 uncultured Fidelibacterota bacterium | reverse complement strand
ATTAATCGCTTTGCTGAAACTATGACCTTATTTGCAGTGATTTGTGCACTTGTATTCCCAGGGATTCATGTTGGAAGAATATGGGTTGCATATTGGTTTTTACCATTACCAAATCAAATGGCAATGTGGCCTAACATGCGAAGTCCATTAATCTGGGATTTCTTTGCTGTATTCACATATTTTACCGTATCTCTTTTATTTTGGTATACTGGTTTAATTCCTGATTTGGCAACATTACGAGATAGGGCTAAAACAAAATTAAAGAAAAAAATATATGGATTCTTTGCTTTAGGATGGAGAGGTGGAAATAGACAGTGGCAACATTATGAATTGGCGTATTTAGTTTTAGCAGGTATATCAACACCACTTGTTTTATCTGTGCACAGTGTTGTTAGTTCTGATTTTGCTACAAGTGTTATTCCTGGATGGCATACAACAATTTTCCCTCCTTATTTTGTTGCAGGTGCAATTTATTCTGGTTTTGGAATGGTAATGACTTTAGCGGTGATTGCAAGAAAGATTTACAAATTGGAGCATATATTCACAATTGACCATTTAGATAAGATGGCACAGATTATGTTATTGACTGGATGTATCGTTGGTTATTCCTATGCGATGGAGTTTTTTATTGCATGGTATAGCGGGAATCCTTTTGAACAATATGCATTTATTAATAGAGCTTTAGGCCCTTATTGGTGGGGTTATTGGGCTATGATATTTTGTAATGTTGTTGTTCCTCAATTTTACTGGTTTAAGACATTTAGAAGACATGTACCTTTTTTATTTATTACTTCAATATTGGTTAATATAGGTATGTGGTTTGAGCGTTTTGTTATTGTGGTTATAACATTACATCGAGATTTTCTTCCTGGTGCATGGTCCATGTATCATCCAACAATATGGGATGTTGCAGTTTATCTTGGCACATTTGGAATATTTTTTACAGGATTTCTTTTATTCTTACGATTTTTACCAATGGCATCAATTGCAGAAGTAAAATTAGTTTTACCTGAGTCTGATCCACATCATGGAGGAGATCACTAATGAAGACTTATGGAATAATTGCAAGATTTGATACAACATCAGATTTACTACATGCTGCTGAAAAAATAAGAGATGCCGGCTTTAAAGATTTTGATTGTCACTCTCCATTTCCTGTTCATGGTTTAGATGATGCAATGGGTCTTAAACGCACTACACTAGGCTATCTTATTGGTGCAATGGGAATGACAGGAGCTTTGTTTGGTTTTGGACTTCAAACATGGATTCACTTAATTGAATATCCGATGAACATTAGCGGAAAACCATTTTTTGCATATCCAGCTTATGCAATTATTACATTTGAATTAATGGTATTATTTAGTGCTTTTGGTGCTGTTTTTGGAATGATGTATTATAATAAGATTCCTCGTTTGCATCATCCAGTATTTTACTCTGAGAAGTTTTCTGCAGTTACAAGTGATGCATTTTATGTAAGTATTGAGAGTTCAGATCCAAAATATGACGATAAAAAAACAAATGATTTTCTTAAAAAAATTGGCGGTAAAGACATAGAGTTATTACAAGATGAAAATGAATAATAACATATTAATTTTATTTGCTCTGTTATTTTTAACAGGGTGTTTTCGTGGATCTAAATTTGAGGAACCACCGATACATTTAAATCCAAATATGGATAATCAGCCAAAATATAGATCTCTTGAAGAAAGTTATTTCTTTGAAGATGGCTCTACCATGAGAACTCCTATTGAAGGAACAGTTGCTGTTGGCCATTATAATGAAGATTCATCATTTATTACTGGAAAAAATGATGATGGAACTTATTTAATAGAAAATCCGCTTGAATTGAGTATGGAAGCATTGAATAGAGGAGAAGATCGATACAATATATATTGTGCACCTTGCCATTCAAAGGTTGGTGATGGGAAAGGGATTATAACACAATATGATTATCCTGTTATTCCTGGAAACTTTCACGATGAACGCATCCGTAATTTACCTGATGGAGAAATGTTTAATACAATTACAAATGGATTACGTAGTATGCCGGCCTATGGATATCAATTAAAACCCGAAGATGTATGGTCTGTTGTTTATTATGTAAGAGCATTACAACGAAGCCAAAATGCATCATTAGATGATATTCCAGATAATGAAAAAAATAAGATATTGGAACAAGAATGAATTTAGATTCTAAATTATATACGTATCATTCAAAGAAATCAAATAATTATATTTTGATTGCTGTTGGATTAATTCTGTTGTTAGTAGCATTTTTTACAGGTTCTTCATCAAAAGAATTTTATTTCTCTTATCTTACTTCATATTTCTTCTGGCTGTCTATATTATTGGGAGGAATATTTTTTACCTTAGTACATCATGGTTTTTCTGCGACATGGAGTACTGTAATTAGAAGGATTATGGAAAACACAATCGTTCTTATTCCAATTTTTACAGTATTGTTTTTGCCAATTATTTATGGAATGAAGAAATTATTTAAATGGCTTCCAGATCATTATTATTGGGATACTCATAGTTTCGAATCCGATCACCTTATTCAACAAAAATTAGCATTTCTTAATGAAGAATCTTTTTTAATAAGAGCAATATTATACTTTTTACTTTGGAATATTATTTCAATATCTCTTTATAAAATGTCAATCAAACATGATGAAACAAATGACCACTCTATATTAAGAAAGATGAATCTATTTAGCATGAGCCCTCTTGGAGTCTTATTTTTTGTCAGCCTTACATTTGCTGGATTTGATTGGTTGATGAGTTTAGATCCTCATTGGTATTCAACTATGTTTGGAGTTTATATTTTTTCAGGATCTTTTTTGGTATTTCTTGCCTTCCTTACTTTTACTTTAATTCGATTGCAAGATCAGGGTTATTTAAATGGCATTGTATCGACAGAACATTATCATGATTTAGGTAAATACTTATTTGCATTTACTGTCTTCTATTGTTATATCGCTGGTGCACAATTTTATTTTATTTGGTATAGTAACATACCTGAAGAAACAATCTGGTATTTACATCGATGGGTTGGAACTTGGAAAGTTGCAAGTGTAATGTTGATTGTTGGTAAATTTGTTATTCCATTTTTTACATTGGTTTTTCGTGCATCAAAACGCAATACAAAATTATTAAAATTTATGACCATCTGGATTATTGCAGTTCATTATCTAGATATCCATTGGATTATAATGCCAACATTGCATCATCACGATGTTCATTTGGGTATATATGATTTTATGACAATGATAGGATTTGGTTTAATATTTACAGGATCTCTGAAATATGTCATGTCTAAAAATCCATTGATTCCAATCAATGACCCAGAATTAAAAAATGCAATTAATCATAGGAATAATTAGTAATGAGCAAGAAACCATATGAAACACAAGACGTTCCAATCAAGCCAATAGCAATTGGTGCATTAATATTTGTGATTATTGTTGCTATGACCATATATCTTCTTTATGAATACACAGAGCGTGTAATAGATAGCAGTATACATGAGAACAAATTAAGTAAAAGGTCAGAGAAAATAATAGATTTACAAAAATCTGAAAACGATGCTTTGAATTCTTATAAAGTGATTGATAAAGAAAAACAGATTTATCAAATACCAATTGATAGATCTAAAGAATTGTTACTTAATGAAAAAAGTCAATAGAGTAATACTATTATTTTTCCTTCTTAGTTATTTATATCCTCAAACATTAAAAAAAGAACTTCCTGCGGAAGGTCCTATTGATATTATAGAGCGATTAGGTGATATTATTGCTCTAGATGCTGAATTTTTAAATGAAAAAGGAGAATCTGTATTATTAAAAGATTTTTTTTATAAAGATATACCTACCATTATTACTCTAAATTATTTTGAGTGTCCAATGTTGTGTAGTTTGATTTTAAATGGACTCGGAGACAGTATTCAAAAGATGAATTTAGATCCAGGAGATGAATATCAAATTATTACAATTGATATTAATCCGTATGAGAGTTATCAGTTAGCAAATCAGAAAAAAAATAATTACATCAAAGAGTATAATATTGACAACCTTGATGAGAATTGGGTTTTTTTAACTGGCACTCATGATAATATTAAGAAAATTACAGATAGTCTTGGATTTATTTATTATTATGATCGTATACGAGATGAGTATATGCATCCTGCTGCACTGACTATTGTTAGTCCAGAAGGAATGATATCTCGATATTTATATGGAATCCAATTTATTGAGAAAGACTTAAAATTAGCTCTTTTAGAATCTGCTGAAGGGAAAATTGGTTCTACGCTTGATAAGATTATTCTTTCTTGCTATCGTTATGATCCATATAAGAATACTTATACTATTTTTGCTACCAACATTATGAGAATTGGTGGTATATTTACTCTCATTTTTATCGGTCTTATGCTTTACAACTATTGGAGAAAAGATCACTATTTAATTGGGGATTGAGGTGGATAGATTAACAGAATATTTGTTTCCGAAACAGGTGTCATCGTTTGCACATGACATTGATAATTTATTCTATTTTATATTCTATGCATCTATCGTGCTATTCTTAATTGTTGTTATTGGAATGGTTTATTTAGCCATTAAATATCGTTTCAAAAAAGGAGACGATATACGCCTTACAAGTAGTTTAGATCATAACAATACACTAGAAGCAATGTTTTTTATTATTCCACTTATTTTAGTAATGATTACATTTGTTTGGGGTATTAAATCGTATCTAGACATGATAACAGTCCCTGATGGTGCAATTGAAATTCAAGTAAAGGGCCAAAAGTGGGCTTGGATATATGATTATCCAGAAGGACAAAATACTATGAATGAACTTGTTGTTCCGATGGATACTCCAATCAAAGTTATTCTTTCATCTACAGACGTATTGCATAGTTTTTATATACCAGTTATGCGTGCAAAGATGGATGTTTTACCAAACAGATATAATGTTATGTGGTTTGATGCAAATCAACCAGGAGAATATCCAATTTTTTGTACTGAATATTGTGGAACTAGCCATTCTGGCATGATTGGAAAACTTACAGTTTTACCTAAGAAAGCGTATGAAATATGGTTAGCAGAAGCTGGTTCGGCAGATGATGATTTGCCACTAGAAGAACTTGGAGAAAAACTATATACCAAAAAAGCATGTAATACATGTCATACTCTTGATGGAACAGCACTTGTTGGGCCTTCTTATCTTGAAACTAGTCAAATGTGGGGACAAGAAAGAGTATTGGATAATGGAAGTTCTGTTGTTGTAGATGAAAACTATATTCGTAGTTCTATGTTAGAACCACAAACGCAGATTGTAGCAGGATATCAAAATGTAATGCCTACATATCAAGGACTATTAAATGATAGGGAATTAGATGCATTGATTGCATTCTTAAAAACATTAAAGGAGGATTCCCAAATTTAATATAAATTAAGGGATTATTTATGAGCGGAACTAATCAGAATTATCTTACTCATCCAAAAGGAATTATGTCTTGGTTATTAACCCTTGATCATAAACGTATTGGTCTAATGTATCTTTTTGGTGGGTTATTTTTCTTTTTTATTGGTGGATTATTAGCATTAGGGATGAGATATGCGCTTGCGACTCCAGAGGCTGATTTTGTAACAAACGATCAATACAATAGTATGTATACCTTACATGGTGCTATTATGATTTTCTTATTTATTATTCCAGCGATTCCTGGTGCATTAGGTAATATTCTTCTCCCATTGATGTTAGGAGCAAAAGATGTTGCATTCCCAAGATTAAATCTTGCAAGCTTCTATCTTTATACAATTGGAGCAATCTTTTTTATATATGTAATGATATCTGGAGGTGTTGATACAGGGTGGACTTTCTATACTCCTTATTCTACAGAAAGTCATACCAATGTTATGGGAACAACGATGGGGGTTTTTATAATAGGATTTTCATCGATTTTAACTGGATTAAATTTTATTGCTACAGTACACAAAATGCGAACACCAGGGTTAACGTGGTATAAGTTACCTCTATTTGTTTGGGCGCTTTATGGAACATCTTTAGTACAAATTACTGCTACTCCCGTTATAGCAATAACTATGGTTTTATTAATGCTTGAACGTTTGTTAGGTATAGGTATTTTTGATCCAGCTTTAGGTGGAGACCCAGTATTATTTCAGCACTTCTTCTGGTTTTATTCTCATCCAGCAGTATATATCATGATTCTTCCTGCGTTTGGTATTATTAGTGAAATTATTCCAGTTCATTCTAGGAAAAAGGTGTGGGGATATAAATTTATTGCTTACTCAACTTTATCAATTGCTTTTATTGGTTTTTTAGTTTGGGGACACCATATGTTTACTTCTGGTCAATCTGTTCTTTCACAAATTATATTTTCATTTATAACATATTTTGTTGGAATTCCAACTGGAGTTAAAATATTTAGCTGGATGTTAACGATGTATAGAGGGCAAGTATCTTTTACCCCTCCTATGCTTTATGCATTATCATTTTTATTCTTATTTACCATTGGTGGTTTAACAGGCATATTTCTTGGTGCTGTTGCATTAGATATACATTTGCATGATACTTATTTTGTGGTTGCTCACTTTCATTATGTGATGCAAGGAGGAACTATTGTTGCATTTCTTGGCGGATTACATCATTGGTGGCCTAAATCATTTGGAAAAATGTATAATCAAACTATTGCTAATATATGTGCTATTGGAGTTTTTATTGGTTTTAATGGAACATTTTTTCCACAATTTTTACTTGGTCTAAGAGGGATGCCAAGACGATACGCCACTTATGACGCTTTAGGTTCAGAGGAACTAGTAGCACAATATGCTGCAACTCATGGTTCTTCCACTTTCTTTTCTGGTATTTTAGGACTTTCTATATTTATTGGAGTGATGAATTTGCTTTGGTCTTTAAGAAAGAGCAATAAATTAGATCCTGGAACAAATCCTTGGGGAGCATTAACAATGGAATGGACTCATACTACATCTCCTCCACATCCACATAATTTTGAGGAAGAACCTGTTCTTGAACATGGTCCATATGATTATGATAAAGTTATTGTTCAACCAACATTGAAAAAATGAGTCACGACAAATCATCACCTGATCATTTATATCATCATTTTTATGATGTAGATCAACAATATGAAACATCCAAATTAGGAATGTGGGCATTTATATTAACTGAAGTCCTTACTTTTGGAGGTTTATTTGTTGCATATACTATTTATCGTGCATGGCATCCAGATATGTTCTTTAATGCAAACCTATTATTAGATGTAAATAAAGGATTAATTAATACTATTGTTCTAATTGCTAGCTCTCTAACTATGGCACTTGCTATTTGGGCTATTCAGTTAAACAAGAGGAAACTTTCATTGCTAATGTTATTTATTACTTTTCTTTGTGCATTAGGTTTTCTTGGAATCAAATATGTAGAATATGAACACAAATTTCATCTTGGACAACTTCCTGGAGAATACTATTCTTATATGGGCCCAGAAGTTGTTCAACAAATTCATGATCAGGAAAAAATTGACTCTTATATTGCATCCAATAATATATTTTTTGATAAAGAAACTAATCGTTTATATACAATGAATAATCCGCATATTTTCTTCAGTATTTATTTTATAATGACTGGACTACATGGTTTGCACGTTGCTATAGGCATGGGTTTAATTGCCTGGCTAATGGTTCTTACTGCAAGAGGAAGGTTGCATGCTGGATATTATACTCACATGGAAGCAGTAGGAATTTTTTGGCATTTGGTCGATTTAATTTGGATTTTTCTATTTCCACTATTTTATTTAATAGGATGATAAATTATGTCTGAAGAACATCATATTACACCATTAAAGACTTATTTATTAGTTGCTGGTACACTGTTTTTCTTAACAGCAGTGACTGTATGGGCTTCATATATTGACTTAGGATCTTTTAATATTGTTCTTGCATTGCTTATTGCAGGAACTAAAGCTGGAATTGTAGCAACTTTTTTCATGCATTTATTATGGGATGATAAAAAGAATGCAACAATATTTGTGGGTTCATTAATGTTTCTTGCAATTTTTATCGGTATAACAATGACTGATACGGAATTTCGTGGTGCAGTGAATCCTGAGATTAAAGATCCAATTAATAAGCGAGCTGCATTCTACAATTCTTTACCTTTGACAGATGACCACGGTTATCCTCTTGATAAAGAAAAGAATCATCATGAGGGAGACAAGGATCATCATTAGATGAAACTCAGGCTTTTTTATAATTCTGCTGTAATTGCCACTATTTTATCTTATCTACTTATTTTCATTGGTGGATTGGTTCGTGTTTCTGGAGCTGGGATGGGATGTCCAAGTTGGCCTAAATGTGGCGAAGGTTGGATTCCTCCAACTAATGTAGATATCAATCAGATTAATACCACTTTAGCATGGATTGAGTTTACTAATCGTATGTTTGGAGTTATTTTAGGGATATCAATTATAATCTTAAATGTTATAGCAATATTCTATTTTAGAAAGAATCACAATTTATTATTCTATTCCATTCTCTCATTGATATTTGTAATAATCAATGGTTTATTAGGTGGAGCACTGGTATGGTTTGAATTAAATCCTTATATCAAAACTGCACATATGTTGTTTGCTCTTATTCTTGTATCAATACTCAGTTATATATGTATTAAATCATATAAAATGCTTAATTCAAATCTTTTTAAAGGCTTAACAAGCAATCTCGTATTATTAAAAAGTTTAATTTTTCTTTGGATATTGATTGTGATAGAAATTTTGCTTGGAACAGGATTGAGAACAAACATTGAATTGATTGTTATAGAAAATCCTTTATTTTCAAAATCCGATCAATTAGATGCATTGCCATACTATAAATATATGCACTCAATCGTCGGTTTTGCATTACTCTTTTTTAGCATTTATGTCAATTATAGTCTTAGAAATCATTCTTTATTGTTAGCAAAACAGATAGGATATTTTATAACAGGCATGGTTGTCCTTCAAATTTTTCTTGGAGAAATGATGATTTTCTTTGATTTGCCTCAACTTACAAGATTATTTCATACATGGGGTTCATCTTGGCTTGTTGGTGTAATAATTATATTGTATAATTGCATAAAAAATGAATGATTTAAATAAAAAATTAATCCTTTCATTTCTTATTGTCTTTTTTCTAGGCACAGTTGCATTGTTTACTCTGCGTGAAGCTACTGAGTCAAAAATTCAAAATCTCAATGTATTATCTAGTGTCCCTAGTTTTGAATTAGTAAATTTTAATGAAAAAATTTTTACAGATAATAATCTTCTAGATAAAATTACTATTCTTAGTTTTGTTTTTACAAGTTGTCCAGATGCATGTCCAATTATGTCAGAAAATTTCAGTATTCTTCAAGAAAGATTTAAAGATTCTGATTTAATTCAATTTGTATCAATTACTGTTGATCCTGATTATGATTCAAATGATATACTGAAAACATTTTCTGAAAAATATTCCAATGGCAATAATTGGTATTTTCTAAGGGGAGACAAGAATTATATATCAACCTTATCAGAAAAAGGATTTTTTCTGTCAGCATTAAATCTCCCAGCAGGTCATTCTACAAGCTTTGTATTGATAGATAAGCAAAAAAATATTAGAAAGTATTATAAAGGCACTGATGATGCTGCTATCATGGAACTTCAAAATGATATTGTATTTCTTATTAACGAAAAGACATAATGATAAAGAATTTTATAGAATTAACTAAAATACGTATTGGTTTTCTTGTCTTAACCACTACTTTAATTGGATTTTACCTTGGAAATCAAGGGTTTGGATCGAATGAATTATTATTTTATACACTTTTTGGAACTTTATTATGTTCTTCGGGATCTTCTATTTTTAATAACATTATTGAAGTAGAGACTGATGCAAGAATGGAAAGAACTAAATACAGAGTTTTGCCTACAAAAAAAATATCTCTTTCTACTGCTTCATTTCTTGGTCTTATATTTATTATTTCTGGTTTGTATTTATTATTTGATAAAGTAAATACCTTAACTAGTGTTCTTGCTTTCTGCACCGTTGCATCATATTTATTTTTATACACTCCATTGAAAAAAATATCTTGGATTAATACATCTGTTGGAGCTATTCCTGGCGCATTACCACCGTTAGGAGGGTGGACAGCTGCAACTAACAGTCTTGATGCTGGTGGATGGATTCTATTCTTTATATTGTTTTTTTGGCAACATCCCCATTTTTATTCCATTGCATTTATACATAAAGAAGATTATTTAAAAGCAGGTTTAAAAATGTTACCAGTTATTGATAATGGTAAAAAAACTGTGTTACATATTTTTATACATGCATTGATACTAATACCAATATCAACTTTACCATTCTTTTTTGGTATTTCAGGAAGAATATATCTTGTAGGGGCTTATTTTCTAAGTAACATATATATGCTATGTTGTTTGCCATTTATTATTGAGCAAAACGAACAAAATGCAAAATTAATTTTTAAAACGTCTCTATATTATTTTGTATTACTATTTTTTATAATACTTGCTGATGTAAGATTTTAAGAATCTAGTTTTTCAATTCTTTTTTGATGTCTCCCACCTTCAAATTCAGTAGAAAGCCATAGCTTAATTACATTTATAGCATCTTCTGGTTCTATAAATCGTGATCCCAATGATAATATGTTAGCATTATTATGTTGTCTTGATAATGAGACTATTTTATCTGGCCCACCATAGAAAACTGCTGCTCTGACTCCTTTGTATCGGTTAGCAGCCATTGCTTCTCCTTGCCCAGAACCACCAAAGATGATACCCATTGCATCATTATTTTTAGATACAAATTCTGCTGTAGGATTAATGAAATCTGGATAATCGTCAGCTGAATCATATTCATATGCTCCAAAATCTTTAACTTCGTAATTATTTTCCTCTAAAAATTTTTTCACGACTTCTTTAAGGTCAAATCCTGCATGATCTGTTCCTAGTGCAATAATCATTTTAAATACTCCTTAATTTTATATGCAATAGCCTCTTTTGTAAAATCTAACTTATGTGCCACGTCTTTTCCTGGTGCAGAATGCCCAAATTCGTTAATTCCAACTGTTAATCCATCTTTCCCTACAAATTTTTCCCAACCTGTTGTAGTTCCTGCTTCTATTGAAATTCTTTTTTTACAATTATGAGAAAGAATCTCTTTTTTATAGTCTTTAGATTGTTTTTCAAATAATTCCCAGCAAGGCATATTAACAACTTTTATTTTTTCTTCTAAAGAGGCGACTATTGATAATGTTAGACTTAATTCAGAACCAGTAGTAAATATAATTGCATCTGGATTTTCATGATTGATAATTGTATATGCACCTTTTTTTACTCCATTTTTGATACTTTCATTGTCAAGATTGCTTAAAGGGAGCTTTTGTCTGGTTAGTAAGATAGCGCTAGGGTTTGTATTATTTTTCATAATGGCTTCAAAGCAAAATTGCGTTTCTACAGCATCTGCAGGTCGAAATACCATTAAACCCGGAATGAGTCTTAATGACATAATATGTTCAACAGGTTGATGTGTTGGTCCATCTTCACCAACAAATATTGAATCATGTGTAAACTCATATAAGACATGCAATTTTTGTATTGCTGACAATCTAATTGCTGACTTAACATAGTCGCTAAACACTAAGAATGTTCCACCAAAAGGAATAAGTCCACCATGAAGAGAAATTCCATTTAAAATTGCACCCATTGGAAATTCTCTTACACCAAACGCAATATTTCTCCCATCAGGATTTGATGAAGAAAAATCTCCATATGTATTTGCAAAGTTTGTTGTACAATTTGATCCATCTAGATCAGCAGATCCTCCAACAATTTCTGGAATATGTTGTGCCATTTCATCTAATGTCATTCCAAAAGCTTTTCTAGTAGCTATTATTTCATTTCCAAAGTCAATATTTGGCATTTTACTCAATTTATTTTGTATATCTAAATCTGCAATATCACAATCACTTGGTATTTTTTTATCAAAATTTCTTTGAAAGTATTTTTTTACAACATCAGGACAGTAGAAATTTTCATCTTCAGGTAAACCTAGATTCTTTTTTGTCATCACAATTTCTTCTGGACTAAACGGGGCACCATGTGATTCACTTTTATTCTCCATAGAATGACTTCCTTTTGCAATAGTCGTATTTCCTATGATAATACTTGGCTTATCTGATTCTTTTGCTTTCTTTATAGCATTTCTAATCTCATTATGATCATGTCCATCAATTTCTTGCACATTCCAGTTCATCGATTGGAATAGTTGAACATAGTCTGTAGAATCACATCGATTAGTTTCTCCTGCTATTTGTATATCATTTTTATCATAAAACATAATTAATCGTGATAGATTCCAGTGGCCTGCAAGAGATGCAGCACCTAATGCTATTGGTTCTTGTAAATCTCCATCACCTGCAAGAATATATGTATAATGTTTATTGTCTCTTTGGAGCATTGTTTCTGCTACTGCCATTCCAACGCCCATTCCAACACCTTGTCCAAGAGGGCCAGCATTTGCATCAACTCCAGGAGTTTCAATTTCTGGATGACCAGGCGTCCTGCTATCAATTTGTCTGAAACTTTTCAAATCTTCCATATCTAGTATGTCAGACAGATAAAGGATTACATATAAAAGCATGCATGTATGTCCGACTGATAATACAACTCTGTCTCTTGATTCAGCATCAGGATTATTTGGATCAAATGTTAAAAATTCGGAATATAAAATATATGAAAAATCAGCAAGTGACATTGGTCCACCAGGATGCCCAGAATTTGCTTTTCTCACTCCATCGATTACAAGTCCTTTAATGACATTTACTGTAAAATGATTTTTTTCTTCTTCACTCCATTGACTAAAATTTTCTATAGATTTATAATTCATAATTGGTTCATTTTATTTATTGTATCAATTGGATCTTCTGATTGAAAGACTTCAGATCCTGCAACTAATACATTTGCTCCTGCATTAATCACATCTTTAGCATTATGCAATTTTATTCCGCCATCACATTGTATTGATACTTGATCTGTTAAATTTTTTTCATCGATAAATGAACGAATTTCTTTAATCTTATCTATTGATTCTGGTATAAATTTTTGTCCAGCAAAACCTGGTTCTACAGACATAACTACTACATAGTCAATAAATTCCATATATTTTTCAATAATTTTAAATCCTGTCTTTGGTTTAATTGCAATTCCACATAAAAGATTGGCACGTTTTATTTTGTTAATTAAAATTTTAGGAGGGAATGTAAAGCGCGACTCAGTTGCTTCAATATGGAATGAAATTCCATCAGCTCCTGCATCAATGAATGAATCAAGCATATCAAATGGATTGCTAACCATCAAGTGTACATCAAAAAATAAATCCGAATGTTTTCTAATATCTTTGACCACATCTGGACCAAAAGACAGATTCGGAACAAATTGTTGATCCATAATATCTAAGTGTAACCATGTGCAATCAGAATCATTGCAGTAATTAATTTCTGATTTTAAATCAGAAAAATCTGCTGCAAGAAGCGATGGTGCAATTACAAGTTTCTTTCTTTTATTTGTCACCATAAATCAAACACATATTACAAAAAATGAGTAATACTTAAAACAAAGTATAATTCTTGTAATAAATAAAAGGATTATTTATTTTATTCAAACCGACTGGTCGGTCTATGAGTAAAGAGACTAGAGATAAAAAGAGAGAAATCATTTTAGCGTCAGCACTGACTGTTATGACTAAAAAAGGATATTATAATAGCACTATGGATGATATAGTGAAAGAATCCAATATGAGCAAAGGAGCTATTTACCATTATTTTTCTTCTAAAAAGGAAGTATATCTTGATGTAATCGATTATTGGGAAAGAAAGTATACAGATATCATGGCTGAAGAGGTTAATAAGCAAAAAACTGCAATGAAATCATTAAAAACATTATTTAAAACATTCGGAGAACAAATGAAAAAAGATCCAACTCCTTATGAATGCTTGCCTATTTTTTGGTCTATATCTAGGAATGATAAAGATTTTAAAAATGCAATGCAGAAAGTTTATAATCGATTTCAAAAAGCAATTGAATTAATTATAGAAACAGGAATTAAAAATAAAGAATTTAAAAGAGTTGACCCAAAAACTGCAGCTCTTGCATTAATATTAAATATTGAAGGTATCTTTTGGTTTACATTATATAAAAGTAAAGCGGGAGATGCTTCTGTTTATATGGATACAATATCAGATTACATTTTGAATCTTTATAAAGCTTAAATAAGAAGGAAGTAAGTATGTCAGAACAACAACAAACAACAACAGAAGATAAGAATATAGATAATAAGGTTGAGGAGCAATCTACTTCTTCTCAAATGCCAGATCTTAACACTATAAAAACGGGTGGAAAATTTTTAACAACAAGAGTTGGAGATAGAAAAGTATTTTGTAAAGAAGACTTTTCAGATGATGAGAAAGCTATCTATGAATTAATGTCTGACTTTGCAGAAAATGAAATTTTACCTCTAGCACATGATCAGCTTGAAGAAAAAAATGAAGAACTAGTTCGTAAACTGTTAAAAAAAATGGGTGAATTAGGATTATTAGGAGTGGATGTTCCTGAAAAATATGGTGGTTCTGCTATGAGTAAAACAGGAATGTGTATTCTAGCTGAAGGAATCGCTAAAGGCGGGAATTCATCCTTTACTACTATTTGGAATGTTCAGACTTCTATTGGAAGTTTAGGAATTATTTGGTATGGGAATGATGCACAAAAAGAAAAATGGCTTCCCGGAATTTGTAGTGGAGAAAAAATTGCTGCATTTGGATTAACTGAACCTGAAGCTGGTTCTGATGCTACTAATTCAAAAACTACTGGAGTATTATCTGATGATGGTAAACACTATATAGTCAATGGCCAGAAGATTTTTATTTCTAATGGAGCATGGGCAGATGTATTTACAGTTGCACTAAAGATTGATGGAAAATTTTCATCTATCGTTATTGAAAAAGGTACTCCTGGATTTGAAATTGGTGCAGAAGAAAAGAAAATGGGGATGCATGGATCATCAACAACTCCATTATATTTCAAAGATTGCAAAGTTCCTGTAGAAAATTTACTTGGTGAAGTTGGAGAAGGAGCTGGTCCAGCGTTTTGCGGACTAAATATTGGAAGATTTAAACTTGGAGCAGGTGCTATGGGCGGTCAAATGCTTGCACTCCAAGCAACTGCAGAATACGCTAAAGAGCGAAAAGCATTTGGACAAAGCATATCTAATTTTGGTTCTATTAAAGAGAAATTAGGTGATTGCGTCGTTAGAACGTATACATTAGATAGTATGTGTTATGATACGATTGGACAACAGCAAGACGCCATTAATGATTTAGATGAAAACGATAAAGAATATTATGTTAAACAGGGTAATACAACGGAAAGATTTATTGCTGAAAATTCTATGGTTAAAGTATATGGCAGTGAGTCAACTAGAGAAGTTGTCGACCATTGTGTGCAGATTTTTGGTGGATACGGTTTCATTGAAGAATATCCTATGGCACGTGCATATCGCGATGAACGTATTAATCGTATTTGGGAAGGAACAAACGAAATCAATAGAATGCTTTGCGGTAGAGATATGATTACAAAAACTCTTACTGGAGAACTAGGTTTTAGAGAATATTTAAATCAAATTGATGAATATTCATCTAATGGAGTTGATAGCGGATATGTTGGTGATTACAAGCCAGAAGCTGAGTGTATCGAAGCATCGAAAGCTATTTATGCTATTGCTTTAAATGAAGCTTTAAGCAAGTTTGGACAGGACATTGGTGTTGAACAGATGGTTATGGAAAATTTAGCCGACATATTGATTTTTTCCTATGTAGCTGATGGAACTATGAATAGAGTATTGCAGAATACTGAACTTTATAAAAAGCATTCTGATGAATTACCAGGTCTTTGTTTGCAAGCATATGTTGCAGAAGAAGGCCCAAGAGTTATGGAACATGCTAGAAGAATATTAAACCATATATTTGAAGGAAATATTCCAAAAGATATTCAAGATAAATTAGAAAAATTAGGAAAAAGATTGCTTCTAAATACAGATACAATAGAAATTAAAAAAATTATTGGTGAAAAAACTGTTGAAGCTGTTGGATATCCAATTAAAAATTATTAAAAGGAGTTAGAAATGAGTAAAGCTGTTATTGTTGATGGTGTAAGATCAGCCATTGGAACCAAAGGGAGTGCTTTGATTGGTAATAGGCCAGATGAAATTGCTGGCCAGGTTATTAAAGGTCTTTTAGATCGTAATGAAGATTTAGATGTAAATGCAATAGAAGATGTTTCTTTAGGATGTGCTTTTCCTGAGGGGCCTACAGGAATGTTGGTAGCTAGAGGTGCATCAGTCTTAGCTGGTATTCCAGATACTGCTGCTGCAAATGTAATTAATAGATATTGTGGATCAGCAATGACTTCTTTACACCTTGTTAGTAGTGCAATTGAAGCTGGAGATATTCAAGTTGGAATTGCTGGAGGAGTTGAAGATATGTTTACAATTCCACAAGGAGGTTTTGCTCCTGATTTTAATGTTAAACTTGCTGAGGAAGATTATTATATCTCTATGGGAGAGGGAGCTGAATTACTTGCTGATGAATTAAGTATTTCAAGAGAAGAGCAAGAAGATTTTGCAATTAATTCTCATGAAAAAGCATTAGCCGCTCAAGAAGCTGGAAAATTTGATAATGAAATTATTCCAATTGCCTTAGAAGATGGATCAACATTTGAGAAAGATACTGGTCCAAAAAAACCTAATGTTGAGAAGATTAAATCATTAAATCCAGCCTTTAGAGCTGATGGCACTGTAACAGCTGCCACAAGCAGCCCTTTTTCAATTGGTGCATCTGCAATGCTTTTAACAAGTGAAGAATATGCTAAAGAACATGGATTAAAAATTAGAGCCTCAGTTGAGGGAAGAGCTGTTGCAGGTGTGAACTGGAGAATGTTTGGGTCTGGTCCAATTCCAGCTACAGAAAAAGCTTTAAAAAATACTGGTTTAACTATAGACGATATTGATGCAATGGAAATTAATGAAGCATTTGCTGCGCAATCTCTTTATTGTATTAAGAAAGCAAATTGGGATATCAATAAAATAAATCTTAATGGAGGTGCAGTTGCTTTAGGTCATCCATTAGGTATTTCTGGCACTAGAATTATTACCACATTGTTAAATGTCATGGAACAACAAGATAAATCAATGGGACTTGCAACCATGTGCGTTGGAACTGGAATGGGAATTACCACAATTATTAAAAGGGGTGAATAAATGTCTATTGAGATTAAGAAATGTGCAGTATTAGGCGCTGGAGTTATGGGTGCACAGATTGCTGGACATCTATCAAATGCTGGTATTCCATCATTATTATTTGATATTGATGAAGAGCTAGCAAAAAAAGGAGTAGATGTTTTAACAAGCTTAAAACCTGCACCTTTATTTAGTAAGAAGAATGTATCTTTAATTACTGCATGTACATATGATAATGATTTAGAAAAACTCAATGATTGTGACCTCATTATTGAAGCAGTTGCAGAAAAAATTGAGATTAAACATGATGTGTATAAAAAATTATTACCTCATTTGAAAAAAGATGCGATTCTAACATCAAATACATCAGGCATTCCTTTAGCAAATCTTGTTGAAGTTCTTCCTGATGATGTGCAGGAGAGATTTCTTATCACTCACTTTTTTAATCCTCCTAGATATTTAAAACTTTTAGAATTAGTTAAAGGCGATAAGACATCTGATGATATCTATGATGCAGTTGCTGATTTTGGAGAAACTATATTAGGAAAAGGAATTGTTCATGCAAAAGATACTCCAGGATTTATTGGAAATCGATTAATTAATGCAAATGGTAGACTTATTCTTGAAAAAGCATTAGAAATGGGACTATCTGTTGAAGACGTAGATGCACTTACTGGAACTTTCATTGGAAATGCAAAAAGCGCATATTTCAGAACCCAAGATATTGTTGGTTTAGATACAGCGCTTAATGTATCTAACAATATGTACGAGAGAGTTACAACGGAAAGCGAACAAGAAAGAGAAAAATTCAAAGCCCATGATCTATTGGTCAAACTTGTTGAAGATGGAAGATTAGGCCAAAAAACAGGTGCAGGGTGGTATAAAAAAGAAGGAAAACAGATTCTTTCTTTGGATTTTGATACTATGGAATATACTCCTACCAAGAAAAGTATATTTGATACGCTTAGAGTAGGAAAAGGTATTAAAGATTTAAGAACAAGGTTACAAGCAATAACATTCTTAGATGATAAAGCTTCAAAATTTTTATGGGAATGCAATGCTCCAATGTTAATCTATACAGCAGAAATGATTCCAGAGATTGCCGATAATATTATTGAAATTGATAATACTATGAAATGGGGCTTTACAAGACAAATAGGCATATTTGAATCTTGGGATGCTATTGGAGTTGAAAGATCTGTTGAAAAAATGAAAACAGAAAATAGAAAAGTTCCTGCTTGGGTAGAAGAAATGCTTTCTTCTGGAAGAAAATCATTTTATGAAACTAAAGATGGAAGAATGACTTATTGGTGTCCATTAAAGAAAGAAGCAATAGAACATCAACCAAGTGAAAAGACATTAAATCTTAATTTATATAAGAATTCTAAGCACACTCTGAAAAGAGATTGGAGTGCTAGTATTCATGATATTGGAGACGGTGTATTAAATGTAGAATTCCATTCTATTTTTGTTCCACAAATGAATCCTATTGATAGATCAATGGTTGAAGTTATGTCTCATGCTATGGATTTACTTGATTCCGGTAAGTACAAAGGCCTTGTTGTTGGTCATCAAGGAAACAATTGGTCCGCAGGAGCAAATGTTAATGATTTCAAAGTAGCAATTGATAGTGGAAATCTGAATCTTATGGAGCTTGGTACAAAACAAATGCAAGATTTAACTCAGCGCATAAGACATTCCAAACATCCAGTAGTTTCTTGTCCATTTAATTTCGCATTAGGTGGCGGTCTGGAATTTTATGCTTGCTCTAATCATTCAGTTGCTTCAGGAGAACTGTATGCTGGTTTAGTTGAAGCAGGCGTAGGTCTCGTACCTGGTGCAGGTGGACATTTAAGAGTGCTTCTTAATTTGCTTGAGAATAATGATGCTAAGAATGTTAATATGCTCATTGCAAGAAAAGCCGTTGAAGTAATCAATCCGCTAAGCGTTTCTCGAAGTGCAACCGATGCAGTTAAAAAAGGTTTTCTTAGAAAGAGTGATACTATCCTTATGAATTCAGATCACCTATTAGCTACAGCTAAAATGAAAGTAATAGAAATGAGTGATAATGGTTATGAACCACCAAAATATCGTGATGACTTAACAATGCCTGGAATGCCTCTTAGAACAATGGTTCAAGTAAATACTAAAATGATGAGAGCACAAGGTAAAATATCTGAACACGATGAATTAATTGCTTTAAAAACTGCTGATATTATTAGCGGAGGCAAAAAAGGTGGTATGATGTCAAAAGTTGATGAACAGTATTTACTAGATATTGAAAGAGAATGTTTTATGTCTCTAGCTGGAGAAAAAAAGACCCAAGATCGTATTGCACATTTCCTAAAAACAGGGAAACCACTTAGAAATTAAATTAAGATTTCTTTTTTAAAAGAATCCTGTTTTTTGTAAATTCGCCTCAATTCAATTTTAATCGGTGAAGGGATATTTACGTATGACACAGTGGTCCAAAGAAAGTTTTATCAATCATATAAACGAAACTTGTGAAAGCGATATAGTCATGATATGCCTTGATCTTATTGATTTTTCTGAAAAGACTTCAGATGACTTGTCATGGGGAACTGGAGATGATTTTGGAACTATGACCTATAGATGCAATTCAGATTATGGTATGCTTCCATTATTTAGATTATCATCTCATGGAAAGATTAATCTTCAGATTAATTTTTTAAGAAGTAAAAATCTTCATAAACAAGTTTTACAAGATATGATTATTAAACTTGAATCAAACTTTTTAAGAGATTATGATGAAGAATCTTACCCTTCAGATTCGTACGAACCATTAGAAGAATTAATATGTACCAAGGCTCAATTAGATTCATTTATTAAAACCATTGAAGGTTGTACATATAGGCTTAAACAGTAAATGAATTTGAAAGTCAAATCAAAAAAGGTAAATGATTTTACCTATGAATTATCTATTTCTGTTCCATGGAAAGATCTAAAAGAAGATTTTGAATCTGCTAAAAAGAAAACTTCTAAAGAGATTAAAGTATCAGGCTTTAGAAAAGGTAAGATCCCAGATAATATTCTTATGAGTCAATATTTGCCAAATATAGAATATACATTTGTTCAAGATTTCTGCGAGAAATACTATATCTTATCTTTGCAAAAAGAGAAATTAAATCCTATTAATCAAGCATCGCTTAAAGATATAGATTTTTCATATGAAAAAGATTTGTCTTTCAAAGCAGAATTTGAAATAGAACCTCATCTTTCTCTTCCAAAATTCAAAAGAAATATGGTTTCTGCTGAAAAAATGAACTTTATTTCTAACGATAAAGAAGTAGAAGATACAATTAATAATATGCTTATGTCTCAAAGCGAGATTAAAAAAATTGAAGAAGGATCAGAAGATGGAGATTTTCTTATGGTTGATCTTCAAGAATTAGATGCTTCTGGTCTACCAATTATTGGCAAAAAAGCTGAAAAGAAATTTCTTGCTATAGGACAGGAACCAATCGTGGGATTAAATAAAGATATTTTATTAAATAAAAATGTTGGTGACGAAGTTCAAATTACTATTGATTCCGAAAATGGCAATCAAACTTTTAAAGTTTTAATACATTCAATTGAAAGGCGAATTCCGCCTGAATTAAATGATGATTTTGCAAAGAAAATGGCTCCGGATTGTAGTAGTGTTGAAGAATTCAAAGACAAAATTAAAGAAAGCATCCAAAAAGAATATGAAAGAAAATCTCAAGAAATGTTTAATTCAGCTGTCATTGATCAGTTTATAAAAATAGTTAATCCAGTTCTGCCTTCTTCAATGTTTGATTCATATCTTGCGAATATTGTTAATGAGGTAAAATCTAGCCCTCAAGGAGCAAATCTTGAAGAAAGCCAGATAGAAGAACAGTATAAAATTTTTGCTGAAAATAATTTAAAATGGTTCTTACTAAGAAAAGCTATTATTAGAGATTTTAAACTAGAGATTGAGCAAGAAAAAGTAGATGCCTTTATTTCTGATGCTATTGATAAGAATAAGGAACAAAAAAGTGAAATTGAAAGATTCTATAAAAAAGAATCTAACAGAAATAAGCTATCTGACGATCTTCTTGATGAAAAAATATTAGACTTATTAAAAGAGAATACAAAAATTATTGAAAAAGATGTTGAAACATCTGAATTACAAAATCAGCAGAATCAATAATATATAAATCATGGAAAGACTTACGGCATTTATTGGAATATTTACTCTTTTAGGTATTGCATTTTTATTATCTGATAATAGAAAAGCAATCAACTTGAAAACAGTTCTTTCAGGAATAGGTCTACAGTTTTTTCTTGCTTTTTTTATATTAGGAACACCTTTTGGTGAACCTATATTTAGATCATTAGATAATGCAATTACTACCCTGGTATCATTTTCAGATTCGGGAAGTACATTTTTATTTAAATCTTATGTTTCTGGTAGTGTACATCCATCTTTAGAAAATTTTGCATTTCGTACATTACCTACAATCATATTTTTTTCTAGTATTATTAGTGTCTTGTATCATTTTGGCATAATACAGAAGATTGTGAGAGTATTTGCAAAGATATTCCAAAAGACTATGTTTATCAGTGGCACAGAATCTTTAAGTGTTTCAGCAAATATATTTCTTGGTCAGACTGAAGCTCCACTAATGGTAAGACCTTTTGTTAATAAAATGACTAAATCAGAATTAATGGCGGTGATGACAGGAGGTTTTGCTACAGCAGCTGGAGGAATCTTAGCAATCTATGTTAGCTGGCTATCAGATATTCCAGGTATTGCTGGTCATCTTTTAACTGCATCAGTAATGTCTGCACCAGCAGCATTGGTTATCGCAAAAATTATTTATCCAGAGGTAGATAAATCCAATACCATGGGAGATTTGAATGTTGATATTGAACAAACTACTACAAACGCAATGGAAGCTCTTGGAAATGGAGCAACATCAGGATTAAAATTAGCAGCAAATATTGCTGCAATGCTTATTGCATTTCTATCATTTGTAGCTATGATTAATTATTTCTTATTATTTTTTGATACATCAATGGAAGCTATATTTGGTTTTATTTTCAAACCATTAGCATGGACTATGGGAGTGCCATGGTCGGAAGCTGGGACATTAGGAATGTTAATGGGTAAAAAAATTGTTTTAACTGAGTTAATTGCATATGGTGATTTGCAAAAAATTATAGCTGAAGAACAAATTTCTGAGAGAACAGCAATCATTGCTAGCTATGCATTATGTGGTTTTGCAAATTTTGGTTCCATTGGTATTCAGTTGGGAGGTATTGGAAGTATGGCTCCTGATCGCAGTAAAGATCTTGCAAAACTCGTCACAAAAGCTATGTTTGGCGGGGCTTTAGCATCATGGTTAACTGCAACAATTGCAGGTATGATTTTATAGTCAAAAAATCGTATAAATTTTTTTTTATTTTTTATTTGGTAATCTCTCTCAATAATAATAATTTTCGAGGCTTTGCGTAAAAAATCATTACGCATACTTTTTATTTAGATATTTGAAAATTTGATATATGTAGAACCTTTGAGCTTTAAATCCTGCAGTTAGACAACTTGGTGCTTCGGCACCAAACAAACTTAAAATATACAATTGAGAGTTTGATCCTGGCTCAGGACGAACGCTGGCGGCGTGCTTGATACATGCAAGTCAAGGAGAATTTTATTTTCGGATAAATAGTAAACTGGCGAACGGGTGAGTAACGCGTAAACAACTTGCCTCAGAGATTGGGACAACATTGGGAAACCAGTGCTAATACCAAATAATGCAGCGGGCCCTTCGGGGTATTTGTTGTTAAAGTGGGCTTCGGCTCACGCTTTGAGATAGGTTTGCGTCCGATTAGTTAGTTGGTAGGGTAATTGCCTACCAAGGCGAAGATCGGTAGCTGGTCTGAGAGGATGATCAGCCACACTGGAATTGAGATACGGTCCAGACTCCTACGGGAGGCAGCAGTAAGGAATTTTGCACAATGGGCGAAAGCCTGATGCAGCAACGCCGCGTGATTGATGAAGTTTTTAGGAATGTAAAAATCTGTCGTAAGGGAAGAAATGTTTCAGATGTTAATACCATCTGTTATTGACGGTACCTTACAAGAAAGCACCGGCTAACTTCGTGCCAGCAGCCGCGGTAATACGAGGGGTGCTAGCGTTGTCCGGATTTACTGGGCGTAAAGGGTACGTAGGCGTTTTAACAAGTTATGTGTTAAATACTTTAGCTTAACTAAAGAACTGCACATAAAACTGTTAGAATAGAGTTTGAGAGAGGAACGCAGAATTCATGGTGGAGCGGTGACATGCGTAGATATCATGAGGAAAGTCAAATGCGAAGGCAGCCTTCTGGCTCAAAACTGACGCTGAGGTACGAAAGCGTGGGGAGCGAACAGGATTAGATACCCTGGTAGTCCACGCCGTAAACGATGAGTACTTGGTGCTGGAAGATTCGACCCTTTCAGTGCCGTAGCTAACGCGATAAGTACTCCGCCTGGGGACTACGATCGCAAGATTGAAACTCAAAGGAATTGACGGGGACCCGCACAAGCGGTGGAACATGTGGTTTAATTCGATGATACGCGAAGAACCTTACCTGGGTTTGACATGTTAGAGAAAGTTTTCCGAAAGGAATTCCCTTTAAAAGCTTGCTTTTAAACTCTATCACAGGTGGTGCATGGCTGTCGTCAGCTCGTGTCGTGAGATGTTAGGTTAAGTCCTGCAACGAGCGCAACCCCTATATTTAGTTGCCAGCACATAATGGTGGGGACTCTAGATAGACTGCCCGGAATAACCGGGAGGAAGGTGGGGATGATGTCAAGTCAGTATGTCCCTTATACCCAGGGCTACACACGTGTTACAATGGCTAGTACAAAAAGTAGCAATTCCGCGAGGAGGAGCCAATCTTTAAAACTAGCCCCAGTTCGGATTGAAGTCTGAAATTCGACTTCATGAAGCAGGAATCGCTAGTAATCGTAGGTCAGCATACTACGGTGAATACGTTCCCGGGTCTTGTACACACCGCCCGTCAAGTCATGGAAGTCTGCAGTACCCAAAGATGGTGTTCTAACCTTCGGGAGGAAGCTGTTTAAGGTAAGGCAGGTAACTGGGACTAAGTCGTAACAAGGTAGCCGTACCGGAAGGTGCGGCTGGATCACCTCCTTTCAGGGAGTAATCTTATTTTTTATAAATAAGATATGGTCGAAGAGGATTTAGGTTAAAGGTTCTGCATATATTATTATACTTTAAGGGGCTTATAGCTCAGCTGGTTAGAGCGCATCTCTGATAAGGATGAGGTCCGTGGTTCGAGTCCACGTAGGCCCACCATTTATGGGGCTGTAGCTCAGCTGGGAGAGCATCTGATTTGCATTCAGAAGGTCGTCGGTTCGATCCCGATCAGCTCCACAAGATTTAGAATTTAGATATTTGACAATTTGGAAATAAACGCGGGTGACAGAGATTTAATCTCTGTCGCTAACAATTGTATTGATTAGACTTATTTTAGTTTAATCAATGCTGAGATCATTAAAACACTCAAGTCATATAAAACTTGATAAAGCTACTAAGAGCATACGGAGGATGCCTTGGTACATGGAGGCGATGAAGGACGTGGTAAGCTGCGATAAGCTTCGGGTAGGTGCACACAACCGTTAATCCGGAGATTTCCGAATGGGGCAACCCGTTTTGATTCATATCAAAACATTTCTATCTGAATATATAGGATAGATAAAGCAAACGAGGTGAACTGATACATCTAAGTAGCCTCAGGAAAAGAAAACAAAAGTGATTTCCTTAGTAGTGGCGAACGAAAAGGAAATAGCCTAAACCAATATTGTGTCAAGTCTGCAAATTTTGCAATATTGGTGTTGCGGGTCTGTTATTAATCTAATTGCAGTTAGATTGACAAGTCAGAAAATTTAATGTTAACAAAAGAATCTGGAAAGATTCACCATAGAAGGTGATAGTCCTGTATGTGAAAACATTAAATCTTGTTTTAACAATTCCCAAGTAGGGCGGGACACGTGAAATCTTGCTTGAATCTGCCAAGACCACTTGGCAAGGCTAAATACTCCCATGTAACCGATAGTGAACTAGTACCGTGAGGGAAAGGTGAAAAGTACTCCGAAAGGAAAGTGAAATAGAACCTGAAACTGTATGCTTACAAGCGGTCAGAGTCCTGCTTGCAGGATGATGGCGTGCCTTTTGCATAATGAGCCAGCGAGTTAGTCGTATGTTGCTAGGCTAAGTACTGTTAAGTATGGAGCCGTAGGGAAACCAAGTCTGAATAGGGCGAATAAGTATCATGCGCTAGACCCGAAACCGGGTGATCTATCCATGGTCAGGTTGAAGTTTCAGTAACATGAAATGAAGGACCGAACCCACTAAAGTTGAAAATTTAGGGGATGAACTGTGGATAGGGGTGAAAGGCCAATCAAACTCGGAGATATCTGGTTCTCGCCGAAATGTCTTTAGGGACAGCGTTAAAGTAGTGTATCGGGGGTAGAGCACTGAATGGACTAGGGGGCCTACAAGCTTACCAAACCCAATTAAACTCCGAATACCGAATACATGTTCTTTAGCAGTGAGGCTAGGGGGGATAAGCTTCTTAGCCAAGAGGGAAACAACCCAGACCAACATCTAAGGTCCCAAAATTTATACTAAGTGATTTAAGGATGTCAAATCGCCCAGACAGCTAGGAGGTTGGCTTAGAAGCAGCAATCCTTTAAAGAAAGCGTAATAGCTCACTAGTCAAGGGGTTTGGCGCCGATAATATCCGGGACTATAAAGTATAATACCGAAGATTTGGATTTAGCAATAAGTGGTAGGCGAGCGTTCTATTAACCGTTGAAGGTTGATTCGTGAGAACAGCTGGAGGAGATAGAAGTGAGTATGCTGGCATGAGTAGCGATAAACACAGTGAAATTCTGTGTCGCCGAAAACCCAAGGGTTCCTGAGTAAA
>CACGRA010000007.1:0-5000 GCA_902575395.1 uncultured Fidelibacterota bacterium | reverse complement strand
TTTCTACTTTTGAATCTATGATTAATATCGTTAAACCAAATTCATATAGCATTATTAATACAGTAATATATTCTCATAGCACTTTTGTTTATAATGCAGAATATGAATTAAAAGACAATCTGTATCTTCCTATCACAGAACCAACATTAGTTGATATATCAGATATTCAATATAAGAAAAACTCTTTAGTTATATATGTTGGCAAGGAAGAAATAATCAATACAGTTAATATAGAAAATATAAATAGCATTATTCTTAATGCGAGCAGCATTGCAACTTTAGGGAATAATAATTATGATTCTTTAAAAACTAAATCTCTTGATAACTTATCTCCAAATTACATAGGTTCATTTAATTTAGGTTAAAATGAGTTGGTTTAAGCGAAAAGATAAAAAAATTGAAGAATCTACCAATAAGAAAGATTTACCAAGTGATTTGTGGATTAAAGGAACTTGCTGCGGTGAAATTTTATACAAGCCAGAGCTTGAAAAAGCAAACTCTATCTGTCATCATTGCAATTTTCATTATCCTATATCAAGTGATAGATATTTAAAAATCATTCTTGATTCTGATTATAAAGAATTATTTGACAATATTGTTTCAACTGATATTTTAAACTTTAAAGCAAATAAATCTTATCAAGATATATTAGATAATGTTCCAAATAACAAAGAAGCTGCAAATTGTTACTATGGATCTATAGACGGTAATAAAGTTGTTCTTTCAATTATGGATTTTAAATTCATAGGAGGAAGTATGGGTAGTGCAGTCGGTGAAAAAATAGCAAAGTCAGTAGATTTTGCTATAGAAAAAAACTGTCCTTTAATTATAATATGTCAATCAGGTGGAGCAAGGATGCAAGAAGGCGCATTATCATTAATGCAACTTTCAAAAATTAGTGCACGTTTAGCAAATTTCTCTAAAAAAGGCGGTTTATATATATCACTACTTACTTATCCAACTACCGGAGGTGTAACGGCCAGTTTTGGTATGCAAGCAGATATTACAATTGCTGAACCAAAAGCATTGATTGGTTTTGCTGGTCAGCGCGTTATTAAACAGACAACTTCACAAGATTTGCCAGAAGGTTTTCAAACATCAGAATTTTTAATGGAAAAAGGTTTTATTGATGTTATTGTGGATAGAAATACTTTGAAAAGTAAATTAATTAACATATTATCCTTGCTAAAATGAGCAAGGAAGATAAAATCATTATTCTTGATTTTGGCTCTCAATATACACAGCTAATTGCCAGGAGAGTTAGGGAAGTAGGTGTGTTTTCTGTAATCTTACCTTCCGATGTCAGTATTGAGAAAATACAATCTTTTAATCCAAATGGAATTATTTTATCTGGTGGGCCGGAAACAGTTACAGAGAGCGGTACTCCAAAAATAAATAAAGGTTTATTTGATACAGACATTCCTCTTTTAGGCATTTGTTATGGTATGCAAACAATGGCACAAGAGTTAGGGGGGACTGTTATTCAATCAGATAAGCGAGAATTTGGTCATGCTACAATTAGTAGAATTAATAATTCCATTCTATTTGATGAAGTTAAATTTAAAAATGACACATTAGATGTTTGGATGAGTCATGGAGATAAAGTTTCTATTATTCCTAGTGATTTTAATCCTATTGCTGAATCAAAAAACTGTCCTATTGCAGCATTTGCACATACAGATAAAGATTGGTTTGGATTACAATTTCATCCTGAAGTAACACATACAGATGAAGGAATAAAAATTATCGAAAATTTTGTATATAAAATATGTAACTGTAAAAAGAATTGGGATATAACAAATATTATTGATGGAATGAAGTCTTATGTTGCTTCGACAGTTAAAGATGAAAAAGTTATATTAGGCCTTTCTGGAGGTGTTGATTCATCTGTAGTCGCCATGTTGTTGCATCAATGCATTAAAGATAATTTAACATGTATTTTTGTTGATAATGGTTTATTGAGATTAAACGAAGTACAAGAAGTGTTAGATACTTTTTCAAAAGTAGGAATTAATATACATCTATCTCGATCAAGCGATATTTTTTTATCTCGATTAAAAGATGTAAAAGATCCAGAACAAAAAAGAATCATTATCGGCAACACTTTTATTGAAGTCTTTGAACAAGAAGCAAAAAAAATTGATAATGTCAATTGGTTAGCTCAAGGAACAATTTATCCAGATGTGATTGAGTCGTCTGCCTCTGAAACTGGCAATGCAAGCGTAATTAAATCTCACCATAATGTTGGAGGTTTACCTGAAAAGATGAATTTAAACTTACTTGAACCATTAAGAGATTTATTTAAAGATGAAGTAAGAAATATTGGTAAAGATTTAGGAGTGCCTATTAAAATTTTAGGAAGACATCCATTCCCAGGACCAGGATTAGCAATTCGAATAATGGGTGAAGTTACTAAAGAAAGACTTGATGTTTTAAGGATAGCGGATAAAATATTTATTGATGAATTAATTCATGAAGGCTTATATGATCAGTTGAGTCAAGCTTTTGTTGTATATCTACCTGTTAAATCTGTTGGTGTAGTCGGAGATGGAAGGCGTTATGAAGATGTATTAGCTTTAAGAGCAGTTAAGACTGTTGACTTTATGACTGCAACATGGGCTGATTTACCTTATAATTTTATTGGAAAAGTATCTAATAGAATTGTTAATGAAATATCTTCTGTTAGTAGAGTGGTATATGATTGCACAGGCAAGCCGCCGGCTACTATTGAATGGGAATAAATTAACATCAAAATATTTAACTAAATAAATTGTATATTATTGACTATGTGTGGAATTGTTGCATATAAAGGACATAGAAATTGTCATTCAATCTTATTGAATGGATTAAAAAGACTAGAATATCGTGGATATGATTCAGCTGGTTTAGCTTGTCTTCGTAATGATGGTCAATTATCTATTACAAAGCGCAGAGGAAAAGTTAAAGAGCTCGAAGAAGCGCTCACTGATAAAAATTGTGATGGTATAGGTATCGCACATACTAGATGGGCAACGCATGGTAGACCAAATCAGGTTAATGCACATCCTCATGCTGATCAATCTAGAAAAATTGTTCTGGTTCATAATGGTATTATCGAAAATTATCTTCCTATTAAGAAATTTCTTATTTCAAAAAAAATCAAATTTAAATCTGAGACTGATACTGAAGTTTTAGTCCAATTAATTGGATATTTTTACAATCAAGGTAAAATGGATTTTGAAAAAGCTGTACGTGCAGCTTTGCAGCGAGTTGATGGCGCATATGGAATTGTTATTATGAATACAGATTATCCAGATATGATGATTGCAGCACGAAAAGGTAGTCCATTAGCATTAGGAATTAAAGATAATGAATTTTTTATAGCTAGTGATATATCTCCAATTATTAAACATACGCAACAAATTCTTTATCTTAAGGATTCTGAAATGGCAGTAATTAATGGAAATAAATATACTATAAAATCAGTATTGAAAGATATTACTATGCCAAAAAATATTGAACAGATCGATTATAAGATTGATGATTATGACAAAGGAAAATTTAAATATTTTATGCATAAAGAAATTCATGAACAAGTTGATACAATAGCTAATACAGTAAAAGGTAGAGTAAAATCTGATGCTGTGTTATTGCATGGACTTTCAGAATATTGGGATGAAATAGAATCAGCTGATAAAATTTATATTACAGCGTGTGGAACCTCATGGCATGCAGGTTTGATTGGCAAACTTTTAATTGAGAAATTTTCTAACACACCTGTTTTTGTAGAATATGCGTCTGAATTCAGATATAATCATACATTGGTTGATAATAAAACTGTTGTCATTGCTATATCACAATCAGGCGAAACAGCTGATACGCTAGCTGCCATTAAAAAAGCAAATGATTATGGAGCAGTAACAGTTGGCATATGTAATGTGCCAGGAAGTTCTGTTGGTAGAGAAACGGATTGTGGTGTCTACACACGATGTGGACATGAAGTTGGTGTAGCATCTACTAAAGCATTTACCGCTCAAATTGGTATATTATATTTTCTAGCGCTCAAATTAGCTTCTGCTAAAGGAGAGATATCAAAAACATCATTAAAAAGACATTTAGATTATAGTGATGCTATGAAAAAAGTTAAAACTGTATTTAGACAAGAAAAACTTATTGAAAAAATAGCAAAAAAATATAAAAAAGCGACTGATTTCCTTTATCTTGGTAGGGGAATGAATTTTCCTGTTGCACTTGAAGGAGCTTTAAAATTAAAAGAGATATCTTATATTCATGCTGAAGGATATCCTGCAGCAGAAATGAAGCATGGACCAATTGCTTTAGTAGATAAAAATATGCCTTCGGTATTTATTGTTCCAAAAGATAAAACTTATGAAAAAATTATTTCCAATATCCAAGAGATTAAATCGAGAAAAGGTAAGATTATTATCGTTACCGACTCCAAAAATAAAGTTTTAAAAGAATTAGCAAATGATTTAATTATTGTTCCAAGGACTAATCACTATTTATTTGTTGTGCTAGCTACAATCGTGCTTCAATTGCTTGCATATCATATTGCTGTATCAAAAAAATTAAATGTTGATCAACCAAGAAACCTTGCTAAATCTGTCACCGTAGAGTAGAGTTCAGAGGAGGTGTTTAGGTTATGAAAAATTTCTTATCAAAATCAAATTTTGTATTAGTATTAACTCTGGCAATGTTTTGTTTACTCTATTTTGATTTTACTGAACTGGGTAAGGATGGAATATTGGAATTAGTTACCGATCCAATATTTTATATGATTTTAGTTGGAGTGGCATTACTTACGTTAATTATAATGTTTATTCTTGATAAAATATTTCCAGCAAAATAGGATATGACTAAAGAGAAAAATAACATAACTAAGAATAGTAATTTTATATTGTTGGTTTCTTAATTGATAAAAAAATGAATTTATATATAATACTTTTTGCTGCAATTGCGTTTGAAGTGCTTGGAACAATGCTTTTGCCAACATCACAAAA
>CACGRA010000006.1 GCA_902575395.1 uncultured Fidelibacterota bacterium | reverse complement strand
TTTGGTGTATTTGCTAAATGATCATCTCCTCGTATAACATGAGTAATATTCATGTCAGAATCATCAATCGTTACTACAAAATTATAAGTTGGAGTTCCATCTGATCTTGCAATAATAAAATCATCTAAATCGCTATTATTGACTTTAATATTTCCATATACTAAATCATCAAATTCTGTTACACCATCAGGAATTTTTAGCCGTACTGTAAATGGTTTGCCTTGATCAACTAAATCTTGTTGTTGACTTTCTGTGTAATCTCTATACGTTTTTGGAACACGAAATACTTCTTTGTTTTGTTCGGATTTTTCACGAAGACTATCTAATTCCTCTTTAGTAAGAAAACATCGATATGCCGTTCCATTCTGTATCATTGAATTAACAACAGATTGATGGCGTTCAATATTTGAAGATTGATACACAACATCATCATCCCATGATAACCCTAACCACTGTAATGCATCAGAAATTTGATCAACATATTTTTGTTCAGAACGTTCGGTATCCGTATCTTCAATACGCAATAAGAATGTCCCATTATTCTTTTTTGCATACAACCAATTAAACAACGCTGTTCTAGCTCCTCCAATATGCAAATAACCTGTTGGGCTAGGGGCAAATCTGACGATAGGTTTATTCATTGCGGAGGCGGTAGGATTCGAACCTACGAAGGGCTTGCACCCTTGCTGGTTTTCAAGACCAGTGCATTCAACCGCTCTGCCACGCCTCCTAGATTAAATTTAATTGTATGGATTGTTTATATATAGTAATTTTTTGCGTCGCAATTTATTGGATAAAAAATTAAAGGGAAACAAATGAAAAAAATAATTTATCTCTCAATCTTCTGCACGATTGTATCGGCACAAGGATTAGAATTAGAAGGAAAAAAAATAACGCCAAAAAAATCAACGGCTCCTATGAAACAGTTAGTTGATGACAATATAGCAGCAACAATTATCTTAGATAGTAAGAAGAGTGTTTTAAGATGGAAAGGTGGACTAAAATTTGTTAATAACGATCACACTGGTACGTTAAAAATAAAACAAGGAAGACTACTTATTAATCAAGATAAAAACTTCACAAGAGGAAAAATTCAAGTAAATATGATGAGCATGAAAAATACAGATATGGAACCTGGAAAAGGAGAACGTCTTGTTGGACATTTGAGAGGTGATGATTTTTTTCATGTAGATCTCTTTCCTACTGCTACTTTAGATATACAAACATCAAAAATAATGGGTAAAACATCATCAGATTTATATAAAGTAAAAATTGAAGGCAACCTAACTATCAAAGGCGTCAAAAAACCTATTACATTTGATGCAGAAATTGACTTGGATTCACCAATTAAAAAAGCAACAGGAACTATAATATTTAATAGAGCTGATTTCGGTATCCAATATAGGTCTGAGATGCATATGGGAAACCCTGATTCGTTCTGGAATCAATTACGTTCTGTTAGAGACACAACAAAAGATCGTGTTATTCGTGATGAAATAGAAGTTGAATTTGAAATCTTCTCTATAGCAGGAATGCTTAGAAAATAACTATATAAATGGATAATATAATGATTGGAATAATAGCCTTGATGGCTATTATAGGCATTATACTGGCATGGATTAACCTACCAGGAACTTTTCTTTTTTTATTATTGATTTTTTTGTTTGATTTTTTTCTAGAAACAACTTTCCATTATTCTCTCAATTTGCCTGAAAACTATCTCTTATGGATGTTGTGCATATTTATTATTGCAGAAATAATTGAATTTCTATTAAACGCTGTTATGGTAAAGATTTATGGTGGAAAAAATTCATCAGCGTTTATATCCATTGTAGGTGCAATTTTAGGTGCTATTATAGGCAATACTATATTACCAATTATTGGTGGATTTATTGGGTTGATTGTAGGGGCATATTTACTAACATACTACAATGAAAGCATAATGGGAGCAGATGACAAAAAAGCTAGCAATATTGCAAAAAGCACAACTTGGGGCTATGTAATAAGCAAATCAATGAAATCTTTGTTAATCTTAATCTTTGTTTTTTATTTAATGATTTAAAGATTATCCTTGCATCAAACCTTGATAGATAAGATATGGGATAATAATGTAAAGGGTGACATCTCGAATCAGATAATAAAAAAATAATGCTACTCCGACTTTCCATCCATACTTTTTGAAAAGTTCTTTTAAAGCATATTTTAAACCATGCTTTCTAGTGTTGTGTTTGAGTTCATTTAATGGTTTAAACATGGCTTAATATAACTTGTTTATTTTTGTAATTGCAATATCATTCTATAGCACTCAACATCAACATTAGCAATTGGAATAGTGCCTTTAGTAGATTCCAATATAACAAATCCTTCACTTTTATAAAGAGAGATTGCTTTTGAATTATTATTTAAAACTAGGACTTTAGTTGGTTGTTCTGTCTTTTTTACTACAAATTGCAATAACTGTCTACCATAACCTTTACCTTGAAAATTTGGATGAACATAAAGCCATGTAATATTAGAAGAGTTGAATGCGACAAAACCAACTATTTTATTATCTACTTCTCCAACATAAATTTTATCCTCAAGAAGCTTTTCTTCTTTATAACATTTTTCTAATGGAACAAACGCTTTCTGAGGCGCTGATCCTTCTAATTCACCAGGCCTTGCTGCATCATGAATTTCACAAATGAAATTCCAATGTTCATCAAAAATAAAATTTTTAATATTCATTGCGGAGAGACAGGGATTCGAACCCTGGTTACGCTATTAACGTAAACACGCTTTCCAAGCGTGCGCTTTCAGCCGCTCAGCCACCTCTCCAAAATTAATTATTCTTTGGAGGACTCTTCAGCTTCTTCAGCTGAATCTTCTTCAGGTGCCGATTCTTCTTCTGATACTTCTTCGGCTGGCTCTTCAGTAGGAGTTTCTTCTACTGGAGCTTCTTCTTGATTGTCTTCAGCTGGAGTTTCCTCTGCTGGTGTTTCCTCTTGTGATTCTTCTACTGGTTCTTCAGTAGATAATTCTTCTGTTGGCGCTTCTTCTACTGGAGCTTCTTCTTCTGCAGGTGCTTCCTCAGCTGGAGCTTCTTCTGCCGGAGCTTCCTCTACAACTTCTTTAGAAGCTTTTTCTTCTTTTCTTTTAGCTTTTCTTTCAATTCTTGCTTTTTTTCTATCTTCTACAATCTTAGCTCTTTCTTCTTTCCATTTTTGAAGAGCTTTTTCTATTTCACTATCTGATAAACCTTGCTTTATTAAATGCCATCTGTAAGCAAGACCTGATCTTTTCATTAATTTGTTAACTGGATCTGAAGTTTGAGCTCCCTCTTTTAACCAATGAATAATTCTTTCTTCATTAAAATTAAAATTAGAATCTTTATCGGTTTTTATAGGATCATACCAACCTAATTGTTCAATTGGTGCACCATCTCTTCTTTTTCGAGAATCAATAACTACTAATCTATAGAAAGGTCTATTTCTTCTTCCTATTCTTTTAAATCTAATTTTTGTCGCCATATCTTTTATTTTTCCATTTAATTTTCTTCAATTAATAAAACACGCGTAATTTGTAGAAAAGGATTGAATACTACAAATAATTTATTTTTCATCAAAATCAATTGAAATAACCTTAGAAACACCCTTTTTTTCTGAAGTAACACCATAAATACAATCAGTTGATTCCATAGTTAACTTATTATGAGTTACCATTATAAATTGAGTATTCTTACTGTAATCTTTTATGACTTTTGTAAACTTATTTATATTAATATCATCAAGAGGAGCATCAACCTCATCTAAAATACAAAAAGGACTAGGTTTATATTGATATATCGCAAAAAGCAATGCAATAGCTGTTAAAGATTTTTCGCCAGCTGAAAGCATTCTTAATGAATTATTCTTTTTTCCTGGAGGTTGAGCAGATATTATAATTTCAGAATTTAATGGATCATCAATATCACTTAAATCAACTGTACCTTTTCCTCCCGAAAAAAATCTTTCAAACATGACTTCAAAATTACTCTTTATCTCCTCAAATGTTTTTAAGAACTGTTTTTTCGCAACATTATCAATTTTATCTATAGCTTCTCTAAGATTTTTTTCTGATTCGATAAGATCTTCTCTTTGAGATTGTAATAATTTTAGCCTACTGCTTTGTTCGTCATATTCATCAGCAACTGCCCAATTAATTGGACCAATCGCCTCGATACTTCTTTTTGTTTTTTCTATATTATATAACAAATCTGATAAGTCATATTTCTTTATAGATTTCATTTTAATATCTTCGCCAAACTTCTCTTTTATTTGTTCTTCTATTTGTTCACTTCTAATATTGAGTTCTGCAATCTTCATTTCTGCATTTTTAATCTCATTAAATACATCCTGTTGACTGAATCTATCTGAATCTATCTTGGCGCGAATAGTTTCCATTTTTTTAAATGCATCATTTGCAGCATTTTCTTTTCTTTTTACTTCTGATTTTACAGTATCAATTTTTTTCTGAATATCTTTGATTGAATTATCAAGCTTTGTTAGATCAAATTCTTTTTCTTTATTGTATGACTTAATTTTGTTTTTATAGTCGTTAACGCTTTCTTTTAGTTTATCATATTTTTGGTCAGTTTCAATTATAGTGTAATTTTTGTCTAATTCAACTTTCCCACAATTGCTACATTCAGAAATAATTTTGAGAGGCTCCCCACATTCATTGCAATCTGAAACTATTTTAATGTAATCTTTATCAAATTTATTTAATTGCTCAATTTTCTTCTGCAATTCATCTTCTAATATGCTAATACCTTTGGAAGATTCATCGGTTTTTTGTTCAACTCTACTTAATAGCTCTGCTGTCAAATCATCAACTTTCTGTTGAGCTTTATTGAATTCTTCTTTTTTCTTTAAATAATCTTTTTTAGCTCCAGCAAGATCTAGGTCTTCCAATTTCTTTTTTGAAGAATTTTTATTTAAAGCTTTATTCTTCTTATTAAGAAGAGATTGTAAAGGTTTAATTTGTTTATTTAAGTCAGTTATTTTTGCTTGAGCAAATTCTATTTCTAAATCTTGCAATTTTTTACTCAATTTTTCATGTCTTTTAAATCTTTTTAATTGTAATTCAAGGCTCTTAACATGCATTTCTATCTCAAGAATAATATCATCAATTCTTTCTAAATCTCTACTATTCAAATCAAATTTTTTCAACGCTGAACGTCTCTGTGATTTATATTTATTAACACCAGCAGCTTCTTCAAACATGGCAATTCTATTATTGTCTTTATTAGAAAGAATCTGCTCAATCATATTTAACTCTATAACAGAGTAAGCATCTGAGCTCATGCCGGTATCTACAAAAAGGTTATATATATCTTTCAGTCTACATGAATTTCTATTAATAAAATATTCGCTCTCTCCACTTCGATACAGCTTCCTGCCAATTTCAACTTCTGTATATTCAAGAGGTAAGATGCCCTTATCATTTTGAACAGTCAAATAAACTTCACAAAATCCAAGAGGTTTAATATTAGATGCACCATTGAAAATAACATCTTCCATTTTAGATCCTCTCAATCTTGAAACTCTTTGTTCTCCTAAAACCCAACGAATTGCATCAACAATATTAGTTTTTCCGCAACCGTTCGGTCCAACAATACCAGTAATGCCACTATTAAAAACAACAGTTTGTTTTTTTGCGAAAGATTTAAAACCAAATACTTCTATTTTTGAAATATGCATATTCTATCCTGGTGGCCAATTCATTTTTCTACCACCTATTAAGTGGAGATGTATATGATAAACAGTTTGTCCACCATGATCATTGCAATTGAAAACAGTTCTATAACCTGTTTTATCAATATCAAGTTTCTTTGCTAAATCCTTTGCGAGACTAACCATCTTACCAACAATAATAGAGTCTTCTTTTGACAAATCGTTTAAAGTAGGAATAACTTTCTTAGGAATAATAAGTAAATGTACAGGAGCTACTGGATTAATATCTTTGATTGCGATTAACAAATCATCTTCATAAATAATGTCAGAAGGAATTTCTTTATCAATAATTTTTTCGAAGATTGTTTTACTCATACTCTATTAATTCATTCAAAATTGATAAAACAGATATAATTGCTGTTTCAGTTCTTAAAATAGTATTACCAAGGCTAACTTTAATGAATTTATTATCATAAATAAACTCTTTTTCTTTATTAGAAAAATCTCCTTCTGGACCAATCAATAAGCAAATTTTTTTCTTATCATTAACAGATTTTAAAATTTGATCTTTAAATCCACTAAGTCTTTTGTCTGCGCCTATTATACATGCAATATTAAGAGCATTTGGATCATACCAATCTGATAAAGAAGACACAGGATTAATAACAGGGACAATACTTCGCATAGATTGCTTAACTGCAGACTTTGAAATTGAATTTAATCTTTCTATAGAAATATTTTGTCTAAGCGATCTTTCAAGGGATAGTGGTGTAATCTGCTTTACCCCAGATTCTACAGACTTTTCAATAGCAATCTTAATTCTAGATTTTTTTATAACAGGTAAACCAAGATGAATATGGTAATTCAATTCATTCTTATTGTTATGGGTATCAAGAATATTTCCTGACACTATATCATTATCAAATGAAGAAATTGATCCAATATAAGAATTGCCTTCTCCATCAGTGAAACAAATTTCTGCACCTATCTTCAACCGCATCACATTAATCAAGTGATGAGATTCATCACTGTCAAATTGGAAATTATTCTTTTGAATATTTTTCTTACTTATAAAGAAAAAATTACTCACGGCCTAATCTGTATTGTAAATAGAGAAATGCACCACCAAAATCTTCTTTATCATGTATTGGTTCATCTACTTGTAAATGGTCATAGCCAATCCCAAAAGAAAAGCCTGATGCTTGATCTGTTTTTAGATTAACGCCAAAACCAATTGAACCTCCAAAATTAATTTGAGTAGGTGCTCCAGACCATTTATCTGAAAAACTTCCAGCATCTTCATCTCCATCAACTGATAAAAATGGTCCAAATGATAACATTAAGAATGGTTGGAAGTTGTTTGCTATCTTTCCTTGAAAAGGATAGTAAGTCAATTTCAAATACATAGGAAACATTAGGATGCTCTTCTCTCCAGAAACACTATATTGATTAAAAAATGGATCATACACAGGGTATTCATCTTCTCTGATATCATAGAATCGAATATCAGCTCCAATAGAAAAATCATTTTTTACAAATTTTTGATACTCATATGCAAGACCATAAGCATTATTTGCAAAAAGGAAATTAAGGTTATGGTTTTTCCCTTGTCCTAATGAAATTGATAGCAGTAAAAATACTATAACTATTCTTTTGTATATATTATTCATCTAAATCCTCAAAGTCAGCATCACGAACTTTATTATAATCAACTTTGGTATTTTTTTCTTTTTCTGGAACAACATTTTCTTCAGAAGAATTTGATATAAAAGATTTAAATCTTCTGTATAAAAGTACCAGCAAAAAAGTTAATAATAAAAGAGTCTTCATTTCTATTTATTTAAGAAGGATTAAAATACTTAGTTCCTTGAACAGGTTTCTGAATAATTTCCAGCAATTCATCTAAATCTCTAGGATTCTCTACAAAATCAATATTATTAGTATTAATAATTAACAATGGAGTGTCTTCATAATTGACAAAGAATTCTTGATATCTTTGATTAACTAAATCGATATAATCTGAAGTAACGCCCTTTTCTAAATCTCTACCACGTTTTTTAATATATTGCATTAATAAAGGTGTATCAGCTTGCAAATAAACAACGAGATCGGGTTTAATAATATCTTGCTCCAAAATATCTGCAACACGACTATATAATTCCATTTCTGGTCCACTTAATGTAAAGCTGGCAAATAAACGATCTTTATCAAACATATAGTCAGTAACAACACCTTTTTGCATCACATCTAACTGCTTAATTTCTTGTTGTTGCTTATATCGTTGTAATAGAAAAAACATCTGAGTTTGGAAAGCATATTCTTCAATGTTATCATAAAAATTGTCTAAAAATGGATTTTCTTCAAAATCTTCTAATGCTTTTCTTGTATTTAACTTATCTGCAATAATCTCTGCTAAACTCGTTTTACCTACGCCAATTGGGCCTTCTATTGCTATATATGATTCTATCATGCGTTTTTTTCAATTAAATGTTTAGATACTCTTGAAGTATCCGGACAATTATTCAATAAATCAACAATCTTATGGTTAGTGCCCGGAAAAATTTGTTCCGGAATTAATTCAGATAGTGGAAGTAAAACAAATTTACGTAGCAATGCACCAGGGTGAGGAATTGTAAGTTGATCTGTTTCAATAAATGAATCTCCAAATAGAATAATATCGATATCAATGGTTCTGGGTTCATTCTTTTCTCTTGGAAACTTTCTTCCTAACGTTTTTTCTATTTCCTGAATTTGATCTAAAAATTCAAATGGAGATAAAGTTGTATGCAATTCAACAACAATATTAATAAAAGAAGGTTGATTTTGATTATACAGCGGTTCCGAATTATAAAAAGAAGATGTTCTGATATTCTTGTTATCTACATAAGAACCAAGCATTGCAATAGAAGAAGCAATATTTGATTCTTTATCTCCTATATTAGATCCAATAGATAAGTAGACCTTATCACTCACACTACATCATGCCGCCCATGCCGCCCATGCCCATATCAGGTGCTCCACCAGCAGGCATCGGAGTTTCAGGTTCAGGCTTTTCAGTAATTGCTGCTTCTGTTGTTAGGAGTAAACCAGATATTGATGCTGCGTTTTCAACTGCAACTCTTGCTACTTTTGCAGGATCAATAATTCCAGCTTTAAACATATTCACATACTTTTCATTTCTGGCATCAAACCCAAAATCATTCTTTCCTTCAAGAACTTTTTGAACTACAATAGAAGATTCAACTCCAGCATTTTCACAGATTTGTCTAATTGGGCCTTCTAAAGCACGTTTCATAATATCGACACCAACTTTCTGAGTTTCATCTGCTTTTACTTTATCAAGTTCTAAACTAGCTCTTAACAAAGCTACGCCACCGCCAGGAACAATACCTTCTTCTACAGCAGCTCGAGTAGCATGTAAGGCATCATCGACTCTTGCTTTCTTTTCCTTCATTTCAACTTCTGTTGCTGCACCAACATTTAATACCGCAACTCCGCCGGATAACTTTGCAAGCCTCTCTTGTAGCTTCTCTTTGTCATAATCAGAGCTTGTTTGATCGATTTGAACTCTGATTTCATTAACCCTAGCTTTAATAGCGTTCTTACTGCCAACACCGTCAACAATAGTTGTGTTATCTTTATCGCTAACAACTTTCTTACAAGAACCAAGGTACTCTAAAGTTGCATTTTCTAACTTATATCCTTGTTCTTCAGAGATAACAGTTGCACCAGTTAGAATAGCAATATCTTCAAGCATTGCTTTTCTTCGATCGCCAAAACCAGGAGCTTTAACTGCTAAAACTTTAAATGTTCCTCTTAATTTATTTACAACTAAAGTTGCAAGTGCTTCTCCATCAATATCTTCAGCAATAATCAGAATAGGCTTTCCAGCTTGAACAACTTTCTCAAGCAAAGGAAGCAAATCTTTCATATTGCTAATCTTTTTATCATGAACTAATACATATGGATCCTCTAAATCAGCTTCCATAGAATCAGAATTAGTTACAAAGTATGGAGATAAATATCCTCTATCAAATTGCATCCCTTCTACGAATTCTAAATAGGTTTCAGCAGTTTTGGACTCTTCAACAGTTATTACACCATCTTTACCTACTTTATCCATTGCTTCAGCAATTTTAGATCCAATTTCTTGATCATCATTTGCAGAAATCGTAGCAACCTGTGCTATTTGATTTGAATCAGGAATATCTTTGGATATTTTTGATATAAATTCTATAACATGGTCTTTTGCAAGGTCTATTCCCTTTTTAATTTCCATTGGATTTGCTCCAGCGGTCACATTCTTTAACCCTTCAGAAATAATGGATTGTGCTAAAACAGTAGCAGTAGTTGTTCCGTCTCCAGCTTTATCAGAAGTTTTTGAAGCAACCTCTCTTAACATTTGTGCTCCAACATTCTCAAGTTGATCTTCTAAATCAATCTCTTTTGCAACAGATACACCATCTTTAGTAACTGTAGGTGCACCAAATTTTCTTTCAATAACAACATTTCTACCTTTAGGGCCTAAGGTAACTCTAACAGCATTGGCTAGTTTATCTACGCCTTTCTTTAATGCTGCACGTGCTTTTGTATCATATGCTATTTCTTTAGCCATTTAACTAATCCTCCTTTTAAAGTACCGCTAAAATATCGCTTTCTCTCATGATAAGTAATTCTTTACCATCATGAACGATTTCAGTACCAGAATATTTTCCATATAAAACTTTATCACCTGCTTTAAGTGCAGATTTAGAACAACAACTGCAATCTTTGCAGCTTCCTTCTTTACAGTCACACTTCTTTCCTTCACCAACGACAAGAACAGTGCCTTGTTGAGGTTTTTCTTGTGCTGTATCAGGTAAAATAATACCGCTAGCAGTTTTTTCATCAGCAGCTAGTGGTTCTACAACAACTCTATCTTCTAATGGTTTAATTTTTAGAGCCATACTTCCTCCATTATTAATTTTGCGCTTGGAATTTTAACATTAATAAACAAGAATAACAAATAAATTTGAGTTACTTGCCGGTGCTTCCAAAGCCACCTTCTCCTCGAGAAGATTCAGACAATTCATCTACTAATTCAAATTCTATTGGAGAACTATCAACAGCAACTAGCTGAAAATATCTTTCTCCTTTTTTTACTGTATAGTCTTCTGGGTATATATTATCAACCATACCAACCAATTCTCCTCTATATCCACCATCAATCAAACCAATTGAATTAGCTAACCTCAATGGGCTTTTTGAAATACTAGATCGAGGGAAAAGATAATAAGCTTTATTATCTAAGTTTTCACATGCAATCTGTAAATGTATTGGAGTAGTAGAATTTCCAGGTATAACTTGGTCTTCAACTACAAACAAATCTAATCCAGCATCACCTGGGTGGAAATGTGAGTGAGTTTCGTACAACTCTCGGACATCATCATTGAATGGTTTAATTCTTAATTTCATTTTTATGAATCACAGTACGAATTGGATAAGGAATTTCAATATTTTCCTCTTTAAATCGCTTATGAAGCGCTTTAATAAATGCATTTAAAATTGTATTATGATCACCAAATTCTTTACCTTGAAAATATATGAAGAAATTTACACTTGAATCGGCAAACTCTCTAAATCTAATAGTTGGCTTATAATCCTTATTTATACATTCAAGTTCATTGTAAAGCTTGTTAGCAACATCCAAAGAAACTCTCTCTACATGATCCAAATCACTATCATAAGATACACCAATCTTTATTGGCACTCTAAATGCAGCATCTGATGATGTAAAATTCTTCGATGTAGAACCTGAAAGGACAGAATTAGGTATAGAAATAAGATTATTTTGTCTTTCTCTTAATGTAGTATAACGCCAACCTATGTTTACTACATAACCTTGATAGCCATTATCTAGCTCAATATAGTCTCCCTCTCTCATTGTTTGGCTAAGCAATATATTAATTCCTCCAAACAAATCAGATAAGGTATCTTTAAGTGCTAAAGAAACAGCTAAACCACCTACCCCTAATGCAGTAATAAGAGGAGTAATAGAAATTCCAAAAGACTGTAAAATAATTAAAAATCCAAGAGCATAAATGGATACATTGACTAATCCTTTAAAAATACCAGTCGAAGGCAATGAACTGTTGCTCTTTGACCAAACATCTAATAATCCCATAATAATTTTTGATAAGGTTAAACTGATTGATATTACTAAAAATGCAAATATCAGCTTTGATGCATAGATATTATACGGATCAGCAAGCTCAACATTGCTCAATGCAATAGACAATGATGCTAAAAAGAACCAAAATATAACCATAGCATCAAATGCATTGATTACAACATCATCTCCTTTCCATGATGTACCGTCGGAAAACTTTTTTATTCTACTGAAAAAATAAGTTTTAAATATAAAACCTATAAATACACCACCAACAATGGTTAAAATAGGCTCCATCCACTCTAAATAAGCTATTTCTAAGTTCATGGGGGTAGATTACTAATAAAAGTTTACTTCGTCAAGATAATGAACAATTTAAATTAAAGGCTCGACCCAATCATTGTTCGCTTTAATTAGGTTAATTAGTTCGTCAACCGCATCTTTGCTTGATATATTTTTTTTAACTAGATCTTTTCCTTTATAAAGAGAAATAACATCTTTTCCTGAACCAACATACCCATAATCAGCATCTGCCATCTCTCCAGGGCCATTGACGATACAACCCATTACGGCTATCTTTAAACCTTTTAGATGACTTGTTTTCTCTTTAACTAATGCTGTAGTTTCTTGAAGATTAAATTTTGTTCTTCCACAAGATGGACATGATATGTAATCTGTTTTGAAGATTCTTGTGCGTGTATTCTGAAGAATAGAAAAGCTCAATTCATTGATTCTTTCATGATGGTGATCAGAATCTAACCAAAGACCATTCCCCATTCCCTCTAACAACAAGGTACCAAAATCTATGGATGCATCAATAGATAGTTTCTCGAAATCTTCTTCTTTGTAAGATTTTTTAAATAAAACAGGGTTAGTAATGCCTTGTTTTTCAAAAAAATTAAATATACCTCTAAAATCAGTTTCGTTGTCATGAAAATCAAATACAAATACAACATTTTTAGGCATAGAACTCATAATCGAGTTAGTAATAGTCTCTTTATTGAGAGATACAAAATTTATTATATCAGATTTATTATCTGATTGACGATATTCTTTAATTGAATAAAAATAAGGGAATCTTTCATTCTTATTATTTATTAATTCTTTTTCATTATAAAAATAATCAGGTCCATTCCCTTCAAACAACACATTAGAGCTAGATAAAACGACTGGAACATTGTCTCCACCAATATTAAGCACTGCTGAAGTAGATCTTTTATGATATTCTGATAACCTGTGGTCGTCTTTATTGATTGGATTTAATATTCTTGTTTTATCAATAATTTTTTTCGCAGCAGGTATTTCAAATTCTGGATCTTCTGTAAGAGACACTCGAATTGTATCACCAATACCGTCATTTAATAGCGAACCAATCCCTAAGGAAGACTTTATTCTACCGTCCAACCCATCTCCTGCCTCTGTTACTCCAAGATGAAGTGGAAAATGCATGTTTTCTTCATCCATTTTTTTGACTAATAATCGATAAGCATGTACCATCACTAACGGATTGCTTGATTTCATTGATAAAACAACTTGGTCAAAATCATTTTTATTGCAAATTCTTAAAAATTCTAAAGCAGATTCAACCATTCCAAGAGGAGTATCTCCAAATCGATTCATTATTCTGTCTGACAAGGAGCCATGATTTGTTCCTATTCTTATAGCAGTATTATGTTTTTTGCAAACATCTAATAATGGAATAAAACGATCTTCAATCTTAAGCAGTTCATCATTGTAAGTTTTATCATCATACTCTTTTATTTCAAACTTCTTTCTATCAACATAATTTCCAGGATTAATTCTCACTTTTTCAACAATTTCTGCAGCAGTGATTGCAGCATTGGGAGTAAAATGTATATCGGCAACTAGAGGGTTTGTATACCCCTTATTTCTTAGAGAATCTTTAATATTCTGTAGGTTTTCTGCTTCTTTAATATTTGGAGCAGTAAATCGTACTATTTGTCCGCCTGCATCAATAATTTTTATAGCTTCTTGGACACTAGCTTCTGTATCTAACGTTGAAGCGGTTGTCATTGATTGAGTTACAATAGGGTAATCGCTACCAATTATCACATCTCCGACGCTAACATTGATAGTTTTTCTTCTCACTTCTATAAGATTTTAAAGGTTGTAAGAGATAATAATGCAAAGAAAATTCCAAGCAACCAGAAGCGTATCACTACTCGTGATTCAGGCCATCCTTTTAATTCAAAATGGTGATGGAGCGGTGCCATTAAGAATAATTTTTTTGGTGCTCCATACTTTTTCTTAGTCCACCTATAATACACTACTTGTAATATTACTGACAGAGCTTCTAATACAAAAACTCCACCAACAATAATTAATAAAAGTTCTTTCTTTAATAGGATTGCTAATGTTCCTAATGCAGCGCCCATAGATAAAGAACCAACATCTCCCATAAAAATTAATGCTGGCCTTGCATTAAACCATAAAAATCCAAGACACCCTCCAAAAAGAGCAGCAGCAAAAATTGTTAATTCACTTGCCATTGGTATATAGGTAATATTTAGATAATCAGAAAAATCAACTCTTCCAGATATATAAGACAACACTCCAAATACACTAACAGATATAGCAAGCAATCCTGTAGCTAAACCGTCAAGTCCATCGGTTAGATTTACAGCATTAGATGTTGCAGATACAACAAGAATTATAAATAATGTGTAAATGAATGGATTAAGAAAATCAATTGAAACATACTTTAAAAATGGAACAAAGGTGAAATAAGTCTTATCTATGCCATCAGCAATATAAGCACCAGAATTAATGATCATAAATGAGATAAAAATACCAAGCATAGATTGGGCAATGAGCTTGTAACGTCCAGCTAAGCCTCCATCTTTTTTCTTTATGGATTTTAAATAATCATCGTAAAAACCAACGCAACCCATCCAAAGCATTGAAACACAAATAATTTGTATAAACAGATTATTTATATCTGCAAATATTAAAGTAGGGATTATTGTAGCAACAATGATAAGAACACCGCCCATAGTTGGTGTCCCTTTTTTTTCATGATGGCTCTCTGGACCATGATCTCTAATGGATTCTCCAATTTGAAGCCTTGTAAGATTTCGAACAATAATTGGACCAAAAATAAAACTAATCAAAAGTGCTAGAATCGCACTTGCTCCTGCACTAAATGTGATATATTCAAATAAATTTCTTAACGAATCTAATAGTTCATTTAACATGGTTTTTAATATCCTCTGCTACCGAATCTAATTCCATACTTCTAGAGCCTTTTAACATAATAATATCGTCATTTTCTAGCAAGCTACAAACCTCAGCAACAAGTGCATCTTTATTGTCGAAATGTAAGCGTAAGGAAATACTTTTACTATTGTTAAAAGTATTTTTTGCCAAGTCTCCATAACAAATAATCCCATCAATTTTTCCTTCGCAATAATTAGCAATTTCTTTATGAAAATCTATTTCATTTTCTCCCAACTCTTTCATATCTCCGAATATAAAAATTCTTCTTCCCTTCGTTTTATGTCTTGCAAGATTATCAATAGCAGCCTTTACAGATTCTGGATTTGCATTGTAGGTATCATCAATTAACACAATCCCTTTAGATAAAGAATAAATCTGTCCTCTTCCCTTTGGTAAAACAAAGTCTTCTATTATTCGAGAAAACTCTTCTTGATCGCTCTTAACCATAAAATCTTTACAAACTTCATAAGCAATAGAAGCATTTTTTAAAAATACTTTATTATTTGCAAGAGGATGATTGGATAAAGTAACTGAAGTCTCAATTTCATCACCATAATATCCTTTATTAGAATGATTAAAAATTGATTTCTTTTCTTTACGGATATTTTCAATTGATCCAAACCCTTCTAAGTGAGCACCAGAAATATTTGTTACAATTCCTATATCTGGCTTAACAAGGGATGACAAATAATCAATGTCTCCCACTTGATTTGCACCAAGCTCTAAAACATAGATTTGTGAAGGGTCATTTGAGAAGGAAAATATAGTCAAAGGAACTCCAATTGATGTATTAAAATTTCCTTCAGTCTTAGAAACATTATGTCCACTCTTAATAAGGATATGCGAAATCAAATCTTTTGTAGTGGTTTTACCGTTGCTTCCAGTAATAGCAATCGTTTTTCCATTAAAATTAACCATCCATTCAGAACAAATCTTTCCAATAAACTCAATCACATCATCTACTGTAAAAACATTATCGTTTTCATGCACAGATTGAGCAATAGCATAAATTGCACCATTAGATAATGCTTCATCAATAAAATCAGATCCATCAAAATGTTCTCCTTTAATTGCTAAAAATAAATCATTCTCTTTAACATGTCGACTATCTGTAGTAATTCCACTGACTGGAGAAAGATTGTCCCGATTAAGTGCCTCAGAAAGATAGCTAAGGAATAAATCAGTTTCGATGATATCAATTCGCATAAAAATCCTCTATAATCTCTCTATCAGAATAATGTAATTTTTCTCCATTAATTTCTTGAAATTTTTCATTTCCCTTTCCAAAAATAATTAAGATATCGTTGGAATCTAAGTTTTCCAATGCAACTAACAATCCATCCTTACGATTATCAAATACTTGGAACATATCTTTTGAAAATCCTGATATCACATCATTATTAATCTTGTTAATGTCCTCAAATCTTGGATTATCAGGAACTAAATAAGCGACATCAGCAAATTCTTGAACTGCTTTAGCCATTTCTGGTCTTTTTGATTGGTCTCTATTCCCTCCTGCTCCAAACAACACTTTGATTGTTTTATCTGGATATATTTCTTTGATGGAACTCAACATATTTCTATACGCATCAGGTGTATGAGCGTAATCAACAATAATATCTGGCCATTCTGGTTGAGAAATATTTTCATTTCTTCCATCTATATAATCACAATTTTTAATACCTTGTTCAATAGATGATTGTTGTATACCAATCTCTAATGCAATAGAAGAAGCTAAAAGTATATTTTCTAAATTATATCTTCCAATTAACATTGAATTAATTTGTACGGAACTATCTTTTGAGTGAATGATTCCAGTAATGCCATCTTGATTGATAGATATGTCTTCACAAAAATAATCTGCATCTGAATTATCCAAAGAAACTTTCTTAGAATTTGGATAGTCTTTGCAAATAGCTTTTCCATAATCAGTGTCACTTAATATCAATGGATTATTTCCTTCTTTTATTAATCCAAACAACTTTTTCTTGTCATTAAAATAGTTGTCAAGAGACTTATGATAATCTAAATGATCTAAAGTAAGATTAGTAAATCCAACCGAATCAAATACAATGCTATCCACACGATTTTGCGATAAAGCATGAGAAGATACTTCTAAAACAGCATAATCAAATTTTTCTTCTACTGCATAATGCAATACTTGAAAAAGAGATACAGGATCTGGAGTGGTTAAAGAAAAATCAAGGGATTGAATTTTGGGAATAATTCCTAAAGTGCCAATTTGAATTACTTTTTTACCATCTGCCTCCAATATATCTTTCAATATAAGTGTGGTAGACGTTTTTCCATTTGTACCCGTAATTCCAATGGTTTTAATATGCTTTTCAGGATTTCCATAGAAATTTGATGCTAACTGAGTTAACGCTTTTCTTGCATTGCTCACCTTAATAACTGTATCAGTATCTTCTATATCATTAGCATCTGTAATAACACATACAGCGCCTTTATCAAAAGCATCATTAATAAACTGATTTCCATCCACAGAAACGCCCTTTATTGCAACAAAGATAAAGCCAGGCTGCACTTGTCTTGAATCAGAAGTGATTCCTAAAACTTGTTTGCTCTGAATAGCACTAGTTGATTGCGCAACATTGCGCAAAACATCCTCAATTACGATTTGGATCATAAATCGTATTTGCTTCCATTGGATGCATGATTGTCATAGTTGGTGGCATATGCATATAACGAATATAATCGTTAATGTCTCTTTGGTTCCAAGGATCTTTAAAATAATTATCTGTATCTACAAAACCTTTTCTTGAATTATAGTAGGTAAACTTTTCAAATGAAGTATTAAAAAACCCACTTGAATATGATTCATTATTTTCAATCAACCATTTACTTGCTTCTGACCAACCGACTACTCCTCTATCAAAGTATAGTGTGGTAGCATGACCAGTAGGCAGATAAAATCCTTGATTATTTTTACGTTCAAATCGATCATATTTAGGAGCATTCAATTGTAATGACTCTGAAATAATATCTAATTCTAAATATTTCTCTAAAATTTTATTACGATTGATATCAGCAATTAACATTAGCTCTAAATCAGTAACTGTATCCGCAAGAATCGATTCAAAAAATATAGAATCTTTTTCTGTTTCTTCAATATTCAAGTCTTGCGCAACTGCAAACGATAGAATTAATAGTGAAATAATATATCTAATCATCTAAGCTAACTTTCTTTCTACTTTTCTTTACTAACGATCTCTTTTTTTTGCTTTCAACCCTTTTAATCTTCGAAGCCTTAGAAGGTTTCGTAGCAATTCTCTTTACAGGAATTTTTATGTCAGAAAATAAAGATTCTAAACGGTTGATAGCATCAATTTTATTTTTATTCTGTGTTCGATAACTTTGTGCAATAATAATGATGTCACCATTTTTGGAAATTCTATTAGAATATTTTTCTATAAACAGTTCTTTGATGTGTTTTGGAATATCAGATTCATGAATATTATATCGCAACTGTACAGCAGTAGATACTTTATTCACATTCTGACCTCCAGGCCCTTGGGATCGGACAAATGAAAAATGTAATTCTGATTCTTTAATTTTAATCATGAATTTTCTTCCTAAATTTAAGAAATATTTATGGACGAATTCACAAAACGTAAAATTTCTGTATATGGTATCAATGGATGCCTTGATGCACTTAAATCTGACTTGGTTGAGATTAATCAGATTTACCTTGAAAAAGGATCTCCTGCATCAAAAAATAAAGAAATTGAATCTCTTTATTCTAATTTGCCGATAGATAAAGTGCTTTTTTTAGATGAAGATAGTTTTTCAAAGAAAGTGGATACCAATAGAGCGCAAGGAATACTAATTAAGGCACAAGTATCCATTGCACAAGTGCTACCAATGCCTAAACATGATAATGAATGCTATGTTATCCTTGATCGCGTACAAGATCCACATAACTTAGGGCAAATATTACGTATTTGTGCTGGCGGAAAAATTGATGGAGTCATTATAACAGATAAAAGTAGTGTATCAATGACAAGTGCAGTTGCTCAAGTAAGTCAAGGAGGCTTTGCAAAGATTCCTATATATGAAATTAATAACATTAGTCAGACAATTCTTCATTTCAAAGAACATGACTACTGGATTACAAGTTTTGAAAACAATATTAATGCTCAGAATTGGTATTCGATTGATTTAAAAGGAAGAACGGTACTCATCTTTGGTGGAGAAGGAAGTGGTATCAGTAAAAAAGTGTTAGAAAATTCAGACTTTACAGCAACAATCCCAATGTCCAATGAAATGAATTCTTTAAATGTGTCTTCAGCAGTAAGTGCTATAGTATTTGAGCGTCTAAGACAAATCTCAATTTAATTGGAACACATTCCGCCGCCACATTCACCTTTTGGCTTTCCACAATCGCAGAAATCTTTAGCAAAATCTTCTGTTGCCTGCCAAACTCTCCAAATATTTTTGTAGCATATCTTTTCAATATCTTCTTCTGAATAACCTCTTTTAAGAAGATGATAAATGATAATTGGGAATCCTTCAGGGCCTTTCAAATCAGTTGGCAAAGTATATCCAACCCCATCAAAATCAGATCCAAATCCTACATGATCAATGCCAACAAGATCAACAACATGATCTATATGATCCACTACTCTAGCAGCATCAACATAAAGAAATCTTTTATCATATTGTTCTTTTTTGTAAGCATCATATGCAGCGTAATCTTGAGGATCAATATTGTTATCAGCAACATATTTGCTAACATCTGCATCAACTGGACCTTTACTATCCTTTGAATCTTGATCAACAAAGTATGATGCAAAGTTAATCTGAATAACACCACCATTCTCAGCAAGACGTTTTATCATATCATCACTCATGTTACGTTCCCAACCAGGAGTAAAATGTCTACAAGATGAATGGGTTGCAATAGCTGGAACTTCTGTAACATCCATCACTTGATAAAATGCTTCATCAGAAACATGAGAGATATCCACCATGATTCCAATACGATTCATTTTCTTTACAACTTCAACACCAAATTCACTTAATCCATTATGTGTTCTTTCGCCAAGATTGTAAGATGAATCACAGATATCGTTATCTTCAGCATGAGTTAAGGTTATATAGCTAATACCTCTTTTACGGAAATATTTTAAGTTGGATAAATCCCCTTCTAAAGGAGCGCCATTTTCCATTCCCATTGGCAATGCAATCTTTCCTTCAGCAACAATTCTTTCAGCATCAGAAACAGAATGAGCTATTTCAAATTTGTCTGGATGATCTGTTGTTACTCTTTCAACAATACCTATTAATTCATCCGCTTTATCCTTTGCTCCACCAGTTACTTGATAAGAAGCAGGAACATAAATTGACATAAATGGAACATCTAGTCCACCTTGTTTTGCGCGAACATAATCAAAATCTCCACCTGGAGTTCTTACTGAGATATCTTCATATCCACCTTTATGCATTCTCCATGGAGTATCAATATGTCCATCAGTAATAATAAATTTTTGGGCTAATTCATTTGCTTGCTCCATTAGAGCTTCATCATTATTTGTACAATTCATCAGTAAGGTTGTTAAAACAAAAGTAAGTGTAATTTTTGACAATTTCATGCTTGGTTTTCCTTTCGATCCTGTTAAAGGGTTAGTAGCGGGAGCAGGATTTGAACCTGCGACCTCCGGGTTATGAGCCCGACGAGCTACCAAGCTGCTCCATCCCGCGATCTGAACGTATAATAAGTAAAAAAAGAAAAAAGTGGAACCTTTTTCTACTAAGGTCATATATATAAATGAGGAGCAAATTAAAGTTTAAAATTACCTCTTAATTCCTTTCTCTTACCCTTGGTTAGGTTTAGTTTGCTCCTCTTTTTTTTATCTTATTTTTCCTTATATTTATACTATGAAGAAATTACATCAAACTTTTTGGGATAATGGAAATATCAAAGAGAAAGGTTTCCTAAGGGATGGTGAAAAATTTGGTGATTGGGAATATTTTAATGAGGATGGTTCAATTGCAGTAAGAACTGTTTATCTTTTAAAAAATGATGTGATCTCTGAGCTGGGACGTAAAGAATATAAAATTCTTGATGGTATTACTTATGTTTATCATGGAAATATGAGAAATGGCATTAAAGATGGTCAGTGGTCCCTTGAAATAATTGATCCATCGTTTAAAATGCTTAAGGATGAATGGTGGTTTTATGGTAATGTATGGAGATCAGAAATCATTGATGGTTCAGAAGAAGATTATGAATTATATGAAAAAAATCTTTTTAGAGATACACATAAGATTGCATTTAAAGAACAGGAAAATCAAAACAATAATTTCGGGATACTTATCATCATAATTACATTAACTTTGCTTTACTTATTTTCACTAAACTAACTTAATTTCCCCCTCTATAGACCAACCAATTTCTAATTCGTTGTTCTAATAAATTCTTTTTGGACGAATTCCAATCGCAGTAACTAAGACATACGATGTAGAATTAATGGTATTTGCGATTTCATTGACATCGATAGTGCCATGTTCATTGGACCCAAAGATTAAGACTTCATCTCCGTATTGAATGTCGGCTGATCCAACATCAATCATGAGCTGATCCATACAAATTCTTCCTGTAATCTTCAAATTCTGATCTTTGAACTTTACAAATCCATCTACATACCACGGACGTGGTACTCCATCAGCAAATCCTGCTTGTACTACGGCAATTCTGGTATCCTTTTCAGTGGTATAGACTCCGCCATAGCTAATAGGGGTTCCTGCTTTGACATCTCTTATCTCTACTACGGGTGCAGTAAAAGTCATGACCGGTTTAATTGGTAAATCTTGCGGGACTTCATCGGATGGAAACGCTCCATATAGTAACATACCTACCCTTACCATGTTAAATCGAGATTCTGGAAGGTTTAAAATGGCTCCGCTGTTACTACAATGAATAAATGTAGGGTTGATTCCTAATTTTTCTGCAATTGTTAAAACATCATTGAACTTATTTAGCTGATTATTGGCATAAGACAGGTCTCCTTCATCTGCTGTTGCAAAATGAGAATATAATCCTTCGATTTCAATGCCATCAATTTGGTTTGCTTCTTGCAAAAATGCTTCTGATTGTTCCAATGGAACGCCTAGACGTGTCATGCCTGTATCAATTTTTAAATGCACCTTAATAGAATCACCTTGATGTGACTTCAAGGCCTGTAAATCATCAAAAGAGGATACATTTAATGTCAAATTATGTGCTTCGGCTTCAGAAAGTCTATTTGGATCTAATTTTGAATAAACAAGAATGTCCGTTGTAATACCTGCATCACGCAATTCAATTCCTTCTTCAAGTGTAAACACAGCAAAATAGTTTACACCTTCTTTTTCTAATACTTTGGATACTTCAACAGCACCGTGGCCATATCCATTTGCCTTTACGGTAGCCATTACAGGAATATTGCCTACTTCATTGCGAACCAATTGGTAGTTTTTTGCTAATTGGGCTAAATCAATATGTACTTTTGGTCCAGTATAGCTCATTAATGTGCCTCATACCATGATGGACCAAGATCACAATCAACTTCAACTGGAACATCTAGTTCTATTGCGTTTTTCATATGCTTGATTACCATGTCTTTAACATAATCAATTTCATCATTATGTACTTCTAAAAGTAATTCATCATGAATTTGTAAAATAAGTTTTGATTTTAAGTTGTTTTCTTTCAAATCGTTATCAATTTTAATCATTGCAATCTTAATCATCTCTGCTGCAGTCCCTTGAATTGGCATATTAATAGCCATACGTTCCGCCGCATCCCTTCTGACTTGATTTTGACTATCTGAATCCCACACAGCTCGAGTTCTTCCAAGCAATGTGCTGACAGATTTCTCTTTTCTAACTAATAACTTAGTATCTACCATATATTGTTTAATGCCTTTATACTTTTCAAAGTAGGCTTCAATAATTTTCTTTGCTTCCGCTGCTGGAATACCTAGTTCTTGACTTAATCTAAACGATCCTGCTCCATACATAATGCCAAAATTAACAATCTTTGCAATGCGTCTCATGTCTGGGAGCACTTCTTGGCCTTCTTTGATATTAAAAATGTTTTTGGCAGTAAAGGTATGGATATCTTCTCCATCTTTTAATGCTTGTATTAATGCTTCATCCTTACTTAAGTGCGCCATGACACGCAATTCTACTTGGGAATAGTCTGCGGACAAGATTTGGTACTCATCGGACTGTGCTCTAATTGCTTTACGTACTTCTTTTCCATCTTCTGTACGAATAGGAATGTTTTGAAAGTTTGGACTGCTTGTAGAAAGTCGTCCAGTTGCTGTCATGGTTTGATTAAATGAAGAATGCACACGATTAGTAATCTCATTAATATTATCTGGAAGTGGATCTAGATATGTATTCTTTAGTTTAAATAGTTTTCTGTATTGTAAAATTAAAATTGGGAGCTCATGATACTCTTTTAATTTCTTTAAAACAGCTTCTGCAGTAGAGCGTTTCTTTACCATTGGAAGATTGAGCTTATCAAAAAGAATTTCAGCAAGTTGTTGGGTAGAATTAATGTTGAATTCTTGTCCAGCAAGATCAATGATCTGTTTTTCTAATGCATCAAGCTTTATTCCAATCTCTTTTGATCGTGATAATAAATAATTACGATCTACAAAGATGCCATGAAATTGCATATCAATCAATGCAGGAAGTAAATCAATTTCTATCTCTTTAAAATAAGTGTATAAGTTTTGTTTTTTAAGCTCTTCCAAGAAAATTTCTGTTAATTCAATGACAACATCAGCATCTTCAGCGGCATAAAATGTAATATCAGCAAGATCCACTTGATCCATCGTGATTTGATTTCTTCCTGATCCAATTAAATCTTGAATTGGAACCATTTTATAGTTCAAATAAGATAACGAAAGGTTATCTAATTTGTAAGAACGCGCATTTGGACTGATTAAATGTGCAGCAATCATAGTATCAAACTCAATACCTTTCAAATCAACGCCAAATCGCTTCATTATAAGTGCATCATACTTAATATTTTGCCCTGTTTTTGGAATTTTTTCATTTTCTAATACAGGTTTAAGAATATCAATTGCTACTTGAAGATCATTATCTCCAAAAAGGTTCTCCACTTTATCTTTATAATGAATAGGCACATAAGCACCTGTATCTTTTTTTACTGAAAAACTAAATCCTACAATCTCTGCTATCATTGGATTGACTGATGTAGTCTCTAAATCTACTGATAGCCACTCTCCTTCTTTAATAGATCCTGCAAATTCTTCAAGACGTTTCAAGGTTGTGATTAAATCGTATTCTTTTTTGCGTTCTGTGGTTTTGATTGGTGCATCAGCATCCCCACCAATCTTTTTAAGCAGTCCAGTAAACTCTAATTCTTTAAATATGGATTCTAACTTTGTTTTATCTACTTCTTTGCGCTCAAAATCAGCAATAGAGGCATCAACTGGTACATCTAATAAAATTGTTACAAGCTTTTTACTTAATAAAGCATTGTCTCTATCTGCCAATAACTTTTCTTTAAGCTTTTCATTTGGGATCTGATCAATATTATCATAGATGTTTTCAATAGAGCCAAATTCAAGTATCAATTTCTTTGCAGTAACAGGACCAACTCCTTGAACACCTGGTACATTATCGGAACTATCACCCATCAACCCAAGTAAATCAATAATATGTTCTGGCCCAACGCCCCATTTTTCAATAACCTTATCTTTATCAAAGATTTCTTTTTCTTTTCTTCTGGCTTGAGGTGCATATAATAAGGTTTTATCATTAATGAGCTGCATAAAATCTTTATCTCCACTTACAATATTGCATTGCAAATCATCTTTTTCACACATTTTAGCAACTGTTCCAATAATATCGTCTGCTTCCACCCCTTCCTTCCGTAATACTGGAATGTTCATTCCATCTAATAGTTCCCATAGATATGGAAGTTGTAATTGAATTTCATCAGGCATGACAGATCGATTGGCTTTATATTGCTCATAAAGTTCATGTCGAAAATTCTTTCCTTTTGAATCAAAGGCAGCAACAATATAATCTGGTTTTTCTTCTTCCAGCAATTGAAACACCTGATTTGCAAAACCAAATACAGCGCTTGTTTCAAGACCAGCTGTAGTTGTTAATGGATTCTTTATTAAAGCGTAATGTGCTCGATATAAAGTTGCATACCCATCAATGATAAATAGTCGTTTTTTATTGTTTTTTGAAAGACTCATAACTTAGCGGGATAACCCCGCTAAGTTATGAAAATAGAAGCTTAGAAACTATAAGTTAATGACACGCCAAGCTCTCTTGGAGGTGCAAAAGACTTATATAGTTTTTCTTCAAATGGAGGTTCTAAAGCAAAAATAAATCCTCTGTCTGCATAAGATTCATCAAGGATATTTTTTGCATAGAATCCTAAATTAACTTTATTGAATGAATGAGAATAATATGCATTCAATAGATGGTATGGATCTGATTCATATTCATCATGAGCAGAATCAAATACAAATCCATCTTTTCCTGAAAGCTCAATCATTAAAGAATTGTTTTTAGTGAAATTATAGTTAAATGATAAACTGTAATTCCAGTTTGGAGAATGAGCTTTTTTACCATGAGCGTGACCTTCATGGTCTCCATGGTCATCGTGGTCATCGTGGTCATCGTGATCTCCGTGATCATCATGGTCATCATCATGGTCCTCATCGCCATGGTCATCATCATGATCGTCGTCATCATGGTCTCCGTGATCATCGCCATGGTCATCGTGATCTCCGTGATCATCGTGATCTCCGTGATCTCCTAATTCAATTTCAGAACTCAATAATCCTAAAGTAGCACTAATGGTGAATTTATCACTTATTCTAAATTCACCAGTTGATTCAGAACCATATTCATAGCCTGATTCAGCATTTGTTTTAAAGAAGGCAAACGCATTAGGATTCATTGGATCTAATTGCTCACTTGTTTCATAAATATGACCATCATGCTCTAAATAAAATAGAGAAGTTGATAATTTTATATTATCAGTATACCATCTTAATCCAGTGGTAACATCATAATATATTTCTGCATCATATGTTTTTTCATCATCATCTAAATATGGATTTTGATTTATGCCTGCAGGATGATATCCTTCAGCATAGTAAGCAAACCAATGAAGGTTTGGAGCTGGATGTAATTCATAAGCGATTTTATATGAATTTTGAAAATCACCCATGATATCAAAGCTTGCATTTGGATTATCAAAATCATCATATGTTATATCTCTAGCTTCTGTTCTAAAAGCCAAAGAAAGTGATGAATCATTTCTGAAATTATATGCAACCTCACCATATGCAGCTTTTGTGAGAATATCATATCCAGAAGATAAAGCTGTAGCAGAACCTCCAAAGAGATATCCTGCAGCTTTAGTTTTTTCTTCATAGTTAGATTGATATAATCCAATTACATATTCTATCTTATTATCATCAAGAGGATTTGATCTCAATCTGAAATCTACAGTTCTTGTATCAATATCTCTGTTAAATGAATCAAAGAAATCATATGTGTTAGCATCAAATTCGATGTGTTCATCGTGATGATCATCATCATGGTCGTCTCCATGGTCGTCATCGTGGTCGTCATCTCCGTGATCATCGTCTCCATGGTCGTCATCTCCGTGATCATCGTCTCCATGGTCGTCATCTCCGTGATCATCATCTCCATGGTCGTCATGATCTTCATACCCGAGCCAAAAATCATAATTGCCCCAGTCTGAGTCGTAGCTGTGTAATGTTTCATTTTTCGACATACCAACATTGAAATCAAGAATTCCCCCGCCAACATCGTATGTATAATCAGCTATAAATATTTGTGATTTTTGACTATCCTTTCCTGGATTGTCTGAGTATGTGATATGATCAGTATTATTATCTGGTGCCCAGTTATCATACCCATTGTCAAAATCAGAATGAATCATTGTATACTTCTGAGTAATTTTATCACCAGTTTTCAATAGTTTAGCTCTAAATGATTTTTCATCTTTGCTTGCTGACCTATTGCCTTTTAAAGTGACATTATCTTTATATCCATCTGAAAGATGTGAGTGCCCTACCAATCTTAAATTCCAACCGTTTGACAATGGAGTGTTATAAACAATTCCATTTGTAAAGCTATTGTATGAACCAAGCTGAGTCATAACATACCCTTCTTCTTTATCTGTTGGATCATTGGTTTTAAAATTAATCAAACCAGAAGATGCTGCTGCACCAAATAAACTAGTTTGAACACCCATCAATACTTCTACTTGTTGCATATCAAAAAGAGGTGTAATCATGCCAAGTTCAGATAAGTCCATACCATCTAAGACTAATCCAACATAAGTACTTGGAGGCCCTTGGTCAGCATATCTGCTTGTAGAACCTTCTCCTCTAATTTGAAAATATCTAGGTCTAGAAGTACCACCTGCATAATTCAGATTTGGAACCTTCTGTATTAAATCACTGAAGTGTTGTCCTTGTCTGGTTTTCAACTCATCATTAAATATGATTGCTGAATTGGTTAAATCACCTTCATTTACCTTTCGAAGAGAAGAATACACTTCAACCCCTTCAAGAGCTACAGATGTTTCGATTAATTCAAACTTTAGTGAAAGATTAGATTGATTACCTAATGTTACCATTTTAGTATCATCAGCATAACCAATAACTTTTACTAAAATTTTTAAATCTCCTTTCATCTGAATATTTTCAAATGAAAATTGACCATTTGCATCAGTGCTTGTGCCACCAATATTATCAAATTCATCCCCGCCATAAAGAACAACATTAGCATCAGCTAATGGAAGATTTGTTTCTTTATCAACAACTGAACCTGAAAGCGTTGATTGAGCATATGTAAAGCTCGTAATTAATAATAATAAAATAAAATTTTTCATTTTTTTCTCCTTAGAAAAATTAGTTTAACAAAAATATATAGGTTGCTAAGCTGTAGGTGGAGATTTGTTCGGAATTCCGTGAACAGATTTATAGGAAACAAAGTTCAAGCTATTTAAATAAAAATAGTTTGAATGCGTATCATTTTCTAAAACATTATCTGCACTAGGAGTATACTTGGTAAAGCCAAATTTACAGAAATCACAATCGTGTGAATTATCATCATTTGGAATATCTATATATTCTTGATTACAAACATATTGATTTTTGATATCGAACTCATGATGATGATAAACTTCAAAAGTTGCCATCATAAAAGCAGATAAAGCGATCAATGAAATTAATTTCTTTTTCATATTGTTTATAAAAATTAAAAGTTTGTAAGTTGCTGCTGATATTATGAATAATGAAATAACTGTCAAAGCAATTTTTTTAAGTATCGGCCTCTCTATTGTTCTTTCTGCTGCTATGGCTTACTTAGGTCTGTACGCTGGGATGACTATTTCTGCGTCTATTCCAGCAGCAATTATGTCAATGGGAATATTGCGTTTATTTAAAAACTCAAATATTTTAGAAAATAACATTGTTCAAACTGCAGCATCTGCAGGAGAATCGCTTGCAGCTGGAGTTATTTTTACTATTCCTGCATTGCTTCTTATTGGATATTGGGAAAGCGTTGATTATTGGGAAGTGACAAAGATTGCTATGGTCGGTGGTGTGCTTGGTGCACTATTTACTGTACCATTAAGACGCGCTTTAATATTGAAAGCAAAATTAAGGTTTCCAGAAGGGGTTGCAACAGCAAAAGTATTAGAAACAGGACATGAATCTGATCCAGAAAAATCAAAAGATAGTTTAAAAATGATTGGATTATCTGCATTGGTTGGAGGAATTGTTAAACTTGGAGATCTCGCATTTGGAATTTGGTCAAGTGCAATTGGTGGTGCAAAAGTAATTGGTGGTGCAATCTTTGGAATGGGATCTAGCCTGTCTCCTTCTCTGATTAGTGTTGGTTATATTGTGGGAAGAAATATTGGAATACTAGCGTTTTCTGGAGGATTAATTTCTTGGGCAGTAGCAATTCCAATTTATTCATATATGAATGGATATGAAGGATCAGCTTGGGATGCTGCTGGCACAATTTGGAATACTAAAATTCGTTATTTAGGTGTAGGCGCTATGGTAGTTGGAGGCATTTGGTCTATCATGCAACTTGCAAAACCGCTTATTGAAAGTATCAGCCTAAGCTTAAAGACTTTGCAAGAAGATTCAGATAATATTGCGCTTGAAGAAAGAGATTTACCAATTAACTATGTTTTCATAGGTGTGCTTGCCCTACTAGTGCCTATGTGCCTTACTTATTTTAGTATTATTCCATCTTGGGGTTCAGCTATTATTTTATCATTAATTATGTGTGTTTTTGGGTTTTTATTTTCAGCAGTTGCAGCATATATGGCTGGAGTAGTAGGCTCATCTAATAATCCTATATCAGGCGTAACAATTGCTACCATTTTATTTAGTTCTCTATTGATTGTTACATTCTTTAGCACAGGATCTTCTGAAGGAGCAGCAGCAGCTATTTTAATTGGTTCTGTAGTATGTTGTGCTGCGGCAATTGGCGGAGATAATTTACAAGATTTAAAAACAGGTAATATTGTAGGAGCAACACCTTGGAAACAACAATTAATGCAACTTGTGGGAGTAGTCAGTGCAGCAATGAGCTTAGGAATAGTGCTAATTCTTCTACACGAAGCATATGGTATTGGTGGTCCTGATTTACCTGCACCACAAGCTGTTCTTATGACAAATGTTGCTAAAGGCGTATTTGCTGGAGACTTAGAATGGGCTATGATTTATGCAGGAGCAGTGATTGGAGTTTTAATTATTTTATTAGACCAATATCAACTTAAAAGAGGATCAGATTTCAGAGTTCCAATCTTAGCAGTTGCAATCGGTATCTACCTTCCAATTGAATTAACATTCCCAATCTTTGTTGGTGGTATGCTTAATCATTATGCTAACAAGATTTCTTCTCAAAAAGGAAAAGATAATGGACTACTTATTGCATCTGGATTAATTACGGGAGAAGCATTAATGGCAATCTTCATTGCTATCCCATTATTCTTTGATAAAAACTACTGGCCAGATTATGGACTACCAAGTCCGTTGAATGATATAGTTGGAATTGCGATTTTAGGATGTATACTCGTTTGGCTATACAGAGCTGCTAGCAAGTAAAAAATTAATATCCTACTATTGCAAACGTAAAATCATCATATTTCTTTAACTGAGATGCTTTTTTGCTTGCAGATGTATAAGAATCAAATGCGTTACTACGAACATAATAAGTTGTTTTCCCACGATTAAAGACCTGATTCACTTGTATATCGGATATTCCAGTTTCATTTAGTGTTTCTTTTAATATTTTAGCATTCTCTTTGTTTTCAAATGCACCAAATTGTATAAACCAAACACTATTTTTCTTTATTTTTTTAGATGAAGCAGACTTATTAACTTTTCTTTCATATTCTTTTGCAGCTTTATTATCTCCACTTGCAACTAATGCTTGATATAATAATGATTTTGATACATCTGTAACCAAATGTCTAGGAGCATTAAGATTAAACTCTTTCAACAAGTTAGAAGATTTAATATAAGAGCCTATAGCATAATTCAATTCTGCTTTTTTTAATACCGACAACCAATAATAATCAGACTTGTCATTCATTTGAATTATTTGATTATATATTTCTAGCGCTTTGTCTCCATCAAGTGTGTTAATTGCTTTTTGATAAAGAACGCTTGAATCCAAATCTTGACCAAAGCAAAGATGTGTAAACAAAAATACAAAAAAGATTTTTTTAATAATTTTCATCACTATTGAACAACAATACTATTACAGACTTCAGATAAAGATTTTCTTAAATCAATATCATCTGTATCAAGTTTCATCTGATTTAGTTTAATAATATAAGATTTTTCATTTTTGTACTTCTCTATTAGATCTGTAACAGCATCTTTATCATTTTTTTCAAGATGAATATCAATTAAACGGTTAAACACATATGCATTAAAAGAATCAGAAAGTATTTCTTGGTATAATTTTTCCATTTCGTTAAATCGATTCTGATCAAATAACATATTCTCAACTTCTTTAAATGTTTCAATGCTAGCTTGCGGTTCTGCTTGTGCATATAAAATGAAATTTTTTGCTGCTAAATTAACAAAGTTAATACCTCCACTTTCATAATAGGCTCTAGCAAGTTCTAAATATGAAGGTGGGTATGGCTTTTCAGAATTAACGCTTTTTTCAAGAAAGGAGATGTACTGATCTTTATTATTTTTCTCTTTATGATCCATCGCAATTAAATAATTTAGCCTTGATTCTTCATCCTGTGATTTTGATCCATATTTAATGAGTTTTTTTTCTAATTCTAATGCATTATTCCATAATTTATTATCAATAGCAATATTCTTTAACATAGTAAGTGCCCATATATTCTTAGAATCTAAGTTGATAATATTTTTACACTCATCTTCGGCCCTAATTGTGTTCCCTATTTCTATATAATCTAATCCTAATGCTTGATGAACTTGAATCTTCATTTGCTTTGAAAGACCAGGCCTTACAATAATACTTTGATGAATTTTAAGTGCTTTATCGATATTTCTATCTCTTAATAGATTTCCTAATAATAAATAAGCTTCCGTGTTATTAGAGTCTTGCTGAATTAAATCTTTGAGAATTTGAAACGCGCGTTCTTGATTATTATCAATAATAGCTTTCAATGCTTTGTTATAAATTTCAACACTAGTAGGTTGTTTTGATTTTCTATTATTAATTAGAAAAATAACGATTAAGATAACTACTATTAAGGGAACAAGATACGTTATCTGCAAGATAACTATTCCTTATCATTAAAATTAAATTCTTCACCAACAGCTACATTTCTTAAACTATCAAGCTCATCAGAAATTTCTTTATTTTTCTTGATTAAAGAAGACATTTCAGATCTGTATGAAATTAGGTTACGCAAAGAAATTATATATCCCAACAATACTCCAATCATTACAAAAATAATTATTACAAGATAACCTGGAGCTACAATGGGATCACCTTTAAAGAAATAAATATTGATTGGTTCACTATTTCTATCAAACAAGAAGAATGTTCCAGCAAGGAATGCGAGAAAAAATAAAATCTTTAACAATCTAAACATTAAGCACCAACCATTTCTTTACCATGTAAAATTACTCCAGTTGCATTGACAATTTCCACTGGAACTATATCTTTGATATTACTTGATTTCTTTTCAAAAATCACCCATTCATTCGAATCTGTTCTTCCGGCCCAATGATTAGAAGATTTTTTACTTTCTTTTTCTATCAATACATGTTCAATGCTGTCAATTTTCTTGGAATTTAATTCAAGAGTATGTTCTTTTTGAAGAGTAATAAGTTCATCAAGTCTTTTCTTTTTTATGCTTTCATCAACCTGGTCAGTAAACTGTTCTGCCTTTGTATAAGGTCTAGGAGAATACTTAAATGTAAATGCAGAGTTAAATTTTATCTTATTCATTAAATCTAATGTTTCTTCAAAATCTTTATCAGTCTCACCAGGAAATCCTACAATAATATCAGTTGATAAACCACAGTTAGGCATTATTTCTCTTATTTTATCGGCCATATAGTGAAAATGTTCCTTAGTATATGTTCGATTCATGCGTTTTAATATATCATTAGAGCCTGACTGCATAGGAAAGTGTACGTAATTACAAATATTTTTTCTTGAAGCCATTACTTCTAGTAGCTCAACATTAATATCTTGAGGATGAGGAGATGTATAGCGTATACGTTCTACTCCATTAATATCAGAAACTGCTAACAATAATTCAGCGAATGAATTGTTTTCATGTTTGTATGAATTAACATTCTGTCCTAACAAAGTTATTTCAACAAAACCTTGGTCAACAGCTTTTCTTACTTCTGTAACAATACTTTCAACGCTTCTACTTCTTTCTCTTCCTCTAGTAAAAGGAACAATACAAAAAGAACAAAACTTATCACAACCTCGCATAATAGAAACCCATGCATTGATACCTTCATTTCTCTTTGGAAAAAGATCTTCATACACTTCATACCTTGATAGCTTTGTGTCCACTATGCTATTTTTTTCCATCATATGGCGATTCATGAGCTTAGGAAGATTTCTATAAGAATCTGGACCAAGAATGATGTCAACATATGGTTTATTTTTTAGCAAGTCATTCTTCAAATTTTGCGCCATGCATCCCAAAACTCCAATAATTAGATGTGGTTTTTCTTGTTTTAACTTGTAAAAATTCCCTAAACGAGAATGAATTTTCTTTTCTGCATTTTCTCTAATTGCACATGTATTAACAAAAATCGCATCTGCATTATTTAAATCTTCGGTCTTTTTTAATCCAATATCCTTTAAAATTCCATCAACTAGTTCTGAATCAGCAACGTTCATCTGGCACCCATATGTCTCGAGGGCATAGGATTTGATTTTTGAATTAGATTGAAGCATTATTTAATATAGCCAAGGAAGAAATACTTTTTAGGGTCGTCTACTTTTTTGTTTTTATGTACTTCATAATGAAGATGGAATCCTGCAGCTCTACCGCTATTACCTGATTTTCCTATGACATCTCCGCGTTTAACCTTTTGTCCCTTTTTGACATTAATCTTGTAAAGATGAGCATATATTGTTTCGTATCCATAACCATGATCAATTTTTACATAACGTCCCCAACCAGAATCATATTGCGCTTTTGTAACAACACCATCACCTGTTGCAATTACAGGAGTATTGAGATTTACGGCAAAATCTTGTCCGCGATGCATTCTTCTTTTTCCATCTATAGGATCGGTTCTATATCCATATTGTGAACCTAAATATGCACTTTCCACAGGCATAATAGATGGAATATGACGATACATTTCTTCATTAGATTTGATTTTGTTAAAAATAATATCATAGCTGTTTTTTTGTGCATCTAAAGTATATGAAAGAGAATCAATAGTATTTCTTAATTTATTCAACATTGTTGAAGAATCTTCTTTATTCAATTCTTCTTCTGAACCTCCAGTCCCCATCTCTTTAATATCTTCATCAAGCGGAGGTAACGCAGCATAGGTTCTCATTTCACTATCTTTTTCTTCTAATAAAGCTAATTCCTTTTCCATTGCATTTACTTTATCTAATAATTCCTGAGAAATATCAGAATATTCCTGCTCTGCTTGCTCTATTTTATCTTTATAATAATCAGTTGAAAATTTGAGAGATAAATAATAATTAATTCCTACAGACAGAATTAATAAGAAGACAAAAAATAAAGTAAAATCGCTAAGTGAAAAATTAATTTGGCGTAGTCTTTTAGAAGAAAGATAATGAATTGAAAATGGTTTTTTATTGCTCATGATTGTTCTTGTTCCTCATGAGAAATATCTTCTTTTGAATCAAATACTTCATGGTCTGGATTATCAATTTCATCCTTTTTATCTTTAATCTTCTTTTTAATATCAACAACATTATCAATTAAAGATATATAACGTTTGTCTCCTACAAAACTGAGAACATTCTTTTCTTTAGTTTTGTTAAATACATAAAGGCCTAACTTTACATACATGCTAGAAAGCTTCCTTTCTAATTGTAGAATATCAAGACGAAGTTTGCTATTATGAGTAAACTCTTCTGCTTTTTCAGAAGCAACCACGCTCCATTCAGAAACAGTCTTTTTTACATCTTCCCAAAGATTATTCATAAAAGCGAATTTATAGATGAAAATAGATATAGCAAAAGAATTTAAAGAGGGGCTCAAAGCTAAAATAGCTAAGAGCCCCTTTCCCTTTTATCGGTAGCCAACCAAATTATTGATTTTGTCTTCTTATAAAAGCAGGTACTTCATCAGATTCTGAATCAGATTCAGTTTCTATTCTATTTTCTTGATTAAACTCTCCAAAGACAAGCGTTGGTGCATCATCAATGTTTTCTGATTCATCATCTTCTTCATTAAATGTTGAAGAAACAGGTGAAGTATTTTGCTCTTCAAATAATGGGGTGTCCATTGCATCCATTATTTCTTCACTTTCTCGATTGTAGTTCCTATCCATAACCTCTCTTGAATCATTTGTTTGTTCGATTGGTCTCGAATCAAATCCAGTTACAATAACAGTAACTTTTAATTCATCTTTCATGGTTGGATCAACTACATACCCAAAATTAAGATTTACATCCTTTCCGGCCTCTTCATATATAATTTCTGTAGCAGCACTCAGTTCATCTAGTGTCATATTTTCTCCACCTCGAATACTCACAATTGCTCCTCTTGCTCCACGAATTGATTGAGCTTCTAAAAGAGGGCTACAGATTGCTTGCTGTGCAGCTAATACAGCTCTTTCTTCGCCACTCGCTGTACCTGAACCCATTAATGCATCACCCATTCCTCTCATTACTGTATTTACATCAGCAAAATCAAGATTAATCTGTCCTCGTTCATTAATAAGATCTGATATTCCTTGTGCAGCATTCAATAATATTGAATCAGCCATTTTAAATGAATCTTCTGCAGGGGTATTTTTTTCAATTACTGACAAAAGTTTTTCATTTGGAATAACAATAAGTGTATCACAAAAATTTCTTATTGAACTAACTCCTTTTAATGCTTTTGACATTCTTTTTGCCCCTTCAAATTTAAAAGGCAGTGTAACAATAGCGACTGTAAGGATACCTAAATCTTTACACATCTTTGCAACAACAGGAGCAGCACCTGTGCCTGTACCGCCTCCCATCCCAGCAGTAACAAATACCATATCAGAGCCAGCAACCAATGATTGAACGCGCTCTTGATCATCTAACATTGCTTTTTTGCCAACTTCTGGCTTTGCTCCTGCGCCTAAACCTTTTGTCAAATCTTTTCCTATCTGCATCTTTGTTTCAGCATGATTTTTATCTAGATCCTGTATATCAGTGTTAATCGCAATAAATTCTACACCTTCCATACCTGATGTAATCATTCGATTAACTGCATTACCGCCAGCACCACCGACTCCTAGCACTTTAATTTTAGCTTTCTGATCTTGTATAGCTTCAAATTCAAATAACATATTTTCTCCTTTTATTACTCAAAAAAACCTTTCCAAATATTGGAAAAATTTTCTGTAAATGATTTTTTAATACCAATAAGAGGATTGTCATCTTCAACATTTAATATAGGCCATTTTAATAAACCTACAAGAGTTGCATACTCTCTTTTATCCTCTAAATTCTCTTTAAAAGTGATATCTTTTATTGGAAGATATTCACACTTTATACTTATATCTTTATTATCTGGATTTTCTGATTCTAGCTCTTCTAAATATTCTTTAAAAAGCAGATCAAGATTTTTTACATTAGAACCGCCTCCTGTAATTTTAATCCCTGAACCAAATTCAGATATTTTTTCACCAGTAATCCTAATTTCATTTCTTACTCTATCTATAATGTCTTTAAACCTTGCTTCTGCTACTTCAGAAACTTCTTTCTGATTGAGTTGTTTTTTTAATGTGTCTCCATTAATGGATAGCTCAAAATTAGATGAAATATCTGCTAACTTTGATAATGCAGAAACATGTTTTCTTTTTACTTCTTCCGCATCATCAATTGCAACATTAAACATTGTTGCTAAATCTTTAGTAACAGAGTGAGAGCCGAGAGGAATCACCTTTGAATGCATAATATATCTATCTTTATATATAACAACATTAGTTTTGTCTGAACCTATATCAACAAATATAACTCCAAGGTCTTTATCATCTTCTGATATGTTGGCATAAGCTGATGCTAATCCATCAAAAACTGCATCTACTTCAATTGAAAAGTCATCATCAAAACAAGTCTTAATCTGATTGAGATTAAAGTCTTGGACGTGAATTACATGAGATCTTGCTTGTATAATTTCACCAACACAACCAATAGCATTACGAATTAAAGGAGAGTCGTCTATAATATATCCTCTTGATATATTGTGAACTACATGTCTTCCAGCAGATATCTGTAAATCAGAGCATTGCGATAAAAGCTTACTTACAATCTCTTCATCAATCTTAAGATCAGAATTGTCTTTTATTCTGCTCCTAGTAGATGAATTAATAGATTTAACTGTATTTCCTGATACTGAAACAATAGCTTCTTTAACATTGTATCCTGATTCTTCTTCAATAAGTTTTATCAACAATTCTAAATCATTTATTAATTGTTCTTTATCTACAATAGTACCACACTCGATGGCTCTACTATTAATAGACTTTATAGATAAAATCTCTAACTCTTTCTCTTGATTGACTTTTGCTATAGCTCCTTTAATGCTAAAAGAACCTAAATCAAAAGCTACATACACTTGTCCATTCATACTCTTCTCTCTTTTACTACTATCTGATCTTTATATCTAAGATCTATGTATTTATAAAT
>CACGRA010000005.1 GCA_902575395.1 uncultured Fidelibacterota bacterium | reverse complement strand
TTTACCGCCTTCAACAGCTTCTTCATGATAAGTGTCTCCTTCAATAAAATCTTTCATGCTAACATAGCCAGATTGTCTAGCAAGAATAAGATCTGTGTATGGATCCCAAGAAAAAAGAGTGTCTCCCTTTTTAACCTTTCCTTCATCTAAAACATTTACATTTGCACCATAAGGAATATTAGATTCATCTAAAATATTACCTTTAGAATCAACAATAGCTAATTTTCCATCTCTAGACATACATCTTGTAACTTTATCACCGTCTTCATCGATAGTTGAAGCTGATTCATACTGATCATTAAATTGAATTTTACCATTGAATCTTGCTTTCATATCGGATGCTTCAACAATCCTAGTTGCAGTACCTCCAATATGGAAAGTTCTTAATGTTAACTGAGTCCCTGGTTCACCTATACTTTGAGCTGCTATAATACCAACAGCTGTGCCTTTATTTACTGTCTCTCTTCTAGTTAAATCCCAACCATAACATTGCGCACAAACCCCTCTTCTTGTTTCACAAGTAAGAACAGATTTAATCTTAACAGTTGATATATTATTTTTAGATATAATTGAAGCTTTCTCTTCATCAAATATTTCTCCTGATTTAATAACTGTTTCACCATCAATCACAATATTCTCTGACGAAGTTCTTCCTAATATTCTTTCAGAAAGAGGTTCAATAATCTCTTCTCCTTCCTTTAAATCTGAAATTGTAATACCATTAATTGTTTTACAATCATCTTCAGAAACAACTACATCTTGTGCAACATCAACTAATCTTCTAGTTAAATACCCTGCATCTGCAGTCTTTAATGCGGTATCTGCTAGACCTTTTCTTGCACCATGAGTTGATATGAAATATTCCATAACAGAAAGACCTTCTTTAAAGTTAGACATAATTGGATTTTCTATAATTTCTCCACCGCCAATCATAGACTTTCTTGGTTTTGCCATTAGGCCTCTCATACCAGCTAACTGTTTAATCTGATCTTCACTACCTCTAGCTCCTGAGTCAGCCATCATAAATACAGAATTAAATCCTTCTTCATCTGATTTAATGCCTTTCATCATTGCATCTTTAACATCATTGGTAGCTTTTGTCCAAATATCGATAACTTTATTATATCTCTCGCCTTCAGTTAGAATATGTCTATTAAATCTAGCTTGAACCTTTTCTACTTCGTTTCTAGCTTCATCAATTATTTTATTTTTCATCTCTGGAATAAGGATATCGCTAGTTGATATTGAAGTTCCACTTTTTGTAGCAACTGAAAAACCAAGACTCTTAAGATCATCTAATAACCTAACAGTTTTGTCATTTCCTGCTTTAACAAATGAATCACCAATAATATAACTTAATCTTTTCTTTGAAATCATCTCATCATAGTAACCTAATTCAGAAGGAATAATGCTATTAAATATGGCACGTCCAACTGTAGTATTTTTATACCATTGACCATCATGTCGTACATTTACAATAGCATGTAAGTCTACTTTTTTGTTTTCATAAGCAAGTTTAACTTCATCAATAGATCCAAATATCTTTCCTTCACCTTTTTGCTTCTCTTTCTTGCTTGTTAGATAATAACACCCAAGAATCATATCTTGAGAAGGTAAAGTGATTGGTCTTCCGCTAGCTGGATGTAAAATATTCTGACTTGCCATCATTAAAACTCTAGCCTCTAATTGAGCTTCTATTGACAATGGAACATGTACAGCCATTTGGTCACCATCAAAGTCAGCATTAAATGCAGAACATACCAATGGATGCACTCTAATAGCTTTACCATCTATTAAAACAGGTTGAAACCCAATAATACCTAATCTATGCAAAGTTGGTGCTCTGTTTAAAAGAACTGGATGGTCTTTTACAACATTTTCTAAAATTTCATATACAACTTTCTCTTTATTCTCAATCATTAGCTTTGCACTTCTAGGAGTTGCTGCTAAATCTCTTCTTGTAAGCTCTCTTATAAGGTGTGGCTTAAAAAGCTCTAAAGCCATATTTTTAGGAATTCCACATTCAGTCATATTTAATTCAGGGCCAACAACAATTACAGACCTTCCAGAATAATCAACACGTTTTCCAAGAAGATTCTGTCTAAATCTACCTTGTTTTCCTCTTAACATATCAGAAATTGATTTTAAAGGACGTTTTGAACCGCTTCTTATAGCAGTCTTTCTTTTTGTATTGTCAAAGAGTGCATCTACAGATTCTTGAAGCATTCTTTTTTCGTTTCTTAATATCACTTCAGGTGCTTGAATATCCATTAACTGTTTCAAGCGGTTATTTCTTATGATAATTCTTCTATATAAATCATTAAGATCACTAGCAGCAAACCTTCCACCTTCAAGAGGAACCAAGGGTCTCAATTCTGGAGGCATAACTGGTAAAATAGACACAACCATCCATTCAGGTTTATTTGTACGATCTTCAGCAAAATCTTTGATAACTTTCAATCTTTTTAATGCATCTTCTTTCTTTTGTTGAGATTTAGTTGTATTGCTTATGAGTTCAAGTTCGTTTTTTAAATCTAATAGGTCAATTTCTGATAATGCATCTTTAATACCTTGACCACCCATTGATGCATAAAAGTACGATTCTTCTTCTCTTTCTTCTTGGGATACAGCTTCATATCCAAATTCAGATTCCATTTTATAATATTCTTCTTCATCAATTAAGTCAAATTTTTTCCATTTACTTTTTCCAGGATTGATGACAAGATAGTTTTCGTAATATACTACGCTTTCCAATTGTTTAGCGCTCTTACCTAATATATAACTCAACTTACTTGGAATAGATTTTAAAAACCATATATGAACAACAGGAACAGCTAAAGTGATGTGTCCCATTCTATTTCTACGTACTTTTTTTGTTGTAACTTCAACACCACATCTATCACATATAATTCCTCTATATCTTATGCCTTTATATTTACCGCAATGACATTCAAAATCTTTGACTGGACCAAATATTTTTTCACAAAATAAACCATCTTTTTCTGGCTTATAAGAACGATAATTAATGGTTTCTGGTTTTAGAACTTCTCCAAATGAATTATCAAGAATTTTTTCAGGTGAAGCTAATTTTAATGAAATACTATTTTTTCTTTTATGCATTTATTTTCTTCTTTCTTTTAATCTAATTCTATATCTAAACCAAGCCCTTGTATTTCTTTCATAAATACATTGAATGCTTCAGGAACAGTTGGTGCAGGTAAATCTTCCCCTTTAACAAGAGCACTATAAACTTTTGATCTTCCATCAATATCATCAGATTTAATTGTTAAAATTTCTCTCAAAACATGGGCAGCGCCATAAGCTTGAAGAGCCCAGACTTCCATTTCTCCAAATCTTTGACCTCCAAATTGTGCTTTACCTCCTAAAGGTTGTTGCGTTACAAGAGAATAAGGCCCAGTGGATCTTGCATGCATCTTATCATCAACCATATGGAATAATTTCATTATATACATATATCCAACTAAAACTGGGTTATCAATTTTCTCTCCTGTTAATCCATCAAAAAGAGTTACTTTTCCAGAAGATGGCAACCCGGCTTTTTTCATTCTTTCTTGAACTTCTTCTGGAGTTGCACCATTGAACACAGGAGTCTCATATTTTTCACCTAAAATATGTCCTGCCCAACCTAACATTGTCTCATAAAGTTGCCCTAAATTCATTCTAGATGGAACGCCCATTGGATTTAAGCATATATCTACTGGAGTTCCATCTTCTAAGAAAGGCATATTTTCTTCAGGAACAATTGTTGCAACGACACCTTTGTTACCATGTCTACCAGCCATTTTATCTCCGATAGAAATTTTTCTCTTATTTGCTACATAAACTTTTGCAAGTTTAAGTATGCCTGGCTGTAACTGATCTCCTTCTTTGAGTTTAAATATATTCGATTCAAGATTTTGGTCAAGTTCCAATAAATTTTTATCAAAAGATGTGAAAGCTGACAAAATCTTTTCCCAAGTTTTTTCTCCAGAAATCCAAGGTTCATTCAGAGAAAAAATTTCAAAGTTAAGTGAATCCAATTTCTTTTGGGTAAGCTTAGTTCCTTTTTTAACTAAAACTTTATCTTCTCTACGAGACTTTATACCTAAAGAAGCTTTATTATTTAATAATGTTTTAATAGCGCTATCTCTACTTGCTCTTAAAGAACGTTTATCTTCTCTGTTTTTCTTTTGTAGTTCTTTAATTAATTCATTTACTTTTGCTCTAGACTGCTTAGAAGTTTTTTCATATAAATCTGTGTTTATAACAACTCCCTTTACGCCAGGCTCTGCTTTCTTAGATGCATCTTTGACATCTCCTGCTTTTTCTCCAAAAATAGCTCTAAGGAGTTTTTCTTCAGGAGAAGGGTCTGTTTCACCTTTAGGTGTTACTTTTCCTATTAAAATATCATCTTCATTTACAATTGCTCCAACCCTTATTAAACCATCTTCATCCAATTGTCCAGTTGACTCTTCGCTTACATTTGGAATCTCAGGAGTTAATTCCTCTTTTCCTCTTTTAGTATCACGAACTTCTAATTCAATTTCATTAATATGCACAGATGTAAATACATCCTCTTTAACCAATCTCTCGCTTATTACGATAGCATCCTCAAAATTGTATCCATTCCAAGGCATAAGAGCCACCAAAACATTTTTTCCAAGAGATAGTTCACCGTTTGATGTCGAAGCACCATCAGCTATTACTTGTCCAGCTTTAACTTGATCACCTTCTCCAACAATTGCTTTTTGATTATAAGAAGTATTTTGATTAGATCGTGAATATTTAAGCAAATCAACAGTGCAAAGATCTTCTCCTTCTTTAAGTGTAGCTAAAGAAGAAAAATTCTTGTCTTGAATAACAATCTTCTTTGAGTCTACATAAATTACTTTTCCAGAAACTGGAGATAAAACAACTGCCTTGGAGTCTACAGCAACTTTCTTTTCAATACCTGTACCAACAATTGGAGATTCCGTTCTTAATAAAGGAACTGATTGGCGTTGCATATTTGAACCCATAAGTGCTCTATTTGCATCATCATGTTCTACAAAAGGTATAAGAGCAGCGGCAACGCTAAGAATTTGATTTGGTACAATATCAGCATATTGCACATTTTCCGAATCAATGATTGGGAAATCACCCTTAGATCGAACTCTTAGCTTTTCATCAGAAATTTTTCCGTTCTTAACATTTAGTCCAGATTGAGCAATATTAGCTCTATCCTCATCATCTGCGGATAAAAATTCAATATTATTGCTAATAGCCTTATTATCAATTTTTCTATAAGGAGCTTCAATAAAACCATGTTTGTTAATTCTTGCCATTAAAGCCAAAGAAGAAATCAGTCCAATATTAGGACCCTCAGGAGTTTCAATAGGGCAAAGTCTTCCATAATGAGTATAGTGAACATCTCTAACCTCAAACCCAGCTCTTTCTCTAGATAAACCTCCTGGACCTAAAGAAGATATTCTTCTTTTATGAGTAATTTCTGCTAAAGGATTAGTTTGATCTCCAAATTGAGACAATTGACTTGTTCCAAAAAATGTATTAATAACAGTGGTAACAAGTCTAGAATTAATTAAATCCTGAGGAGTAATAGTTTCTGATTCTCTTAAGTTCATTCTTTCATAGACAGTTCTAACCATTCTAGCTAAAGCAGAGTTAAATTGAACTTTAAGCTGTTCTCCTACTGTCCTAACCCTTCTATTTCCTAAATGATCTATATCATCTGGAGACTTTAATCCTTTTCGCATAAGAATAAGGTATTTTATAACAATGATGAAATCATCATGTGTAAGAACCGAATCTTTATCTTTGTTATTTAAATTAAACTGTTTATCCAGTCTATATCTACCAACTTGACCTAAATCATATTTTTTAGGATGGAAAAACATTCTATCAATAAATTTTTGTGCTGCTTCCGGATTAGGAGCATCGCTTCCTCTTAATAAAGAATAAACTTTCATAAGAGCTTCTTCTGTAGATTTTGTAGGATCTTTGCGTATGGTATTGCTTATCATCATGCTATCGATATTATCTTTGATATCGACAACTTTTACAGTTTTTGTCTTGTTGTCTTTTAAAGCTTTAACAATAGCATCATTAAGCTCTTTTCCGCTTTCAGCAAATAATTCACCTGTATTTACATCAACTATATCTTCTACAAGGATATATTTTGCATAATCTTCTTTATTAATTTTTGCAATATCTAAATCGATAGATAAGCCAAAAGCATTATATATATCTTCATCAGAACTAAATCCAAGAGATCTTAATAAAAGTGTAGCTGGAAACTTTCTTTTTCTATCAATAATAGTAAAAAGAACATCATTAATATCTGTTGTAAAATCAATCCAAGAACCGCGAATTGGAATAATTCTTGCATTATATAATTTTGCACCATTTGGATGGAACGTTTGATCAAAAAATGCACCAGGAGATCTTTGTAATTGAGTAACAATAGTTCTTTCAGCGCCATTAATAATAAATGTGCCTTTATCAGTCATATAAGGAATATTACCGAAATAGACATCTTGAGGCAGTTTATCAATTATCTTCTTTTTGTCGTTTTCATCAGTAATCTTGAGCGTAAGTTTAACTTTAAGAGGAACACTATATGTTATACCTCTATTTGCACATTCTCTTGGTGAATACATTGGTTTTTCAATTGAATAACTATTGTATTCTAAGATATAGTTTTCATGATTATCCTGAAGCGGAAAGATAGATACAAACGCTTCGTGCAATCCAAACATTTCTCTTTTATTTGGATCAACATCTTCCTGTAAAAAATCACGAAAAGATCCAACTTGCAAATCAAGTAAATCAGGCAATTCTACGCCTGTTTTTATTTTCTCAAAATTATGTCTTGTGTTTAACTTATTTGATTTATTCAAAAAGCTTTCCTCCAAAAAATTGGTTAATTAATATATCAGTTAAAAATTATTTTAACTCTACTGTTGCACCTGCTTCTTCTAGTTGAGACTTAATATCTTCAGCCTCTTCTTTTGAAGCGCCTTCTTTAATAGGCTTAGGAGCAGAATCAACCAATTCTTTAGCTTCTTTTAATCCTAAATTAGTTATCCCTCTAACAACTTTAATGACCCCAATTTTTGAGCCACCAGCAGATGCTAGAATTACATCCATAGTGCTTTTTTCAGCACCTTCACTTGCATCACCACCATCAGTGGCTCCACCTGAAGCAGCGGCCGCAACTGGAACTGCAGCTGTTACGCCAAACTTCTCTTCAATATCTTTAACAAGCTCAGATATTTCAATCATATTTGCTTCTTCAAGATACTTTAAAACATCCTCTCTTTTAGTACTCATTTTAACTACCTTTCTTTGATTCTAATTGTGTAAGTGTTCCTAATAAGCCTGAAACAGAACCACCTAAGGTGCTGCTTAATTTTGACATTGGAGAATTAAGCATTCCAACCAGTTTTGACAACAATTGCTCTTTAGAAGGAAGGTTGGCAACTCTATCAAATTGATCTGATGCAAATATTTCACCATCAAATATCATACCTTTAACTGAAGGCTTATCAAAATCTTTTAAAAATTCTTTAATCACTTTTGCAGGATCAGTTGGTTCATCATAACTAAACGCAAGCGCTGTAGGCCCTTTTAGAAATTCATCAACACCAGAAATACCCAATTCTTTCGCAGCTAACTTAATTAAAGTATTTTTTGCAACTGTGAATTCAACATCTTTCTCAACAAAGTTTTTTCTTAACTTTGTAACGCTTACAACATCTAAACCTAAATAATCAGTGAAATAAACAGCTTTTGCTTTTTCAAGCTTAACAGTTAATTCCTTAACTGAATCTATATTTTTAACACTTGGCATAATTATTCAACCCCTACTTTTATACCTGGTCCAAGACTTGAAGACAAACTTATTGAATTCAAAAATGTTCCCTTAAAAGAATTAGGTTTTGCACTCATTACTGCATTATGAAAAACCTTAAAATTTTCTTTTAAATTATCTTCAGAAAATGATGTTTTTCCAATAGAAGAATGAAGAATTCCATTCTTTTCAACTCTTACATCAATTTTACCTGCTTTTAATTCTTTTACTGATTTTGCAACATCATTAGTGACTGTTCCAGCTTTTGGATTAGGCATCAAACCCTTAGGTCCTAAAATTTTACCTAATTTGCCTATTTCAGCCATCAAATCTGGAGTGACTACAATTTTATCTACATCTGTCCATCCACCTTTTATTTTTTCCAGATAATCTTTATTTCCAACAAAATCTGCTCCTGCATCTTGTGCTTCTTTTTCCTTGTCTGCATTCACAAGAGCCAATACTGTAACTTCTTTACCTGCTCCATGGGGCAACATTAAGTTTAATCTTATATTTTGATCTGCATGCTTAGGATCAACTCCTAAATTATAGGCAACATCAACAGATTCTACAAAAGACGCTCTTTTAAATTCCATGATAATAGAAACTGCTTCATCAATTGTATATGTTTTTGATGAATCAATTTTCTCATTTACTAATTTTGAAAATTTTGTCTTTTTATTCATCTTTCTACCTCAATACCCATGCTAACTGCAGTCCCAGCAATCATTTCTGCTGCTTGGTCTAAATTATGCGCATTTAAATCTTTTATTTTCATTTCTGCAATCTTCTTACATTGTGCAATAGTAATTGTTGCCACTTTATCTTTATTAGGTTCTTGAGAACCTTTTTTAAGCTTTAGCTCTTTCATTATCAACGTTGATGCAGGTGGAGATTTAATTTCAAATGTAAAAGATCTATCTTTATAAACTGTTATAACAACAGGAGTTAAAGTTCCTTGTAATTCTTTTGTTTTTTCATTAAATGCATTACAAAAATCCATAATATTCAATCCATGTTGACCCAACACAGGACCAACAGGAGGAGCAGGGTTTGCCTGTCCAGCTGGAATTTGCAATTTTATTAAAGTTTCTATTTCTTTTGTTGCCATTTTAATTATCAATAACTATTTGATTAAAACTCAATTCTATCGGTGTTGGACGACCAAATATGTTAACATTAACTTTTATTCTATTTTTATCATTAATCTCTTGAATCAATCCATCAAAATCTTTAAAAGGACCATCAATTACTTTTACAGAATCTCCTACTTTGAATGGTATTTCAATATCAGTCACATCAGCATCTTCGCTATCGATTGATCCAACAAGTCTATCAATTTCATTAGCTTTTAAAGGCTGCGGACTTTCTTTAGTGCCAACAAAGCTCATAACACCATCAATATTTTCAATAAAAAATTTATTTTCGTTGTTCATATCCATTTTTACTAAAACATATCCAGGAAAAAATACTTTCTTTTTCACTTGTTTCTTTCCGTTTTTAATATCTACAACATTCTCAGTTGGAATCAGTATTTCTTCAATACCTTTTGCTATTTCAGGAACATATTCGAGCTCTCTAAATATAGAGCTTTTAATTTTTTCCTCTTTTCCTGATATAACTCTTAAACTATACCAATTCATAACAATACACTCACTAGCTCTTTTACTAACCAATCAATTCCAAAAAGAAAAATAACAAATAGGAGAGAAAAGATAAGAATCAAGTATGTTGAACCTCTTAATTCAGAATAGGATGGCCAAGAAACCTTATTCATTTCTAAGTACACTTGATTTAAAAAATCTTTTACCGCTTTAAACATACCTTCCTTTTGTTGCAGGTGAGGCAGGAATTGAACCCGCAACCCCCGGTTTTGGAGACCGGTGCTCTACCAATTGAGCTACTCACCTATTTGTTATTTTATTTCTTTAAAAACAACATGCTTTCGAGCTACAGGATCATATTTTTTATACTCTATTTTATCAGGATGTCTAGTTTTACTCTTAGTAACAGTATAACGATATCCTGTTCCTGCAGTACTCTCCAGTCTTACAATTGCTCTTTTGCTATTTCCTGCCATTACGATTATTCAGTAATTTCAGTAACAACACCTGAGCCTACAGTATGTCCGCCTTCTCTAATAGCGAACCTAAGCTCTTGATTCATAGCAATTGGTGTAATAAGCTCTACAGACATTTCAACATTGTCTCCAGGCATAACCATTTCAGTTCCTTCTGGCAATGTAACAACTCCAGTCACATCAGTTGTTCTAAAATAAAACTGAGGTCTATAGTTGTTAAAGAATGGAGTATGTCTACCGCCTTCATCTTTTTTCAACACATATACGTTTGCTTTGAACTTTGTATGAGGAGTAATTGATCCTTTAGCAGCAGCAACCATACCTCTTTTTAGTTCATCTTTTTCAACACCTCTCATTAACAAACCAGCATTGTCACCTGCTTGACCTTCATCAAGTTCTTTTTGGAACATTTCTACGCCTGTAATAGTAGTTGTTTTATCAGAACCTAAACCAATTAGTTCAACTTCATCACCAACTTTTACAATTCCAGACTCAATTCTACCTGTTCCAACAGTGCCTCTACCAGTGATACTAAATACGTCTTCAACTGGCATTAGGAATGGTTTATCAATAGCACGTTCTGGTTGAGGAATATGTGTATCAACAGCTTCCATTAACTCACCAATAGCTTTAGCAGCATCTGCATCACCTTCAAGCGCTTTTAAAGCACTTCCTTTGATGATAGGAGTATTGTCGCCGTCAAATTCATACTCATTTAAAAGCTCTCTTAATTCCATTTCAACTAGTTCTAATAGCTCAGGATCATCAACTTGGTCAACTTTGTTCATGAAAACTACAATACTAGGAACATTAACCTGACGAGCTAATAAAACGTGTTCACGAGTTTGAGGCATAGGACCATCTGCAGCACTAACCACAAGAATAGCACCATCCATCTGAGCAGCTCCAGTAATCATATTTTTGATATAATCAGCGTGTCCAGGACAGTCAACGTGCGCATAATGACGATTTGCAGTCTTATACTCCACGTGTGCTGTTTGGATAGTAATACCTCTTTCTCTCTCCTCAGGTGCATTATCAATAGAATCAAAATCACGTCCTTCTGCTAATCCCAAGTCAGATTGGGTTTTTGTAATAGCAGCTGTCAACGTGGTTTTACCATGGTCAACGTGACCAATTGTACCAATATTGCAGTGAGGAAGACTTCTATCAAACTTCTCTTTAGCCATTTTCTTTCTCCTTATTTAAATAAAAATTCTTTTTCTTTCTTTTTTTTGAGCCTACGACCGGGATTGAACCGGTGACCTCTTCCTTACCAAGGAAGTGCTCTACCTACTGAGCTACGCAGGCATGAAGCTTATTGAGCGGGCGACGAGATTCGAACTCGCGACCCTCAGCTTGGAAGGCTGATGCTCTACCAGCTGAGCTACACCCGCAATGCTTTTTGTGGGGATAGAAGGATTCGAACCTCCGTAGACTTACGTCGGCAGATTTACAGTCTGCTGCCTTTGACCGCTCGGCCATATCCCCTCAATCCCTACTTTCTCTGATCCTTGAGAAGGAAAAATTTTCAAATAACTCTTTACCTAAAATTGGTGAGCCGGCGAGAGGATTTGAACCCCCGACCCGCTGATTACAAATCAGCTGCTCTACCAACTGAGCTACACCGGCATACACTTACCCGTACGCGTGCGCGTAGGCAAAAAACGACGAAATATAACTAAAATAATTAAGAAAACAAATTATTTCTTTCTGACGAGCTTCTGAGAGGATTCTGAGTCTTCAATTAACCAACCCATTTTTTCGATTTCTTCTCTTAATCTATCTGCTTCTTCCCAATTCTTTTTATCTCTCATTCCTTCTCTGATAAAGGCTAATTTCTGCACTTCTTCAGGAACTTCTTCATCGATTAAAACAGATGGATGTATAATTTGAAAAATTGAATTAAAACCTAAAATAAATTTTTTTGATTCTTCTATATCTTCTTCAGATAATGAATCTTCATGAATTTTCTTATTTTTTTTATTAATAAAATCAAAAAATATTCCTAATGCTTCTGGTGTATTCAAATCATCATTTAAAGATTCTACAAATCTTAAATAATCACCTGAAGGATTTGTGTCGCCATTATGATCCAAAGTATCCAACCCAACAGATTTAACAAAACGATTAATTTTATCAATCATTTTAGAAGAATCGCTTAGCTTTTCATCAGAAAAGTATATTTTTGATCTATAATGTGATGACAATAAAAATAATCTTATTGTTTCTGCAGAATATTGATTTAATAAATCACCAATATTTAAAATGTTTCCTAATGATTTGCTCATTTTTTCTTCTTCTAGTATCAAATGTTCTGAATGAAGCCAATAATTTGAAAAAACGCTATCTAAAAGCGCTTCTACTTGTGCAGATTCATTTTCATGATGAGGAAATTTTAAATCAACACCACCACAATGAATATCAATTGTCTTTCCAAGTGATTGTGTAGCCAATACGGCACATTCAGTATGCCAAGCTGGCCTTCCCTTTCCCCATTCTGATTCCCATGTAATATCGCCATCTTCTTCTTTCCAAGTCTTCCATAATGCAAAATCTTTTTGATTCTTCTTACCTAGACCATCATCTTCAGATTCTAATCTATCTATATTCTCTATATTTACAAATTTTCCGTATTTGCTATACTTTTCTGTATCAAAAAATATATTCCCATCCACATTGTAAGCATATTCTTTATCAATCAATGCCTTAATAAAACCAATCATTGCTTCAACATGATCGGATGTTTTTGGATATTGATTAGCTTCTTGGATATTTAAAGACAACGAATGTTGTAAAAACATGTCATTAAATTTAGCAGTTAGTTCTTTATATCCTATTGCTCCACTATTTACTTTATCAATTATCTTATCATCAATATCTGTAATATTAATTACTTGATTTACTTCAAATCCATTTTGAATTAATACGCGTTTTACCAGATCGTAAAAAACAAAAGTTCTAAAATTGCCTAAATGAGGAGCATCATATACGGTTGGACCACAACAATACATCGATACTATATTTGGTGATATTGATTTAAAATCTTCTTTTTGTGATGTAGTTGAATTGTAAAGTTTTAATATCATTTTTCTAAAGATAATTTAATAATCTTATCAATCAAATCTTCAAAATTTAAACCAATAACTTTTGCTGCCATAGGAAATAGGCTTGTTTCTGTCATTCCTGGTAAAGTATTGATTTCTAATAGCCAAAACCTATTCTCTTTATCTAGTCTAAAATCAACTCTGGAGTATACTTTACAGTCTAGCAAATTGTGAATTCTCAATGCAGTATCTTGGATATCTTTTGATAAAGAATCATCAAGGTTTGCTGGACATATATAATCAGACTCTCCTTTAGTGTATTTAGATTTGTAATCATAAACATCAGAATGAGGCCTGATTTCAATTATTGGCAAAGATTCATTTCCTAATACAGAAACAGTAATTTCTCTGCCTGAAATATATTCTTCTATTAACGAATTTTCTCCATGCTTCAGAGATTCATCTATTGCAATGTCAAGGCTATTGATATCCTCAACCAAGCTAAATCCTATGGTACTGCCTTCTTTATTAGGTTTAACTATAGGTTTAAAACTTATGTTTGATATATTTGGATCTTCTTTGTTATCAACTAATAGCCATTCTGGTGTTAAAATATTATTTTTCTTTGCAAGGATTTTTGTGAAGTTTTTATCAAAACAATGTTCTGAAGATATAGAATTAGATCCATTGTATTTTATATTATTTTGTTCTAAAATTTTTTGTATGGATCCATCCTCTCCAAATGTTCCATGAAGCGCTAAAAAGATAAAATGAAATTTCTGATTAAGAATTGACTCGTCAAAACCATCAAAACCCTGAACATTGTATCCTAATTTTTCACAAGCATTGATGATTGCTTTTCCGGAATTAATAGACACTTCTCTCTCAGAAGAATCTCCACCATATATGACACCTATATTGATGATATCTCCTTTGCTGCATGTAATAAATCTCTTGCAATTAAATTAGGTTTATAATCTCTTTTAACATCTTCTAAATATGATTTTCCTTGGCCTGAAAGAAGAAAAATAGACTTCATTTCTGCTCTTTCTGCAGCCTGTATATCAACTATTGAGTCTCCAATCATCAAACTATTTTTTAAATCAATATCTAGTTCTTCTTTTGCTTTTAAAAACATCCCAATCCCTGGTTTTCGCATTGAATTAAAATCTTCATGATAATCTTGAGAAAAGTAAATTGCTCTTAGATTCAAGTCTCTTTTTTCAAATTCTTCACGTACAAAATGATGTATTTCATTTAGATTATTAATATCAAGTTTACCTTCTGCCAATCCAGATTGATTGGTAACAATAACAAGATTGTTAGAATATTTTTTTAATATATCTAGTGCTTCAAATGTATAATCGTAAAAATGATAATCAGACAAGCTGTTAATATATCCTAGTGGATCACCGTTAATTGTACCATCTCGATCTAAAAATATTGTATCAAACATATCTAATTAATCTCTCCAATCTAATATTTGCCAAGAAGCAAAATCATTCGCAAGAAATGGCATATCAAATTTAATTATATCAATCACCTTTGCGCTTAATAATGAAATATCTTCATCTTGTATTTCAATAGATATAATTTGTTTCAATGTATTATCAAATTCAATCACTAGCACTCTTGAATCTAAACTATATGTTATCAACGAAAGCGAATTTTTGATATCTGTATTTGTTATTTTATACTTTAACAAACCTTGCTTGTAAAATAAATCTAGGAAAGTTTCATCAGCAGATTCTATTATGATTACCTGGCTATCAAAGTCATATGTTTTTATCTCATTTCCTTCTATTGTAACTATATCATTGTTTGCAGAAAAAGTGTCGAAATAAATTTTATCATCTAAAATTGAGAGCTTGGTCTTATGTTCTGATGAATCTACTAATAATACCATTGTTTTATTATTTAAGCTGTCTATGAAAGAAATTATGTCATCTGAAACTGTATTCTGGGGATATAAAAAGCTGAATAGAAATATTAAAATATTATATTTCTTCATCGTCATCTTTAATCGTTTCTAAGTAAGATTCATCGACTAATATTTCACGAGCTTTACTTCCAGAAAATGGGCCTACTATTTGTAATCGCTCCATTTCATCAATTAAACGAGCTGCTCTTGAGTAACCAATAGAAAGCCTTCTTTGCAATAATGAAATTGAAGCTTGTTTGCTGACTACAATAATTTCAATTGCCTTGTTTAACAATTCATCATTTAATCCGTCTTCATTACTATTTAATACGCTTGACGTATCTTTAACTGTCTCAAGAATCAGTTCGGTTGGCTTAGGTTGTTGAGATATATACCCGACAACATCTTCAATTTCTTTAAGCGTTATAAATGCCCCATGCAATCTTACAGGTGATGATGATCCTGGTTTTTGATAAAGCATATCACCTTTACCAATAAGTTTGTCTGCTCCAACTGCATCAATAATTGTTCTTGAATCAATCTTTGAAGCAACCTGGAATGCTATTCTAGCAGCAAAATTTGCCTTAATAACACCTGTAATAACATCGACAGAAGGTCTTTGTGTTGCAATAACAAGGTGGATTCCAACCGCTCTTGCTAATTGTGCTAATCTAGCAATAGGAGCTTCCACGTCTCTTGGGCTATACATCATTAAATCTGCTAACTCATCAACAACCAAAACAATATAAGGCATCAAATCATTACCTTTTTTCTTCATATCTTGATTATACTCTGCAATATTTCTTTTGCCTTCATTTGCTAATAAATCATATCTAGAATCCATTTCTTTTTCAAGAGATCTAAGCGCAAGAATAGCATTATCCTTTTTTGTAATAATTGATTCGTCGATGCCATCAAATTTGAGTAAATAATGCTCTTCAAGTCCTTTATAAAGGCTCATTTCTACTTTCTTTGGATCAATAATAACAAACTTTAACTCTTCTGGTTTAAGCTGATATAGCAAACTGACAATTATTGTATTAAGAGAAACAGATTTACCGGATCCTGTTGTTCCTGCAATCAATAAATGGGGCATATCTCCTAAATCAAGAATTGCAATATCTCCTAGTGTGCCTTTTCCTATAGCTAGTTTTAATTTTGCATCTGATTTGTCATACTTTTCAGAATTGATTACTGATTTAAGATAAATTGTCTGTGGATTATTGTTTGGAATTTCAACGCCAACAAGAGATGTTCCAGGAATAGGAGCTATAACTCTTACTCTATCTGCTTCCATTACTCTTGCAATATCATCAGAAAGCTGAACAAATTTATTTACCCTTACACCTTCTGAAGGCTCTATTTCAAACAAAGTAATAATAGGACCTGTTTTTATGGATCCTGTTTTACCTTCCACTCCAAATGTTGATATGGAACTTCTTAAAAATTCAGCTCTTTCTTTCAAATAATCATTGCTCAAATCTTCAGAATCATCTACAACAGATTCTAACAAATCAACAGATGGAAACTTCCAATCTTTTTTAATAATTGATTTTTCTCTGTTCTTGTCAATATCTATTTCTTTTTCAACTACAGCTTTTTCTATAGATAAATCTTCTTCATCTGCATCTCCTGTCAAATGTTCGTCAACTTCTTGTGAAGGCTCTTCTTCAGCAGGTTCGTTATCTTCCGTTTGATTTTCATCTTCTACAACCTCAGATACATTATCTAAAAATGATTCATCTTCAATAATTTTTGAAGACTCTGACACTTCTTTCTTTGGTAATAAATCTTTGAATGATATAGAATTAAATCCTTTTTTAATCAATGCTGAAAATGAAGCAAATACTTCATAAGAATCTAATCGGAAAAAACTGCCAATCAACAATATCCATAGCAAACCAATCAAACCAATTACTCCAAAAACACTAATCCAATCGTACAGCAATTTGAGAATTAATCCTCCCAATAATCCTGAATATCTATAGCTAGAAAAAGATGGATAATTCTCAATCAACCCAAGGGTTAATGAAGATAACAGAAGAAAAGTGATTAGATATCTTATAATTCGATAAAGCTCAAATTTGAAATTAGAAATTAAATGAAATGAAATAATTAATCCGATAAATGGAAAAATATAAGACGCATATCCAAAACCTAGTTTTACTAAATAATAACCAGTATAAACTCCAACAATATTAAAAGGATTATTAATATTTTCAGGAATTAAAGATGGTTCCTCAGAAGAATCATAACCAATAAGAGAACCTAGAATTAATATAGATAAAAAACCTAACAACCATCCAATTGCCTGCAGTCTCATTTCAATATCAGATTTCTTACTCATTATGCTAAATATGTTCCTTCTTTATAAAATGGAAGTTTTGTTTTATAAATATCAAAGAAGTTATCACGAATTTTTATTTTGAAACACTCTAATTCTTCAGCAAAAGGCAAATCGATATATGCTAATGCAATACCATAATTTAGAGATGGTGACATGCCACCGCTTGTGATAACTCCAATCTCATCACCATTATCATTAAATATTTTATATCCTTGCCTTGGAATGGCACGATCCTTTAGTAACAAGGGCATTAATTTTCTTTTAATAGGATTCTTTATTTTGTCTGAACCAATAAAATTGGTTTTCAGTTTAGTAATCCATGAAAGTCCAGCTTCTATAGGTGTTGTTGATTCATCTAATTCGTGACCATATAACGAATACCCCATTTCAAGCCTTAATGAATCTCTACAACCTAAACCTACTGGCTTCAAACCTTTTAATAACAATAGCTGCTCCCACAAAGCAATTATTTTGTCATTTGGACAATATATTTCATACCCTAATTCACCAGAATAACCTGTTCTTGCAACTATAATACCATCTCTATTAGGTAATAAAGTTTCATAATAGTTAAGAGAATCAATATCAGGATATAATGGAAGTAAAATTTCTTTAGAGATAGGTCCCTGTACTGCTAGTAGTCCCATATTATCAGATACATTTTCTAATTCCACACCATTAATTAAATTTTCTTGTAGCCAGTTAAAATCTTTATCAATATTAGCAGCATTAACAACTAACATATAATAATCAGATAGATTATATATCAATAAATCATCTATGATACCACCATTTTTATTGCAAATTGCACTATATTGTGCTTTTCCAGTCTTCAATAAATCAATATCATTTGTAGTCACTTTTTGTAAAAATTCTTTTGCATTATCTCCTTTAACTAAAAATTCTCCCATATGGCTAACATCAAATATTCCAGCCATTGATCTTACATGTTTGTGTTCTTCTATGATGCTAGAATATTGCAAGGGCATAAGAAATCCAGAAAATGGAATTAATTTTGCCCCTAGCTTTTTATGGTTTTCGTAAAGAGATGTCTTACGAGAATCTGTCATCTTATAATACTCAAAATTTTCTTTATAACATCTTCAATGTTGCCTTCAAAATCACCGTCTTGATTTAACTTCTTTATCACTTTATCAATTTGAGACTTTTTATACCCCAATGATGATAAAGCAGTATAAATATCATCTACATTGAAATTTAATTTTGAACTGTCTATATCTTGATTTGTAGAACCGGTAACAACGATTTTTTCTTTAATATCAATCACAATTCTCTGTGCTGTTTTAGGCCCTATGCCAGGAATAAGACTAAGAGACTTTATATCTTCATTTACAATGTTTTCTTTAAATGCTGCAACTGATGCATTTGATAACAGATTAATAGCTGTCCTTGGACCAATACCAGACACTGAAATAAGATTGATAAACAAATCTCTTCTTTCTTTATCTATAAAACCATACAATTCCATTAAATCTTCCCTGACATTAAGATAAGTTAAGATAGTTATATCAGTTCCTACTGATGGCAGTTTTTCATATTCTCTGATACATATTGAAAGATTAAATACAAAACCATTTGCATTTATAAAAAGCATAGTGGGCTCTTTTCTCTCTATTACACCATGTATTGATTCAATCATATCTTACCTTTTATTTGCTCCACACCACGCAACAGCTATAGCATCTGATATATCATTACGTTTCAATGTTTTATCATCTAATTTAAAAATTTTTTTCACCATAAATTCAACTTGTTCTTTTGAAGCAGATCCATTTCCAACTATAGATTGTTTAATTTCTCTTGGTGTATAATCTACCATATCAACTTGATATTTTTGAGATGAAAGCATAATTGAAGCTTTTGCTTGACCAAGCTTAATCGCAGATTGAACATTTTTGCCATAAAAAACATTTTCAATTACTATTAAATCAGGAGAGAATTTCTCAATCAATTGATTGGTTTCTGAAAAAATAGTGAATAATCGCTCAGATATCGACTTATTTCTCTTTGGGCTCACTAGACCACATTCAATGAGACTAATATCATTTCCAGCTTTATTCAAAACTGCATAGCCTGTATGAGCTAAGCCAGGATCAAAACCTATAATAATCATTAATTTCCTTTAATTTTATAATTTGAATAAACATTTTGAACATCTTCTAAATCATCCAAAGTATCTATAAGTTTTTCAATTGTAGAGAAACCTTCATCAGATATTTCTACAAAATTTTTTGGTATTAATTCAATAAATGAAGAGTCAATATCAATATTTTTATTTTCAATTAATTCAATTTTTTCATAAAGAACATTGTGATCAAAAAATATCTTAAAAAATTTATCTTCAAATTTAAAGTCATTTGCATCTACCTCTACTGAGAGATTTAATGCTTCTTCTTCGGAGATATTAGAGTCTTCTATAAAAACAATACCCATTTTATCAAAGTTCCATGCAACGCTACCGTTTTGTCCTAATGAACCACCAAACTTAGATAAAACATGTCTAATTTCAGCTACTGTTCTATTTCTATTATCAGTAATGACTTCAATAAATACTGCAACTCCATTAGGACCATAACCTTCATAAGACGCTTCTTCATATACAACATTTTCTAACTCACCAGCACCTTTTTTAATTGCCTTATCTATATTTGCATTTGGCATATTAATAGATTTAGCTTTTTTGATTGCTTGTCTTAATCTTGGATTGGTATCAATATCACTTCCAAATAACCTTGCAGATATTGTAATCTCTCTTCCCATTGAAGAAAATAATTTTCCTCTTTTTTGATCAAGAGCGCCTTTTTTTCTCTTAATTGTTGACCATTTACTATGTCCAGACATTAAGAATCCGACTCGATCAATGTTGGAATAACCCATGCAGATCTATAACCAAGGCGAACAATTTTATTGCGATACAACTCAGCCTTCTTTCTGCTGGAAAAATTTCCAACCCTTAACTTGTAGTTTGGGAGTTCAAATTGTATATAAATTTTTTCTTTGATAACCTTTTCAAGATTATCTTTTATATCTATTAAATCTTCTTGATTTTCGGATATTGCTACTTGCACCCTATATCCTTTCACTAATCCATCTAAGTTGATAGAATTAGAATAGCCAGAATCATCATCGCTAAAATTTGGAAGTATAATATCCGGTAAATCTGGTTTTCTATCACTAAAATCTGAAGGTAATATAAAATCAGAGTTATCTTGACTATAAACTATCCCAAATAATAATAAAATAAGTATTGCTTTCATATTAGTCTAAAGTTCTAACATCTTGCACTCTAATCCAACCTTTTCTTCCGTCAATTACAGATATTTCTATCCATTCGTTTGTGTTTTGAGATACTTGGACTTTATTGCCTGAAAAAAGGGTGAAAATTTTTATATTTTCATTTACATATGGCGCAGAATAAGCGTCAGCATTCTCTGATATAATAATTCCGAATTTATTATTCTTTATCCAAATAAACCTGTCAATCGATAAAGCAAGACTAATAAATGAAAGGAAAAGTAAAAAGTAATATACCCTTCTATTTGACTTAGAAGGTCTAATCTTATATAGAATAAATAAAATTGAAGACATTAATACTAGCACAGATGTCAAAAAAATAAAATTACGATAAGTAAAGTTATCAAATACCATATTTAAAGAGTCTATAATTAATAATTCGGGCGGTTCAATAAGATTTGGTATTCTGCTCTTTGCAATATCCAAATTATATGCAATATCTTCATCGCGGGGCGATAAATCTAACGCCATTTCATATGCCCATCTTGCATTTCCATAATCTTCAAGTTTAAAATATGCATTACCAAGATTAAAATATAAGTCTTGATGATAAAGACCTTGATTAAGAATATTTTCATAATGTTTTACAGAATTGGAAAAATCTTTATCATTATAATAATTGTTTCCTTTAACAAAAAGAGAATCAATGTTTTGAGAAAAACCAAATGAGCTGATAATAATAATTAATAATAGATTTCTATACATACTGATTAATCTCCGTTAACAATTTTGTAATTCTTTCTTTTATTCCTACATCTTTTCCAGAAGATATATCAGTATATTTATATTGATTGCAATACTCTAAAATTGACTTCAATCTTTTTAAATGTTTTGGCTCTATCTTTTCTTTCAATTCATCTTCAAGGATTATAGAATCAACATTTATAGAGCTAATCATATCTTTATCATAAAAAAACGTACTAATAACACTCAAACAATCTCTGTGAATATCTTCAGATAAAGATAGCATTGTTAGAGAATTTGAAAGTGCAGAATGTTTTTTAAATTTTGATGCTTTTTCTTCAATTAATGAAGAAATTTTTACGCTAAAAAATGGGGATATAAACAAAATAAAAGCAATGGATATTATTGATAAGCATATAATATAAAATCTATTTGAATTATATTGATTCCATCTAGGAACGTCTAGTTTGATATATCGAATTTCCTTTCCTATTAAAATATTATTATTACTGTTATCATAATTTTTTTGAACACTTTTGGTTACATTCAAATTAATTGGTTTTGTTCTAATATTCTTCCATGAGTTTCTGCTTGTATCGAAAAAAGGAAACTTTATAGATGGGATTGTATACTTTCCAGATTTTCTTGGAATCAAATTGTACTCCCAGATAACTGATCCTGAAACTTTATCAGATATATCCCTTTCTTGGGTAATTTCTCCTTCAAAAATATCAAGATTTTTTGGAAAATCTATCCTAGGTCGTCCAATGTTATCAAGATTTCCTTCTCCTTTTAATTTTATATAAAATGTAACAGGGGTCCCATTTTCTACATCCGAAGAAGACAAAGAAGAAGAAATATCAAACAATCCTACAGCACCAGTAAAGCTATCAGGCTTATTGTTCAAAGGGCTTACAGTAATAGTTTTCTTATCTGAAACAAGAATACGTGCTTTTGTTTTTTGAGAAAATGTATCAAAGAATGGATCATCCCAAAATAATCTTTTAAATGAAGGATCACTTTCTTTTGTTTCAACTTTCATTATCATTGGATCTAGATCAAATGAACCATCAAACATCGGAAATAAAGCCACTTCATATAATTTGATAGATTTGTATTTATAGTTATCAATAACTATATCATTCCAACTATCAGGAGTAATTTTACTCCCGGAAGGATCATATAATTTTTCTTCATAAAAACCTTCATAACTTGGAAATTCTGTTTCTATAACTCGTGATGCTATTCTAGTGAAAAAAGTATATTTAATATTGATCTGTTCACCTACTTTTACGTTCTCATTACTTACTTCTATCTTTAGAAACATATCATTGCTAGTTGAATTAGATACTTGTTCAGAAACAGTTATTATAATTTCATTGGTTAAATAAATATTTTTTCCAACTTTTACCTCTAATTCGGGTATGGTTATTTTACCTGTTTTCTTCGGTATAATTCTCCAAGATATAGAACGAGAGCTAGATTTCTTTCCATTTATAAACTTGTATTCACTTCCAATATTTGGACCTGATATAATCGAAAAATAATCTAATACTGGATCAAAATTTACCTCTGGGTTGGTATCAATATTATTAAGTTTTATAGTGAAATCGATAGATTCGTTTAAACTAATCTCTCGATCACTTACTATAGTATCGAGCTTTTGTGAAAATAAAAAAGAGAATAATAATAAAAATAATAGTCTTTTCATTACCAATCCTTAACTGATTCTTGAGAAGATTTTTTTTGCTTTCTCTTCTTGTTAACTTTTTCATTTTCTTTTAAAGCATTTAATATATTTTCAGCGCTTTGATTAGACTGAATTTCTTGATTTTGATTACTTTCATTGTTATCAACTTGAGGAGATTCATCTTGATTGGGATTTTCATCATTATTTGAATTATTTTTTTTATTATCATTTTGATTTTGATTCTGGTTTTCATTTTGATTAGAATTTTGATCTTTTTTATCCTCTTTATTGTCTTGATCTTGCTTAGAATCTTGTTTCTGATCTTGTTGTTTATTCATATTTTTATTTTTTTTAATCTCATTTTTTACAAATTCATAATTTTTTCTAGCATCAGAATCATTTGGATTTCTTAAAAGCGCATCTCTATAAGCGTTTAAACTTTTTTCAAGATTTTTCGATCTATAAAGTGCATTTCCATAATTATAGCTAAGATCAGATGAAAAATTTTCTAAGGAATCATTGTATGCTTTTTGAAATACAGAATTTGCTTCAGGAATACTGTTCATGCTTGAATAAATAGTACCTATGTTATACAACAAGCTTTCTTTGGAGATGTCTTCATTTTCCATCTCTAATAACGTATTATAATATTGGAGCGCAGAATTAATGTCTCCATCTTTGTACATTTGATAACCAGAATCTTGGGAATTAAGATGCGAATGAAAAAATAATACTGTTATCAAAAATATTTTCATATTCTTCTGTTTCCTGTTGGTAAAATATAGCTAACAAAAAGAAAAATAATGGCAAAAAATAGAGGATATTGATATTTATAATCATAATCAGAAAATTCATAAGAGCTAATTAATGATTCTTCTCCAGTGTTAATAATATTTATAATAGGATCACTAATAGATTCATTTGCTGAAACTCTCAAAAAATTACCTTTTCCAATCTCTGATATATTAATTAAAAATTTCTCATCTAATTTTGTCATTACCAATTCGCCAGAACTATCTTTTAAAAATGCCTTATTTTCATTTTTACTAACAGGAATTAAAGAACCTCCTGTGCTTCCAACGCCAATAACGTGAATTGTTACATCATCGGTTAGCTTAGATTTTATAGCTTCAATTGAATCATCAGAATGGTCTTCTCCATCAGAAAATAGAAATATCATCTTTTCTTGCTTATCATCTTTAGACAAAGATGTAATTGATGTATCTAATGCTTGCGCAATTGCTGTCCCATTAAAAGAAATCATGTCTGTATCAATACTCTTTACAAACAATTTAGCTGCATCATAATCCATTGTTAGAGGCAAATAAAGGAAATTAGACCCAGAAAAAACGACGATTCCGATTCTATCTCCTGACAATTCATTGATAATCTTATTAATTTCAAATTTCACTTTATCAATTCGTGAAGGCTTAATATCCTCAGCATCCATACTTCTTGATACGTCTATGCAGAATATTATATCAATGCCTTTCCTTTCAATGGGTTTAACTGTAGTTCCCATTTTTAAACCAGAAATTGAGAATGCTAACATAAAAAAAGATAAATAAATTAGAATCTTCTTGAATCTAATAAATTGAAAATTTCCATATCTGAAAAGACTATTTAAGAAATCTGGATTAAAATTATTTTTACTAAAAATCGCATTTGACTTGTTTTGAGAATAACCAAAAATTAATACAACAGAAATTATGAAAATAGAAATAAGGGCAAGTGATATGTTTTCAAAAATCATATTATTCTTCTAAAATAAATTATATTTAATACTTCATATAAAATAAGAGCTATAAAGCCTGCACAAAGAAAGTATAAATAAATTTCTCTATACTGAGTAAAGTAACTTACTGTAATCTCAGATTTCTCTAATTTATTAATTTCTTCATATACATTAGACAAGCTCTTTTTATCAATCGCTCTAAAATATTTTCCTCCTGTTTCAGCAGCAATTTTTTTAAGAGTATCCTCGTCAATTTCATTCTTTATATATCCTCTATCAGGTATATATGTGACAGCTTGTCTAGTGCCTGCGCCTATAGTATAAATCTTAATATTGTATTCTTTTGCCATTTTAGCTGCAGAAATTGGATCAATGGCACCAGAATTATTACTTCCGTCAGATAACAATATAATTACTTTGCTTTTTGAATCATTTGCGCGCAATCTATTAATCCCATTTGCAATTGCTATACCAATTGCTGTACCATCATATTTTCTATCGATAACTGTTACTTCAGTTAATAAATTACTTAATACACTATAGTCTATAGTTAATGGACACTGTATAAATGTTTCTTTACCAAAAACAAGAAGACCTATTCTGTCTCCATTCCTATTTTCAATAAAATCTTGTGCTGCTTTTTTTACAGCTTCTAAACGATTTGGTTTGAAATCTTCTGCCAACATACTACTGCTTGTATCTAAAACAAGTATAATATCAACAACATCTACTTTAACTAATTTATCAGAACTAGAGATTCTTGGTCTAGCTAATGAGACAATCAAAAAAGTTAAAGCAATAACAAAAAGACTGTTTAATAAAAATATTTTGAACGTAGCTCCTTTGTTAAAGAATATTTTTAAAGATTCTACGTTAGATACTTGTAGCGAAGCATTTCTCTTAGAGAAAAATACTATCCTCATTGCTATTAAAACAATTAAGACAATTAATAGATATAAAAAGTTCGGATTTAAAAATTCCATTTATAATTATTCAAATAATTTTGCTTTAGATAGTGAATGCGCAAAATGGAACAAAGTTTCCTCTTTGAAAGAATCTCCAATAACTTGGAAGCCTATAGGCAGACCTTCATTTGTGGTTCCTCCAGGAACATTCAGTGATGGAGAACCAATGAGATTGCAAGGAACAGTAAATCTATCAGATAAATACATCTTCATTGGATCATCTAATCTATTATTAAGATAAAATGGAGGATTGGCAGTTGTAGGAATGAACAAACAGTCTAATTTTGAAAACAATTTATTGTATTCATTCTTAATTAAACGTCTAACTTTTAATGCTTTGGAGTAATATGCATCATAATATCCTGATGACAATATATAAGTGCCAGTCATTATTCTTCTTTTTACCTCAGGTCCAAAACCTTTTGATCGAGATTTGATATATGTATCATCTAAATTGTCTGATTTTTCTCTTGAACCGTATCGGATACCATCAAAACGAGACAAGTTTGAAGATGCCTCTGCCATTGTTAAAATGTAGTAAGTAGGAATGCAATATTTTAAATATGGCAAATCAATTTCAACAAGATTTACACCATTTTCCTTTAAAAAATCTGTGATGACAACATAATTCTCTGCAATTTCTGTATCAATTTCAGAAAGAGCATCTTTTTTTAATATTCCTACAGTTTTTGGTAAAGCACTTTTGTTATATTCTTTTTTACTTAATACTTTTTCTTTTGATGATGTAGTATCTTTTGAATCAAAACCTGATATGACACTAAATGTATTAACTATATCATCAATGCTTCTTGATAAAATACCAATAGTGTCAAATGAAGATGCATGTGCAACTAAACCATATCTTGAAACTCTACCATATGTTGGTTTCAGTCCATATATACCACAAAATGCAGCCGGCTGTCTTACTGAACCTCCTGTATCAGAACCTAGGGCAATATCACACAAACCTTCAGCTACGGCAGATGCTGAACCTCCACTTGATCCGCCAGCAACTCTTTCTAAATTATAAGGATTTTGAACGCTTCCATAGCGTGAATGCTCAGATGAAGAACCCATTGCAAACTCATCCATATTTGTCTGGCCAGTAATAGCAGCGCTGGCATCATTTAATCGATCTACAACTGTTGCGTTATAAGGAGATTTGTAAGAACCTAATAAATTAGACGCACATGTTAATTTTTCGTCTTTAATTGCAATATTGTCTTTTATTAGAACGCTCTTTCCATACAAAGAGCCGCTAGAGGAAAATTTTTGAGATGAAAGCTTATCAAACCTAGTTCTTATTACAGAATTTGTTTTACTATCAGCAATTTTCTTCTTTTCAGAAGAAAGCTTCTCCTTTAAAGAATCAGATGAAGACATCTGTAACTATTCTTCGGAATTTTCAGATTTTCTTATCTCTTCTTTGGTGTCATCTAATGCACCACGGAATTCTCTTAATGATTTAGCAAACCCTCTTGCTAAACCAGGAAGTCTTTTACCTCCGAAAAGAAGCAAAAGAATAAGAAAAATTATTACTAATTCACCTGTACCTAAATTAAACATAAAAAACCCTCACTTATTTTATCTAAAGTATTTTAATAAATAATATGCAACAGAAAAACCAATAATACTGCAAACATTGAATCTTAAGAAAACACCAAAATTAATTGCAAACATTTCCAAATCTATGATAGGCGTACCATCTAAAGAGCCAAATCCAAATTCAAAAATAGAAGTTAAGAAAAAATCTTTAACTGCACTTTCAGGAAGTAAAAACATAAAAACATTACCTAAAAGTGTACCAATCATTGCACCACATAGGATTCCAAAAACAATTAATTTAAGATCACGCTTAGCCATAATTATCGGGTTTTTAAATTAACAATTTTAACCTTATCATCCCTTAAAATTTTTAATTTAATCACATCACCAGGTCTGACATCACTTCTTTTAATAACATCAGAAAAATTCTTTATGTTTGACACTTTTGTATCATTAACTGATAAAACGATGTCATAAACTGATAAATCAGTTTCTAAAGCTACTCTTGGATGAACATATTTAATCATTAATTGATTGGTATAAAGATTAATAAAACCCAATCCAAAATCTATTCCTCTGTCTATAGATCCTCTTATTTTTAATTCTTCAACAATATTTTTTATCTTATTAATTGGTATAGCATAACCAATATTGCTTGATTCATCTCTTCGCAATGTATTCATCCCTATTACATCTCCATTAGCATCAACTAAAGGACCTCCACTGTTTCCTGGATTTACTGCAGCATCTGTTTGAATCATGTTATCCAATACTACACCATTAGACTGAACTCCAAAATCTGCATTACTTGCACTTATAATACCAAAAGATGCTATAGGTTCTTTTGTTGATTCTGCAAAAAGATTAAAAGGATTACCTAAAGCAATCACAAACTCTCCCACTGATAAATTTTCAGAATTACCAAGAGCACAATAAGGAAAATCTTCTCCATCAATTTTTAATAGAGCAATATCAGTTTGAGCATCGTAACCAATGATTCTTGCATCAAGCATGCTTCCTCCAGAAAAAGTAACAAAGAGCTTATATTGACCACGTCTGTTAGGATCAATAATACTGGAAACATTGTGAGCATTAGTTATAACATAACCATCTTTGCTTACAATGAATCCTGAACCATCTCCTCCTCCTTCTGACAATCTAGGTCTTCCATATCGGTCTCTAACCAATTTCGTAGTTTCAACATGAATACCTACAACTCCTGGGCTTGCCTTCTGTATAGCATTGGTAATAGCTGTTTGTTTTAGGTTGTAAATATCACCATTAGAACTTTCATTTGATGAGTTGTTACAAGAAATAACTAGGAAAAGTGTTAAAAATAGTATTTTAATTTTCATAATAAATCTTATTTAGTATCAATCCATTTCCAGGAGCTTTAAATACTTTTGCATCTTTAATTGGTTCATCTAGAAACATTTTGAAATTGTCCCTATTTATCTTGTGTTGAGCACATTTAATCATTGTACCTACAAGATATCTAACCATATGATGTAAAAATCTATCTCCTTCAACAATATATAATAACTTTTTATCTTCTAAAATCCATTTTGAAACAAAAATCTTACACATTGTATTTTCTTTCTCTGGATTAAACTTTGCGAAAGATAAAAAATTATGACTACCACACAAAAGACTAGACAATTCATTTAACATATCTATATCAATATTATCAACAAACCAATAATTAGATTTTAATAATGGGCTATTATCTAAAGTGCACTGATAAATATATTCTTTTTTATTTGCATTATATCTAGAATGAAAATCTTCAGAAACATTTTCAACAGATATAATTTGTATCTCATGTGGAAGTCTTGCATTGATTGCATTTTTGATACTTTTATCATCTAAGTCGGTATTTAAATCGAAATGAGCAACTTGCCCTAAAGCATGCACTCCAGAATCAGTTCGACTAGCTCCTACAATTTTAATTTCTTTTTTATTATTAAGAAATGATAGTGACTTTTCTATATTACTTTGAATTGTATTGGAATCTTTTTGTGATTGAAAACCAAGAAAATTGGATCCATCATACTGAATGACAATTTTATATCTGTTACTCATAAATTGGAACTCTTTCAGTATGCACTACTCTTTCATTTAGATGGGATTTATACAATACCTCTCCTGAAGGTAAAATTATACCGGATATTCCATTGTTAGCACTTTGAATTATAGGAATTCTTTGTTCAATTGCTCTTATTTTTGCCAATTCAAAATGTTGATAAGGCATAAATTCACCAACATAAGAATCATTTGTTACTACAAATAAAATATCTGCGCCATTCCTAACCATCTTATCAACAATCTTTGGACTGCTAGAATCATAACATATAAGCGTTGCAACATTATACTCTTTCACAGGAAAGACTTTGTATTCACTTCCAGGCGTGAAGCTTCCCATATCGTCAAATTGATTCATTTTATCTAACCAAGATTTAAAGAATGGAACATATTCTGCAAATGGAACTAAAAATATCTTTTGATATATATCAAAATTACCATCAGGAAACATAATCATGGCGCTATTATAACTAAAACGTTTACCGTTTATAAATCTACTTTCTGGGATTCCAAGAATTAAGAATGCATTATTATCCATTATTCTACTATGAAAAAATAATCTATCATTAACATTTGTTGCGAGATAGGAAGGCACAGAAACTTCAGGCCAAACTACAATCTCTGCTTTATCTTCTATTGATTGCATAAGAAGCGAATCCATGATATCAAAATTTCTCTTTTTTAGTTCTCTGTCCCACTTTTCATCTGGAAAAATAACAGGTTGCCCTATTGATATATTTATATAATCTTTTGGTTGAGTATCTTTGTAATATTGAATCTGACTCTTACCATAAACAGATATGAGACAGAGAATGATAGAAAAGTATACAAAAAATTTAATTTCTTTTGATTTTAAATACTCATATACCAAAACATTTAAAGCCAATAAAATAAATGAGATTGCATTTGGATGAACACTTGATAATTGAAGAATAATATTATAGTTCGATTGAGTAAGAGATAAATCTAACCAAGGGAAAGCTAGCGGGCCAAAATTTCTTAATATTTCAATAAATAATACCCAAACAAAAGGAACTGAAAATAATTTATATTTTTTAGGAATAAAATAAATTACTACACCAAAAAATATCCAAAAAATAGTTAGATAAAAACAGGCTGAGAAATAAGATATAAGACCTACACTAACTGATGTGCCAGAATTAAAAGCAATCCAATTCAATATAATTAAATTGCTAACAATACTAGCAATAAACATAAACAAAATATTGTCTTTAATATCAATGGAACTAATTAAGAAATATAACATAGGAACAAAAAAGAACCATGCAAGAAAACCTAAACTAATAGGAGGATAAGATAAAGATAATAAAACACCTGATATAAAGGCAGCTAATATTCCTTTGTATTTCATTAATTTTTATTTCTGTCTAAATAGGTTTGCAAAATTATTGAAGCAGCAGTTAAATCAACCATTTCTTTATTTCTGCTTACTTTTACATCTTGTTCAATCATAATTTTTTTGGCGTATTCACTGGAAAGCCTTTCATCTTCAAGAATAACTTCAAAATTCATATTTTCCATATCTTGTTTAAAAATATCTATAATCTTAGTCATTTCATTTTCTTTGTAATTCATGCTTATAGGATAGCCAATGACAAATTTATTCACATTTTTTTCTTTTGAAATATCCTTTAGCTCACTTAGAAGATCTTCTTTATTTTTATAACGGATAACCTTGAGTGGAAGTGCAATAATTCCAGAAGGATCTGAAATCGCTAACCCCACTTTCGATAAACCAAAATCTATACCAATAACTTTCATCATTATTATGAAAAAACTCTCTCAACTGCATCTACATTTTTAAGTTTTGTAATAGATTTAATTAAATTATTAAGACTTTTTAAATCTCTAACAGTGCAAACAATCCATATGTCAGCTGAACCGCCTATATTAACATCAGTCTTAACATCTAATATATTAATATTCTCTTTCGCGATTGTTTCTGTAATTTCATGAAGAGTTCCAGCTTTGTCTAAACATGTTATGTGTAACTTAGTCTTAAATGAAATATCTTTCTTAATATCCCAATTAACTGGCACTAATCTTTCTTTGACTCCAGATAAAGACGACAAGCTATTACAAGATGGCCTATGAATAATTAAACCTCTTCCTCTAGAAATATAACCCACTACTTTGTCTCCAGGAATTGGATTGCAACACTTTGCATAGTCCACCACTAGATTTCTTACTCCATCTAAATTAATTCCTTCAGATTCAGATCTTGCTGATTTTAGAAAATCTGTATCGGAAGATGTCTTATTTTTTGAAGCTCTAATATCAGGAAACAGTTGAGCAATAACATCTTTTAAAATAATCCTACCTCTTCCCAAATCAGATAAAAATTCATTGAAATTTTTATAATTGATTTCTTCAATTCTAGATTTAATATCATTTAACTGATTATAAATTTTAGCTTTTCTTAAACCTTTTTCTAAAATTTCGTTCCCTATCTTAACGCTTTCTTCAATTTCAATATTCCTTAAATATTTGTTAATTACATGAGAAGCTCTTGAAGTTTTTACAAAATTTAACCAACCGCTATTTGGTTTTTGGTTTTTGTCTGTCTCAACTTCAACAATGTCACCATTAGTTAGAATATAGCTTAAAGGTACAAGCTTTTTATTAACCTTAGCCCTCACACAAGTAGATCCAATATCGCTGTGAATTGCAAATGCAAAATCTAAAGGAGTAGAACCTGTTGGGAGCTTAATTAAATCTCCTTTTGGAGTAAAAATAAAAATTTCATCCTCAAACATATCAATTTTTAATAATTCCATCATACGTTCAGGTTCAGAATCTTCTCCACTCATAATAGACAGTAAATCTCTAAGCCAAGGGACCTGATTATCTATATCTTTCATCTCTTCACTGCCCTTGTAAAGCCAATGTGCAGCAATTCCAATTTCAGCAGTATTATCCATTTCTTTTGTTCTAATTTGAATTTCAGTCAATCTTTTATCGCTAGTAAAAACTGTAGTATGTATAGATTGATAACCATTAGTTTTTGGAGTAGCAATAAAATCTTTGAAACGATCTTGCATAGGAGTATACATGCTATGTATAACTCCTAAGGCTAAATAACAATCCTCAATTTTATCAACGATAATTCTTATAGCATATAAATCATATATATCTTCAAATTTTTTATTCTGTAATTGTATTTTTCTATAAATAGAAGATATAGATTTGTATCTACCAAAAATATCTGACTTAATCTTATATTTTTTTAATTCTTTTTTAACAGGCTTAATAATATTATCAATAACAACAGAACTTTTCTTTGAAGATTCAGATATTTTTTTATCTATGCTTTTATAGCCTTTAGGGTCTAAACATCTTAAAGATAAATCTTCTAAATCCCATTTTAAGCTTGCCATACCAAGCCTATGAGCCAAGGGAACAAAAATTTCTTTTGTCTCAGTTGCAATTTCTTTTCTTTTTTTAGGAGATAAATATTCGATAGTTTGCATATTGTTCAACCTGTCAGCAAACTTGATGATGATTACTCTTAAATCTTTTGCCAATGAAAGGAAAAGTTTGGTAAAATTTTCAGCTTGCTTGTGTTCTTCCGATTTAAATATGATGTTATCTACTTTTGTAACTCCATCAACTAAGAATGCAACATCATCACCAAAAGATTCACTAATTTTTTCAATTGTAACATCTGTATCTTCTACAGTATCGTGCAAAAGTGCGCTAGCAATAGTTGTTATATCCATATTCCAATCGATTAAAATATTTGCAACATCAATACAATGAACAACATAGGGCTCTCCAGATTTTCTTTTTTGATTTTGATGCATCTTAATAGAAAATTCTAGAGCATTTTTAACCATTTTCTTTGATTTCTTAGATTTTAATCTTGAAAGAAGTGCATTGCTCTTTTTATCAATCAGATTATTATTGGAAGAGATAATATCTGAAGGCATAATTAACTCATATTTTCAGATTCAGACCAATCTGTGTAATTTTCAAATCGAGCATATGTGTCTATAAATGTTGCCTTTACAGTTCGTGTTGGTCCACTTCTTTGTTTTGCAACTATAAGATATGCTAAACCTTTATCTTCGTCTTTTTCATTGTATACCCATGGTCTATATAGAAATATTACAAGGTCTGCGTCTTGTTCAATTGCACCGCTTTCACGTAAATCAGATAAAACAGGTCTTTTGTCTGTTCTTGATTCTACAGCTCTAGAGAGCTGAGATAACGCTATAACAGGTATATCTAGCTCTTTAGCAAGTGCTTTTAAAGATTGGGTTATACTGGAAATTTCTTGTTGTCTATTTTCTGTCTTTGGTCCTTGCATTAATTGCAGGTAGTCCACTATAAGAAGCTCAATCCCTTCTTCTCTCTTTAATCTTCTTGCTCTAGAACGCAAATCTAATATTGATAAAGCTGGAGTATCATCAATAAAAAGCGGAGCATCAGCAAGCTTTCCTGAAGCAATAGTAATATCTTTCCATCTTGCAGTTTGCAATCTTCCTGTTCTCGCTTTTTGTCCATCTATTTTTGCTTCAGAGGAAAGCAATCTTTGAGCTAATTGATCACTAGACATTTCAAGACTAAAAATAGCTGTCGGAACTTTGCTTTCTAATGCGGCATTTCTAGCAATTGATAAAGCAAAAGCTGTCTTACCCATAGCAGGTCTACCAGCAATAACAATTAAATCACTCTTACGGAAACCAGCAGTAACATTATCAAGATCAACAATTCCAGAAGGAACACCAACTATACCTCCTCCTTTAGCAGTAATAATTTCAAGATTTTTAATTGCTTGAGTAAGGATAGGTTTTATATGTTGAAATAATTGATTATCCTTTTGTTGACTAAGGCTAAAAATTGATTGTTCAGCTTCATCAAGAATAGTGGCTACATCTTCGCCTGATTCAAAAGCTTTTTTTGACATATAGTGAGATGCAGATATCAGTTCTCTTAAAATTCCTTTCTCTTTGACAATAGATGCATATGTCTCAATATTTGCCGCAGTAGGAACTTTTTCAACAAGACCTGTTAAATAATATAAACCTCCTATTGATTTTAATAATTTTTTCTTTTTTAGTTCATTAGAAACTGAAACGGTATCTATAGGATCACTTTTTTCTGATAGAACAAGCATTGCATCAAATATTTTTCTATGAGCATCTTTATAGAAATAATGACTTGATCGTAATAATCCTATTGCCTTATTAGCAGCAGAATCATCAATCATCATTCCTCCTAAAACAGCTTCTTCTGCCTCAATTGATTGAGGTTGTAAATTGATATTATTTTCTTTTTTACTATCAGCCATATTTATGCCTTAATTTTATCCACAAACTATCAACATTGTAATTGATAGCTCTAATTTGACTACATTAATACACTTTTTTGGTGGTAACAAGCTTATTCGTTAATACAGAATTGATTCCTGCTAAGATATATCCCAATTTATAGGCGCTTTACCATGCTTTGCTAAGTAATCATTAGCTTTCGAAAAATGTTTACATCCAAAAAATCCATTATTTGCGGATAATGGAGATGGATGCGAAGCTGAAAGAATACAATGAACATTTTTATCCAAAACAGAAGAAAAAGACTTTGCTTCATTTCCCCACAACATAAATACTACATTTTTTAAATCTTTTGATAAAATCTTAATAACTGCTTCGGTAAATATTTCCCACCCTATATTTTTATGTGAATTTGCTTTGTTAGCTTCAACCGTTAGCACTCTATTTAATAATAAGACGCCTTGATCTGCCCAAGACTGTAAGTTTCCACTATTGGAAATAGCAATATTTAAGTCTGACTTCAATTCTTTGTAAATATTTTGTAGAGAAGGAGGAATTTTAGTGTCTTTTTCAACACTAAAACATAATCCATGAGCTTGTCCAGGGCCATGATATGGATCTTGTCCTATAATTACTGCTTTAACCTTGTCTAAAGGCGTGGAATCAAAGGCATTAAATATTTTTTTAGGATGAGGATATATAGTCTTTCTTTTATATAAATCATGTATATCTGCTGTGAGAGATTTCCAATAATCTTTTGAAAATTCCTCTTCAAGCGCATAATACCAAGTATCATCAATTATTACAGTTTTAGAAGTTTTTATTGGATTTTTAAATGATGTAGATTTTTGATTTAAATCTAAGAATATATCTGATCCAAATAATTCCTGATTTTGTAAAAGATATTGTTTTTTTACATTAAGATTCTTCGTCAAGAGACTCTTCTGAATGTTTCCAGTTTACGTTTCCTTCAAGATATTCATCAAGAGCAATGCTTGTAACTTTTTCCTCTTTATCAAAATCAATATCTTCTCTATGAATCGGTTCTGATAATACACCTTCTTCTTCTGAAAGTTCGGTGTTTTCTTCGATTATCTGTTTTAATACTCTTTCTTGTAAAATCTGTTTTGCTCTTTTAGAAACAACTGCTACAGATTCATACATATCATCAGTTTTTTTCAATAATTTTTTAAAAGAAATTGGTTCAATTGCCATTTTTAATCCTCTTAAGTACTGTGTTTTTTAATTCTTCAAATGTGGTTTCGAAATTATCATTAATAAGTGTATAGTCAAATTCTTTTTTTAAGCTCTCTTCCTGGTCAAATCTACTCAATCTTTTCTTTATCTCATCTTCTGATTCTGAAGACCTGTTAATTAGCCTATTTTCTAATTCATCAATTGGAACAGATAAAAATATAGAAAATGTATCATTGGGATATAATTTTTTAAGATTTAATGCTCCTTTAACATCTAGCTCTAGAAAAAGAGGCTTTCCTTCCTTTAGAAAATCTTCTATAACATCTTTTGTTGTTCCGTAAAAATCACCGTGTACATTTTCATATTCAATGAATTTATCAGCTGCTATCAAACTATCAAATTCATCTTTTGTTATAAAATGGTAATGCACTCCATCAATTTCATATTCTCTTTTCTCTCTAGTGGTATGAGATACAGAAATGTTAATGGAGAGATCTCGAGATAAAAGCTCTAATAGAGTTGTTTTACCTGAACCCGAAGAGCCTGATATTGTAAAAAGAAGATTCATAATATATTGTTTATTTGCTCCCTTAATTTTTCTGCTTGAATTTTCAGACTAATCGCGTACTTAGCAATCCTTTTATTTAAAAATTTTGACAAAATTGTATTTGATTCTCTATTAATCTCTTGAAGTATAAAATTAATCTTTTTACCAGAAAGTTCTTTAGAACTGATAGAAAGCTCTATCTGTTTAAAATGGCTTTTTGTTCTATCTATCTCTTCAATAATATTAATTTTTTCTATTTCTTCAATTTTTGATTCATTTTTTGAATTTTTTTTAGACAATCTATGCATCTCTTTTAAGTGAATAGATTCAATAGCTTTTAAATCTCTTTTGGCAATTTTAATATATTTTATAAACTCTTTCTGGATATCCTTCCCTTCTTTTTTTCTCATTGAAATTACTTGCTCTGTCGCCATCCTAACAGCTTTGATAATTTTGCCGTCAAAACTTTTATTTGATGTGGAAAATCTAATTAAATCATTGTTAGATAGTAGGTTATTATAATCTAAATGAATATGATATTTCTTTTCTATTTCTTTATAAGCTTGAAGAAGGTTATTGATTTTATGATTATTAATTTTGAATTGATTTTTTGAATCAATTTTAATGCTTAATGTTATAGACCCTCGTTTTAAATGATCTTTTAAAAATTTTCTAATTTTATACTCTGTTTCACTAGAAAGATCAAAATACCTTGTTTGTAACTCAAAATATCTTGAATTAAATGATCTGATTTCTACATCAATTGAGATGGATTTGTCTTCATAATGACCAAGACCAAAACCTGTCATACTAATTAACATTATTTTTTAGTAGTCCTTTATTTTTTTTCAGCTAATCGTGCTGCTTTTCCAGAAAGATTTCTTAGATAGTATAATTTAGCTCTTCTAACTTTGTTGACCTTGTCCACTTTTATAGAAGCTATACTAGGAGAATGAAGAGGAAATATTCTTTCAACGCCGACACCATTAGAAACCTTTCTTACAGTAATTGTTTCACTCATTCCAGAGCCTTTTCTTGCAATAACTGTTCCTTTAAAAAGCTGTTGACGGACTTTTTTCCCTTCTTTTACATTCACATTAATTGATAATGTATCACCAGGTTTAAAACTTGGAATCTTATTTGTATTCTCGTTACTCATTTTTTCTTTTCTTTATATTTCTTCCAAAGATCGGGTCTCTTATTTTTTGTATCCTCAATCTTTTTATTATTCTTCCAATCTTCAATTGACTTGTGATTACCTGACAATAGAACATCTGGCACCTTTAATCCATCAATCTCATTTGGTCGCGTAAAATAAGGAGCATCAAGTAAATCGTCAACAAAAGAATCAGTCATTGCTGAATTTAAATCATTCAGCACTCCTGGGACTAATCTGGCTATAGAATCAAATATAATCATAGAAGAAAGTTCTCCATTTGAGATAATATAATCACCTATAGAAACTTCTAAATCAACATATTTATCAATTACTCTCTGATCTATACCTTTGTAATGACCACATATAAAAATTAATGAACCTTCTTTACTTAAAGATTCTGAAGTTGAATGATCTAAAATTTTACCTTTAGGTGAAGGAAAAATTATCTTTGGTTTATCAATACACTTCTTAATACAATAATCGATAGCTTTAAATAATGGTTCAGCCATCATTACCATACCACTTCCACCACCATAAGGTTCATCGTCAATTTTCTTATATTCGTTATCTGAAAAATCTCTGAGATTTACAATATTAACATCAATTAATTTTTTCTTTATACCTTGATTAGATATATTATTTTCAATCAGAATTTTAATTGATTCCGGAAAAGGTGTAATAAAATAAATATTCATTTCTACTCAACAACATCAAGTCTTGCTTTTTTGCCGCCTTTTTTTGCATTAACAGCAAATAATACTGTTCTAATTGCAGAAATATTTCTTCCACTCTTACCAATAACTTTACCAAAATCATCTTTTGCGACTTTTAATTCAAGAATTATTTGATTATCTGTTTCAACTTCTTTGATATCAACTTCTTCAGGATTATCTACTAATTCGATAACAATAGATTTAATAAGATCAGACAGTTCCACCTATACCTCCTTGTAATATATTAAATCTTAAGATTTTTCTTCTGCAGGTGCTTCCTCAGCTGGAGCTTCTTCTACTGGAGCTTCTTCTACTGGAGCTTCTTCTTCTTCTGGAGCTTCTTCTTCTGCAGGTGCTTCCTCTG
>CACGRA010000004.1 GCA_902575395.1 uncultured Fidelibacterota bacterium | reverse complement strand
AAGATGATGTGAATGTTCAAATTTCAGAAAATGTTGAAGTATTAAATAATTTTGAAACTAGAAAAGCAGAAATTATTATTAAAGATGATGAAGACGATCAAGAATTAAAAATGAATATATGGTTTACAGAAAAAACATTAAAAGCACCAATAATAGAATTAACGCGTAAAAAATTAAAAAATATATTTAACGGATCAATCCCTCCAAGTTTAGGTTTTAATGAAATGAATATACCATTTGAAGACTATGATATAAATAAGGATGCTGTGAATGTTAAATTTGAAACAATCAATAAAAATGGAACGTTTACTTATAACTTGCTAGAATATTCAAGTAAAGATTCATTGCCAGACATATTTAAAATTCCTAAAAATTACAAAAAAGTAAAAAAACTATAATTATCGTAATGAATCAATATTTCTTTTTAACCCTTTATACTTAGTTCTTTTTACAGCAGAGTTTTTAAAACTTGATTTAAAATTTTCTTCATTCAGATTTTCCCAATCTGATTTGAAAAAATTGATTAATGAATCTCGTGCTTCAAAATGTTTATCTTTTTTGATTTTTTCAAATTTAATATTCCATGGACAAACTTCTTGGCATACATCACATCCATAAATCCAATTATGTAAATCTTCGTTTTCAAAATCTTCTCTATACTCAATAGTTAGATAAGAAATACATTTATTTGAATCAATTTTATATTCTGTTAATGCGTTTGTTGGACATGAATCAATGCATGCTGTGCAGCTTCCACATAAATCTTCTTCAAAAGGAGAATCATAATCTAATCTTTTGTCAATCAATATTTCTGCTAAGAATACCCAGCTACCCAATTCTTTAGTAAGTAAATTAGTATTTTTACCTTGCCAGCCAATTCCTGCTTTCTGAGCCCATTGTTTTTCCATAATTGGTGCCGTATCAACGCATAAAATGATTTTTATTGATGGATCATGCTTTAAAATTTCATTTTTAATATCATGTAATTTTTTCTTAATAATTTCATGATAGTCTTCACCCCATGCATAATTGCTAAATTTAATTTTTGAGTTATAATCTTCTGAAAATTCTGAGCTTCGTTTTGTAAAATAATTAAAAGCCAATGAAATTACAGTTTGTACTTCAGGAAAATAATTAAAAATGTCTGCACGTTCTTTTTTTCTTGATTCCATCCATTGCATTGTTCCATGATATTTAGACTCTATCCATTTATCAAGATATTTATTAGGATCAATATCTTCTTTTGGATCTGCAAAACCAATTTTATCAAACCCAAGTTCAATAGATTTTTTTGAAATAATATTTTTAAGACTTTTTTCTATCATTCTTTTTAAGAATTTTAACCATTTCTTGATAAAATGCTTCTTCTCTTTTGTATGGAGGTGATAATTGAATACCTTTTTCAAAAATTGCTAATGTATCATTAAATCTTCCCAATTTTTGATAAGTTTTACCAAGCCAGTAATATGTGCCTATATATTCAGGTTCTAATTTGATACTCTTTTCGAAATAATCAAGTGCAATATCAAAAGAACCTTGTGGAGGTTCTTCAAAAATAATTTTTGCCAACCCTCGTGACATTTTACCTAAATCTGCTAATCGGTAATGCCATTGACCCATAACATTGTAACAATAAGGATCGTTAGGAAGTTTTTTAATTGCTTCCATTGAATGAAATTCAATAATCTTAGCACCTTCAATCTGAGATCTTATAGGAAGATTTTCAAGTTTTTTCCCATATGCCAAAGCATACCATTTATGCACTTGTCCATTAGTTGAATCAATTTTGATAGCTTCATTTATATAGTCCATAGCCTTATTTAAATGATATGAATCCATTTTCTTATCATATGTTTTTTCTGATAACAAATGATGTGCTGCAGAAAGTCTGACTAGTACATCTAAATTTTTAGGGTATTCAGTATTAAGCTTATTTAAAGGGATGATAACATCTTCAAAATTTCTATTCTCTAAATTTGAATCAATCTCTTTAAAATCTTGAGAGAACAAAAACCCAACTAAGGCAATAGAAAGAAAGAAGTATTTCACTTTTTATGGATAAAATCTGTAGTAAGATGGTTGGTGATCTGAAAGTTTGTCATCAATATCATAGTTTGACATACCAGTTTCAGTAAGCATATTAATTATGCCTCCATCAGATACAGCTTCAAACTGAAAAAGTGGTTGATTAATAATAATATGATCAAGATGTGATGCACTAAATGAACTTCTCCATCCTTGCCAAGACCATGTAGAACTATTTTGAGCAAAAACATACTCATCAACCATTTTAAAATAATCACTATTCTGATCTGGATCAGTTAAAGGCGCAATTGAAGGGTTTAATATAGATTGTTCACCAACATTATTAAAATCGCCAGCAAGGACTACATAGTCACCTTGTCTATTATTCATTATATGATCTCTAAGAAGAGTGCTTGCATAATGTCTTCTTGTGGATTCTGCTCCTTTATCTGTGATATCCAATTCTCCATCCCCACAACATTTATAGTGAATATTGGTAACATATAAATCAACAGATTTTGTTCCATTAGTCCAAGTTAAATAATTCTCCATTGGTGGTCTGCTTGCAAATTGATAAAGTGCATTATTTGTATAGTCATCATCATTGTCATTAGAGTTAGGCGTATCGGCCCAAAGTTCATTATGGCTATTATATGTTACAGTTCCACAAGAAGCGCAATCGGAATTTGCAGTTTTATATACTAAGGCAAAATCCCAATTACTTGTTTCGCTAGATAGCATATAAGAATACTCAGGCATAGCGTTTACCATACTTATAAGAGTATTATTATCTCCCATTTCTTGTAACACATATATATCAGCATTCCATGATTCAAGCAAACTTTTAACATAATCTGCAGTGGTATTTAATTGAGGAAAAGTTTGGATATTCCAAGAGATAATTTCTATTTGATTTTCTCTATCAAAGTTAGTTGCATTTGGGAATACATAAGAATCTCCAGTATTTCCATTGTTATCAGAGCCGTCATCAGGGCTTGCAGGAGAACTTCCTCCGCCTGAACAAGAAAGCAGAAAAATTATACTCAAAAGAATTTTATTTATGTTTTTCAGCATAGATATAATTTACTAACAAAGTTCCTACCTGCTCTAAACTTTTTGGCGAACAATTTTCAGGTGTATCTTGTTGGGTATGCCAGTGATTATAGAATAAGTTAGGATATTTAAAATCAATAATATCAATGGTAGGGATTTGAGCATGCTCCCACAATGGAACATGATCATCATAAATTTCTTCACCAATTTTTTTCTCAAATGCTTGAAGAGAAAGTTTTTCAGCTAAATCCCAAATTTTTATTACTTCATCTGGAGCAATATTGTAAGAATATCGTTCTATTGGTATATTTAACTGTTTGTCAGCAACCATATCAACAATAATTCCAAAATTTGGTTTTTGAATAGGTAAATTTTTAGCAAAAAATTCTGATCCTAATGCATAAGTGTTGGGATGATAAGAAATTCCTCCATCTTCTGCATCAAAGAAAACCATATCAATACCAATCGGTGGATTATTTTGAGAAAATATATCACATAAAGTCATTAATACTGCGGTTCCACTTCCACCATCATTAGCTCCCAATACTGGTAATTTTCTATTTTCAAGATTCTTATCTTGATCTGATATAGAACGAGTATCCCAATGTGCTCCGAGCAATAATCTGTATTCTGCATCTTTATTAAATTGTACAACAAAATTTTTACCTTCTTTTATAGTTTCAGTAACAGGTTCAGTATATTCAAATTCTTGAACAATAAGATTTTGATCATACTTTTTTAAAAAACTTTCTAAATAGATTGAAAATTCTTTATGCCCAGATGACCCAGGGTTCCTTGGACCAAATTCACACTGCTTTTCTATATAGTGAAATGCTTTAACTCCATCAAAATCAGGAACTAATATTTGCTCTTCTTTACTACACGAAAACAGTAAAAATAATATTATCAAATATTTAATTTTATCCCCTAATTGCAACATTAATATTTACTCCAAAATCTCTATCTATTCGTCTACCTGTGAGTCTTGTATCATTTTCTCGATACTCATAAAAAAGACTTCCAGATATATTATCAGTTAAAGCATAAGTTACTCTTAAAATTGTTTTCCATGAATTAACAAAATTTTGTTCTGCAAAATTTATTTTATCTTTTGATCCTTCTTCTTTTTTCTTACTTACATCAAAATTTAATGTCAGATTAATATTATTTTTTAAATCAACATTTCGTTCTGTAAATGGTAATGGAATACGAATTCCTCTTGTAAAATTATATGTAATACTTGCAAGTATGCTATTCTCTGATATATAAGTTAATCCATTTGCGACTTCATCAAGCGTATGAGTTATATTACTTCTAACATTTGTTGAAATTCCATTTTTAAAAGAAGTAGTAATACCAAGCAAAGGAGCAAAGCTTCTTGTTATGCGAGAAAATTGTATATCATTATTTTTCCTATCAATAAAAGAAGATATTTGGAACAAATTAATATCACTAGTTCCCCCTTCATTAAATCTCCATGAAACAGTTTGTTTCCCATTAAATGCATGTTCCATTGAAAGAGATTTTACATAAGGGCTAATAAATTTTATCTTTTCAAGTCCGCCAATGCGAAATGACCAATTTGAAAATGGTAATCCACTAGATAAATGCTCACCATAAGAAAAATAGTCTCTGTTTATTGATCGAATATCAATACCATAGCCATTTAAATTAGAAGAAATGCTTTCAGAAAAGGAAACACTCATTGATGTGGTAGGATTAAATTTTATTCCAGTTCTAATAGATAATGATTTTTTAATATCATCAACTCCAGTATTTAAACCAACTTCAGGAGCATACTCTAGCCCATGTGAATCGGAAAATCCAAGTCTATAGTTTAGTGGAATACTGCCCTGCACACCATTAGAGCTTAAATTTGTCGTATTATTTATAGTAAACGATAATGGTTCTATCTTTTTTGACCAGCCATATATTTTTTCCATTCGTAGACTATCATTAATTTTCCTTTTGTTTTTTCTTTCGGAACTTTTTTCATCAGATTTTTCTAAATCATCATCTCCCATATCAACAGAAAGAGATCCTATATCTTCTCTAGATCGTGTTCGTGTTTTAGAGCCAGTTGTATTTCTTTTAGAAGCTGGGGTATAAAATATTTCAATTATTTCTGTTGGAGAAAGACTAAAATTAAATCCACTATTTCTTACTGAAACAATATTTGCTCCATCAAAAACACTCGATTTAGGTTTATTCCATGAATAATTCGCATTATATGTAAAATTAGGAGAAAACCAAGAAACCCATTTAGGAGAAAAATTAGAAGCAAACGATTCAGTATTATTAGTTCTATCTCCAGTCTCAAAATCTGTTAATGCTTGAATAACTTCATCACGATATTCTGCCATATCGCTTTGTATATTTTTAGTATAATTAAATTGAAGATTATCAAATATTTTATAAGAAACATTAAAATTTCTAGTTAAACCTAAGTTAAAATCATCAATAACATCTTCTACTGATCTAGACTGTTTTTCAGAAAAACTTTGGTTCAACTTTATGCTACTATTGAATGAACTAGGAGTATAAAAAAACTTTGTTTTACTCATATTTTCACCCACCACAGGTATTTTTTCTAGCCATTGAAATGCTTCAATATAATTATCGCTTGGAAACCTAAGATTATAGTCTAGGCTAGTAGTAAATCTGTCTGTATCAACACGTTTCATAATTTCATCAGATCGATTTTGTACAGACGCATTAAATGTTGTGCTCAAATTATCAATAGTATATCTAATAAAAGGATTTTCTGATTTTATTTTCTTAGAAATTTTACCATTCATACTAATTGTTGAAGATTGTGTGATGACTGAATCTGGCGCACTAGCTCCAGTTCTAATATCAGTACCAGGTAAAAATTTTGGAGTATTATTTTGCATATTATATGTCACATTAACAGGAAATGCAATTCCGAGATTTTGTGGTAAAAATTTTCCTAATTCAATCTGATTGGTAAATATAAATGTCTCTGTGCTTACATTGCTTCCAAGACGTTCTTGCAAAACATGGAAATCAGCATCTTTTCTCACATATGACAATGTGCTTCGATTAAGATCGGATAAATTAAATTCTGATTTTAATCTTACAGCTGTGCCTCTTTCTTTTTTAACCCCACTAAGTCTTAACTCATCAAGCCATAATTCTCCGCTAATAGGATGCTCTGAATCATTTTCTACACCAACAATAAAATATTGTAATCTAGAGAGCGAAGGATTTCCTACAATTTCTACTTTTTTATATTCATCATTATTTTCATCAATAAATGAATAACGTTTATAGTCTGTTGAATCAACAAAAGTGTCATTGGAGTTAATTTTTTCAATAGAAATGTCGTCAGCATTTTTTAACGTAGTTAACCAATCTAAATCTAAATCAATAGAATTACGATTCTGGCCTTCATCCCACCCATCATAAACAGGCTGACTTAATCTATAATATTCTTCTCCATTACCAAACTCAATAAATAATTGAACATCAGTTTGGTTCTCTTCTATGTCTACGCTATTACCATGCACATACATTTTCATTTTATCATAGATTAAAAAACTTTGAGCTTTTTCACTGTTTTCTTGATAACAGTTATTTTTTTATCTCTAGAATGATCAACTATTTTAGCGCTTACTTTGTATTTATTTAATTCTTTTGGACTAAAGATATTCTTATCCTTATCAAATATTGCTTTTACAGTATCAAATTTGATAGTTTTACCTATATCTAAGTCAATCTTAGAATTAACTGTAATAGTGTCACCCTTAGTGACTTTATACTGTTTTCCGTATATTTCTACAATTGCAATCATAGCGCGAGAACTTAATAGCTAATTTAGTATCTTTCAAGTGACTATTTCACTTGTAATATCTTGGTCATTATTCATCTTTGTGAATTTAAAACTATTTTTTTGAACATTAGTATCTTCAACTATTTTTAAATAAACAAAATTTTGCCACATAAGACGAATATATGCCTTTTTTTGTTCTTTTTTAAAATAATGCGCAATTTCAGGGTGCAAAAATAGTTTTAATCTCAAATCTTTATTTTTCTGCTTGTAATCACGTAACCAATAATCAATTTGTGTTAATAATGTATCCTTGGATATTATTCTTCCTGCTCCTTTGCAATCATCACAAGACTCTGTCAACGAATCAACGATGCTCAAACCGGTACGTTCTCTAGTCATCTCTAAAACGCCAAATTCAGATATTTCTGACACAGCAACTTTTGCACGATCTTTTTTTAATTCTTTTTTCATTTCAAGATACACTTTTTTTCTATTGTCGCTAGCAACCATATCAATAAAGTCAATTAAAATTAATCCCGACAAGTGTCTTAGTCTGAGATGTTTTGCAATTTCTTTTGCTGCTTCTAAGTTAATTTTGAGAGAATTCTCTTCATGTCCTTTTTTACCGACAAATTTTCCACTATTAACATCAACTACAACCATTGCTTCTGTTCGTTCAATAATTAAATATGCTCCACTTTTTAGCCATACTTTTTTTCTGAGCAATTTCATTAATTCATCATCAATTTTTTCTTCTTTAAATAACGGAACCCTTTTTTTATAATGTTCAATTAAATCTCCTATTTCTAGAGAGTCTTCTTTAATAATTTTCTGTATTTTTTTGAAATTATTTTTTGAGTCAACTACAATTTTTTCAACATTATCACTTATTAAATCTCTTAAGACGCTTGATGTCATCTCTAAATCGCTATGAATTAGTGTAGGTCCTTCAACTTTTTGAGCTGAATCCATTAATTGTTTATATTTTTTTTCTAAATTAGCATAATCATTTTGTATCTGTTTTTCTGTTTTTCCTTCTGCAACAGTCCTGATAATTATTCCTAATCCATGTTTTTTCATTTCAAATGCTATTTTTTTCAATCTTCTTCTTTCATATTTATCTCTCATTTTTTTTGAAACTCCGACATATTTTGAATTAGGCACTAAAACAATAAATCTTCCAGCAATCGACAAGTCTGTTGTAATACGAGCACCTTTTTTATCAAAAGGTTCTTTAATTACCTGAACAATAATTTCTTGTCCCGGACTAAGAAGAACATTGATTTCTTTGGAATTGTTATTTGAATTAGCTATTAATTCTGGATCTGATATTTCAGAGAATGGTAAAAATGCATTATTATTTTGTCCAATATTAACAAAAGCAGCTTGCATCCCTGGAATTACATTCTCAACAATCCCTTTATAGATATTACCTACGGTACGTTCTTGTGATTGCTTATCAACATGGACTTCTGCAAGCTTACCATTTTCTTTGACAGCTATTCGGGTTTCCCCAATGCTTTCACTAATGTAAATTTCTTTTTTCATTATAGCCTCTAACTTTACTCTTAATAAAGAGCAAATATTTAACTTTTAGTGAAAAGAGGAGAGAATAAATTGGAATAAAAAATCTTTATTAATATCTAAATTTTAAAAAACAAAAAATAATAAATCATAGATTCTGTCCTCAATTTCGAAAGGAATTTAACGATTTTTAAGTTTAAAATGTATATAATCTGAACAATCTATGTTTAACGAAGAACTAATTGCTGCAAAAGTTGCTGCTAGGAATGCAGGTAAAATTTTAATTAAACACTTAGAATCTTATTCCCAAGATATTGAATATAAGAAAGATTCAGGCAATAGCCCTGTTACAGCTGCCGATTATGAAGCTGATCAATATCTTGCTAATTTTTTAGGCGGTGAATTCCCTCATGATGGTTGGCTTTCTGAAGAAACTGTTGATACATACGATAGAATAGATAAAAAACGTGTTTGGATTATTGATCCATTAGATGGGACTAAAGAATTTATTCAAAAAATTCCTGAATTTTCTGTGAGTATTGGTCTTGTTGAAAGCAATATACCAGTTGTAGGTGTTATTTATAATCCTATATCGGATGAAATGTTTTATGCACAAAAGAACAAAGGTGCATTTTTAAATTCAGATCAGATAAAAATTTCTACTATTCAAGATCTAAAAAATGCTTCAATTGTTGTAAGCAGATCTGAAAAAACTAAAGGACTATGGAATAATTATAAGAATAATTTTTCTTCTATTAAATCTGTTGGTAGTATTGCATATAAATTAGGTTTAGCTGCATCAGGGTTATATGATATTACAGCAACAGTTGCACCAAAAAATGAATGGGACATTTGTGCTGGAGATTGCATTATTAATGAAGCTGGTGGAGTGATGAAAAAAATTAATGGTGATAATATTCTATATAATCAAAAGAAAACTCTTGTTACAGACCCTATAATTGCCACAAATTCTATGTTGTTTGATAGCATCTCAGATTTGCTATACTAGAAAGCATAAAGAAAAAATGAAATATATTGGCCCAGATTTCTGTAATATTACTTCTTCGTTAACTGACGAAGAGCTTTTAATTCAAAAAACAGCAAATGAATTTGTTTCACAAGAATTTTTACCCATAGTTAATGAATACTATGAAAAAGGATCTTTCCCTTTAGATTTGATACCAAAGATGGGAGAATTAGGATTTTTTGGGGCCACATTGCCTAAAAAATATGGAGGCAGTGAAATTAGCAGCAATGCCTATGGTTTAATAATGCAAGAACTTGAAAAAGGTGATTCAGGTCTACGGTCAGTTTGTAGCGTTCAAGGCGGTTTAGTAATGTTTCCTATATATCAATATGGCACAGAACAGCAAAAAGAAAAATGGTTACCTTTATTAGCTTCTGGAGAAGCAGTTGGATGTTTTGGTTTAACTGAATCAAATAATGGTTCAGATCCTGGGGGTATGAAGACAAAAGCTGTAAAAGATGGAGACGATTGGATAATTAATGGTTCAAAAATGTGGATTACAAATGGATCAATCGCTGATGTTGCAGTAGTGTGGGCTAAAGATGAAGAGGATATTGTTAGAGGGTTTTTATTAGAAAAAGGCATGGAAGGTTTTACTGCATCTGACATTCACGGTAAAATGAGTTTGAGAGCCTCAATTACTTCAGAATTATTTATGAAAGATGTAAGAGTGCCAGATTCTAATAGACTTCCAAATATTGAAGGACTAAAAGGGCCATTGTCATGTTTAACTCAAGCAAGATATTCTATTGCTTGGGGATCAATTGGTGCAGCTATTGATTGCTATGAAACAGCACTGAGCTATAGCAAAGATAGAAAACAGTTTGGTAAACCGATTGGCGGGTTTCAACTGACCCAACAAAAACTTGTGTATATGATTGAAGAAATAACTAAGGCTCAACTTCTTGCTTTGCAATTAGGCAATCTTAAAGATAGTGGAGATTTAGATTTTTCTCATATATCTCTTGGTAAAAAGAATAATGTTGCTATTGCCAGAGAATCGGCAAGGTTATCGCGAGAAATTTTGGGTGCTAATGGAATTATGGATGATTATTCGGTGATGCGACATATGATGAATCTAGAAACAGTTTATACCTATGAAGGAACCCATGAGATACATACATTAATTATGGGTCAAAAGATTACTGATATACCTGCTTTTGAATAATATCATCAATTTTTTCTACTATATCTTTTAATAAATTTTTTCTATTAGTCTTTTGTCCTAATTCTATAAATAAAGAAGTATACAGTTTATCTTTGACCAATTTTAAATCATTCAAATTTGAATTTACATTTATTCCTATTCCGATAATTGGTGCAGTAATTTTGTCTGTTATTATTTGTTCGCAAAGAACTCCGGCAATTTTTTTATCTTTAATATAAATATCATTTGGATATTTAATTGTTGGTTCCACATCTAATTTTTGCAAGTTAAAAACAATAGATTCACATGCAATATCCACTAAATTTTGTCCATTAATGTTGCAGTCATTAGGAATAATAATAGTGAATGCTAAATCTTTATACGGTGTTGAGATCCACTTTCTACCATGACGACCATGACCATGTGTTTGTTTATCACATGCAACAATCCCATAATTACTAATTAATTTTTTAGCTTCTCTATTTGTTGATTCTAATTCTTCTTTATAGAATACATTAGAGTTAATTATTTTGGTTTTTAAGAAGCTATCATGAAGATCTAAGAGCACGGATCTAATTTTTTTCTCATTTTAAAAATAGTTCCTGGCTGTAAAACACCATCGCTATTTCTAATCAATCTTTCATTATCCATATAAATAATTACCCACGCAAGTTCATCTCCATAGATTTCACTTGCAAGGCTCCATGCAGTATCTCCAGATTGTATTTGATAATCAAAAAAATCTAATTCACAATTTTTTGCTTTACTAGATTCTCTTTTAAGAGATAAAAAATTGTAAGGATAAATCTTATTTGGGTCAGATCCAATTTCTTCTTTGTTCCATTCATAGATATCTCTCCACATTGAAGAGTCACCATATTCTCTTGAAGCGATTTTAATTAAATAGTCACCTCTTTTTATCATATATGGTTCAAAGACAGTAACAGGCAATGGTGGGGCTTCTGGTTCTTGTACAGTAAATGTTTCCACTTTTACTTCTTCTTCAACAATCTTTGTTTCTGATTCATTTGATTGTTGATTGTCAACTTTTTCTCCTACGCTAGGTGAAGTTCCCGCACAGTTGACAATTAAAATTGCACTTAATAGTAAAACTAAATTTTTCATTTGCATAATATTCCTCATTTCTAAATTTTTTCTATATAATATTAATTAATTTTTTTATCTAATGTTCCTGTTTTTTTTCTTATGAATATTCACCAAAAATTTTTCTCAAAGTGTCCGAAATTTCACCAAGAGTACACCTACTTTTTGCACATTCGATTATGTATGGGATTAAATTTTCATTTAATTTCGCTTTTTCTTCTAATACAAGTAAAGCATGATAGACTTTTTCATTATCACGATTTTTTCTAAACTTAATTAATGAATTGACTCTATTTTTATCATCTTTTTCTGATATGGTTAAATCAATTTTTTCTTCATTAACAAACTTATTTACCCCTATCAATATTTCTTCTTTCTTATCTAATTTATTCTGGAATTCAATTGATGCATTTGATATTTCTTCTTCTATTTCTCCTGTATCAATTAGTTTTTCCATCCCCCCTTTTTTATCAATATCATCAATTTTATTTAATACTTCTTTGACTATTTTATTTGTCATTTCAGAAATAATACTGCTATCACCAATTGGATCGACAAAATCTGTAATATTAGTTTCGTGTGCAATTATTTGTTGAGTTCTTAATGCCAATAATGCATTTTTTTCTGATGGTAAACTAATTGCCTCATCTTTTCCATTGGTATGTATTGATTGTGCACCACCCAGCACTGCTGAGAGCGCCTCTAAAGTGGTTCTTACAACATTATTGTCAATTTGTTGTGCAGTTAATGTTGACCCTCCAGTTTGCACATGAAATCTGCACAATTGAGATTCAGGATTATCTATACCAAATTCATTTTTTACTATTTTTGCCCAAATTTCTCTTGCTGCTCGAAATTTTGCTATTTCTTCAAAAAAATTGCGATGAGAATTAAAGAAAAATGACATTTGTTTTGTCAATTTTTCTATATCAATACCCCTTTCTCGTGCATGGTTTACATATGTTATTGCATTTGCAAAAGTGAATGATAATTCTTGAATTGCTGTACTTCCTGCTTCTCTTATATGGTAACCTGATACAGATATTGCATTCCATTTAGGTAAGTTTGATTGGCAATATTCAAATATATCAGTAGTAAGTTTTAAAGATGGTTCAATTGGGAAAATATATGTTCCTCGAGCAATATATTCTTTTAAGATGTCGTTTTGTATAGTTCCTCTAAGTTTTTTTAGTTGATATCCTTTTTCTTCTGCTAATGCTATATAAAATGCTAATAAGATCGGAGCAGTTGAATTAATAGTCATTGATACTGAAACTTCTTCCAAATTGATTTGATCAAATAATAATTTTATGTCCTCAATATTAGAGATTGGTACTCCTGATTTTCCGATTTCACCAACAGACATTTCGTGATCTGAATCATAACCAATTTGAGTAGGTAAATCAAATGCCACAGATAAACCACTTACTCCACTATTAAGTAAAGATAAAAAACGTTTATTAGATTCTTTTACAGATGAAAAACCAGCATATTGTCTCATTGTCCAAAGTTTTGTTTGATACATATCTTTATAGATACCTTTTGTGAATGGGAAATTACCTATCTTTTTTTTCGGCATAATGAGTTAATTTAATCCTAAAATTAGAAACATGGAATATTCTCGAATCCAGAAAATTATTTATTGGTTAAAATGCAAGAAGCATTTTCCTGAGATTCAGCAACCATTTCAATATAGTGAGCAACAAACGGGTTCTATCATGATTTTATTACCTGACACAGATATTGCATTTGATTTTTCGGAATTAATTTTAAATCAAGCTTCTTCAGAAATAAAAGATAAGATGGTTTTTCTTGTAAAAGAATCTTTAGCGAAATTTTATTCTGAAAGATTACAGAAATATTCAAGATTATATAGTTATAAGGACATTGATTCATTAGCATTACCAAATGAGTGGTTTATTGAGGAGATTAAAAAAGAAAATTATCAAAATATGATTGATTTAAATATTACTTTCAGTGCATTTTCATCTTTTTTAGTGCGAGCATGTGATTCTGAGGTGAGAATGGGTTTTAATTATGATAATTCAAAAAAATATTATAATGTTATACTTGATAAGAATTATCAAAAAGATTTAAATGGAACATTTGACATGATTGGGCAGTTTATAAAAAAATGAAAAATTTTATATCAGGAACTATTTTATTTGATCAAAAAGCTTCATTAAATGATATGCAATTTCCCTGGGAAATGATAAGTAATATTTCAAATCTTTTTACAAATCAATCTAGCACGTTTAAAAATTATGAAAATATCATTATCAATGAGGAGAATGGACCAGTAATCATTAATGATAGTGCCATAATTGAGCCATTTAGTGTTTTAAATGGACCATTATTTGTTGGAAACAATTGTCTTATTAAATCTCATTCTACAATTTCTAACTCTATTATTAATCATGATTGCAAAGTATCTGGGGAAGTACATTCTTCCATATTCCAACCTTATTCAAATAAAGCTCATGAGGGATTTTTAGGACATAGTTTTATTGGTTCTTGGGTAAATCTTGGAGCGGGCACAACTACTAGCAACTTAAAGAACAATTATTCTAATGTAAGCGTAAAATGGGATGGAGATTTAATCGATACTGGATCAATTTTTTTTGGTTCAATAATTGGTGATCATGTAAAAACAGCAATTGGAACTAATTTGAACACTGGTACTGTTATTGGAATGGGGTCTAATATTGTATCCCAATCATTCCCTCCACGATATATTCCTCCATTTTCTCTTTATTATAGAGAGAAAATCACAAAGATATCATTTGATGATTTCTGCAAAACTGCTGAAAAAGCAATGTCAAGACGTAAAATATCTCTTTCAGAAGAAGAAAAAGACAAATTACATAATATTTATAAAACTTGTTGACTCACTGAAGAACATCTAATATCTTCACCTCTATGAGTGAAATACCAAATTTAGGTCAAATTGACGAAGTTTTGAGCCCTTGTTGTGATGAGGAGATCAAAGTTTCTGAAATTGGGAAAAAATTAAAATGTCCACTTTGTAATACTAATTTAAAGCAAAGAGTATTTTTACCATTTCTTGAATATTTGATGGAAAATGGCCACGTAGAAAATTTAGATTTTTTTGATTTAGATTTATATAATCAAGACAAAGAAAGTCTAGATACTGAAGATGAAGATCTTGATTTGGATAAGTATGAAGTCAAAAAAGATAGCTTAAATATTTACGAGGAAGACAAGAAATTTGACAACTCTGATTCAGAGACAAAAGATTCTATTGATGAATCAGCTGTTTCTAGTGATTGGACTAAGTTTGCTACCGACGAAGATCAAGATTAAAACCGCGATTTTTCTTTACTATTCATAACTCTTAATGCTAAATTGATAGAACCGCAAGATTTTTTCAGGCTATAAAATCTTGAAAGATTGAAAGAATTCCCCCGCTATCAACTTTCCTTTATAGCCTGTTTTATTATATAAACAGATCAATTTTTTTCTTTTGCTTCATTTAACGAATAGAATTATATTGATAATTAGACTGAGTAGTCGGTTTTTGGAAAAAATGAAAATAGCTGTATTAACAAAAGCAATACCAAGTTACGAATCAAGTATTCGTGTAGATTCATCTGGGAGTTGGATTGATGAATCTGTCGTGAATTTTGTTGTTAATGAAAGTGATTCTTATGCTCTTGAAGAAGCGCTTCAAATTAAAGAACAATTAAATGATGACTCCGAAGTTGTAGTTGTAATAATGGGCAATGAAAACAACACATCAAAAGTGTTGAAAGATGGCCTAGCAAAAGGAGCTGATAGAGGAATTTTTATTAACAATGAAAATATTGATACTGATCCTTTATCGATTGCAAAACTTTTTTCTGAACACCTCAAAGAAGAATCATTTGATTTGATTTTTTCTGGATTACAATCAGATGATTTAGGTTCAGGTCAAACAGGTGTTCTTATCGGAGAGTTATTGGGGATGTCTACAGCTACGCTCGGAATCGAAACCAAGATGGAAGATGGTAAAATTAAAGTTAAACGTGAATTAGAATCAGGTTGGTTTCAGTGGGTAACTCTACCATTCCCAGCTAGTATTTCTATTCAATCAGGTATTAATGAACCTCGATATCCATCCTTAAAAGGAATTATGGGAGCTAAAAGAAAAGACGTTAAATCTGTCAGTGCAAGTTCATCAGGTGATAATAAGCAAAAATTTATTGAACTATTTATTCCAAAAACTGAAAAAGTTACAGAGCGAATCGAAGGTGATGTTGATTCTATTGTTGCAAGAATGTTGGATATATTAAAAAATACTTTAAAGGTTATTTAGTGATACTTGTTGTATTAGAAAATCAAAGAGGGAATATTCATGCTTTTAGCCAAGAAGCAGTTGTTGCAGGACAACAATTGTCTGAGAAGCTTGGTTTAGATCTATCTATTTTGTGTTTAGGGGAAAATGCTAGCTCTTTAAGAGATCAAGCATCTGATTATAAAGCAAAAAATTTAATTTTAGCACAACATGATATAATTAATACTTATTCTGCTGATGGCTATTCTAAAGCATTGTCTCAGATAGTATCTGAATTGTCGCCAAAATATGTTCTTATGGGGCATTCTTATATGGTTCGTGATTTTTTACCGCGAGTAAGTGCAAAACTTGATATCCCATTTGTAAGTGATATTATTGCAGTTGAATACGATGGTGATTCTCCAATTTTTTCACGACAAGTTTTTAATGCAAAACTTGCAACAAAAGTTAAAACGACTTCAGATACAGTGCTTTTAAGTTTTCAATCTGCAGCATTTTCTTCTGATGATATGCAGATTGGAGGGTCAGAAAATCAATCAGATTTTTCAGTTAATCTTGAAGCAAGTGATATAAAATCAGATAGCGAAGCTGAATTTCAAGAGTCTGCTTCAGGCGTAGATTTAACAACTGCTGAATTAATTGTTTCTGTAGGTAGAGGGATTGAAAGTCAAGATAATTTGCCTTTAGTTGAATCATTAGCATCAGCAATGGGTGCAGAAATTGCTTCTTCAAGACCTGTAGTAGATATGGGTTGGTTACCTCCTTATAGACAAATTGGGAGTTCTGGACAAGCTGTTTCACCAAAATTATATCTTTCTGTTGGAATTTCGGGGGCTATTCAACATGTTGTTGGGATGAAAGGTTCAAAAACAATTATGGCAATCAATAAAGATGAAGATGCCCCAATATTTGAGATTGCAGATTATGCAATCATAGGTGATTTAATGGAAATTGTTCCAAAACTCACTGAAGAAATTCAAAAATAACAGACAAAAATGAAATTTCATATTATTGAACAAATAGCTCTAGTAGCTTTTTTATCTTCTGGTATATCATTTTTTCTTTATCAGCTTCTTTTACGTCTTAAAATAGTTCTGAAAGGTAAACTTGATTTTAGTATTTCAGATTTGCCAAAAAGACTTCTACGTGTATTTGATGAGGTCATTCTTCATAAAAAAGTAGCGAGCGGAAAACGAAAATCTGCTGGAATTCTTCATGCATTTGTTATGTATGGATTTATTTTCTTTGGATTAATAACCATTAATCATTTTTTAACAGCATTTCATTTAGATATCTTTAATGAAACTGTCAGAAAAAATTATTTTTATTTTTTTGGAGCTCCATGGGCGATATTATGTACCACAGGTATTTTAGGATTAGCATATCGACGATTTATTATTAAACCTGAAGCATTAGGAAAATTTTCTGCTACTTCAGCATTGGTCACTGTATTTATTACTACATTAATGATTACTTATTTAATTGATGAAATTCATCATTTGAATCCATTTATGAATAATACTTACGCCAAGATTAATTGGTGGTTGCATTCTGGAGTAATTGGTGGATTTTTATTTTTAATTCCAAAATCAAAACATATGCACTTGGTCCTATCACCATTTAATATTTTTTTAAGGCCTTTTGAAGTGCCAAGTCATCCACCTATTCCAATTGATTTAGAAGCTTCAGAAGAAGAATTGGATGAATTGTTGTTAGATTTATCAAAGCTAAGTAAAGATCAAGCATTAGATATTTTTACTTGTGTAGAATGTGGAAGATGCACAGATGTTTGTCCTGCAAACAGAGGGGGAGGCATACTTAACCCTAAATACCACTTTATATTAGACTTAAAAGATCCAATGTTGGAATCAAATGATGTCAATGTTGTAGATAAAATTAATGTTGAAGCAGGATGGGAATGCACAACATGCCAAGCGTGCACTGAAGTTTGTCCTGTAGGCAATCATGTTGAAAAAGCAGATGCGATTAGAAGTTTTCAAGTCATGGTTGAAGGAGATGTGCCACAAGAATATCAAAAATTACTTAGAAATTTACAAGAAACAGGCAATACTGAGGGTGCTTCATCGAGCGAACTATTGCAAAGAATGCCTGAATATACTCCTGATAAAGAACTTGTCTTGTGGTTAGGATGTTTTGCAAAACATGCTATGGATCCAAATTTTGTGAAATCTGTTGAAAATTTTACTAAAATCCTTGATTCAGCTGGCGTTACATATGGAGTATTAAGCAATGAGCAATGTTCTGGAGATCCAGCAAATAAATTAGGAGATAAACTGACTTATCAAATGTTGATGGATAATAATGTAGAAGAATTAAATAAGGTAAAGAAAGTAACCACAATGTGCCCTCACTGTGTTGTTAATTTACAGAAAGAGTATAGTAAATATCATGATATAAAATATGAAGTTAAACATCATACTCAAGTAATTAATGATTTATTAGAGGAGGGTAAAATTAACATTAATCCTGGTAGTTTAGAGAAAGTCACATACCATGATCCTTGTAATTTGTCACGAACTCTTGATGAAGTTGATGGTCCTAGAAATGCAATTAAAGCTGCAGCACCAGAATTTTTTGAGTTAGATGAAAGCGGTAAAGAAACATTATGTTGCGGTGCAGGTGGAGCACTTTGGTGGAAAAAGGATACTGGTGAAGGACGAACTCACTTATTGCGTGCCGAACAAGTTATTGAATCAAAAACAGATACTGTTGTCACTGGATGTAATTTTTGTTATGGAATGATGAATCAAGGTATTGGTCCATTAACTCCAGCTGATCAAGATAAAATAGAAGTAAAAGATGTTGCAGATATTGTAGCAGAAAATATTTCTTAACTCAAAGTTTCAATTGATTTATTTAATTTTTCAATAAAAGTATCAATTTCATTTTTTTCATTATATATATGGAAGCTAATTCTAATACATGATGATATTCCTAATGTATTCATTAACGGTTTACAGCAGTGATGACCTGATCTAACAGCAATCCCTTCATAATCAAGAAATTGTGCAATATCAAGTGAATGAATATTATCAATATTAAAACTAATAATTGAAGTTCTTTCCGAAGCATCTCCATAAATAGTTATTCCATCAATTTCATTTAATTTTTTTAGAGCATATGATATTAAGTCTTTCTGTATTTCTATATGATTATTATCAATTGTATTAAAAAAATCAATTGCAGCTCCTAATCCGATTACTTGTGCAGATACTGGTGAACCAGGTTCAAATTTATGAGGTATATCAGTCCAAGTAGATTTTTCCATCGTTACTTCTTCAATCATTCCACCACCAGTTTGATATGGAGGCATATTTTTTAATATTTCTTTTTTCCCATACAATACTCCGACTCCTGTTGGTCCAAACATTTTATGCCCTGAAAACGCAAAAAAATCACAATCTAATTCTACAACATCGATTGGGATATGTGGAGTGCTTTGACAGCCGTCTACCATCACTAACGCACCATGTTCATGTGCTTTTTTAACAATGTTTTTTATTGGATTAATTGTCCCAAAAACATTTGATGCATGAGTTACGCTTACTATCTTTACATTTTCATTTAACATATTTTCAAAATCTTCCAGATTGAGTGTACCATTTGGAGTTGATTTGATATATTGGATTATTGCTCCTGTTTTTTCACTAATAATTTGCCAAGGAACAATATTTGAATGATGTTCCATATCAGTAAGCAGAATAACATCATTTTTCTTTAAATTTTTAAATCCCCATGCGTCAGCAACAAGATTAATTGATTCAGTAGCGCTTTTTGTAAATATAATAGATTCAGCAGAAGTAGCTCCAATAAATTTAGCAACTTTTTTCCTTGCATTTTCAAATTCATTTGTTGCTTTCTCACCTAATTCATACACACTTCTATGAATGCTTGCACCATATTCTTTATAGAACTGCATTTCTTTTTCAATAACGGATATAGGTTTTAAGCTGGTAGCAGCACTATCAAAATAAATTAATTTTTTATTACGATTTTTTTGATTAAGAATTGGAAATTCTTTTCGAATATTTTCTGCACTCATTTAATATAAACCTAATTGAAGCTTTGCAGCATCAGACATCATATCTTGATTCCATTGAGGTTCCCATACTAGCTCTACCTCAACATTATTAGTTCCATGCAATGATGATACTTTTTCTTTTACTTCATCTGCAATCACAGGACCCATTCCGCACCCAGGAGCTGTTAATGTCATCTTAATAGATACGTTAACCCCTTCTTTTTTTTCTTCAACTGTACAATCATATACTAAACCTAAATCAACAATGTTAACAGGAATCTCTGGATCATAACATGTTTGAAGCATGTTCCAAACTTCTTCTTCATTTGCGAAATTGTTACTGACAATTACTTGTTTTTCTTCACCTATTGCTTCTGCATCAATGCCTTTTATTTGATACATATTTCCTTCTACAACAACAGTAAAGTTATCTCCTAAAGATTGTGTTATAATTCCAGGCGTTCCCTTGGTTAAAAGTGTTTTGACACCATCAGGCACACTGAAAACTTCAATGTCTGACTGCAATGTAAATTCTTTATTCATTTATTTAATTCCTTTTTAATAAATAATAACGCACCAATAAATCCATTTTGTCTTTGACTAGAAATAGTTGGACCTATATTAAGCCATTCAAAAATCTTTATTGGTTCATCAAATTCATCAATAAAATCAATAATACCCTTTTTTTCTGAATTATTAAACCCAATTTGTAAAATTCGTAATAATCCTTTGACAATTGCACTTTCAGAATCTGCTTTTAGAGTAACAAATTTATCATTTTCTATTTTAATCCATGTTTGCGAAGTGCATGCATTGACTTTATTTTCTTCAACTTTATCTTTTGAATCAATCTGATCAATTTTTTTACCTAAATCGATTAAATAAACTAATTTATCTTGGCCTTCTAATACAGAAAATCCATCTCTAATTTCAGAAAATTTTTTATCTATACTATTCATTCATCCATTTATCAATATAGGCTTGTGCATTTTTCTTAATATTGTCATCTGAAAAAGTTTTAATGACTGTATGTGCGAATGCTTTAACAAGAATTTGTATTGCATCTTCTTTATTGATTCCTCTTGATTGAAAATAAAAAATACTATTTTTATCTAAAGCACCCGTTGTAGATCCATGCCCACATTGTACATCATCTGCATAAATTTCTAATTGTGGATTAGAATGAGCAGTTGCTTCCTTTGATAAAAGTAAATTTTTATTTGATTGATTAGAATCAGTTTTTTGTGCTCCTTCAAATACAATAACTTTTCCATTAAAAACAGATGTTGATTTATTTTGAAGAATATTTCTCACATTTTGTGAACTATTACAATGTTCTGATTTGTGATTAATTAATATATTATTATCTGCATGTTCATCATTCTTAGTAAGATTCAATGCATTTACTGTTGCTTCTGCTCCTGATTTGTCTAGATCAATTTCAATAAAATCTTTATTGAAAGATGATTCACAATTAAAGCTATCAATATTAATAATGGTATTAGTATTTGCTTGATAATAATTATATCTTAATAAATTACTCTGTGTATCATCTTGATATATTGAGCTATGGTTCAGAATTGAGTCATCATCGCATATAAATTTATTTATTCTTAGGTTAAAACTGTCAAAACCATGATTAATATCTTTTTCAAAAATTGATACATTATTTTTCTTATTTAATTTGAATATATTGAATGTAGGAGCGAACATATTTTCTGATTTTTTATCATAAATATTTATAACATTAATTTGGATATGATCTTTATTCCCTTTTTTAAATTCAATAAAAATTCCTTCATTAAATTTTGCAATTCCGAGGTTAAACAGTGCTTCATTATTGAAATTTTCGGACATTTTTATTGTATCTTTTGCTTTAATATCTATGGTGTTACTAATTAATATTTCATTTTTAAAGTCACAATTTTCCAAAGATTCTTTTATAAGTGCTCCATTTAAAAAACATAATGTATTTTTTATTTTTAGATATTCTTTGATATCAATATTTGAATCTGAAATGATCGTATTATATTTTTTCAAGTGGCTACTATTAGAGAATTTCCAATTTTCTAACTTTTTAGTAGGGTAGCCTAACTTTTTAAATTGGTTATAGCTATTATTTTTGATTTCATTCACGACTGAGATGCCTTTTAAATTATTTTGCTAGCCAAGAATATCCTTTTTCTTCTACCTGTCTTGCTAATTTCATATCACCTGATTTTACTATTTTCCCATCAATCATTATATGTACAACATCTGGATTAATATATTCAAGCAATCTTTCATAGTGAGTAATAATTAATGTTGAATTTTTCTTTCCATTAAATTCTTTTACCCCATCTGCTACAATTTTTAATGCATCAATATCTAATCCTGAATCTGTTTCGTCAAGTATGGCAAACTTTGGATTCAATGAAAGTAATTGAAAAATTTCACTTTTCTTTTTCTCTCCACCTGAAAAACCATCGTTAATTGATCTTTTTAAAAAAGAATCATCCAGATTTAGTTTTTTTAATATTTCTTTTGATTGATTTAAAAATTCTAGCGCATCCATCTCTTCTTTTCCTTGATTTTCTAGATGTGCATTGATTGCTGCTCTTAAAAAGTATGCCATGCTTACGCCTGGAATAGCTACAGGATATTGAAAACAGACAAAAATACCATTTAAAGATCTGTTTTCTGCACTCATTTCAGTGATATCAAGACCATTCATATGAATTAATCCATCTGTCACTTCAAATTTTTCGTTTCCAGCTAATGTATTTGCTAAAGTGCTTTTTCCAGATCCATTTCTTCCCATAATTGCATGAACTTCACCTTCTGGTATTTCAAGATTGATACCTTTTAGGATTTCTTTTTCTTCTACAGAAACTTTTAAGTTTTTTATATCTATCATTTTATCCCACGCTGTTTTCTAGTGTTACTTCGATTAATTGTTTTGCCTCTACTGCAAATTCCATTGGAAGCTCTTCAAATACTTCTTTGCAAAATCCATTGACAATCATTGATACTGCATCGTCCAAATTAATTCCTCTTTGATTACAATAGAATAATTGATCTTCACCAATATTTGATGTTGTTGCTTCATGTTCCATTTGTGCAGTTTGATTTTTTACATCTATATATGGAAATGTATGTGCACCACATTTATCTCCAATCAAAATTGAATCACATTGAGAAAAATTACGTGCATTATCAGCATTTTTTAATATTTTTACACCCCCACGATATGTATTCTGTCCTTCGCCAGCAGAAATTCCTTTTGATATGATAGTGCTTTTAGTGTTTTTCCCCATATGAATCATTTTTGTTCCTGTATCAGCTTGCTGCTTATTTTTTGTTATAGCAACTGAATAGAATTCACCAACGCTATCATCTCCTTGCATAATTACACTCGGATATTTCCATGTTATTGCTGATCCAGTTTCAACTTGTGTCCAAGAAATTTTAGATCTATCGCCTGCACATTTTCCTCTTTTTGTTACAAAATTATATATTCCACCTTCACCATTTTCATTTCCTGAATACCAATTTTGTATTGTTGAATATTTAATTGTTGCATCTTCATGTGCAATTAATTCTACACATGCAGCATGTAGTTGATTTTCATCTCTCATAGGAGCTGTGCATCCTTCAAGATAACTCACTTCACTTCCTTCATCAGCTATAATCAGTGTTCTTTCAAATTGTCCAGTATTTGATGCATTTATTCTGAAATATGTTGACAATTCAAGAGGGCATTTAACATTTTTTGGTATATAAACAAAAGAACCATCACTAAATACTGCTGAATTGAGAGCAGCAAAATAATTATCTGTATAAGGGATTACCGAACCAAGATATTTTTTTATTAAATCAGGGTGTTCTTGTACTGCTTCAGAGAAAGAACAAAATATTACTCCATGTTTTGATAGCTCATCTTTGAAAGTTGTTGCAACTGAAACACTATCAAATACTGCATCCACTGCAACTCCTTCTAATTTTTTTTGTTCATCTAGCGAAATACCAAGTTTGTTGTATGTTTCTAGTATTTCTGGGTCTACTTCATCAAGGCTCTTCTTGCTTTTTTTCTTCGGTGCAGCGTAATAGCTCAATGCTTGATAGTCTATTGGCTCGTAATTGATATTTGCCCATTTCGGCTCTTTCATTTTTTGCCAATTTTCATATGCTTTTAATCTCCAATCTAGCAACCATTTCGGCTCATTTTTTATATTGGATAATTTTGCAATGACTTCTTCATTTAGCCCAGGTTCAAATTTGATTTGTTCCACATCTGTGGTAAAACCATACTTATATTCCTGGTCTAAATTTTTATCAATTATTTGTTGGTTCTTGTCAATCATTTCTCGTAGGCGGAAATTTATCTAATTACACTATTACTTGCTATTAATTTAGAAATAAAATATAGATACAATCTACTCGTATTAATCTAATTCTATACTCATTGATTAGTTGATTTTCGTAGTGTAAATTGATAATCGTTTTAAGATAATGGCTAAGAAAATAAAATTTCAAACTTTAGACGAAGTAACCATACGTTTTGCTGGTGATTCTGGCGATGGAATGCAGCTTAGTGGAGGTAGGTTTACTCAAACTTCTGCAATTGTTGGCAATGATTTAAGTACTCTGCCAGATTTCCCTGCTGAAATACGTGCACCTGCTGGGTCTCTAGCTGGAGTTAGTTCTTTTCAGATTCATTTTAGTTCTAAAGAAATTCATACTCCAGGAGAAAAACCAGATGTCTTAGTTGCAATGAATCCTGCTGCTTTGAAGGTGCATCTTAAAGAACTTATTCCAGGAGGAATTTTGATTCTTAATAAGAATGCGTTTACACCAAAAAATTTAAAATTAGCAGGATATGAATCTGACCCAACAGAAGATGCTTCGCTTGATGATTATTATTCTGTCCATTATATCGAAATGAGCAAATTAGTTACCAATGCTTGTGAAGGTATGGATTTACCATCAAAAACTATAGAAAGAACAAAAAACCTTTGTGCATTAGGAGTTTTATTTTGGATGTATGATCGTCCATTGGAACCAACTATTGATTGGTTGAACCAAAAATTTAAATCTAAACCTGAAATTATTGATGCAAATACGAGAGCACTTCATGCTGGATATAATTATGGAGAAACTGCAGAGATTACAACACGATATGTTGTAGAAAAAGCTAGTTTACCTGCTGGAAAATATAGAAATATTAATGGAACTCTCGCTTCTTGTTTAGGGATCCTCACCGCAGCAGAAAAAAGTCAATTAAATATAGCATTTGCTGGATATCCAATTACGCCAGCCAGCAACCTTTTACATACTTTATCTAATTGGAAAAATTTTGGAATTAAAACCTTTCAAGCTGAAGATGAAATTGCTGGTATCGGTGTTGCCCTTGGTGCTTCTTATGGAGGCTCACTTGGGATCACTGCATCATCTGGCCCTGGTATTGCTTTGAAAGGAGAATTTATAGGTTTAGCTGTTATGACTGAACTTCCATTAGTTATCATTAATGTTCAAAGAGGAGGTCCTAGCACTGGATTACCAACTAAAACTGAACAGTCTGATTTATTGCAAGCTCTTTATGGACGCAATGGAGAAGCACCAGTTGCTGTAATAGCACCTGCAACTCCAGGAGATTGTTATTTTGCAACATATGAAGCATGTAGAATTGCTGTAAAATACATGACTCCTGTTATGGTTTTATCAGATGGATATCTTGTGAATGGTTCAGAGCCATGGCTTATTCCAAATCCGGATGATTTGAAAGATTTCATTGTAAAATTTGAAAAGGAAAACACATCAGGTGAAAAATTCTTGCCTTATAAGCGTGATAAAAAAACATTAGCTAGAGGTTGGGCTATTCCTGGGACAAAAGGATTGGAACATCGCATTGGAGGGATAGAAAAACAAAATATTACTGGTAATGTAAATTATGAACCTGATAATCATCAAGAAATGACTGATACACGATATCAGAAGATTCAAAATATTGTTGATGAAATAGATCCTACTTCTATATATGGAAAGAAAAAAGGAGATTTGCTAATTCTTAGCTGGGGTAGCACTCATGGTGCTTGCAAGTCTGCGACAGAACAATTAGTAAAAGAAAAATATAGCGTTGGACATGTTTCAGTTCAGTGGATTAATCCATTACCTCCAGATTTAAAGAAAATTTTAAAAAACTATAAGAAAGTTTTGATTCCAGAAGTTAATTCTGGGCAATTTAGAAAAATTATTCGATCTGAATTTTTAATTGATGCTGTTGGATTCAATGAGGTCAAAGGTCGACCGTTAAATCCTTCTAGTATTGTAGATAAAGCAAAGGAATTAATAAGTGAGTGATAAACCTATATTCAAAAAAAGTGATTTTGAATCTGATCAAGCTGTACGTTGGTGTCCAGGGTGTGGAGACTATGCTATACTTGCACAAACTCAAAAGGTTTTTCCTGAAATTACTACAAAGAAAGAAGATGTAGTTTTTATATCAGGGATTGGTTGTTCAAGTAGATTTCCCTACTACATGGATACTTTTGGATTTCACACTATTCATGGTAGAGCACCAACTATTGCAAGTGGATTAAAGGTTGCAAATCCAGATTTATCAGTATGGATTGTTACGGGTGATGGTGATGGATTTTCTATTGGAGGGAACCACATCATTCATCTCATGAGAAGAAATATTGATTTAAATATTATGTTGTTTAATAATCGTATTTATGGATTAACAAAAGGACAGTATTCTCCAACATCTGAACAAGGAAAAGTAACTTATTCTACTCCAATGGGTTCATTAGATCATCCATTTAATCCATCAAAACTAGTTCTTGGCGCTGAGGCAGGATTTGTTGCAAAAACCATTGATAGAGAATTAAAACATTTGCAAGAAATGATTAAAAGAGCAAATGCATACAATGGAGCTTCTTTTATTGAGATTTATCAAAATTGCAATATTTTTAATGATGGCGCTTTTTCCGAATTAACAGATAAAGAAACAAAATCTGAAAAATTATTACGTCTTCAAGATGGCGAACCAATGATTTTTGGACCAACAGACAATAAAGGCATTTATTTAGATGGTACAAATCCAAAGGTGGTTGATATTGGTAAAAAATATTCTGTTGATGATATCTTGGTACACAATGAAAAAGATGAGTTTATTGCAGATATGCTTTCAAATTTTACTTCAAATGATGTTTTTCCGGAACCAATAGGTGTGTTATATTGTAAAGAAAGAGCAACCTACGATGGTTTGATGGAAGAACAGATGAAAGAAGCTCAAAAGAAAGATAAAAGTAAAAAAACCCTTCATGATTTGCTCAATGCTGGTGATACTTGGGAAGTAAAGTGAAAAAATTCAGAACAGAAAAAGATAGTTTAGGTTCAGTTAAAGTCCCATCAAAATCCTATTATGGAGCCCAAACCCAAAGAGCAATCCAAAACTTTGAAATTGGTTGGCCAATGGATTTTAATTTAGTTCTCCCTTTAATTGTTATTAAAAAAGCAGCAGCAATTTCTAACGCAAAACAAAAAAGGCTTTCTAAAAAAATAAGCAATGCTATTATTAAGACTTGTGATGCTATTTTAAAAAACCCTGAAGATTTTATAGATGAATTTCCTTTATCTGTTTTTCAGAGTGGCAGTGGCACACAAACCAATATGAATGTTAACGAAGTTATTGCAAATAAAGCGAATGAATTACTAGGAGGTAAATTAGGACAATATAAATTTGTTCATCCAAATGATCATGTCAATATGTCTCAATCTACCAATGATACTTTTCCTACTGCAATTCTTATCGGTTCCGTTATCAATGTAGAAAATAATTTATTACCAAGCCTTGATTTGTTGAAGACAGCGCTCAAAGATAAAGAAAAAGAATTTAAATCAATTGTAAAAGTTGGTAGAACGCATCTACAGGATGCGACTCCAATTACATTAGGACAAGAATTTTCTGGTTATGTATCTATGATTGCTCATGATATTAAAAGAATTGAAGAAACACTTAAAGAATGCTCTTATTTGCCAATAGGAGGCACTGCAGTTGGCACTGGAATAAATACAATTCATGGATATGATAAATTAATGGTTAAAGCTATTAGTGATGAGACAGGATTTGATTTCAAAGTTTGTGCTAACAAATTTGAACTTTTATCATCTCAAAATGCTATTTCAGATTTATCATCTAGAATTAAGATTTGTTCTGGATCTTTAAATAAGATTGCTAATGATATTAAGTGGCTTTCGAGTGGACCAATGGCTGGTATTGGCGAATTGCAATTACCTTCTAATGAGCCAGGGAGTTCTATTATGCCAGGAAAAGTAAATCCTACTCAATGCGAAGCAGTAAATATGGTTCATGCACAAATTCTCGGAAATGATTTGACCATTGCTTTCTCTGGATCAAATGGAAATTTTGAATTAAATACTTATAGACCACTTATTGCATTCAATATTCATGAATCAATTTCTTTGTTAAGTGAAGCTTCAGAATCTTTTGTGTTAAATGCATTAGATGGATTATCTGCAAATAAGGATAAGATTGCAGAAAATCTAAGTAAATCTCTTATGCTAGTCACAGCATTAGTGCCAGAAATTGGATATGAAAAATCTGCAGAAATTGCAAAAAAAGCATTAAAAGAAAATATTTCCTTAAAAGAAAGTGCAAAAAAATTAAAATATTTATCTGAAAACGAATTTGACAAAATTGTTAAGCCAAAATTAATGGTATCGCCTAAAAAAGTATGATTAACTCTTTTTTTCGTTCTCTTAAAATAATCTTTTATCTCTCTATAGTAATTTTATTTTATTTGTTGTACCTGTCTAGAGATTTACCATCACTTGAACGTTTAGAAACATTTGATCCAGCAATGCTATCGACGATATATGATCGTAATGGTGAAATTATTGGTGAATTTTATATACAAAAACGAGCATTTATTGATTTAGATGATATGCCTGAACATTTAAAAAATGCAGCTATCTCATCAGAAGATAAACGATTTTATCAACACTGGGGAGTTGATTTACAAAGTGTTTTTCGTGCAGTTGCTGTGAATATAGCTGCAATGAAATTTAGACAAGGATTTAGTACGCTTTCTCAACAATTAGCACGGAATTTGTATAAAGAAATTGGATTTAAAGATAGCATTACAAGAAAAATAAAGGAAATTATCACGGCAATTCAAATTGAGAGGACATATACAAAAGAAGAAATATTAGAAATGTATTTAAATACAGTCCACTTTGGACATGGAACCTATGGTGTAGAATCAGCTTCAAAAAGATATTTTAATAAAAAAGCTTCTGAATTAACTATAGGAGAATCAGCGATGCTTGTTGGATTATTGCCTTCTCCTGCCAATTATTCACCTTTAAGAAATCTTGATAAATCAATTCAAAGGCGATCTCTCGTTTTAAAATTAATGTATAATCAAGATTATATTTCACATGAACAGTATATAGAACATAATAGTATTATTCCTGATAATATTTTTTATGAAATACCAAAAAGTAAAGCCCCATACTTTACTGAACATGTTCGAAGACTTCTCGAAAAACAAGATGAAGAATTAGGTATTAATATTTATCAAGATGGTTTAAAAATCTACACTACTCTTGATTATAAGCTACAACAAATTGCAGAAGATGTCGTAATGAAAACACTACGTGACAATCAAGATACATTTAATAATCAGCTTTTTGCAGATGAGGATCGTTTTTCAGAATTAGGTTATTTATCAATCTTTCCAGAGGATTCAACAAAGATGATGTTAAATGGTCAAATGCAATTATATGAAGAATTGAGAAAGAGTTTATTGGTTCAGTGTGCATTTATTGCTTTAGATAGTAAGACAGGTGAAATATTAGCAATGATTGGAGGAAGATCTGATTATGTTGATCAATACAATAGAGCAACACAAGCAAGAAGGCAGCCAGGTTCTGTTTTTAAACCTTTTATTTATACAGCTGCAATTGATAATAATTATCCTGTAACGACTCAATTACTAAATCAACCAGTAGCTTTATATAGAAATAATGCAAGAGGGGAAAAAGAGAAATGGACTCCAAGAAATTATGACAATAGCACAGGTGGGTTAACTACATTAAGAGAAGGGTTGAGACGTTCATTGAATCTTATATCTGTGCGTATGGTACAAGAACTTATTCCTGCTCAACAAGTCAAAAGTGTTGCAAAACGTATGCAAATTAAATCTCCAATTCGTGCTTTTGATTCTATTGCGTTGGGTGTTTCAGAAGTAACTCCAATGGAAATAGTGAGCTCTTATTCAATTTTTTCTAATAAAGGAATCTATTCTGAACCGATTGCGATTACAAAAATTGAAGATAAATATGGTCAGGTTATCAAAGAATTTAATATAACACAAAAAGAAGTGTTAAGTCCTGAAACAGCTTATGTGGTAACTAATCTCTTGCAGACTGTTGTGGATAAAGGAACGGGTGGAAGCGCAAGATGGAAATATAAATTTAGACATACAGCTGCTGGAAAAACTGGCACTACCCAAGGATTTAGTGATGCTTGGTTTGTTGGCTTTACTCCAAATATTTCTGCTGGAGTTTGGTATGGTATGGATGATTACTCTGTCAGCTTAGGAGACAAGCAATCAGGGAGCACAGCGGCATTACCAGCATGGGCACGTTTTATGAGAGAAGCACATAAAGAATTAGGTATTCGCGATGAAGACTTTGTTATGCCAGAAGGAGTCATCGAAGTTGAAATTGATTCTGATACAAAATTACTTCCTCGTGCTAATACTCGAAATACAGAAAAAGAAATTTTCTTTAAAAGCAATAGACCAACAAATTAGTTTTTTAATTGTGACATTGCTGCACCAAGTGCGACACCTATTCCGATACCTACTGCCAAATTATCTGTTGCTGCCCCAATAGCAACACCTAAGGCAATCCCTACTCCCATTTTACCAATTGGTTTCATTTTAATCTCTTTCTTTTAAGGCTTCAGATAATTCAAATTCTTTCTTAAATGTTGCTTTCGCACCACCTTTTTCTTTAAGTAAGATGTAACCATAACTTCCCAATTCCATTGCAACTTTATCTCCATAGCGAGTATCATACCAATTTTTTTGTCCTTCATTATCGATAATTACTTGGTACCTACCATTTTTTTGAGATTCATCTTCATGGTCATCAAATCCCATTAATAAAAACAAATTCACTGTTGTTAATAGTCCAATTAAAAAACTCTTAATATCTAATTTCATTTCTACTCCTTTTTTTGATTTAAAGTTGTTCACTAATTTTGTTTATCTGAAAGAAAAAATAAAACCAATCCCACAATAAATAAAATTATATTCGGCATCCATGAACCAAATGTAGGATCTAAAAGATTTCTATCTGCTAACTGTTCTCCCCATATTAGCATGATGTAATACACAAGAAAGAATGCAATACTGAGCGCTGATGCAATTGTAATTCCTCCTTTGCGCACTAAAATTCCTAAGGGAGCTCCAGTCATGGCAAACAATAGACAGGCAAAGGCAAGTGTAAATTTTTTGTGAATCTCCACCATATATTTATTGTTTGTTTTCTGATAGTTTGATATCAACATAAATTCATTTGTTAATTGCCTAGATATATTATTAAACGATCGCAATTTTTCTTTTATTTCATACTCTGAAATTGGAATATCATCTCTGTAGGTTTTTTCTTCTGTAATTTGTTTACTGTCTTCTTTGAGAATTTCAATGGATGACAATACTGTTTCTAAATCTAAATCTTCACTCCATGCAATACCATTATTGTCTAGTACAGTTTTGATTCTATTATTGACTTGAACCATATATTCTTTATTTTTTTCAATCTTTTGAATCATTTCTGATACTTTCATTTCTCTGTCTGTGCGCACTGATTCATTATTTCTATTCAATAATAAATCATCAATAGGAATAGTAATTTGATGTGTGACAAACTTAATTCTTCTATAATGATTATAGTCTTCTAAATCAATTTCATGGATTTCACCATTTTCCAAATCAAGAATAATGATATCATCTTTAGAAGTGAGTTTACCCTTGTCAGCATAGATTGTAACCTGCTCTGTTCCAGAATATTTACTAAATATTTTTACATCTTTAAAATTATTCCCTTCCATATCTCTAACAATCATACTGTATTGTGGAATTGTATTGATGAAATATCCAGGTTCAATTGTTAATTCGGGACTTTTCTGGTAAATATCTCTTGCAAGAAGCCTTGCATGATAATTCATATCAGGAAGAACAAAATTATTGAATAAACATAAAATTAACCCAACAAATCCTCCAAAGAATACTGCCGGTTTAATAATACTAGAAACACTAACACCCGCTGCTTTTAAAGCAGTGATTTCATTGTCTTGTGACATTCTTCCATATGTCATTACTGTTGATATCAATAGTGACATTGGGACTGACAATGCAATAATCCATGCTAAATTCAGATATAAGTACTCTAAAATAATCCATACATCTAATCCTTTGCCCAAAAAACGATCAATTGCTCTGATAAGAAATTGTAGAAATAATACTGTAGTGATTACACCTAAAGATAGTAAAAAGGGAATTAGTGATTCCTTGACTAGATATTTGTTCAATGTATTCATTATATAAAAAATTTAACTCTACTTGCTTAAAAAGATAAGCTATAATAAGTTTCCACGCTTAAATTTAAGCCAATGGTAGCCGTAGCTCAATTGGTAGAGCCCCGCATTGTGGTTGCGGTTGTTGTGGGTTCGAGTCCCATCGGTTACCCAAATAAATTTCGGGATGTGGCCCAGTCCGGTTAAGGCACTCGCTTTGGGAGCGAGGGATCGCAGGTTCGAATCCTGCCATCCCGACAATACAATGGCATTTCTAACAAAACTTATTAATGATAATCAAACAATTGAGTTAGAAAAATTTGATGGTAGTCATTTCACCAGCTTACCAACTGACTATAGCAATGATCATTCGACTAAAATATGTTTCTTAGATCTTGAAACTACTGGTCTTAATACTCAAGATTGTAAAATTATTGAATTTGCTGCAAAACTCACTGCTATTGATAATACGAGCGGAGAATTGTTAGGCATAGTAGATGAATATCAATCTTTTAATGATCCAGAAGAAATGATTGATCCGCTAATAACAAAAATTACTGGCATTGATAATAATACAGTAGAAGGACACTCAATTGATTGGGAATCTGTATCTCATATTCTTAATAATGCAGATATCGTTGTAGCCCATAATGCACAATTTGATAGAGCAGTGATGGATAGATGTTTACCGCTTTCACAAGAACAAGTTTGGTTATGCTCTATGAAAGATATCAATTGGATGGAAAGAGGATTAAATGCTCGAGGCCAAGAAATTTTATGTATTTGGCATGGATTTTATTATGATTCACATCGTGCAATGTTTGATGTAGATGCTTTAATTCATCTAGTGACTTACAATGTTGAAGGTTTAAATAATGCAGTTTTAGAATTATTAATAAATGCTACTAAGCCTACATATAAGATTATTGCATTAAATAGTGATTTTGATAAAAAAGACCTTTTAAAAGCAAGAAGATATATTTGGAATGCACCAAAGAGATATTGGTGGAAAAATTTAACATCTGAAGAAGTTGACAATGAGAAAGAATGGATGGCTTCTCATATTTATAATGGAGACTTTCAAGGAAGAATTGATGAAATTGCACTTACCGATAAACATAAGTTTTAATTAAATTATTCTATAGTTACAATTAAGAGAAAAAGGAGATTAATAAAATGAGTAAAAAATATGAATCAAAATTTGTGGGACTATCTTATGCATATGCTATATTTAATATATTACAATATGTAAACCCAGCTTTAGTGATGATTCTTACTTTTATAACTGCAGCTCCGTATTGGGAGCTAGCTAATAGTCGATATGCAGATGGAGGAGAAATGTTGGTGTGGTTTGGAATGATATTAGTTGGAGCTTTCTTTGCATTCCTTGCTTGGCTCTTTACAGTTATCTATAAAGACGTTATTTTGCTTTTTGTTCAAATGGGTAAAGATGTGAACAAAATGCAGAAAAAAATGAAAGGGTAGTCAATGAAAAAATCAAACTCTAATCAAGAAGTATTTCCTAAATACGAATATATTGTTTATTGTATTGTTCTAATTTTTGGTCAAACTTATTTCATGTATAGTCTTTATGATGGATTTTGGCTTAGTCTTTTTAACAATATGGCGACTCTTTTTTCTGGATTATTATTATTGTTGAGGGGATTTATGTATAGTGACGTCGAGATAATTGGTATGATATGGGTGATTTTGCCTGTGCTTCCAATTTTTATTGCAGGAGCGAGAAATTTTTCACCGCCTTATTCTACATTTATCCGATTTTATTTTATAAGTAATATTATGGGATTTATTTTACTTATGGTGTGGAGTTCATTAACGGGATATGCGTTTTTTAGTGTAATAATTTATACAATTATGATATCTATCCTCATTCTTCATTTGAATATTGTACTTTCTAAAAATCCTATTGTAAAAGGTGTTGATAATCTTGCTATTAAGTTGCCATCATCTTCTGGTAGCTCATCATTAGGGGATGATTTAGATTGAATTTATCAATTCCAATGGTTGGTCTTGGGACTTGGCTTATTCCCAACGATGATGCTAAACGTGTATGCACTGATGCACTCAATTTAGGATATCGCCATATTGATACTGCTCAGATATATCAAAATGAAGAAGGGGTTGGAAATGCGCTTGTATCGTCTTCTATTGCTAGAGAAGATATTTTTATTACAACAAAAATGTGGCCCGGCATGTATGGAGATGAAACATTTCAAACTTTTAGCGGTGCTATAGAAGCCTGTGAACAAAGTTTAAAACTCCTTCAGTTAAATGAAATTGATTTATATCTCATTCATAATCCATTTGCAACCAATTCTAGAGTAGAATTATGGGAAGCAATGGTTGAATTAAAGAAACAAGGCAAGGTAAAGCATATTGGTGTTTCTAATTATAATGTAAAGCATATTAAAGAAATTGAAGATGCTCAAATAGAAATGCCTGTTGCAAATCAAATTGAGATTCATCCTTACCATATGATACCAGATGCGTTAGAAGTATATATGAATAATCATAATATTTTACCAATTGCATACTCCACTTTAGCTCCTTTGCCTAACTGGAGAGAAGGATCTCGTTGGAATTCAAAACCTGAAGCGATGAAAAACGATCCATCCATTCCATTCTTAGAAGTTGCAGAGAAATATAATGTTACTGTTGCTCAACTGTTGTTAAAATGGTCTATTCAGCTTGGGTATCCAGTTCTTCCTAAATCTGTTAATTATGAACGTTTAAAAGAAAACTTAGATTTGAACTTTACCATTACGGGTGAAGATATGAGCCATCTTTCTGTTTCAAACAAAGCACAGTCTTTGGCGTGGCAAGAAAAGTTTGATCCATTGGATGTTGATTAATTGTGGGGTATCAAAGAAAATATAATCCTATTGTTGGTGAAAATTGGAGATATGATCCTAATAGTTCATCTACATTTAAATTAAGTCGTACAAAAATTGAATTATTCTGTAACTGTGAAAGATGTTTTTACTTTGAAGTCAGATTAGGCTTTAGAGAACCTCAAGGGCCGTCATGGGCTATTAATTCCGCAGTAGATGAATTGCTTAAAAAAGAAGTAGAGCATTGCAGAAAAGAAGATAGACCGCATGGCCTTTTTAAGGAATATAATTTAAATATTAAGCCATTTAATCATCCAAATTTAGGAGACTGGCAATCCACTAGAAAAGGAATTCAGTATCTGCATGAAAAATATAATATACTCTTTTATGGAGGGGTTGATGATATTATGGTTAATGAAAAAGATGAGTTAGTGGTTGTAGATTTTAAAGCTACTGCTCGTGAGAAACCTTTGAATACACCAGAAGATGTTTTTGGTGGTGGAGCAACTTATAAAAGACAATTAGAAATATATAGCTGGTTACTACAAAAAAATGGATTTCCAGTTTCAACAACTGGTTACTTAATGTATTATAATGGAGATGCTAGCAAGCCTTATCTTGGAGACTCAATGCATTTTAGAAGAACTCTTGTTGAATTTTCTTTAGATACTGATTGGATTGATCCTACAGTTGATGCGCTATATGATTGTTTACAAGACGATTCTATCCCTGCACTTGATACAGATTCATGTGAACAATGTTTATATCGCGAGACTTATCCAGAATTAAAAGCTTCTTTTGATAACTAATCTTTTCGTACTGCTAAATAAAATATATAGCAATAAGGGAAAAATATAAATTCAATCCACAGGATATACCATGGCCATGTTGTGATTGGTAGTAAAGGATTATAAACAAGTAGTTCAGGTGCTTTCATTAAAAAGAAATAATTTTGTCCTGTTATCATATCAAATAATCCAATTGGGATTATCATAATATTTAAGAATAAAAATGCATTTAAAATCGAACGTTTTGTGCAACCCATATTTAATGCAGAAACACACCACATAATATTCATAATAATGAATGAGTGTTGAAAGTGCGCTGTTAAATTAGACCACAAACTATAAATACCATCATTACCGGGTGTAATAATTCCAAGTAATGCTCCAGAAATCCCAAAGAAATATCCAATATCAAAGAATATCTGTTTGCGCGTATAGATTGCAAGCAAAAGCGAGAAATAAGCAAAGTGGCATGGTTGTAATGGTAGCTCTTTTAATATTTGGAAATCATACAATCCATTAATACTCCCATAATATCTTCCAATGTAATCTGCAAATTCTTGAACAATGCTGATTCCAATTAAAAAATATCCAAATGTTACCTTGTCGCTGTCATCAATTTTCTTCCCATACCAGTAAGTAAGGATCCAAACAATTAACATAGCAAATGAAATAGTATAATGTTGTGATAGAAATTCCATTATTGCATTCCACTTGGTTTTTCGAATGTGTGAATAATATCTATTTTATCTGATTGAGACATTCCTCCTGGGTTTAACCCAAGCTCACCTTCTGGAATAGCTGCATTTAATTCTTCATAGTAAGTTACCCAATGTACAAATGGATTCTTGCTATTAGGTTCATTGAATGTCATTGGATTTATAACAAATAAGTTTTGTGTTGAATCAGCTACTTGAAAACCTTGATAGATTACTTCTGAGCAGTAATATGTATCATTTTCTAAATCAAAAATGTAATCATATGGTTTTCCTAAAATAGAAGTTTCAATATAGTTGATTGCATCAGAGATCATATAGGTATAATCTGGCTTTAGTCTTCCTACAATTACTTTGTTGCTACGTTCAAGAAATTTATCAAGTGGTGTTTTTACTACCTCTTCACCAATTGCTTCCACCAAAAAAATTTGGCTAAATTTATCACCTTTTATTTCAGTAATAATACCATTGTGCGAAAGTTGAGCTCCATTGTATCCTGATGTCACTGCTTCAATTGCTTCACATGGTGGACCACAATCTAAATCTTGGAATAAAATATCCCCAACTTGAAATTCTGGAGTTGATTGCCTAGAAAGAATAAGTAATAAAACTACAACAATAAGTGCTAATCGTTCATTCAGACGATTCATTGGTGTTATCAATAATTGTAATTTCTTTACCTGTGTATTCGTATCGATCTAAATCTGGCCATGCTTTTGCAACATCATGCCAATTATCAGATTTACCAAAATCACTTTCACGTCTTTTCATTGCTTCTTGATATTCTTCTTCAGAATGAAACCATAATTCTGCCATTCCACAACATCCTCCTTCTTTATCTTCTTCAAAGAAGGTTAATACATATTTAACAGGCTTTAATATTTTTACCATATGAGGTGCATGGATATTTTCCCAATGGTCAAAAAAATTCGAACGTTTGATATCTGTTCTATTTTGAATGAAAAGTACTTTTTTTATCATTGCATTCTCCTTACAGTCCAAAACTAACATCTTTTTTTTATTTACAACATTATTATTTACTTATTACATTGGATTCTAATTCGAATATGCTATTAAAAATAGGAGATTTATATGTTTAAGAAAATTTTAGCAACATTATTTTGTTTTTCACTTGTTTTTGCGCAAGCAAATGTAAATAAGTTTAAACAACTCAATGAGGAGATTACAACTCCGAACACATATCGAACTGCTGCAGGATATCCAGGAGAAGATTATTGGCAAGTCGAAGCTGATTATGTGATGGATCTTGTATTAGATGATGAAAAACAACGTTTGTATGGCGAGGAAACAATTACATTTCATAACAATAGTCCTCACCCAATTCCATATCTTTGGGTCCAGCTTGATCAGAACGTTCGAGCATTAGATTCTGATAGTTATAAAGTACAAACAAGCGGTGATTTTGGAGCGCAAAGAGGAAGAGAAAAAGTCCAAGTAGGCGAATCTATTCCTTTAAGCACATTAAAGAATTTCTATCGCGATTTTGATGGAGGGTTCAAAATTGAACATGTCAAAGATGGTTTAAATCGTGATATACCTTACATTATTAATAAAACAATGATGCGTGTTGATGTGCCAGAACCAATTCGTTCAGGACAATCTTATAAATTTAAAATTAAGTGGTGGTACAATATCAATGATCATATAAGAGATGGCGGAAGATCTGGATATGAGTATTTTGAAGAAGATGATAATTATATTTATACCATTGCACAATTTTTTCCACGTATGTGTATGTATAATGATGTGTATGGATGGCAAAATAAACAGTTTTTAGGTCGAGGTGAATTCACATTAATTTTTGGAGATTATGATGTAAAAATTACTGTACCTGCCGACCATGTTCTTGGGGCTACAGGAGTATTGCAAAATCCACAGCAAGTACTATCTAAAGAACAAATTGATAGATTAGAAGAAGCAGAAACTGCTGATGAGCCTGTCAAGATTGTAACCAATGCGGAAGCATTAGAAAATGAAAAAGAACAATCTAAAGATGAAAAGACATGGCATTTTAAAGCAGAAAATGTTCGTGATTATGCATTTGCTACATCAAGAAAATATATATGGGATGCTATTGGAGTTGAAGTTGGTGGAAATACAGTAATGGCAATGTCATATTATCCAAATGAAGCAGAACCTTTGTGGGGACAATATTCTACAAAGGCTGTAGCTCATACAGTGGAAGTGTATTCAAAGTATACTTTTGATTATCCTTACCCAGTAGCAATTTCAGCTCATATCAACTATATGGGCATGGAGTATCCAATGATTTGTTTTAATGGATATCGCCCTGAAGAAGATGGCACTTATTCTGAACGCACTAAAAGAGGATTAATTGGAGTAATTATTCATGAAGTTGGACATTTCTGGTTTCCTATGATTGTGAATTCTGATGAACGTCAATGGACATGGATGGATGAAGGTTTAAATTCATTTATGGATGATATTGCAGGAAGAGAGTGGGATACTGAATTGTTCCACCCTTCAAGAAATACCGATTATATTATTAATTATATGAAAGGTGATAAATCAAATATCATGCCGATTATGACTAATTCAGAATCGATTTATCAATTTGGTGCAAATGCATATGGAAAACCAACATTAGCATTAAATATTTTAAGAGACACTATCATGGGACGTGAGTTATTTGATTATGCGTTTAAAGAATATTCTAAAACATGGATGTTTAAACATCCAACTCCTACAGACTTTTTCCGTATCATGGAGAATGCATCTGCGGTAGACCTAGATTGGTTTTGGAGAGGATGGTTTTTTAGCAATGACCATGTAGACCTTTCCATTGAGTCTGTTGATTGGTATCAACTTGAGATGGATCCAGAAAAGAAAAGATCATTTGATGAAGATGATACTCAATATTATAGCGCAATGCTTGATGAGGAAGACATTGAAGCAACTGTAACAGATCGTGATCCAAATACTAGGGATTTTTATGATAATTATGATAAAAATCAAGTTACCAAGAGAGAAAAAAGAGAATATAGCAGTTTCCTAGATGATTTATCTGATGAAGAACGTGCGTTAGTAGACAAGAATGATCATTTTTACTCTGTTAAATTTTCAGACAATGATGGTTTAATCATGCCTATCATTGTTGAGTTTGAATATGAAGATGGAGAGAAAGAAGTGATTAAGATTCCAGTTGAAGTTTGGAGATTTAATCGAGGTGAAGTTACAAAGATCTTTAAAACAGAAAAGCCAATTAAGACCATGACTTTAGATCCATTTATACAGACCGCTGATGTTGACAGAAGTAATAATTATTGGCCTGAAAGAGTAGAGCCAACTCGATTTGAAACATTTAAGTCTTCTGGTTGGGGTGGAAGCAAGAATCTAATGCAGCGAGTGCGTGATGACGCTGCTAATTCAGACGACTCTGAATAAAAATGAGTTATATATCAAAGGCAATAGGCTCAATAATGTTATTGAGCCTTATCTTTGCTCATCAGTTTTTTATTTCTACGACTGATGTCCAATTTAAATCAAAAGAAAATCGAGCTGAAATTACTATTCAGGTTTTCACTCATGATGTTAATCTACTGTTAGAAAATGCTAACTATAACACATTGCATTTGGGGACAGAAAAAGAAAGTGATGAAATCGATATATTTTTAGTTAATTATCTATCTGATAATTTTATTATTCAAGATTATATATGGAAATATATTGGAAAAGAAGTTGGTTTAGATTACACCATTTTCTTTTTAGAAATAGAACAATTCTCTTTATCTCCTACGATTGCTATTTTGAATTCTATCTTTATGGATCTATCCAGCAAACAAGTTAATATTGTTAATTTTTATAACGATGATAGTGTGCAATCAGCAAGTATGACAAGCGGTGAACCAGTATTTTCTTTTAGTTTTCAGTAGCTGTTTTATATCCTGTAAACCATATTACAATACCACCAATCATCATTGCTATACATAGGAGTTGACCCATAGTTAAGTTGAGCAATATAAATTGTAAGTGTTTATCTGGTTCTCGAACATATTCAATAAAAAATCTAAAGAAAGCATACCCAAATACATAGAGGCCACTGTTAAATCCTAGAAACGTAAATCGTGTTTTAAGTGATTTAATTAAAAAATATAATACAATACCTTCGAAAAATGCTTCATACAATTGCGATGGATGCCTTAATTGATAATCACCTGCATTTGGGAAATACATCCCAATGGAAGCTTCTGTTACTCGTCCATATAGTTCTCCATTAATAAAATTCCCAATTCTTCCAAAAAAGTAACCTAAAGGAATTGCAGGAGTTAAAAAATCTGCAATAGTATATAGATGTAAATCTTTTTTTCTAGCATACAGCCAAATTGCTATTAATACTCCAATAACTCCTCCGTGATAAGACATTCCTGCAATACCAGTAAATTTCCATACTCCATTCTTAATAGAAAATGGAAGAAAAATTTCTAATGGATTATCAATATAGTATTCAAAATTATAAAATAATACATACCCTAATCGTGCTCCTATAATTAATGCAATAAAACACCAAGATAATAAATCTTCAAATTCTAGCAATGTCAGTTTTGTATACTCGTTATTATTAATTTTTTTTCTACACAATAAGTATACAACTCCAAATGCAACAAGATACATTGTTGAGTACCAATAAATAGAAAAAGAACCAATCGATAATAAGATTGGATCCATCTTTGAAGGTAATGTTTGCCACCATACTATAAAATCCATACCGTAAAATACAAAAATTTACTTTGTAACCTAAAAAAAATTATATAATGTAGAACAATATTATGATTCTATCTGGAAAAGAAATTGTAAATAGACAAGGCGATGATATAATTATTAAACCTTTTAATGAAAAACAGGTTAATCCCAATAGTTATAACCTCAAGCTTCATAATGAACTTGTTGTCTATGATTCTCATGTATTAGATATGAAAAAAGACAATACAGGAACAAAGATGATTATACCAGAAGAAGGATTATTATTGGAAAGTAATAAGCTTTATCTTGGGAGAACAGTTGAGTATACAGAAACTCACAATCTAATCCCTATGCTAGAAGGCAGATCTTCTGTTGGAAGATTAGGTTTATTTGTTCATGTTACTGCTGGATTTGGAGATGTAGGTTTTAAAGGTTATTGGACATTAGAAATTTTTTGTGTCCAGCCAATTAAAATTTATCCAAACATAGAAATATGTCAAATTTTTTACCATTCTATTGATGGAGATTACACATCTTATGAAGGTGGTAAATATCAAGCAAACCAAGACATACAAACAAGTATGCTCCACAAAGATTTTAAGGAAGACTAATTGTCATATTTTTTTGTAAAAATTATACGATTATATCAAGTTGTTTTTTCTCCATTTCTAGGTTCAAATTGTCGATATCAACCCACATGTTCTCAATATATGATTGATGCAATCAATGAATGGGGAGCACTAAAAGGTATAATATTAGGCATAAAACGAATAGCGAAATGCCATCCTTTGGGTTCAAAAGGGTTTGATCCAATTCCAAAAAAAGTAAAAGGAAAAGAAAATGTATGAATGGATTTCCTTTTTAGAAAATACTCTTAATAATAATTTTACATTTTCTGTTATTTTTGTATTAGGCATGTTTCATGCTTTAGAGCCGGGCCATGGTAAAACATTAATTCTTGCATATATGAGCGGAGGTTCAATGCGTTTTACTGGCACAATTCAACTTATTTTAGGTTTAATTATCACCCATTTTTTATTGTTTTCTTTAATAGCATTTTTGCTTCAAATAGGAGGTGAATCTTTTCCTTTCTTAAATGCTATTGGCCCCTTATTAATTATTTTATTAGGGATATATTTATTGTATCGATCTGTAAAAGAAGTTCGCCATGAACATGATGATGAATGTGATGAGCCAATGCATTTTCATTTTAATCAATCTAAATTTTCCAGTCCGTTTATAACAGGTACAGTTGCTGGACTAATTCCTTGTCCATCTGCAATAGCGGTTCTATTAATTGCATCAACAAAATTCAGTAATAATACTTTTATTCTTTATTCTAGTATTCTTACATATGTTTTAGGAATTGCTTTGACGTTGATTGGAATTATGGTTTTATTTTTATTATTTAAAGATCAATTTAGTAAACAACTTAATTCAATAAATCAGAAGTTTAATACAAACCTTATTGCTGCTGTTATAATAATTCTAATTGGAATATTATATTTTTTAATGAATTTCTATGGTTTAGGTCATCAACATTAAAGAACTTCGATTCCAAATCTCTTTAACAGGCTTGCGAAAATAAAAAATAAAGAAACCATAACAAATAAAGAAAGCCCCATACTCAATCCAAATGAAATATTTTTCTTCAATAAATATGGGAATAGTATAAAGAATGACAATGAAAGCAATGTCAGCCAAAATATATTATATGATAATGATATAATGCTTTGAGTATCTTTTGTTTCAATTTGTAGCCAACTAATAGTTAACAGTGACATGAGAGGTAGAGAGACAATAATTGATCCTAGAATAATACTTTTTTTTGCAACTTCAGATGCAATGAATATGATTATTGCAGATAAGATAATTTTAATTACTTCAAACATGATTTTTTGTAATTTTCCATGAAATAATTTAGTGAGAAATTAAGAAATGGACCCAAGTAATATTTATATTGGTTTTGCACTTGCAACTTTTGCTGGACTTAGCACAGGTATTGGTAGTTTTCTAGGATTATATTCTAAATTTGAAAATAAAAGACTATTATCGATTGCTATTGGTTTTGCAGCGGGTATCATGCTTTATGTTTCCTTTGTAGAACTTCTTAAACTTTCTTTTGAAGATTTATCAGTATTATATGGCACTACAACTGGCAGCTTGATTGGAGTGGTTGCATTTATTGTAGGGTTATTAACAATGTTATTTATTGATCAACTCTTTGATCATCACTCCATTGCTGATTTTATTTCACGATCTTCAGATAAAAATGAAACCGCATTGATTCGTACAGGAGTATTTTCTGCAATTGCTTTAGCTATTCATAATTTTCCAGAAGGGTTTGCAACATTCACAGCTGCAGTATATGATCCTACTGTTGGAGCAACTCTTGCATTTGCGATTGCAATTCACAATATCCCTGAAGGATTAGCTGTATCAGTTCCTATTTATTATGCTACCAAAGATAAATCTAAAGCATTCTGGGTATCTTTTTGTTCAGGGCTTGCGGAACCTATGGGTGCACTGATTGGATTTCTAGTTTTTAGCACTGTATATAATCCAGCATTATTTGGTATATCTTTTGCTCTTTGTGCTGGTATTATGATTTATGTTGCTTTGAATGAACTTTTACCTGTTTCAAGAGAATACGGCGAACCTACTGATCCTATCATAGGAGTAACTGCTGGAATGATTGTAATGGCAATAAGTCTGATAATGCTGTATGCCTAAGAAATTATTTTATTAGAGAAACTATTTCTTCTGAAAGAGGCTTTACTTTTGAATCAAAAAAAGCAACTAATTTTCCATCTTCATCGATAAGATATTTACAAAAATTCCAACTCGGTTTTTGATCATTCCACCCATTTAATTTTTTATTGGATAACCAATGATAAACAGGGCTTTGTTTTTTGCCTTTAGTTGTTATTTTTTCAAACATTTGGAAGGTGACACCAAAATTACTTTCACAAAATTCTGCTATTTCTTCATTGCTTCCTCTTTCTTGAAATAAAAAATCATTTGCAGGGAATCCTAAAATAGAAACTTTACTACCATAGAGTTCATGTAGTTTTTGTAATCCTTCATACTGATATGTGTAGCCACACTTTGAAGCAACATTTACAATCAAAACTTTTTTCCCTTTAAATTGTTCAAAGGAAATTTCTTGTCCATCAATTGTTATTGCTTTTAAATCATAAAAATTTGAACTAGCAATCATACCATTATTATTTTTTGCGATTCTTTTGTATGAAAATCCACTTAATAAAACAACGATTGAAAAACCAATTATGGTTATTAACCAATAATGTGTTGGTATTAATATTTTTATCATAATTATCCCTAAAATTTTACAAATTCTAACATGATTTTTGTAAAAAAAGAAGAATTATCGGATACGGCACAATGGATTGCAAATAATTTTGAACAAATATTTGTTATCTTTTGTATTTTTTGTGTCTTAATATCTTCATTATTTTTTTTAAGGTTGTATAAAAATAGATATCGCGAATGAGAAATTATTTATTACTAATTATATGTTTTACTATGCTTTCTTGTGCTACTAAAGAAGAAGCATCTCCAAAAGAGAATTCTAAATCAACTGAACAAAATCAAACATCATCTCCAGAGGGAGCTCAAATGAGTCAGATTGTTTTTCGTGATGCTCAAGGCAATGTGTTAACCGAAGCACAAAAAGATAGTTTGCTTGAGAAAACAAGTGGGATCCAAGCTTTGAGACGAATTAATGATAATAACACTGAATATATACTATTTAAAGAGTTTGATGATCTAAGAGGATTTATTCCAGATGATACAGTTGACAATTTAATCCAAGAATATAATTTAATGCAGTCAGGTGGAAGAGGGGCTGTTATTACTCAAAGAATAATAGATACATGGAAAGATCAAAAATTACCAGAAGGTGATTTGAATATGTTGGATGGATCAGTGAAGTCTTTCAAAGACTTTGAAGGGAAGATGTTAGTATTAAATTTTTGGTATATTGCTTGTAGTCCATGTATTCTTGAAATGCCATACTTGAATCAATTAGTTCAAAAATACCAAAATGAAGACATCGAATTTTTGGCATTAAGCTTTGATTCTATTCCGGATATAAAGAATTTCTTATCACGCAATGAATTCAACTATATTCATGGATCAATTGATAGAAACTTTATGTATCAATTTACTCCGGTGTCACCTGGTCATTTTATTGTCGATAAAAATGGTATTATTAGAGAAATTTTAATTGGTGCACCAAGGAATACTGAACAAATTTATGGTAAGCTTATATCGGTCATAGAAAAAATAAAAAATGAATTTTGAATGAATTATTCGTTTTGTAATATACAATATGAAAGCTAAACAACTATTATCAATTATATTTCTATCAACATCTTTGTTAGCTCAAGGGCATATGCTACGTCCCGATCAAAATGCAGTAACTGTTTCTTTTGGATATGACAGAAGTCTTGATTTTTTTGGTGAAGGAAAGCTTTTAAGAGATAGCTATAATAATTCATTAAACCTTTCTTATATATACAATGGATTTCTTGGTTTTGATTTTTCTTATGGATATTCTTTATTTAATAGTAAAGATTCATATGGAGATGCAGAAAATACATTTGATTTTTCTGATAATTTTAGAGAGAATAATCCTGATGTTGGCGATCAAGGATTCTCTTTAGGGGTAACTTATCATTTAAAAGAACATGTCAAATTACCAATGGATATGTCATTTGGTTTACGATATGGTAATAGTGACTATAATAATGATATATTAGATACAACCAATCAAGATTTTTACAGAAAATACTATGTATTGGAAGTTGCGGGTTATACAACTATAGAAGCAAATGCACAGTTTAATGTTGGTCCAATTTTGAAATTAAGCTTTGTAAATGAAAAAAATATTCATGATGATATTATTATTGTTGAAGAAGTAGTTACCACCGAAACAATTTCTAAAAATAATAGCCATATTAATGTGGAACTTGGGTTTCCAATACTATTTGACCAAGGAGCATTTCAGAATTTAGGAGATGTTCAATTTTCTATAGAGCCTACTTTATCAAATGCATTTGGGGAAACACATTTTGGAATTAATGTAGGTTTTTTATTTAATAATTAATAAAAAAAGGCATTATTGGCTCCTCAATTCAATATTCATAAAGACATTTCAAAAGCTGAGACATTGCCATCTTCTTTTTATAAGAATCATGATATATTTGAAGAAGTAAAAGAAAAGATTTTTTTAAAGTCATGGCAATGGCTTGGTGATAACTCATCTCTAAAGCTAACCAATTCAATTCAACCTCTTACTTTGTTAGATGGATTTTTAACTGAACCTATTTTATTAACTAGAAATAAAGAGGGTGAAATCAATTGCATGACTAATGTTTGTACTCATAGAGGCCATATTTTAGCTTTAGGTCCTGGCCAATCAAAAAACATAAAATGTGCATACCATGGTAGAACATTTGATTTAGATGGTAATTTTAAATCAATGCCAGAATTTGAGAAAACAAAAGATTTTCCAAGAGACTGTGATAACTTATATCAATTTCCACTCGCAGAATGGGGTCCATTTTTATTTGCAGGATTAAATCCATCTTTTGATTTTGAAGAAGTTCTTAAACCTATTAATAAAAGAATTGGATTTTTGCCATTAGATCAATTTTCATTTGATAGTAGTCTTTCTAAAGACTATTTGGTGCAGGCACATTGGGCACTATATTGCGATAATTATCTCGAAGGCTTTCACATCCCTTTTGTGCATGAAGGTTTAAATAAAGTTTTAGACTATGGAAGTTATACCACTGAATTATATAAATATTCCAATCTGCAGATTGGTTATTCAGATGATGCTAATGAAACCTTTGATTTACCAAAAGATCATATTGACTATGGAAAACAGGTTGCGGCATATTATTTTTGGGTTTTTCCTAATATGATGTTCAATTTTTATCCTTGGGGATTATCGGTGAATATTGTTAAACCAATTAGTATCAATCGAACCAAAGTTTCTTTTCTAACATATGTTTATGATTCTACCAAGCTTCATAAAGGAGCTGGAAATGATATTGATAAAGTTGAAAGGGAAGATGAATTTATTGTTGAAAATGAAAGCAAAGGTATCCAATCTTCATTTTATCAATCTGGAAGATTTTCTCCAACACGAGAAAAAGGTGTACATCATTTTCAAAGATTAATAGCTCAATTCCTAAATTAAAATCTCTTGATAATATAAAAAAAGGCGGGAGATTCATGCTTCATAATTGGTGATATAGTCGAGATATAATAAAATATATTGAATATGATAGCAATCTTTTAGGAATACCCCCCGCCTCAACTAACTCATATTGACTATCAAATCTGATAAATTTTTAAAATAAAAACAAGAAAAAACCGACTGGTCGGTCTTTTTTTTAGAAAACAACCTTATAGTAGATTGTATAATAAGGAAATTTTGCAGCCCGTAGGGGAATCGAACCCCTGTTGCATGGATGAAAACCATGAGTCCTAACCACTAGACGAACGGGCCAAAAAAACGTGAGTAATTTAGGCTATGACTAGTGAATTTCCTATCAATTTACATCGAGGATATCAAGCAATTCTCCGTTCTCATGTAGTTCATTTGCAATATCTGCTCCTCCAATTAATTTACCTTTTACAAATAGTTGAGGAAAAGTTGGCCATCCAGACAATGCTGATAGATCAGGTCTCATTTGCTCATGCTCTAGAATATTCACGTCTTTGTATTCAACTCCATAATGATTTAGTAGTTGAACTACATTACTTGAAAATCCACATACAGGAGCTTCTTTAGTCCCTTTCATAAAGAGAACAATGGAATTTTCATCTATAATCTTTTTAAATTGTTCTTTAAAATCCATATTTTAATTTATCATATAAAGGGTAAAGAGCAAAAATGAAATTATTTTCTTGGAATGTTAATGGAGTGAGGGCAATTGAGAAGAAAGGATTCTTGGATTGGTTTTCATCTGAATCACCAGATATCTTATGCATTCAAGAAACAAAAGCTAAATTTGAACAACTTCCGGATACACTTCAGCATATTGATGGATACTTCTCTTATTGGCATTCTGCTGAAAAATTAGGATATAGTGGCGTTGCTACATTTTCAAAAAAAGAACCTCTGCATGTACAGTATGGATTAGGTATTGATAAATATGATAAAGAAGGTAGAGTGATTATTACCGAATTCGAAAATTTCTTATTATATAATATTTATTTTCCCAACGGCCAAAAAGATGAAATAAGATTACAATACAAATTAGATTTCTATGATGATTTGCTAGAAATTCTTGATGATCAAGTTGCATCAGGTAATAATGTTATTGTAGCTGGGGATTGGAATACTGCTCACAAAGAAATTGATTTAGCAAATCCAAAAGCTAATGCAAATTATTCAGGTTTTATGCCAGTAGAAAGAGCACAACTTGATACTTATATTGATCATGGATATGTAGACTCATTTCGACTCTTCCATGATGAAGCAGATCGATATTCTTGGTGGACTTATCGTTTTGGAGCACGTCAAAGAAACATTGGATGGAGAATTGATTATTTTTTCACAAATCAAGAATTTGCAGACAATATTTCAGATGCAGATATTCATGAAGATGTGATGGGGTCTGACCATTGTCCTGTGTCTATTGAATTATTTGATAATTTCTAAAATTGAAAAATAGAGGCTTGATGTGTGGCCTACTCTTTCACCGTTCAAGCTATCTGGGAATTGAAATACAACTGAATTTTTAATATTTCGATTATATGGATCAAAATTATATTTTTTTAATTGAGAATCAAATTCTTGTACATTTCTCCATTGTATATGTTTATTGGTAAAACCATTATCAAACTCATTATTCAAGCTATCAATTGTTTCAGAGCAACGTTTTTTAAATATCGATTCATATACTCTCATTAATAGAGGTGTTTTTTCACGTTCATAATAAACAGGTGTTGCAACAGTATTAAAAGTTATCTTTTTATTATATGGAAATAATTTATTAGTAAACATGACTACAGATCCGCCCATGCTGTGTCCGACAACTTGCCAATCATCAATTTCTGGATACGATTCTATTAACTTATTTAATTCTATTGAAAATTCTTCAGCAACTTTACTAGGACATTCATTCCAATCATATTTATAAAAGAATGTTTTAATATCTTTGTTTATCAGAAAATTAAAAGGCTGTACCCATTCATGATGAATTTCGATCCAATACACAGGATAAAATCCATGAATTCCAACTATTGCCTGATTTTTATTATTATCATGAATAACATTCATTCCATTTGGTATTTTTTCTAAATCCTTATGCGAATTGAAACGTTCTTGTCCAATTGAAATGCTTAAGAATAAAATAACGAATAAAGTAATTAGTCTTTGATTTCTCATTCTATAATATTGAAATTGCTAAGATGAATATTAAAATAGAATTAGTAAAAACAAAAGAAGACTATCAAAAGGTTTTAGATATTAGAAGAGAAGTTTTTATTGAAGAACAACGCGTTCCAGAGGATATAGAAATTGAATATGAAGATGAAGCATTTCATGTATTAGTTTCAGATAATGATCAACCTATTGCTACAGGAAGGTGGAGAAAAACAAACATTGGTTTTAAGTTGGAACGATTTGCAGTATTAGAGCATTTAAGAGGAAAAGGCATTGGAAAAGCATTAGTGATATTTATTTTAAATCAATTACCAAATGATAATACTATCTATTTGCATGCTCAAGAGGATGTCATAAAATTCTATGAAAATTTGGGATTTGTAATTATTGGAGATAAATTCCTTGAAGCTGACATAGTTCATGCAAAAATGATCTACGACAACAAAAATAAAAAGTTTATCTAATGAATGAGAAGTCTCATATTCGTTTATTCAAAATTATCTTAGCATATTGGCCATTTTTACTTTTATCAACTATCGCTGCAATCTTTTTTGTTATTTTTAATGCTACATCTGTTTGGATTACTGCTACTATGATTAATAATGTGTTGATTGAATTTGATGATATGGTTGCAGAAAATATTCGTTTAATGAGTTTAGATAACTTATCAATGAATGATCGTATAAAGCTTTACTCAAACCAAGTATTATTAAAAGATTCTGCAATTGCGACAATGTCATCTGTGTGTGTTGCATTAGTGGTCGTTTTTAGTGTTAAAAATATTGCGTTATATATAAAGAATATTATGGTTTCTGTTGTACAGTTTAGATTAGTCACTGATTTACGTAATAAGCTTTATAATCATCTTCATTACCTTTCTTTATCATATTTTAATAAGAATAAATCTGGTGAATTAACTTCAATTCTTATTAATGATATTGATAATATGAGAGCAGCTTTATCTACAAGTTTTCAAAAGCTATTTGTAGAACCAATTAATATTCTTGCTTTTCTATCACTGTTATTTATTATTAGTCCTAAGTTGGCTGCTATTGCCATTTTAGTTATTCCAATTAGTGGAGTTATTATTTTTGGAATTGCACAAAGTATTCGAAGAAGAGCAGCAAGATCACAAGCAAAGCTTGCAGGTATAACATCTATTATATCAGAAACATTAGGATCTATGAGAATTGTAAAAGCTTTTGTAATGAAGAATTATGAATTAAAACGATTTTATGCAGAAACAAGAAAATACTATCAATTAATGCTAAGAAAAGATCGTTTACGTTTAATCTCTTCACCAATTACCGAAACTATTGGAGCATCAATTGCTGCATTGTTGCTTTTTATTGGTGCGCGTGATGTTTTAGTCAATCAATCAATTAGTTCAGAAGATTTTATCAGATTTATTCTTTTGCTTTTCAGTGTGTTGGGTCCTATAAAAAATCTAGGCAATGTCTTTAACGAATTACAAAATGGATTAGCTTCTGCAGATAGAGTATTTTCAATTATCGATATTAAGTCAGATATACACGATAATGATGATGCAATTCATGTTGAGAATTTCCAAGATAACATTACATTTCAAAATGTGAATTTTTATTATGATAATAAATCCGAAATGATATTAAAAAATATTAATCTTTCTTTAAAATCTGGTGAAATATTAGCATTGGTAGGTCCAAGTGGAGCTGGTAAATCAACTTTAGCAGATTTGATTCCGAGATTTTATGATGTGACAGAAGGGTCAATTCTTTTAGATGGAGAAGATATAAGGAATATAAAATTAAATTCTCTAAGATCATTAATGGGTATTGTAACTCAAGAAACATTTCTATTTAATGATTCAGTAAAAGCAAATATTGCTTATGGTCTTGAATCTGTTTCTGATGAGGATATTAAAAAAGCTGCAATTGCAGCTAATGCAAATGAATTTATAGAACAATTACCTGATGGCTATGATACAATTATTGGTGAACGAGGTGTAAAATTATCTGGAGGACAACGTCAACGTATATCAATTGCACGCGCTATTATGAAAAATCCTCCAATTTTAATATTGGATGAAGCAACATCATCATTAGATACGGAATCAGAGAAAATAGTTCAAGATGCTATTGAAAAATTAATGCATAATCGTACCGTTATTGTTATCGCTCATAGATTATCAACAGTACATAATGCAAATAAGATTATTGTACTAGATAAAGGTGATATTGTTGATACTGGTAATCATAATGAATTAATTAATAAAGAAGGTCTTTATAAACAATTACATAATATGCAGTTTAAAACTTAAATTCAAAATGTTATGGGGAAATTAAAAGAAAATTTAGCAAAAAAGATACCTGACTGGAGATATAATTATCGACAGCTTCTTGATGAAAAAGGCGATCATGTTACAAGCACAGTAACAATAGAAAAAGCTTTTTCTGGAATGCGTGGTGTAAAAGGTATGATTTGCGATACATCGTCTGTAACGGCAGATGCTGGATTGCATGTTCGCGGTCATCATATACTTGATTTAGTTCATATTAAGCCTGAAGAAGTATTTTATTTGTTGCTTGTAGGGGAATTGCCTAACAAAGATGAATTAGAAGATGTCCAAAGATGTTTACATTCTAAAAGTGAAGTCCCACAATATGTATGGGATGTATTAAATAGTATGCCAAAAGACTCACATCCAATGGCAATGTTTAATACAGCAATCTTATCAATGCAAAAAGAAAGTAAATTTGCAAAAGCTTATGATTTAGTAGTTTCAAAAGGTGATTATTGGGAAACTACCCTTGAAGATGGTGTAAATATTATTGCAAAACTCCCTGCTATTGCAGCAGCGATTTATCGATTAAGATTTGATAAAGGAGATAGGCTAGAGCATGCAGGTTCTCAAGATTGGTCTGAAAGTTTCTTACAAATGATGGGTTTTGACCATTCAGAAGATATGTTAAAGATGATGCAATTATATTTAATGTTGCACTGTGATCATGAAGGTGGGAATGTAAGCACATTTAGTTCATTAACTGTTAATTCCGCTTTATCTGATCCTTATTATGCATTATCTGCTGGCCTTAATGGCTTAGCAGGACCATTACATGGCCTTGCTAACCAGAATAACTTAAAATTTGTTTTAGATATTGTAGATCATTTTAAAGGAGTGCCAAGCGATGAAGAATTAAAGGCATTTGCTTGGGATAGACTAAATTCAGGAAAGGTAATTCCTGGATATGGTCATGCAGTTTTAAGATGTCCTGATCCAAGATTTACAGCATTTATGAACTTTGGTAAAGATCATATTAATGATAGCGAAGTATTTGACGTAGTAACCAAGCTATTTAATATTATTCCAGATGTATTAAAAGAACATGGAAAAGCTAAAAATCCATGGCCAAATGTTGATGCAGCTTCTGGATCATTGCTCCATCATTATGGATTAAAAGAATTTCAATTTTATACTGTATTATTTAGCATGTCTCGATCATTAGGAATTATATCTCAATTAGTATTAGCTCGTGCAATGGGATTGCCTCTTACAAGGCCTAAGTCTTTGACTTTTGAAGCCTTAAATAAGTTATAAGCATTAATGCTTAAAAAAGATAAAGTTAATTTTATTGTTACTAAACTTGATGAGATTTATCCAGCAGTTTCCCCTCCTTTAAATCATCATAATAATTATACTCTTTTAATTGCTGTGCTATTATCTGCTAACACAACAGATAAGTCAGTCAATAAAGTAACTCCAAAATTATTTCAAAAAGCAGATAATCCTCAAAAAATGTCAAAATTAAAATATGAAACAGTTTATAATATTATCAAACCATGTGGATTAGGCCCTGCAAAGGCAAAAGCAATTATTGAGCTGTCAAAAATTTTAGTTAAAAAGTATAAAGGAAAAGTTCCTAATAGTTTTTCAGATTTAGAATCTTTTCCTGGAGTAGGACATAAGACGGCATCCGTTGTTATGTCCCAAGCGTTTGGAGTCCCAGCATTTCCTGTTGATACGCATGTACATCGCTTAATGTATCGATGGGGGTTATCTTCTGGGAAAAATGTTCAAGATACTGAAAAACAAGCAAAACGATTATTTCCAAAAGAAAAATGGAACAAATTACATCTTCAAATCATTTTTTATGGACGAGAATATTGTCCAGCAAAGAATTTTAATCCATATAATTGTCCTATTACTTCAGTAGTTGGAAGAAGGTCTTTATTTAAATAAATTAGTAATCATTATGAACGGGAATAATACATATTTAACCAAAGTATTTCATTTTTGTGCAGCACATAAATATGGTAATGAAAAATGGTCTGATGAAAAAAACAGAGAAGTATTTGGGAAAGATGTTATGGTACATGGACATAACTATGAATTACATATTACTGT
>CACGRA010000003.1 GCA_902575395.1 uncultured Fidelibacterota bacterium | reverse complement strand
TCTTCTTTTGTGTCCTCTGGCAGACGATAAATATCTGATTTTAGACCCAAAGAATCGAATTTTTTGGTTTTATTGCGTACATAGATTTGTGATGCAGGGTTTTCCCCTACCAATATCGCTGCTAATCCAGGAGTAATTCCTTTCTCCTTTAAAGCATTAATGCGTGCATGCAAACTATTATAAAGTGCATCACTAGCCTCAATTCCTGATAAAATTACTGTACCAGCCATTGTTCCTCCTTATACAGCTTGATCAATACGTTCAATCAAAGACTCTATTCTAGACTCAATTCTTCCTTTAAAAGAAGATTCTCCTACCGTCGAGCTACTATATTCATCAAAAATATACATTGCGGCCAATATAGCAACATCTGAAGTAGATAAATTAGGAGACTTTCCTCCTATTTCTCTCATTTTTTGATCAACTTGACTTGCTGCTTGTCGTATGTTATCTTCGTTTCCAGTAGCTTTAAATGAATAATCTTTTCCAAAGATTTTTACTATTATGCTTTCTGATTGTTGGTGTTCCATAATTTATTTTTTCCTTTTATTGGTCTCTTAATTTTGCATCAAATTTCTTTGAAATTAAACTTATAATTTCAGTAATAATAGAATTTACCTGATTATCTTCAAGTGTTTTCTTAGGGTCCTGAAAGGATAACTTAAACAGGACACTTTTCTTATTCTTTAACTCTTTTGATTCAAATATATCTACAGGTATAACCTCTTTTAATAATGCTTGATTTACGTTTTTCATTGCGGTACATACCTCTGCTAATTCTATATCATGATCTAATATAAAATTTAAATCTCTATTTACCATAGGATAAAGAATAATATCTTCTGCTTTTATGTTATATCCTGAACATTCTTTAAATCGATATGTATCAATATCCATTATACAGACATCTGTCTTGTAAGAAATGTCCATTTTGTCTAATAACTCTTTATTAATAATACCAACTGAACCTACAACACTTTTCTTAGAATCTATGATATGATAAAATGTATCACAATATGGATGTGACTCTCTAATAAATTTAATCTTTATCTTTAATAAATTATTAAAAATACCTTCTGCTAATCCTTTTAATAAGAAGAAATTTCCTTCAATTGGATTAAAATGTACATTTGGTGCAGTAAAATCACCATGCACAAGACAAGAAAATGCGTTTTTCTGTTCAATATCTTCTAATTTTTTTCCATTATTTTTAAATACAGTCCCTTGTTCATAAATCAATACGTTTTGAGCACCATTTTTGTAATTAAAATCAAGAGTATTAAGCAATCCTTGGTGCAATGAAGTTCTTAGTGCATTCATTTTATCTGAAGAAGGATTCATTACCGATACAGGTTTCACACCAAAATGCTTAATCTGACTCTTTTCTTGAAGAGAATTATTATAACATTGTTGAAACCCAACTGATGATAAATATTGTTTCAACTTAGAAATTGGACGTTCTTCATCTTCAACATACTGCATTTGAGAAGAAAAACTATAAGATGCATCAATATTATCATATCCATAACAGCGTAATACTTCCTCAATAAGATCGGATTCATTCACTAAATCTCCTCTAAAAGATGGAATTGTGCAAACCCACTTCTGAGTATCGCGATTATTGGTGTTCTTTTTTCCTGTAGATTTAACAATAAATTCGCTTGGTAAATCTTGAGAATGTTGTTTTTTTAATGTATTTGCCAATTCTACTAGTGTTTCTTTAGATCCAAATCGAATTCTATGACGATAACTGCTTGCATCTTTTCGTGTAATTTTATCTATCTGATATAGATGATCAACAATATTGCGCATAAATGGCCTAAATTCCGTTCGAATTCTCATAGATTGTAATTTATTGGTATCAGACAATATATCAGCTATATCCATAGAAATAAGGCCTTCTCCTCTACTTTTACAATCAATATGTAGTCCAGAAAGAATATTTTCTACTTTGTTTGCTGAAATATTAAAACCAGCATATTGTGATAATTTTTTATTAGAAAGGACTATTTTGCGTGGTGTTAAATCAAATGTACACTCATCTGTGACAATAGAACTTAGCTCTCCTCCTGCAATCTCCTGCATTAATCTTACAATCATATAAAATGCATCATTTGCTGCAGCAGGATCTGCGCCTCTTTCAAATCGTCTAGATGCTTCAGATAATAAATTTAATTTTTTTGAACCTTTTCTAATAACAATAGGGTCAAAATAAGCGCTTTCAATTAAGACATTTGTTGTCTTTTCAGATACAGCGCTATCTTTTCCTCCGATAATCCCTGCTAATGCAACTGTATTAACTGAATCAGTAATAACAAGATGATCAGAATCTAATGTGTATGTTTCGTCATCAAGTGCTTCAAATTTTTCACCTTTTTTTGCCCATTTTACTTCAATAGCTTCTTTCGACAACTTATCTAAATCAAATATATGAGTTGGTTGACCAATTTCGAGTAACATAAAGTTTGAAATATCGACCAAATTATTAATGCTTTTTTGTCCTGCAGACTTTAAATAATCCAATAACCACTGTGGAGATGGTCCAACTTTTACTCCTCTAACAATTCCTGCAATATAACGAGGACATCCTCCTTTTTTATCTAAAACAACTTTAACTTTCTTTTTAGCATCAGGGATTACTCTCTTGCTATTTAAAGGATTCTTTAATTTTTTATTTAACTTTGCTGCAATCTCTCTAGCAATACCACGATGACTTAATGCAAAAGCCTTATCTGGGGTAATATCAATATCAATTGCATCATATATCGGACCAAATATATCAGCAATATTTGTACCATTTTCTAAAGAAGAATCCAAAACCATAATTCCATCATGTTCTTCTGATATTCCTAATTCCCTTTCAGAGCAAATCATCCCATTACTTTCAATACCACGAATTTTTGCTTTTCCTATTTTAAAATCGCCTGGCAATACTGCTCCCACTTTAGCAAAAACAATTTTTTGTCCAGAAGCAACATTTGGAGCACCGCATATTACTTCATGTAATTTTTCTCCATCATTAACAATACAAAATTTTAATTTATCTGCATTTGGATGTTTTTTAGCTGATTCTACTTCACCTACTACAATATTTTTCAAGGAAGAAAAGTCGGTTACAACTTCAGATTCAAACCCTAACATTGTTAATATGTCTGCTAAATCAGACGCAGAATGATTAAAATTAACGAAACGTTTAAGCCATGGGATAGAAACTTTCATTAAAACTGCTCCAAAAATCGTTTATCATTTTGATAAAATAGTCGAATATCTCGAATACCATATTTAATCATTGCAATACGTTCAATTCCCATACCAAAAGCAAACCCTTGATATCTTTCACTATCATATCCAACATTTTCTAATACATTTGGATTTACCATTCCACACCCAAGAATTTCCATCCATTGATTTAATTTTTCATTCCAAATATCTACTTCGGCACTAGGCTCAGTAAATGGAAAATAACTTGGTCGGAAGCGCATTTTTGTATCTTTTCCAAACATTTCTTTTGCAAAATATTCTAAAGTGCCTTTCATCTCAGCAAAAGAAGATGATTCATTAATTACTAATCCTTCTACTTGATGGAATAAACAAAAACTCTTATAGCTTACTGCCTCATTGCGAAAAACTCTACCACAACAAATATGTCGCAGTGGAGGATCTTGGTTTTCCATTAAATGTATTTGGACATTAGATGTATGAGTACGTAATACTGTATTTGGATCAATAAAGAAAGTGTCTTGCATATCTCTTGCAGGATGATGTTTTGGTACATTTAGTGCTTCAAAATTATGATAATCATCATCAATTTCAGGACCATAGGCTACTGAAAATCCAATTGATTTAAAAATAGACTTTATCTCATCGGTAACGTGTTCTAAAGGATGAATATTCCCCTTTGGTAATGCATATCCAGGCAAAGAAAAGTCTTTACTATCTTTGGCTTCTGATATCCCTATGCCTAATGAATTTAATTTATCATTATATGATGAATTAAGATCTGACTTGAGAATATTTAATGTTTTTCCGTATTTAGGCTTTTCTTTATTGCTTAGGCTAGCAAATTGGTTAAATAATTCAGTTAGTTTACCCTTCCTTCCTAAATACTTAATGCGAACCTGTTCAAGATCATCAGCTGTTTTACAAGATTTTAAATCTGAATGAAAAGATGTCTTAACATCATTAATAGTTTTATCCATGGACACCTTTTACTTTATTTTTTTAGATATTTTACTAGGTCTTCAAAAACAGATGGATTGTTCACAGCTAAATCTGCTAGAACTTTTCTGTCTAAATCGACACCTTTCTCCTTTAGTAAGTGTAAGAAGTTTGAATATGATAATCCGTTCAATCTTGCAGCAGCATTAATACGTATAATCCATAAACGTCTAAATTGACGTTTCTTTTGTCTTCTATCTCTATATGCATATAATCCTGCTTTTGTAACTGCATCTTTTGCAGCTTTATAATTGCGACTTCTTGCTCCAAAATAACCTTTGGCTAATTTCACAGTTTTACGATGTCTTCTGTGTCTTGGAACTGAACTATTAGATCTTGGCATGACTAACCTACTTTCCCATCATCTTTTTAACTTTTTTCTCATCAGAAGCTGCAACAAGAGTTGATTTTTTTGCTGCGCGTTTCACATCGTTATCTCTACGTATTAACATGTGCGAGTGTCCCGCTTTGTTGCGTTTTATTTTTCCGCTACCAGTCAGCTTAAATCGTTTTGATACACTTTTTCTTGTTTTTTGTTTCGGCATTATAAATATCCTTATTTAGGGGCTAATATTATAGATTTTTTTCGTCCCGCCAAAGGATTATCTTTTTCCTTTTCTGCAACCTCACTCAAATTTAATACAATTTTATCTAAAAGTACATCACCTAAATCTTGTCTGGACATTTCTCGTCCACGATATACAATGCTCAATTTGAGCTTATAACCTGCACTTAAGAACTTTCTACCCATTTTAAGCTTATTTTCAAGGTCATGCTCTCCAATGTTTGGTCTCATTCTTAACTCTTTTACTTTAATTACTTGATGATTTTTTCTGGCTTGTTGAGCCTTCTTTTTTTCTTCATACTTATATTTCCCGTAGTCCATTATTTTGCACACAGGCGGTTTTGCTTTTGGTGAGATTTCAACTAAATCGAGTTCTGCTTCTTTTGCTAATCTTAGAGCTTCAGATATTTTGACAACCCCCACTTGATTCTTATTTTCATCGATTAAACGAACTTCATCTGCATAGATTCTTTCGTTTACTCTTACTTTTTGTTTTTTAATTCGTAACTCTCCTTTCCTTAATTTCCTTTTTTATTTCACTAGAAAATTCTTTCAGTGAAATAGTTTGTTGTTCTTTAACAAATCTTCTTCTTACTGTTACTAATTTATCATCTACTTCTTTCTCTCCAACAATAAGCATAATATTAATTTTTTGTAGCTCTGCATCTCTTATCTTAGCACCAATCTTCTCTGATCGATTATCTACTTCAACTCTAATACCTTGTTTTTTCAATTCTTGACATAAACTATCAGCATAGTCATTGTGTTTATCAGAAACTGGTAAAATAACAACTTGCTTAGGAGCTAGCCATAATGGAAAATTTCCACCAAAATGTTCGATTAAAAATCCAATAAAACGCTCATGTGTTCCAAGAGGAGCTCTATGAATACATAATGGTGTCTTAGCGCTTCCATCCACATCAGTATATGTTAGATTAAAACGCTCTGGAACCGCAAAATCTACTTGATTGGTTGCAAGGCTAAATTCTTTACCAATCGCACTCCATACTTGGACATCAATCTTTGGACCATAAAATGCAGCATCACCAACAGATTCAACAAACTTTAATCCAGCATCTTTTAATGCATCTCTAACATCCTCTTCTGTTTTTTTCCAAAGCTCTGGATTGTTAATATATTTTTTTCCTAATCCTTTTGGATCATGTAAACTTAATCGCATTTCATATTTCTCAATGCCAAATATCTTGAAATAGTCCATATAAAGATTACATACACCAATAAATTCTTCCTTAAACTGGTCTTCAGTGCAATAGATGTGTGCATCATTCATTTGCATACTTCTAACACGCATTAACCCAAATAACTCTCCAGATTTTTCATAACGATAACATGTTCCATATTCTGATAAACGATATGGTAAATCACGATAACTTTTCGGCGTATTAGCATAAATCTTATGATGATGAGGACAATTCATTGGTTTCATATAATAATCCAAACCATCAACATCCATTGCAGGATACATGCTTGATATATAATGCTCTAGATGCCCAGATTTTTCATAAAGAGTTCCTTTTGTTAAGTGCGGTGTACGCACTCTTTTATACCCGCTTAAATCTTCTTTTTCTTTTGCTAATGCTTCTAGTTCATCAATAATTACTGCACCATTTGGAGTCCATAATGGCAAACCAGGCCCGACTTCTTCATCGTGAAAATATAAATCAAGTTCTTTGCCAATTTTACGATGATCGCGTTTTTTCTGTTCTTCTAACATTGTTAGATATTTTTTTAAATCTTTCTCATCTGGAAAAGAAGTGCCATACACACGTTGTAAAGTTTGATTGTTCTCATCCCCTCTCCAGTATGCAGCTGACGATGACAATAGTTTAAAATGTTTAATTACTCCAGTTGAAGGAACATGAGGCCCTCTACAAAGGTCAGTAAATTCTCCTTGTGAATATGTCTTGATTACTTCTTCTTTATCTAAATCATCAATAATTTCAAGTTTATATGGTTCTTTCATTTTCTTAAACAAACCAAGTGCATCTTTTCTTGAAGTTACTTCATGGGTGATTTCAAGGTTTTCTTTTGAAATTTTATGCATTTCTTTTTCAATTTTAGCTAAATCTTCCTCTGAAAAAGGAGTTTCAACATCAAAATCATAATAAAATCTATTATCTAAATATGGACCAATGGTTACTTTTGTATTTGGAAACAAACGTTTTACTGCTTGCGCCATTAAATGCGCTGTACTGTGTAATAATACACTATGACCATCTTTGCTTTTTCCATCTAAGAACTGCAGCTTAACATCTTGGTTTAATGGTTCATTTAAATCAGTTAATATATTATCAACTTTACAGATAATAGTATTTTTTGGTCCACCTTTTAAGGATTCTAACACTTCTGATGGTGTAGTTCCAGAAGGATAAGATTCAGTAGAAAAACCAACGATATTTATAGAAATATTCTTCACTGTAGCGATCTGTCAAGCAACCAAATACCCATAGAGAACACCCCTACTAATATCCCAACACCTCCACGATGTTTTTTGATTAGCGCTTTTTCTTCTTCACTTAAATATTTGTTAGGTTTGTTTAATTCGGAGTTCATATACATTTCTTGTTTTTGATCATAAAATTTTGCCAAAAACCCATCTCGCCAATGCAATCCTTCTTCACAAGAAATATCTTCTTCATCACAATAAATAAGATACACAGATTCTGAACTGCCAGGAATTGGTCTTACTATTTTTGAACCAATTCTCATGCGTTCTAATTGATCTTGTAAAAATTCAAATTCTTCCAATGGTCTGTTATCAAAATCAAATGTCTGTAATTCTTGTGCTATAGCTTTATAGTGTGATTTCTTGTATAAGCTAATTACGTAAGATCTATTGTCAAGAGGCAAATTTACACGTGCTGGGAAAGTTCTTGTTTCAGAATACCAAGGAATTCCCCATACATATAAGTTATGAACCATTGCATTGGAATAAATTGTAACATCAGTTTCAGTAATTCCTAGTGTTGTTCCTCCAACATATCCACCACCTGAAGAAAGTGTTGCATCGTCGACTTGTAAGGTTTGTGCAAAAAGAAATGAACAACTAAATAGTGTGATAAAAAAATTCTTTCGGATTTGCATTTTAAAAAATTTAACACAGAACCAGTGAAAAAGATATGAATTTATCATCTAAACAATAATGTATCTTGTTCTTCAGAAAAACAATCAAGCCATAGCTTAAAATATTCTTCTGCTCTTGTTCTACCGTGAACTTCAATCAACATTGATAGAATATCATAACTTTGATTTTCTAGGTAAGGATTAGCAATATAAAGAAAAGTATAGGTTCCATCCTCATTTTGATCATCAGGCGATAAAAATGTTAAACTGTTGTAAACTGATGGATTAACACGTTGAATCGCTGGCATAATAATTGTTTTATTTAACATTTCAAATGCGGCACGCTTCTTAGGTAAAATCTTATTAAATGCAACCATAGTATTGGCATTTGAATTATAAACACTGTTACCATTTTTGACAGCGTCTTTAGCATTAGTTTCAATTGGAGCACTGTTGCCTATAGAAACAGCACAGCTATAAAATGTTAATACAAATAATATTAGTAATATTCTTTTCATTATCTAAAATAAGTATTGAAACTTAACAAATAATTGACGTTCTGACTCTGTTAAATTTGAAAACATATCATCCTCAGTATTAAGAAGATCATTAACTCCAAAATATAACGCAGAAAATGCATTTGGTTGATAGGTTAATAATGGTTCAATGAACCATGTATTTGAAAAATCACTATACTGCACTTTAGCTCTCATAGAAAGTTTAGATGTAAACGAGTGTGTATAACGTGCATTGATTAAAAAACCATCATAATACTCTTGAGCTTCTTCATAGTTAATGCCAACAGAAAAATTAGATTGGTTAGACAGCTTAATTTCTGTATAAAACCAAATATTATTTTCCCAAGTAACCTCAGGTACAGATAAATATCTGATAATTTCATCATTAAAATTAATTCCAGAATGAATTTTAGTATTTGGGTTAAGTTTTCCAGTGAAAGATACTGTGAAATCTGAATGGTTATTAAACTGCAATCCTCTAAAATTTTCATCTTGGATTTCGCCTGCAAAACTCAAATTAAATCCATTCTTAAAATTAAATCCATTCTTGATAGTGATTTCTTGTTTTTTTGTAAGCCCGCTATAATTTTCTTTATGTACTAATTGAATAGAATGTTCAGATTTTAATAATTTTGGATGATTATCATAGTAAATGTTTTTTCCTCTTGAAAGCTTTATCCATTTTGTTGAATTATTTCTTTCAAAACCATTACTAGTTCGAAACCCAGGAGAACGTAGTCTCACTGTAAATCCAGCACTATCATGTCTGTCAAATTTTGACAAACTAAAACCCATCGCATTTCCAGTTACTTCTTCCCCATCAAACGCTTTGGTATATTTATCAAATGTTTGGTCTTCTTCATCTTCGGGGTTGTACTCTAAATTATCAGATTCATTATGAATTGAACTTGTAGCATGTAACGTTAAATGCAAATTATTTCCAGGATGATAATGAAAATCAACCCCTGCAGTTGTCATATCTCCGCCTTTATCAAATGTACGATTAGTGATAATAGCACCAAGTTCGCCTGCATTTTTTAACATACGCTTTATACGGACAATATTAGATGTACTTTCACCCATTGGAACAACAGTGCTTGATTCTTCAAAAGGAAGTAATAATAGAGAGGATTCATCTATTGCGCTAATTACTCCAAAAGCTGTTTTTCCAACTTTCCCTGTATATTTTAATGCTACAGATGGGTCATTAATTGTTCTTGAATAAAAAAGATTAATATAACCACGATCTGAGTTGAATTTAAAAAGCTCTGCACCTTCACTAAAAAAAGGTCTTCTTTCTCTAAAATATAATGCATTAACAGTATTAATATCATTTTGGATATCGTCTGATTCAATCTGACTGAAATCAGGATTTAATGCCACTTCAAGTAAATCAACAGATGAAATAGGATATTTAACAAATAAAGAAGGTTCAAAGTTATCGCTGGTTGAATCATTCCTAAAATCTTGAGAGTATCCACCAACTAATGAGGGAATATACTCAACATCTCCTCTTTCTTGTTTTGGTGGCTCAATGTTATTTAAATAAGCCATCTGACAGCTTTGACATTCTATCCCTCGCACCGTTGATGCCCAAAATACTTCATGTCCAATCTCATCATCGGTTGTATATCTGCGATAAAAATTTATTCTCCAATTTTGTGTTTTGGCTACAGAATATCTTAAACTCGAAAATGGAATTGCAAATTCTACGATATACCCATAATCTGTAATGGTTGTCTGGACATCAAATATTAAATCCAAAGATTTATCAAATCCAAAACCAGAACGGCCATCAATTTGTGTCGCAGATGGACTAGCTGCGATTCCATAGATAAGAGCCTCATCATCAAACAAGTCAAGTTGGATACCTACATAATCGTCGTCATCGTTAATATTATCTCTTTTCGAAATAGATGTTCTTATCTTTTCAGGAGGAGTATAAGCAATAAATCCTACATATAAATTTTGATTATCATACAAAGCTTTTACTTCAGTTTTAAATGCAGATTTTTCTCCTTGAAAAATACCTGTATCAGTGAATCCCGTTGCAATCTGAGCAGATTCCCATACAGATTCGTTTAACTGTCCATCTACTATAATAGAAGAATCAATTTTTTGGATATCATATGAAGGACGTGGAGTGAGATCTAAAAAAGTCTGTGAATAGAGCGCACTGACAAACGTTATATAAAGTAAAATTTTATATCTCATAAGAGACATAAGTATAATTATTTTTTTTCAATTAACAAATAAGTTCACTATCATTTTTTGTCTATAAAAAAGTAACGCCCGATTAATCGGGCGCTACTTCTAACTTTTTAAGGCAATCTAGTTTTATGATACTAATTACGAGGTTTCTAGATAGAAGTTATGACAAGTTTATATATCCCCTTAAAAAGTATATGAAAGTCCAAGTGATATTGTTCTAGGCATTGATGGGCGAACACCATAAGGTCTTCTTGCAGCAACCCCATTCTCATCAAATAAATTCTTGATATGAAGCGATAGAACCATATTGTTTTGAACTTCAAAGTTTGTTGCAACATCAACAATCATTAATGCGTCTGTTGATTCTGCGTCATCAAGACTACCAGAACCAGCTGATGTTCTCATTTCTGAAGTATGTTTTAAAGATACATTACTGGACATTATACCCATATTCATCCCAACGTTTAAATACAATATATCGCTAGGAACATATGGAAGTTCATCTCCAGATGATACATCACCCCAAAAATCACCATCAAATGATTCTTTAAATTCTGTATTAGTATGTGTATATGCAAGCTCTACAGGTATTTGAATTCCTGATCCTTCCCATAGCATACGTCTAAGATATAACTCGAACCCTGAAATATCAACAGCTCCACCGTTATATAGTGCATCAGTTCCAGTTCCAGCAGCTTGAGTGTCTGCTCCTAGAAGATTATCATAATTGTTCATAAAGTATGTAAACTCCATACCTTCTAATCCATTATATGATCTCCACCCTATTTCATGGTTAATGCTTGTTTCAGGTTCTATTTCTTGAGTTACGCCATCAACAACTGTAACACCCCCTGGTCCATAAGGAGCAAATCCTTTATGGATACCATAAGATAATGTTTGTTTTGGTGAAAGAGCATACTCAACAGAAACACCAGGAACAATCACATCAATTGTTTGATCTTTTGTTGATGGTGTTTCAGAACGATCAGGGTCAGTTTTGCCCCAATCATCTCTATTTACTGTAATTGATTCATATCTAAAACCACCTGTTACAGTCCAGTCTCCTGAAGTCATTCTATCTTCAATAAATAGAGCTGTAGCGTCAGCAGAGTCGATTCTATTAGAATCAGAACCTTTAACGGCCTCAGTTGTCATTACTAGCTTACCACCAGACATTTTATATCTGTGTTCCCATTGAAATCTATCCATTTCATCATAATGAACTCTAAGTCCGGCTTGAAGATCATGATTTCCAAGAGAAGCATTAAGAACTGCTTGCAATCCTTGAGAGTAATATTCTCTATTATTTGCTTTTACTCTATATGCATCATCAGCGCTTTCTGTAGCATCCATTAACGCATAAAAATCTGCCCATCCATCACTACTAGGGTCTCCTGCAATAGTGCTTAATTTTGCGCCATTAACTTTGTTCAACTTAAACCAGTTTCTCGCAAAATCATTACGATACCATGACGCACTTAAAGATAGATTGTCAGATAATTTAGCTGCGTAAGATAATACAAACTGTGAATGATCTGCGTCCATCTCATCTAACTGAGTTGCACGATATCTTCTTAGTGGATTTTTAGCAAAATCATCATCAGTTAATCCAAGATATGTTTCATCAGATATTTCATCAGTCATAGACCACTTCATTTCCATTGCATGATTATCATTAATCATATAACGGACCTTTGTTAGAAGATCAAGTTTAGAATAGCCTGTATTTCCCCCGCCATCTAATTCCTTGAATCCATCAGTTTTATCATTAAATAATTGAACCAAATAAGCAACATTTCCTTTGTCATCACCATGTTTTACGTGTAAAGTATTTCTAGCAAAACTTCCTACAGTTAAATCAACATGGGTCAATTTGCTATCAGGAATTGAGGCTGAAACATAATTTAAAGAACCGCCTGTAGTAAATGGACCATATTTAATCTGTGCTGACCCTTTACGTACTTCAAGGCGTTCCATTCTACCCATTGTTGGAGAATAGTATGCGGCTGGAGAAGCATAAGGTGCTGGAGCAATAAGAATACCGTCTTCCATTACATTAAGTTTTTCCATACGTGATAAACCAGTACCGCGAATACCAACATTAGGTCTTAATCCATACCCGTCTTCATCTTGAACATAAACACCAGGAATTCTTCCAAGAACACGCATCACATCTGTATTATCGAACTGTTTTAGCTCTAGCTCAGTTGCTACAGCGCTAGGATGTACTGATCTTAAATACATACCTGCAGTAATACTAGAAGCACTTGCAAGAACATCAATTGGATCTAATGCAATTGGTTCGCTATTAAGCATAATAGTTACATTGCTTTCTGTTACTGACAAAGTAAGGTCTTCAAATCCTACAGCTGAAACGGTCATCATTGCTGGAAGATTTGTAGAGAATGAAAAACTTCCATCATCTCCGCTAGCTGCGCCCATACCATTATCTAATACAATATTTGCATCAGCAATAGGATTACCATCTGAATCAGTAACAGAGCCTGTTACTTGAGCGAAAATCAACCCAAAAAACGTTAAAAATAATATTGTTTTTTTCATAATACCCCTTTTTTATTGAGAAATCGTCTCAATTATATAATCAAAAAAATAAAAAAACAAGATTTATTGAGAATAAATCTCAATAAAGGGTATTCTTAGTCGAGAAATGTATCTATTTTTCCAATAAATATGTTGGTTTGACGCGGATTTTTTGCATTTCTGTTTGATGAAAATACAATTTTTCCACCCTCAGATATCACCGGAAATGAATCAAATGTGTCATTATTGGTAAGACGTGTCAGTTTTGATGTATGGACATTAATAATATATAATTCAAAATTGCTACCGAAGGCATTATAGTCATCTCTCCAGTCATCCATATTTGAAGAAAATACAATATGTTCTCCATCAGGATGCCAAGATGGAGCCCAATTGGTTGCTCCATTGTCTGTAAGGCGTTTTCTATCTGACCCATCTCGTTTTGCAACATATATATCCAATGGAACAGCATCAATATAGAGATTGGTTAAATTTGTAGACCATTGTTCTCTTTCCTCATCGGTTTGAGGATACCAGGCACGCCATACAATATTGTCACCATTCGGAGAATAAAATGCCCCTCCATCATATCCAAATTCTGTTGTGATACGTTTTAAATTCTCTCCATTATAATCCATCTCATATAAATCAATATCACCATCACGTAATGAAGTAAAAATAATTTTTTCTTCTGTGGGATGAATAGTTGCTTCAGCATTATAACCAGGATAATCTGTTAATTGAACAGCTTCAGATCCGTCCCAACGGAATATTTCATAATTGCGTAATGGCCAAATATATTTACGTGGGTTCGGATGTTGATAGATTTCTGGACACTCAGGTCCATCTTGCATCGTTGAAGAGAAAAAGATGTATGTATCATTTAAACTATAATAAGCACACGTAAATGCTCCATCTGTTAAACTGAAAGGAATTAATGATTCACCGTTTGTATCAATCAAATAAAGCTTATCACACTCTGAATCTTCACGTTTTGATTGGAAAATTAATTTCGAATTATCATGGTTGAAATAGGCTTCGCCATTGTCCCCTTCAAATGATAATTGTTTGATATCCGTAATTGAAAAACTTGGAGATTGGTTACAAGAAACAATTATCAAAAAGATGGAAAATATCCATATAACAAAATTTTGATTATTCATTTTCTTTCCTGTATTTAATTAGAATTGTACATCTAATACTATTTCTTCATCATTCCTGAGAACGATTACTTTCGCTTTTGAACCAGGTTTTAGCTTTGATAAAGCTTCCATATATTTATAGATATCATCTATATCAGTATCTTGAATCTTTAATACAATGTCACCATCAATCATTCCTGCTTTCTTAGCAGGTCTTTTAGCGATAACTGAATCAATTTTTAGTCCTTTTCCATCATGAGCATAGTCTGGCATAACACCTAAAGTAACTTCCATCTTCATTGGAGGTTGTTCATTTTCTTCAGCAGGTAAAGGTTTAAATTCAAATTTTTCACTTCTATTTGCTGCTTCATCAACAACTTTGTCTACTAGGTTTGAAATAAGCTTTAACCCGTCAAAATTGACTTTATCTATCTCATCTCTTGGAGTGTGGTAGTCAGGATGTATTCCAGTAAAGAAAAATAAAGATGGAATATCATTTTTATAAAAATTGTAATGGTCAGAACGAGAAAATAAACTGCGAACACCGCTTACACTATGATTATAGCTTATTACATTAAGACTGCTATCAACTGATGAAAATGAATCAATAACCTTGTCTAAATCCTTTGCTGTTGGAACACCTCCTAAGTAAACATTTTTCTCATCATCCAATCTTCCAATCATATCTAAGTTGACCATTAATTGCACTTTATCTAATTGTATTGTAGGATTATCAGTATAATACTTCGAACCAAGAAGACCCAATTCTTCTCCTCCGAATAAAATAAATACTAAGGTTCTTTTGTGATTATTTAAAGATGCATATTTTTCAAATAATTCAAGTGTCATTGCAGTTCCTGAAGCATTATCATCCGCCCCATTATTAATTCTATCAATTCTATCAAAAAAAGTATTTTTAGAAGTTGATTCAGGATTTCCAAACATTACGCCTATTTTTTCTCTTATTACTTGATTGATAGGAAGAACAGGATTTTTTGTGCTATCGTAATGTCCGCCAATAACAACATATTCATCTTTCAATATTGGATCATTACCTGGGAGTATACCAATAATATTATAAGTGAGCACTTTTTCTTTGCTCATTCTACTTGGTCTAACATAATGCTCTTGCACTTCAACAGTTCTTTTAGCAGGAAGTCCAGCATTGGTAAAATGATTAACGATATAATCTTTCGCTAATTCATCTCCTATTGTACCAGCCATCCTTCCTTTTAAACCGTCAGAGGCAAGGTATCCAATATGAGAACGAAAATCATCCACGGTAATATCACTGTTTGTTGCTTTAACATCAGGAATGCTTGCAGCACAAGTAAACAAAATAAGAGATAGTATATAAACTCTTAAAAATTGGAAAGATAAATTCAATAAACGTTTCATGGACAGAAGATATTACAAATTAAAATATATATCCAATAAGAAAATAACTTAAAGTAAAAACAATGGTTAAAATAATAATAAACCAATTAAAGTATTTATCCATTATCCTCTTAACCCCTGGACCAAAAAACCATACCAACGCACTGACCATATAAAAACGTAGTCCACGACCCAGTATTGAAGCAATAATAAAAGTTGATAAATTAACATAAAATGCTCCCGCACTGATTGAAAATACTTTATATGGAATTGGAGTAAATGCTGCCATAAAAATTACAAAAAAGTTATAAGCTTCATATTGTATTCTTACCTTTTCAAATAAATCTTCAGTAAATCCTGGCACAACATTAAAAAAGAACATTGCTATTCCAGAAAAATCAGGAGGAGAAGGATTCCACCAAAGAAAATATCCAATCAAGTATCCAAATATGCCACCCATTACAGAAGCTATTGTGCAAATAAATGCGTAATAAAATGCACGTTTTGTTTTTCCTAACCCTAATGCAATTAACAAAGGATCAGCTGGAATTGGAAGAAAAGATGATTCAGTAAATGAAACAATAAATAAGGTGATAGTTCCATAAGCGCTATCTGCTAAAGTAAGCACCCAATCATATAGCTTGCGTAACCAGCTCAAGAAACTACCTTAATCGTAACATTTTCTTTGTTCGAACAAATCGTCCGCCATTTGGATTAGATGGTGTATACATTTGACAGAAGTATACTCCAGAACTAACTTGATCTCCATCATCATTTGTGCCATCCCATACGATTAATTTATACCCTGGAGATTGTTCTTCTTCAATAAGAGTTCGCACTAAATGTCCTCTAACATTAAATATGCGAATAACAATTTGTTGCGTCTCAGGAACATCATATTCAATGCTTGTTGAAGTTTTAAATGGATTTGGATAATTCTGTTTTAAATCAAATACATCTGGCACCAATGCTCTAGCATCTATCTTTAGATTACCAAGTGTTCCAGTAGTTGCATTTTTAAATGATTCACCATCAGTAGCAAGGATAGACCATGAACCTTCAGAAACATTCACTGTATCTGTTTGAGCAGCTAAATCATTCATAGACCATGCAATTGATGTATCGCTAATCCATGATGTAGTTGTTAAAAATTCTAAATCTTCATACCCAATCATACGGTATTGCACTTGATCTCCATCAACGTCAAATGATGGATTCCATACGAATCGCAATGAATCTTCTTGGTTTTCTGGTGTAATAAATAAATAATCATTTGTCAAAAATTGACCCGAACCAATAATTTGTTCACCTGCAACTGTGAATGAATCAGGAGAATCATTTACTGGCAAAACATTCACATTAAAAGCAACTCGCACTGAATCAATTCCATCATTTTCTGTGCCGCCATTATCTTTTACTGTAACATAAATAGTAGACAATCCATTTGCATTTGCATCTGGGACTAAATCAAGAGATCCTATAGGAGATGGGCTATTATAATTAACAGTTAAATCAGAAAATATATTAGTTTCTGCTGTATATGCTAACACTTCAATATCTTGAGAATTTGCATCTCCCCCATAGGAAATACCTGTAAGGTTTACGGAAGTTGAATTATCTTCATTCATTTCAATACTTGCAATTGCATCAATTGTTGGAGGTGCATTAATATATGTCAAAGGCCTAATCTTAAATTCTGAGGATAAACTACTTTCAACTCCATCGCTACTCACTGCGGACAACTTATAATAATATGTCTTACTTGTATCTAAATTTGCATCTGAATAAGTAGATGTAGGATATGTTAGTTCTGCAATTAAATTTGATGATGAAGTTGTAAATCCTGGCTCTTCTCCCCTATAAATTCTAAAACTTATTGATGAATCATCGCCAATATTCCATGAGAAAGTGACAGTACCATCTGCTGGAATAGTATATGAAATACCAGTTGGAGCAGATGGCTGATTGGTGTTAAAAGTTGGACGCAATACAAAAAGGCCTTCATCAATACTTGTTACTACTATATTACCACTTCCATAATATGGATAATTGCTCCATGTGCCATCAAAAGATGTATTATTATTATTTGGATACACATCAAAAAATGCAGCTTCTGATGGATTAGATATATCAGTAATGTCTAAAATACGAAGTCCGCTTGTATAGTGTGACATATACACATAATTGCCAATCACATAATTATTGTGATCAATGGATGGGGTTGGTCCAAAATATGTTGTTTCAATCGTTGGGTTATCTAAATCTTCTAAATCCCATATTAAAGTACGAGTATTATTCACTGCACCATTATTTTCATCCAATTCATCATTTTGAATAAAATATCGATGATCTTCTGTTAACCATCCTTGGTGTGTATAATAATCATCGTATGATCCAAGGCCAATTGTCTTTGCTCCACTGGAATCATCACTCTTTGTTGACAGGTCAGCAACCCAAACATTTGTTTCGTTTGACCCTACACAAATCTCTTTTCCAATATGCTCCGTGTCTGGCCCATTATAAACAACACATTGCACGTCATGCACATACCCTGTCCCACTTCTTCCAGTTGAAGGATCAGAAACACAAGCTGCTTTTGCAGGAGCAACTGGATTGCTGATATCTACAATATGTAATCCACCAGGACCACAAGTGCTAGTTCCTACTGCATATGCAAAGCCAGTATCTTCATTAATAAAAATATTATGCGCATTACCAAATTGTCCATAATGTGCTGTTGCAGTGAATTGAATTGGAGGATTTGTTACATTTCGCAATTCTGTTAGATCAAACACTTGCATCCCATGCCCGCCTGCTTCTGACACAATAAAAGCATGGTTATTGTATACCTTAATATCTCTCCAAGTAGAATTATTTGTATGGGTTGGTAATCGACCTAAATATATTGGATTTTCTGCATCAGATATATCTACAAAAGAAGTTCCATTACTTAACCCAACTAAAGCATATTCTTTTTGAGTAGTAGGATCTGTCCATCCCCAAATATCATTTAAGCTAGTATTGCTACTCCCTCCAATATCGGTTTTATCCATATAAGCCATTAAATCAATCTCATTACATTCATATGACCCAGCAACACCACCAGTACATTCAATTTTATTTTTAATAGATGACACTTCCGCTTTAGTAGACAAACTATTAATAGAGCCACGATTAACATTGCTATATAAAATCAATTCATCAGCATAATATGCATCTGTTATAAATCCATCATTTACTAATGCAATATTTCTACCAAAATGATCACTCTTTGTATATTCATCATTTATAATTGTTTGATTGAGGTCAAATCGATTATTCTTTTCATTTCTTATATATTGATAGATTTTAGATTGGTTAAATGTAGTAACCGCTAAACGATTATTTATCTCGCTTATTTGATATCCAAAATGACTGTTTTCTGACAAACCTTCTGGTTGAATAGTATAATGGTTTTTCCATGGGTCTTCATCTGTTTTGCTAGATGAATCAACATAAGGATATACAAAAACTTTTCCTTTTCCTTCATTAGAACCTAGCGCACTTATGTAGAGAGCAGAGTCACTAACATATACTGATTTTCCAAACCCTGACTCAAAAGATTCTTGCTGTCCTTCAGTTTCAGGAACTTTAATCTCTGTTCCGCTAATAATACCATTATTGAACTCTGTTAAATAAACAAAATTCTTTAGTGATCCGATAAGTAGTTTATTATTATTAAAAGAGAGCGATAAACCAAATCCAAATTTGTCTGGACCCACTTCATAGCATCCTTCTACATCTCCTAAATTGCGAACATCAATTGTTTTAAATGGAGTGTTTTGATATGCAAAGTCTTGTGTTTCTGGATTAAAATCATAAATAAAGACATTACCATCATTGTAGAACGGAGAACCAATAACAACATATTTATCATTTAAAGCAACGCTATAACCAAATTTTTGAGAATATTTCTGGAATACTTCTTGATTCGGATTTTCATACGTTTTGATAAGTACCCAATCACCCGCATAATTCTTATGATATAAATAAGCAGCTCCATGGCCATTGTTTGATCCAGGGGCTCCAATTAATAAATAATCTTCATGCAAAGCAACACTAAAACCAAAATCATCTCCTACGCTTGAAAATGGAGCAGTAATCTCTGCAGTCTTTTGTAGAGAATTAATTCCATTATACAAATCATACACATCTACTGTTCTTGGAATAAGCGTTGAGAAGGTTCTTGCTGTAACTAGGAAATCTTCAGATAAAGCAATAGGAATAGTTCGTCCTCTATTCAATAATTCAGAAGAATGACTTTTTCTTCCAGATGATGAAAAAAGAATCGAAAAAAGTAAAACCCCCAAGAAAAAATATTTTAATTGTCTTATACCCATGATTTATGTTATAAAGTATAAGAAAAATTATACTTAATTAGAAGCTGTTTAATTGACAATTAATGAAACTTCATTTGAAGCTTCTACTTCATCTATAACTGTTCCTTCTAATCCTATGTTTTCATCTAAAAATAACGATTTATCAAGTGCGCCAAAGAATGATTGGAAAAATTCACTAGAGTATTGAGTGCCTGCATATCTAATTTTTCCTCCACGTTCCATACTCGCTTCAAAATTTACACGAATAGAGCTAGAAACTGGATCTTCAGAATTTTCAGTAACATTCATTGTTGTTTTTAATATATATACATTTGGTCCATCATCATCGGAACTTCCACCGCCTCCTCCACCGCAAAAGAAACAGTCTCCATCATCGTCATCATCATTATCCCAAAGAGCTACTAATGTAATGATTGCAAGCGTGCCAAGAATAACATCACCTATTTTGATTTCATCATTATCAGACTTCCCTTTTACATTTGTTGTTTGTTTTGAGGCAGTAATAAGACCGTAGCTATCATTTAAAACATCAATAGTATATCCTAGGTCTTGCAACACTCCAATTGAAGCTCTCATTAATGTATCGAAATCTACGTTATAATCTCTTGTTTCGATTGCGCGTTTTACTGTTGTTGAAGGCTTAGGCGCAGAACTACTACAGCTCACAACAAAAATATGGCTTACAATAAGAAGATAAATTGCAGTTTTTCTAATCATTGGATAAGAAATGTTTTAGTATTTAACGCTTTGGTATTTGTGATCAACAACAGTGCCATTTTCATCAAATACAACTATTAAAGTTAAATTCTTATTTGACACAGAGCTTTTGCTACGGCCTCCTCCAAAAATACCAAAGAATCTTCCGCTTGCACCCGCTCCTAATCCAGAAACTTGTGAAGCTTCTGCTTCTCGAGATATTTTATCATATGTCCAAGTTTCTCCACCTTCTTTTCTGCTGGTAACTAAATTAGGTGATCCAAACAGTGCAACTACTTGAGAACTATTCATGCCATTTGTTAACTGAGATTGCACTTTTCCTAAAGTAAAGTCATTGTTCACTGCAGTTGCAGCAGGCGAAGTACAAGAAAAAATTGAAAAACTGAATAATAAAACTAAACCTACATGTTTCATTTTACTAAACCCTTATGTTGTTATCTTATAATAATGTAAACGAGATAGTTTATTAATTGTTCCCGCTTACATAATCTTACACATAAATATTCATAAATCAATCAGATTTTATTTTTGATAATTCTAATTGATATAACTCCATTATTTTTTTTGTGGCAATACCTATATTGCCATCGCCAATAATATTATTTTCAATAGAAATAACAGGAATAATATCACGAGTTGATGATGCGATAAATGCTTCTTTAGATTTATATACTTCATCTAATGTCAAATCTTTTTCTTCTATGCTTATTTGATTATTTTTTAAGATATCTATCAAAGCAAGACGGGTAATACTACTCAATATAGATCCGTCTGCTTTTGACGTCACTACGCTTTCATCGTCTTTGATAATAAAAAATGAAAAAGTTGTTCCTTCTAATACTTTACCTTTATCTGTGTATAATATTTCATTGTATGCATTATCTTTGGCTAAGGTATTTTGTGCAAGCAATGCTGGACCATAAGTCATTGGTGCTTTTATATCAGCATTCGAACGGGCATGTTCAATAAGGCCGATTGATATGCCATTAGTATAAAATTCTTCTGGATGTTTTCTAGCAGGGGTAATAAAAATTAACAAGCGTGATGGATGCGCAGGAATCAACCCTGAACTGTCTCCTGGTTTCCCTCCTAAAAATGTTATCATTATATTACACTCCTGATTAGAACAATCATTTTTGCTTAATGTTTCAAAAACCAAATTTCTAACATCATTTTTTGACTCTTGAGTTGCCATCTTCATCTTATTAACATTATTAAATACCCTATTAATGTGATGATCTAGAAAAATAGGCTGTCCTTGATTGGTGGTTTTTAAAAATGTAAATACTTGATAACCACGCACTACAGTTAAAAAATTATCTATAAGATTCAGTGAAACTTCATTGGTCGGTATAAACTTTCCATTAAAAAAAGATATATGACTCATACCTTACCTAACTTCTCCAATATAAATTTTGTTCCCACAATACGAGCAAGAAAACAAACTACAAGAGACATCACTGCAATTTTTTGAGAGAGAATTACATCTGACAACGGAATGTATCCGCTATAAAAATCATTTAAATACATATCGACAGAATGTTTTGCTACTGCAAAAGAAGCCAAAAGATTTAAAACTCCAAATATTGTAGGAAATTTTGGATCAAACACAATAGCAATGCCATTAAAAATTAGTGCTAACAATATACATCTAAAGGCATATTGTGCAGCGTAAGTGTGAACCATCTTGCTTCCTTCAAATGCATCAAATGGAATAGCAACCAATCCAAAACAAATAGCAGCTAATATTCCAAAAAATGTCCCTATTTTAGCGAAAACAAATGTATTCTTTGTAGAATCCAACAATTCTTTCTCTTCTATAAAGAATAAAGCACACCCTACTGCAACAGATAGCATCGCTCCAATAAAAAAGAATATAGAAGGACTATTGAATTCACCATTATGTGCAGTAACCGCCCCAAGTTCACTAATAAAATTACCATAAAATGAATATCCTACCGTTGTTGGGTCATTAATAGTTCCTCCTTTAAAGAAAAGAATTGCTAACCCTAATAATGGGATAAACAATAATTGTATTAGAAGGCCTTTTTGGTATCCGCTATTTATCACAGGCTAATTTATCTAAAAATTCAATTTATTATAATGTATATTTATCATATGAAAAATAAATCACTTGTTTTTATAGTCGCTTTAATCGTTTTTATTGCTTGTTCTGAAGAGGAAAAGATTCAACCTCCTGCTCATGATTTCAGTGAAAATATTAGTATGAAAGATGAGTTCTATTTTGAAAAAGGAGTATACCAAGTTGTAGACAATGTATATGTAGCAATTGGATATGGTCTAGCAAATTCTATTTTAATTATTGGGGACGGCGGTAACATTATTATTGATACCACGGAAAGTTATGCTGTTGCATCTGAGATTGCTGAGGAATTCCGTAAAATATCTGACCAACCAATTAAAGCAATTTTTTATACCCATTCTCACCCTGATCACTGGAGAGGAAGCCAAGCTTTTTTTGAAGAAGATACCAAAGTGTATGCTCATAAAACTTTTGAACAAGGATTTGATACTTCAATGAATTTATTAAGACCTATTCTAACAAAAAGAGGAATGAAACAATTTGGATATTTTTTACCAGATGAAGTGCAACAATGGGGACATGGATTAGGGACTGCATTTGGATGGGATTTTGTACAGCCTCCAATCATCTATCCAACCCATTTATTAGAAGAGAAAATTAGCACTATTACAACAGCAGGTATTACATTAGAAGTAACCCATTCTCCTGGAGAAACAGATGATCAAATTATCCTCTACTACCCTGATAAAGAAGTGGTTATTTCTGGTGACAATTATTACATGCGTTTTCCTAATCTATACACTATTCGAGGTTCATCATATCGGGATACATATAAATGGTATAAATCAGTTGATGAAATGCGTGCTTATAATCCAGAATATTTAATTAGTTGTCATGGACCTTATTTATCTGGAAAAGAAGAAGTATATAATCGATTAACTATTTATAGGGACGCTGTTCAATATATCCATGACTATTCAATAAGAGGAATGAATCAAGGAAAGACTCCGGACGAATTAGTTGAAGAATTTGAATATCCTTCATTCTTTAAAGAAAATTTTGACTTAGAAGAAAAATATGGAAAAGTTAGTTGGAGTATTCGCAATGTATACAATGGTTATATTGGATTTTTTGATGGAAAAGCAATTAATCTTGAACCTTTATCTGATAAAGAACGCAATAAAAGACTATTAAATATTATTGGATCTAAAGAAGCATTAATTGAATTGATAAGAGAAGCAAATAATAATGAAGATTTCCAATGGGCAGCTGAGTTATGCGAAATTGGTTTTTCCAACTTCCCTAATGACAAAACTATTAAAGAGCTATATGGAAATGCTTTAATTGTTTTAGGGAAAAAAGAAACAAATCCTATTGCACGTAATTGGTATTTATCAGATGCATATGAAATTATGGGGCTTATTACTCCCCATGAACAATACAAATCGACAGATGGACAGATTGAAAGGATTCCTATCCAAACATTTTTTAATGCAATGCCTCCACGCCTTAATCACAAGAAAGCAAGTGGAAAATCAATAAAAATTGGCTTTACAATGTCTGATACTGGCCAAACATTTGGAATGATATTAAGAAATAGCATTATTGAGATTACTCAAAATATACCTAATGATGCTGATGCAACAGCAACTGTTGCTACAATGACTTGGAAAAGAATATCAGTCGGCCTTGCAGATGCAAAACAAGAAATAAAAGATGGAAATTTAGTTATTGATGGAAGCAAATTGAAATTTGCACAATTTTTCTCTCTGTTTGACAGAGATTCGTTTCAATTAGTAGTCGATTAAAGTTAACACTGTCCCAAATTGTTCTTTTATCTTTTTTGATCCTCCTAATTCTGGCAAATCAATTAAAGCAAGGGTATGCACTTCAGACGCACCTAATTCAACACATAATTCAGCAGTTGCAATTGCAGTTCCTCCTGTTGCAATTAAATCATCAACGATTAATATCTTTTCTCCTTCCTTGATAGCATCTGCATGAATATGAACACTATTTGTACCATATTCTAAGATAAATTCTTTACTTACAGTTCTGCGTGGAAGTTTGCCTGGTTTACGTGCTAATACAAATGGTTTTGATAATGCATACGCAATAGGAGCAGACCAGAAAAACCCTCTTGATTCAATTCCTACTACACGATCAAATTCTAAACCTGAAACTTTGTCTACCATAATATCTACTGTAGCCTTGAATGCATTAGGGTCTTCTAAGAGCGTAGTAATATCCCTAAATATAATTCCAGGGATAGGATAGTCATGAACTATTGTAATGGTTTTTTTGATATCGTTTATATTCATAAATATTGGGGCTATAATAAAAAAAACAAATTAGAATTCAAAGCAATAATCAGCTAAGAAGGTATTACGTAGAAAAAAATAGACATAAAATGACTAAAACTGCCAAGCAACACACAAATATGCCAAATAGCATGGTTGTATGGAATTTTTTTATCCATAAAGTAGAAAAATACACCAATTGTATATGCAGCCCCACCAATAATCAACCATACTAGACCTTCATAAGGTAATTTTGATAATAACGGATTGATATAGAAAAGACATATATACCCCATACATAAGTAAAGTATAGTAGAAATAACATTATATTTCCCTGTTGTAAAAATTTTCCAAATTGACCCTCCAAGCGCGATTAACCATATAATGCCAAATAACTTCCATCCTTCAACTCCTTTAAGCATTACAAGCGCATAAGGAGTGTAAGAACCTGCAATTAATACATAAATTGCAATCATATCTAATACTCTATAACGACTACGCGCAACAGGTTCTTTTGTGCTGTGATATAATGTTGAAGCAGCATATAATAATATGAGACTTAAACCAAAAACAATAAGACTAAAAAGATATATCGGATCTCCATTATTAAATGCACGCAATAGCAAAAAGATGAATCCTATTACACTTAGAATTAATCCAAATCCATGACTTAATGCGTTAATCCTATCTTCTTGTTCAGAATAAAAAGGCTGTTGAATTTTATATCCCCAGTTATGACTTAAATTAAAGTCTTTTTAATTTTTGATATTATGCTTATCACAAAGACCAGATAAAAAATTCCACAACATCTTTACAGTTGACATACCTGCTTCTTCAGCAAGAATACGTTCTTCATCTGATAATTGATTCATCAACATTGCACTTTGTTCACGATGTTCTATATCGGCATCTTTATGCACTACAAAATATTCTAATCCTTTATTAGTTGAAATATTGTAATGTTCCACCAGTCCTTTGATTTTTGTTTCCGCAATCTCAGGAACTTGACGTTCGTATGCATATAGCGCACCAAGGCCTTCTGCGTAAGAAGATCGAGATAAACGAAAGAAATTATCAATGAGATTTGATGTAAATAATTCTTGCTTAACTGATTCTACGCTCTCTTTGGTTGCTCCTGCTGCTAATGCAAATTGTTTCCAAAGCATTGGGTGGTCTTTTGAAAAATCTTCTTCATCACTCAAATTATCTAACAATATTTTTCTTTGTTCTATATCATCACACATTGAATGTGTAGCACTAATATATCTAGGAAATGCTTTAATATGTTGATAATACTGTTCAGCATAATCTTGTAAGATTTCTTGAGTTAATTCTCCTTTTTCCCAAGCAATATAAAAAGGATGTTTTAGAAGATGAAATTTATCTAATTGGCTATCTAATTGTTTTAAAGTCATTAAATCCTCCTGATTCTATAATGATAATCTACAACTTCTTTAGCTCTTCTTCAATAAGCCAAATACGATCTTGTCCCCATGTAGATAAAATATTTTTTCTTTTGTGAAATAATTTAAAAGTAGGAGCTCCCCAACAATTTACCCTATACATCGCTAATCGATTTTTTTCAAAACCTGATTCCCAATCTTTAGAATCTAAATGAACAAATGCTTCATCTGGATTCAGATCTAAATCAATTAACACTTTTCTTAAAAATGTCTTTGAGCTGATATCTTGTGCTTCTGCATAAGCGCCTTTCATACATCGATGCAGATAATCAAACCCTTTTCCTTTTCTATCTACATAAGGAAATAAAGAATATATTCTTGTAAGAGGAAGTCCCGTAGCAATTCTAATTTTTCCAAAAGGAATTTTTAATTTTTCAGCAATGCGTGCACAATCTGATAAAATATAAAACCCTTTTCTACGAGAAATTCCCATACCACGCATCAACATTGGCTTGATAGGCCTTACTACAACAGGAATATTGTATTTTTCTCCTAATTTTCTAACACGATCAAATGATAGATAAGTATATGGACTATTAGCAGAAAAGAACAATTCAAGCTTTACATTTGATGTATTATAATTAGCACCACTTTTAGATACTGCTGGATGGATACGCAAAGAATTAGCTTTGTTTGCTCCTAAATTATCCAATCGTTCTAATAATAAATTAATACGATCAACACCCCAGTAATTTTCTCCTCCATAATGAAAAATACCTCCTAAATAATGATTACATTCATCTCGTTTCTTATTTCCTTCTTTTAATATATTTTGAACTATATTTTCAGAACAAGAATTTCCCACAAACTCTCCTTTCCAAAACTTCAAACTTAATTCAGGAAGATCGCTAATTAATTTATGTTGATTTAAAGTGCATAAATGACTTAGAAAAGCATTTTTTTTATCAAGAGATGGAATATGTGCACCTGAGAAATCAACACCGTAATATGGAGCAATTCGTTGCACATCATTGAAAACATATTTTCTATACATTTCTGGCTCTGGAAGCGCATCATACCCTTCCTCTCCTACTAGGCAAATTTCTAATTGAATATTATAAGCAGTTTTAATTCGATGAAGAAATTGCGCAGCCAATGCTGAATAAGGATCATTTGATTGAAAAAAGAATAAAACTTTATGTGGTTCTACTCTTGCTTGTCTTCGTGATTCAAATTCTTGTCTTTTTTTATCTCGTATATCAAGATTAGCAAATTGGTTCATTAAAAAAGAGCGAATCCTTCTTACTAACGATTTAGGAAGTATTAAATCAATTACATTTTCTAACTTCATAATTCAAATTAATTGCTAAAAGAAACATTTTCCTAATGTTTTTATAACATTATATCATTACTTTAAAAAAGAGGTTTATAGGGGGAAAATAAAAGAGGAAAAAAAATGAAAAAACTAATATTAATAACTCTATTTACAACAGTAGCTTTCGGTCAATATACTGATGGAAATACAGTTGTAACTATGTCAAAATACAAATGGGAACCACTATCAGGAAGTGAGCTTACATGGAGCGACAGAACAGCTGATGTAATAGAGTTTCACACAAAAAGAAATAGAGTAGCTAGAAAATTAATGAGCTCAATGTTTCTTACCCACTTTTGGACAGGCGAAGTGTCCGAAATATTAATTCTTGGAGAATTTAGAAATATGGGAGATGCAACTGATTATGCTGGGTTTAATAACATCAACCAGTTAGCATGGAACAACCAGGAAGAAAGAGCAACGGCTGTTTTAAATTATAACAGACATTTCCAATCTTACCATGAAGATGTTCATATACTAGAACATTGGGGCGCTCTTGAAAAGAAAAATACAATGGAAATAACGGGTGAAGAAAACATTGTTGGTGGACCTGTTGTATCTATGAGCGTAAGATACTGGAAACCAATGAATGAAGTTGAAGGTGGTTCATCAGAAGAACGTTTAAAAATGATGAAAAAATATGCTGATGAAGTTGTGAAGAAAAATCCTAAAATTATCAGTCAAAAAGTCTTAACTCATCTATGGTCAGGATCAATTGAAGCAGGTTCATTACCTGTATTCTATATCACTGAATATGCTTCTTTAGAAGATATGAATGATGCTGGAAACGGTGTTTTGGAAGATGAAGCATTCGGAGAAGATAGAATAGATTATTGGAAATACTTCCACAGTCTATTAGATAAACATACTGATTTAGGGATTTACAGAAATTTCTTACCAGCAAATAAGAGATAATAACTCTTTATTTATTACAAAAAAGGCCAGTTTTTACTGGCCTTTTTTTATTCCATAATAATTCTACCAAAAAAGATATGAAATCAGCAGTGTAATAAATATTATTATCCAAGCTCCTAACAGGAAAATTATTATTCTTACAGCTGGTTCTTCTTTAATTACAACAATCCTTACATAATTTTTGATTTCTATAGTGTCCAAATGATAAAACAGAAGCTCCTAAAAGAGTAGCAAATATTTCTCCTGTCTCTCCAAGAATATCATGTCCCCAAATAGCACTTACCGCTAAAATCATCAATCCAATAATTCCATAAAATAAAATATTGTATCTTTTATGCTGTCTACATCCAAAAAACATTGCAAAAATACTCATAGGGAAAACTAAAAATAAAAGGAGAGTATGAAACCATTCATCGGTTAAGACTGATATAGCTAGTGTAGGAGCATATAATAATACCAACGGCACAAACAAACAGTGTATGGCACAAGCAACCGAAAGACTGATTGCCGTTTTATCAAGATAAATATTTACTTCTTTTTTCATAAAATTTTACTAGTGGGCGATACTGGATTCGAACCAGTGACCCCCTGGATGTCGACCAGGTACTCTAACCAACTGAGCTAATCGCCCCCAATTTTTTTAAACTATAGCTTAACCAGTAACTCTAACAATTAATTTGTCAAACCATCTGTCGGATAATATACTTCTCATTGTCAAAAGAATCCAACTATATGCACCTGCTGAATATCTTGTTTTAGGATTTTCAGCATCAATAGCTTTATCAATAACTTTTGCAATTACAATAGGATCAGAATAATCGTTAAAGCTGTTTTCCTCCGTGTCATCAGGAGAACCATAGAAATTTTCATAGGCAGAATTTTTGCTATATTTTTCAAAATATTGAGCAGAATAATTACCAATATTTGTTCTAATCATACCTGGTTCAATAATTACTACATCTATTCCAAACTGTTCAACTTCTAATCTAAGGACATCAGACCAACCTTCAAGCGCATGCTTAGATGAAACATACCATCCATAAAGAGGATTATATGCTTTCCCTAATACTGATGAAATATTGATAATAGTCCCGCTTCCTTGAGCTCTCATATGAGGCAATACTGCTTTAACGGTTCTCCCAATACCAAATAAATTTACTTCAAATTGATATAATGCATCTTCCATTGATACATCTTCAATAGCGCTAGCTACAGCAATTCCAGCATTATTCACTAATACGTCTATTCTTCCTTGCTCTGCAATAATTTGATTGATGGCATTCTCTACATGATCTTGTTTAGTAACGTCCATCTCTAATGCTACTCCTCCAATATCATTTAGATATAAATTCTCTTCAACAAGAATATCTCCACCGTAAACAATATGTCCTTTGTCAATTAAGTATTGAGCAGTAGATTTCCCAATGCCGTGTGCAGTGCCAGTGATTAACACCACTTTTTGTTTGTCGCTAGCAAAAACAGCTCCAAATAATATTATTGATAAAATAATTTTTTTAAACATTTTAACTCCTATTTTTCTTTTGAATTAATAATTAACCAAGCAAAAAAATGCATGACCTTATTTAATAGTTTTTCAAACATCTTTAGAATGCCAATATGCTAATCCAATAAATAATGCTTGAAATGGAAGTCTTCCCCATGCTACTGCAGCAGAGATATCCATTGCAGCTCCATTGGTATATGCTAAATAAATATTTGCTGGAAATACTGCAATTAACAACACAATCAGTCCCCAGCCTGCATAATACCTTGTTTTTGGAATAAGTAGCATTATCCCAAATAATACCTCAAAAAATCCACTGATATACACCGCTGCAAGTCCAAATGGTAAAAATGGTGGATAAATCTGTAAAAACCATTCAGGTTCAGTAAAATGTTTTATCCCTACATTGATATAGAAATAAGCCATTATCACAATTGTGATGAGTTTAAATATCTTCATTATACGGATATAGATCCTTTTCTAAAATCTGTTTTACCAATACGAACATTTACTAATACAGGAATTCCCATTTTTGCATCTGATTTTGCCTGCAATAGCACGTCATGTAACTGAGAAGTTTCTGTAACTAAAAATCCTTTTGCTCCATACCCTTCTACAACTTGATGGTAATCAGTATTATTTAAATTGGTGCCAATATTACTTCCAAGCATATCGACTTGTTCTCGCGCAATTTGCTGCCAAGAAGCATCATTGCCCACAATAGCGATTACAGGTAATTTATGTCGAACAAACGTATCAAATTCAGCTAAGCTAAACGCAGAAGCTCCATCTCCATAAATAATCCATACTTCTTTATCTGGAAATGCGCTTTTTGCACCCAATGCAAATCCTCCACCAACACCTAATGTTCCAAATGGACCTGGATCAAGCCAACTTAAAGGATGAGGTGGTCGCAATATATATGATGCAGTTCCTACAAAATCTCCACCATCTGCAATAATAATACTATCTTTATCTAACACATTATTGATGGTTGTACATACTTTTACAGGATTGACAAAGTCAGTGTGTGCTTCTGATTGAGATAATATCTCATTATCTCTTTCTTCTTCCAAAGTTTGCAATTCTTGCAACCATAGATCGCAGCTTATTTTATTGTTAATTACTTTAGCAATTTCGTAAATACTAATACAAGGATCGCCTTGCAACTTTAAATGGGGTTTTCTGTTTTTTGTTAAATCATCCCTACTCTTATTTAATGCAATAATTTTTGCATCTTTATTAATAGAAGAACCATACCCTAAACGAAAATCTAATGGAACACCAACAGTAATTACTAAATCTGCATTTTTTAATGCATGTTTACGATTGTGGCGAAAGAAAAATGAGTCGTCTTTTCCAAAACATCCACGTGCCATACCTGAGGTGTATGTTGGAATAGAAAGCTTCTTTAAGGCTTTAACAAATCGTTCCAAATACTCTTTGTTATGCACGGCTTGATTTCCAAGCAATACTACTGGTTTTTTTGACTGATAAATTTCAATAGATGCTTTATCAATAGATGACTGACTTGCATGTCGAATCTTCTTCTTATTAAGTCGCATATATGATTTTTTAACAGCAAAAATGTCTTTTAAATAATATTCAACATAAGATTTAAATATTTTGTCAAAAAATGTTTTAGATGATAATTGAGAAGCAAATTCTTTTTTTATGGTTTCTTCTGGATAAAGCAAATCAATAGGTAACTCAACAAACACAGGGCCTGGAACATCTGAAAAAGCACAATTAATTGCGTTGTGTAAAGCAGGGACAATATCTCTGACCTTTTTTACAGACACAGCAGATTTTACATGTGGTTTCATTAATTTTAATTGATCAATGTCCTGTAGAGATCCTTTTCCTTTTAATAGTGTTGCTGCTGCTCCTCCAAGGAGCAATAATGGAGATTGTGCTAATTGTGCATTTTTAATTGCTGTCATTGTGTTTGTAACGCCAGGACCGGCTGTGACAACTGCAACACCAATTGTGTTTGTAATTCTCGAAGTTGCATCTGCTGCAAATACAGCTGAAGCTTCATCTCTGACTTGTACGATATCAATTCCTTCTTCTTCACATCCTACCAAAATAGGAGAAATATGTCCACCGCATAAAGTAAAGATAGTTGAGACGTTATTTCCTCTTAGAAAAGAGCTAATTAAAAAGCCGGCATGTGATTCAGATGCCATTGATTTTCAGTTTTCTACTGATACAATTTGTTGTTCTTCTGGAGCACTTAGTATTGATGTGTATAATTTATCATCAAGAAGAATTTCTAAAGATTTCTGCACTGCTTTGTCATCTTGAAGTATAAATTTATATCTCCCTTTGTCTCCTTCATAATAAAATGCAAACCAACCTAATAGCATTTTTTCGATAAAATCTTTTTCAGTTTCTAACATAGCTGATTGTGATTTTTTAATTTGATTTTCAATAACGCTGAACGCATTATTTAAGAATATATTTTTATTATCCTCTTTAACAAGTTTTTCTTTTGCTTTCTCTAATTCATTTTCTCCATCAACATAACCTGCTATCTCATTCTCTTTAATAAAATCTGCAAATTTACTCATCAAATCAGGATCATTGGACACTTCTTCAAAAGAAGTATATTGATCGCTTGTTTCTTGAGCAAATCGGAAAAATCCTCCATCTCTATATATTGCATTTGCTAACGGATATTGTTCATTGTTTTCAATTAAAATATCTGGAGTAATTCCTCCTCCTCCACGAACCTTACGTCCACCTTTTGTCGTAAATAAAGAATCTTCGATGGTGCGTTCTGCTGACAATAAATCTTCATCAATATACTCTCTTTTTTGTATGCCACGACCGCTTGGAATATAATATTTTGAATTAGTAATCTTTAAAGCAGAACTATTATCAATTGCAATTACAGACTGCACCAAACCTTTACCAAATGATTGTGATCCAACAATAACAGCTCTGTCATGGTCTTGCAATACTCCAGCAACAATCTCACTTGCAGATGCACTTGCTTCATTAATTAGGACAGTGATATCAATATCTTCTGAAAGAAGGGTTCTATTAATAGATTTGTAGTCTTTTAATACTCTCCCAGTGCGTCCTTTTGTGGACACTAAGTCTAATCCTTTCGGTAACATTAAATCTAACATATCTAAAGAAGAAGATAATAGACCACCAGGATTATCTCGTAAATCTATAATAAGATTTTCTGCTCCTTGATCCATTAATGAAAGAAAGGCATTGGCTGTTTCTTTTGGTGTATTTTCAGAAAAATTTGTTATTCTAAGATATCCAACTGATGGATTGACCATACCATAATATGGAATATCTTTGATTGCAATAATGTCACGATTGATAGTGTAGTCATATACAGCATCTGTGATTGGCTTTTTGATTGTTAGAACTACATCAGTTCCCTTTTCTCCTCTAATTAAATTTGTAGCATCCTTCAATTCCATTCCATCAGTTGCTACTCCATCAATGTGAGTAATCTGATCTCCGGTAAAAATTCCGGCACGAAAAGCAGGTGAACCCTCAATTGGACCAACTACAGTTAACTGTCCTTCATACATATAAATTTGTAATCCTACTCCACTGAACTCCCCACTAGTTTTTATGTTTAAGTCTTCTAAGTCTTTTTCTTCATAATATTCAGTATATGGATCAAAATTTTCTAACATAGAATTAATCATTTTTGATGTTAACTGAGGAATATCTAATTCATGAATATATTCAGTAACAAGATATTTATATACTGTCATGATTTGTTGTTGTGATCGTGCAATTTCACGATAAATATCAAGCTGTTGACTGCGCAACAATCCAAAGAAAGAAATTGCGACTACTAAACATACAAAGGATAATCTTTTAAATTGTTTTATCATAATAATCTTTCACTTACAACAGACCATATTTGTTCATGGATATCATCAATTGATTTATGTCCATCAATTAGAATAACGCGTTCTGGTTCTTTTTGTTGCAAATTAAGATAAAAATCACGAACTCTTTGTTGAAACTCTGTTCCTTCTCTTTCAATTCTATCTCTAGAAACTGACATTCTCTCATTTGCTTCTTCAACAGATATATCAATAAAGAATGTTAAATCTGGTTTTAAGGTATATGTCCCAAAATTATTCATATTTTCAAGTGCAGCAGCGCTTAATCCGCGCCCCCCTCCTTGGTAAGCAAGTGTGGAGTCAGCATAGCGATCACCAATCACCCATCTACCATTAAGCAAGTGAGGGAGAATCACTTTATCTGTTAATTGTGCTCTACTTGCAACCATTAACAATGCTTCTGCTCTATCAGACATAGATTCCTCTGCATGCAATAAAAGTTTGCGAATTGATTCAGAAATAGGATCACCCCCTGGTTCTCGTATAAAACTAATTGATAATTCTTTTTTCTCTAATAATTCCAATAGCTTTTCTGCTTGTGTAGTCTTTCCACAACCATCAATGCCTTCAAATGTGATAAATTTCCCTTTAGAAGTAGATTCTGTCATCATTTCTCCCAATAATAATTACTATTTCACCTTTCACTTTCTTTGATTCAAAATATTCAATTATACTATCAAAATTTCCTCGTATAATCTCTTCGTAAAGCTTCGTTAGCTCTCTTGCAACAACAACAGGTCTTTCACCTAATTCGTCGTGTAATTCCTTCAATGTTTTTAGCAAACGATGAGGACTCTCAAATATAATTATAGTATTATCTAAACTCTTTAAAAAAGAAATTTTCTTTTTTCTTCCTTTCTTATGTGGAAGAAATCCTAAGAAGAAAAATGAATCTGAAGGTAATCCAGAAGCACTAAGAGCTGCTGTGACAGCAGAAGCTCCTGGAATAGGAATAATATTAATTTCTTCATCAATACATGCTCTAATCAATTTATATCCTGGATCACTAATTGTTGGAGTTCCAGCATCAGATATTAATGCAATATTCTTCCCTTCATTCAATAAATTGATAATCTTAGGAATTTTTTTAACATTATTATGTTCATGATAGCTATCTATTTTTGTTTCAATCTTATAATGTTTCATTAATTGAATAGAATTGCGCGTGTCTTCTGCAAAAACAAAATCAACTTCCTTGAGAGTGTCAATAGCTCTAAATGTGAAATCTTTTAAATTGCCAATTGGAGTGGCGACAATATACAATCTACCTTTATCAGACATTATCCTAGCTTGTTTAAAGCTTTTTTAAAGCAGTCCATTCCAAAATCAATGTCTTCTTTTTTAACATTAAGGTGTGGACGAAAACGTATAGACTGATGTCCAGATCCTAATAAAATTGATCCTTCTTCTAACAATAATTCTGATAATTTATCTCTTTCTTCTCCCGAAGGAAGATCGAATGCGCAATATAAACCTCTGCCTCTTGCATTTGATACAAGATTAGGGTATTCTTCTTGTAATGCATAGATAGAGTTCAATAAATATGACCCTGTTTCGTTCGCTCTTTCTACTAAGCTTTCTTTCTCAATTAACTCTAAATAGATAGTAAGACGTACCATATCTACTAAGCTTCCACCCCAGGTAGAGTTTAGTCGACTAGATTCTTCAAAAACATGCTTTTCGACTTCTTCAACTCTTTTTCCAACTGCAATACCGCACACTTGTGTTTTTTTACCAAATGAGATGATATCAGGTCTTGCAGAAGAATCTTCTCCGCAACAACAGTCACTACATGCGTGTGCTGCGAAATGTTGGTGTGCCCACATTTTACCTGTAACACCGATTCCTGTTTGCACTTCATCATATATAAGCATGATATCATTTTCATCTGCAATAGTTCTTAATTCTTGCATAAACTCACATCTGAAATGATTATCTCCGCCTTCTCCTTGAATTGGTTCAAGAATAATAGAAGCAATATTATCAGGGTTTTTAGCAATTGCATCTTTGATTTCTGCTATCGCTTTTTCTTCTAGAGCAATTACCTGATCTAAGTTTTTATCTAGAGGAAATGTAATTTTTGGATTTGTAATGCGAGGCCAGTCAAACTTAGGAAAATACATAGTTTTTCTTTTATCAGGAGAATCTGTTAAAGACATTGTGTATCCTGTGCGACCATGAAAACATTCTTTAAAATGAATAACTTTCTCTCCTTTTACGCTACTGCCTTTTGCTAAATTTTTTCTACGCTTCCAATCAAATGCAACTTTCAATGCATTCTCTACAGCTAATCCACCGCCTTCAATAAAGAATGCATGTGGTAAATACTCTGGCTGTGCAACACGTTTAAATGTTTCAATAAATTCTGCCATTTCTAATGAATAGACATCAGAATTTGTTGGTTTATTAATAGCAGCAACCTTTAATCGGTCTGACTGCTCTAATACATAAGGGTGGTTGTATCCTACTGACAAAGATGCAAACATAGAAAACAAATCAAGATATTCTTTTCCAGTTACTTTATCAACTAACCATGAACCGTGAGATTTCTCTAAATCAATAATTGGTGACATGCCATCTGCAAGAATGCTTCCAGCAATAACTTTTCTAATATCAGATAATTCCATTTAATTATACTTCTTGTTTTTCAGGATTTTTAAATGACCAGTATGCTAATACAGCTATAATAAAGCCTAGCATCCAGAAAGTTCCATAATCATAAGATGGACCAGAGAATAAAATAAGATCATTAAAACGACCGATTAATAGAGAGATTCGGCCCATAACCGCAAAACCAAATGATGCGCCAAAACTAATCATTAAGAAGTATACCCCTAATCGTGTAAAACGACCATATCCACCAGATTGTTCTTTTGAAAAATAGAAATACATCAATGCACTAATTGTACCAACTAATAATACAATATTGTTAAAAACAGTATCGCCATACCAATCTGTTGTATCGTTATAGAAGAATGGCATAGATCCACTAAATAAATCTACAGCACTAGCTTTTATTTGCTCGACAACATTTGATTTTAAATATCCAAAAGCTTTTAACCCAGCAGCAATACCAACTGTATAAGCAATACCCCATCTTGCCATCCAATTAAATTGTTTAAATACACTTAATAGCATCATAATACCTAATAAAAGTGGGAAGAAATATAAAACGCTGAACTCATGTCCTTTATCAATAACGTATATGTTTTCAAATGGACCACCTACAGCAAACAATCTTCCAAATAAATTAGGATAGATTTGAGTCCAGTAAAACGTCGCAGCCCAATATGCAGCAGAAACACCAACAAATACATGTTCTGCTATTTTATAAAACGGATTATCTCTATATAGATAAGAGAAGATTCCTAAAGTAAGGAATGCAGCAATCCAAGCACCAAGTATTGTTGAAAATGAAAGCTGTTCCATTTAGTATTTCCTCTCTCTTCTTTGAGTAATAAAATAAGCCAAATTACCTAAAATGATAAATAATACGATTACAATATGTCCATAAGATTGTGCAGCCATTCCATTTGTAGCAATACCTCTAATACCAATTAATGCCTCATATTCTGCTGCACCAGGCATACCAGCAAGTATTCCTTTTAACTGTTCATTTTTTACATAAGGCATTACTTCATTTACCTGAATAGATGTTGTCCCAGATGACAAAGTAACACCTGTTGGATCTCCTCCATATTGAACCCATTCAAAAGTTCCAGGATATCCAGCAGAACCTGTAAATATAAACTGAAAATCATTTAGACTATTTATTCCTTCCATCATTGGAATATCATCTATTGGTGTTTGCTCTGCGTCAACCGTAAATACTTTACGTAAATCGCTTTCTAATCCTTTTACAATTGCTTCATTTCCAGGTCTAAACCCTAAAAGAACGTAGTCTTCATTTTTAACTAAATCGTATTCTTCATTAATTGTTTCTAATGCATCCTTTGCCATATACAATCCATCAGGCCATAAACAAGTGATATAAATTTTGTGCCCACGATCTTGGCTAAGAAGATGTCGCATAACACCTAATGTCATTGGATGAATCTCTGGTCTAGTGCTAGGACCATAGTCAAACGATATTAAAATATTAGAATTTTCAGGCATAGCCTCTATCGTATCATAAACTTTTTGAGAATCCTCGCCTGGTCTTATTGCAAGATCAACAGGTCTTAATAACGGAACAAGAACTGCTAATCCAATCAAAACAAAGATTACTCTTCTATCTACTGAACCAAGTTTTAATATAATATTTTCAAGTGTTCTCATTGGTCACCTATATATGATTTTTCTAATCCAAAAATATATCTCAAACTTGTCACAATAATTCCTAGTCCAATACCAATCATGATAGCTCTTGCGCCAGCTAAATTTGGCACTGAATAAATCCATTCCTGTAAATCAGGAAGATAAAATACTGATGGTTGATCTATTGGCCATCCCATTGATGAACCAAGAAGTGTTACTCCTAATAAACCTAATGCAACTACACCAAAAACAATTTGACGATGCCTAAAGTATGTATTAACTATTATTCCAAGGACTAACACCAACATATACATAATCATCCAGCTAGAAATAAGTCCTCCTGCTGGAACTCTTCCAATCATAATAATAATACCAGCAAGTAAAAGTAGTGTTGCTTCGAAATTTCTTGCTCTAAAAGCACGATATGATGCAGAAGCAACATAAAATGCTAGCAATGCAAACATTGTTGCTGACAGAGGAGTAAATACATTGTCAAACATCCATTTAAATAGCCCGCCTTCAGTTTGTATATGTGCTCCCCATGGTGCAGGAATAATAGTTGCATCAACGCCAGAATCTTTTAATTGAACAACAGCTTCTTCTGCAGATTTCTGTGTAAAGTATGTTTCTTGTATATCCGTTGCAGGAATATCAACAATAAATGCACCTCTCATAAAAAATCCAATAATAAAAACAGCAAAAAAAGATACTATAGCAACAACACTATACTGCCAACCTGATTGTCGTTTAAGGACTTTTAAAAATTGTAATTTTAATAAATTTAATGCTCCAAGGAAAATTGCAAAACTAGCAATAATATCATACCATTGAGTTGCATCATCATTAATAAACGCTTCAACGGTCTCACTATTAATAAACCATCCAAATAAAGTGAACGATCCAAAAAATCCGACGATAAGGATTGGAATATATCTTCTTAAAACCATAACCTTATCCTATCCAATCCATAATGTTAAATGGGACAATATTTAAATCAAAGAAAGCTCGTAAAACTAATGCAACCAAAACTAAACCAATTAACATTAGCTTAACAGTGTCTTGTGCCTTTACTCCACCAATTAACTCTGGTTTTTTAGATAAATATGCACTTGCTGCAAAATATTCTTCTCCCATCAATGTGTAGTCACATGCTGTTACAAAGAAAGGAATTTGAGCTTGAGAAGCAGTTCCAGCAATTTGAATTGCACCAATACCATTACCTGTCTCAGCAAATAAAAGTGACTCAGCATAAAATTTACCCATATACATACATGCTGCAGGTTTATCTCTTTGCATTATACCATTTACTCCAGCTGCATATGCAAATTGATCATCTGTAACATAGTGAACCATGTCATCATTAAACATTTCTGGTCTTCCTTGACTAAGGTATGATTCTTTACATGCTTCTCTTGCTGCTTGCATCACAATAGATCTTGCAACAGGAACATCTAAATCAGTTTCATATTGTGCTGTCATTTTTGCAACATGGCCTAAAACAATTACACCAGCAACTGTTTCTACTTCATTCATATCCATAATACCTGGAACATATAGAATTGGTCTACCCATTTCTGTCGAGCGACCTACAGCTTCTTCTACTGCTTTTAATCCAGGAATGGTACGTAAAAAAATCGATTCAGAATCTTTTCTAGCATTTTGTATTTCGTTAAGCAAAACCATAATCACAGTAAGCAAAACAGCGAACATAAATGCTCTTTCTGATTTAAAAATATGAAATTGAGATAAGATAGAGGTAACAACGATAATCCCCACAACACCTATTGCATATCTTTTTATATTATCATTCATTTTTATCTAGTCGTTCTAACTCAGAAATTAAAAATTCTACACTAATACTACTTTCAAATAATTGTGCAGCCCTATAATAACCATCTGTTTTGACAAATGCACTAATTATTGGACCAAAAAATACCATCGTTTGGCTACCGATAAAATTTAATGGTTTTACCATTTCAAGAAAAAAAATTGAAGGAGTTACTAGTTTTAATTCAATAATCTTCTTTGCAATTCCCGTTAAAAAATCTTTATCATCTATTGTCAAATCTTGGCTCATTGTAATTCAACCATTTCTAAATTTGCTCTTGGTATTAAATGATCTTTTCCATCAATATTAATTTCTGCGACTCTTACCATTGTTTCAGATTCCATTTTATGTAGTTCTGCTGGCAAAGAAGTAACTGTTCCAATCTTTCCAAAATTTGGAGAACGAATCACTCTTACAAGACTTCCTTCTTGAATGCCCTCTTGGACGTTTGATGAAGAATCGTCTACATCGCTAGATTCAATTGGAACAACAATTTCTGGACGGATAACACCTGCTCTAATTTGTGTTGCTCCATTGATTGAAGCATTTTTTCCATTATGAGACTGCAACAATTCAAATGTTGCTTTACTCATTGGAATGGATCCATATCCTTCAGTAACAATGAGAGCTGTTGTTAGCTTCTCAGTTCCAGTAATTGCAACGCCAAGATTATAGCCGAGCACTTCTTTTAGATCATAATAGTTAAATCCACCTACAACTATCCCTGCAACATTGCAAGACATTGCTTTCTTATATGCTTCTAAACTCAAAAATGATCCACCTACTAAAATCTTTCCAGACATCTCTGCAGTAATCTTATCTGCAGTTAATTCTTCAGAAGGATCCTTGCATACCAATTCTAAATTACCTTGTTTTTCTCCTGCAATACCAAATATACCTTGGATAAATGATGCTTTAGAATTAACAACTATTCCTTCATTTTCAATTACTTCTCCAACTTCGCCGCTAACATAAGCATCTACTTCTACTGGCATTGGAGCTTCCCTCAAAACAACGCGTCCAGTAGTATCTGATATAGATTCTACTGTCCCATCTACTGGAGAATCTACAGCTGATTTAAACATTCCAAACAATCCTGGAGTTTCAGCAATCTTATCTCCTTTTTTAACAGAATCTCCTTCTTTTACTAGTAAACAATTTTTTACGTCTTGCGGTTCAATGTTCAAAATATTATTCACTTTTAACATTTGTACGTTCCCAGGAAGAGAAGTTGATGCAACAATTGTTTCTGGAGATAGATTATCTCCTTTCTTAACTAATACTTTTCCTTTCAAAGGAAGAATTCTTTCTTTTCTAAATAGTGTTTTCTTTAAAACTTTTAATCCTGGTGTATATGAATGAGCCATTAAAATAAGTCTCCTTTAGGATATTCGTTTACTGCATCAGACCAAGATAAAAGATTATTAATGCGATCTGAAGATTCTTTAGGAAGATTGATTGGACGATTTCTACCATCAAAAATCAAACCAACAACTCCTCCATAAATTGTTGAAGATAAAGATTCTCCTTTGCCAGCGCCTACATCAATTCCTCTTGAAGGTTGTATATCAATTGTAACAGGCTCATATGGGAATTCAATCATTTCCAATGATCCTTCATTAATAACTATCTCTTTTGTTGATCCATCTTTAAATGTGAGTGTAGCTTTTGCCATTTCAGCGTTTGGTTTTACTTTTCCTACTGGTGCAACACATGTTCCCAGTCTAATTAAACAATCGTTATCAAAAACTTCTAAAGCAGCTTGGCTTGCATCATCTTTTAATTCTTGACTATCAATATTAGCTAACACCCCTAATTGTGGCATCATGAATATTGAGTCTACAGCTAATTGCGTGATTCCTTCTGGCATAAATGCATCAATAAGCATTCTAGCGGACTGTTCTCTACGAGGAGCATGTGATAAAACACCTCCAGATCCCACTAACAAATCTAAATCCATCATATTTACAATAGATTGACCACTAGCGGATTGTTCAAAAGCATCAGAAATTGTTCTTTCAGATTGAACTCCTTTTAGACTAGTTGCAAACGCTTTATGTTGTATAAATGATAATCTTAAAGCTTCTCTTGCAATTGCTTGTTCTACAACTAATTCTTCTAAAGATTGAGGGACAGTGGTAGGACGAATCATTTTATTGCCAATACGATTAGTTAAATCACTACGATTAATGTCAAATGGAACCCAACGCAATACATTATCCAAGCCAGATTCAGCTAATACATTACAAATAGAATAACTCATACCAAGGTTTGCACTTACAGTACGATTAAATTTTTCTTCAAATACAGAAAATATATCAGTTGTTGCTCCACCAATATCAACCCCTACCACAGAAATATTTTCTTTCTTTGCAATCATTTCAATTAAAGAACCAACAGCTCCTGGCGTTGGCATAATAGGAGCATCAGTCCAAGACATAAGTTTTTTATATCCTGGAGCTTGTGCCATAACATGCTCCATAAATAGATCATGAATTTTATCTCGAGAAGGTTCTAAATTTTCTTGCTCAAGCACTGGTCTAATATTATCTACAATATCAAGGTCAGATATTTCACCTAATGTTTCTTGAATGCCATCATGTGCTTTATTGTTGCCAGCATAAATAACAGGAAGCTTATAATTTTGTCCTAGTCTAGGTCTTGGGTTAGCAGCTGCTAATATTTCTGCTAATTCCATAACGTGTGTAGTTGTTCCGCCGTCGGTTCCACCAGATAGTAATATCATATCTGGTCTTAATTGACGGATTCTAGTAATCTTTTCGTGTGGCAACCTTCCATCATTTGATGCTAAAACATCCATAACAATTGAACCAGCTCCTAAAGCAGCTCTTTCGGCACTTTCACCTGACATAGATTTAACTACTCCAGCTACCATCATTTGCAATCCACCTCCAGCTGAACTGGTTGATACATATATATCAACGCCTTTACTTCCATTGTCAGGAGTAATTATTTTATCTCCATCAAGAATAGTTCTTCCAGAAAGCTCTTCTACTTCCATAACAGCATTTAAAACTCCTTTAGTCACATCTTCAAAAGGAGCTTCAACAGTTGTAGGGGCTTCCCCTCTGAATGTCAAACGATAGCGATCATTTTTCCATTCAATTAAGATTGCTTTTGTAGTTGTGCTACCACAATCTGTTGCTAATATAGATTTAATCTTTTTGCTCATAATAAATATTGCCCAATAACATATAATAATGTAGGGGGACATGTCAATATTAAAGAATCTACTCTATCAAGTGCACCGCCATGTCCCATTAATAGATTAGATGAGTCTTTTACATTAACTGCCCTCTTTAAATAAGATTCCAATAAATCGCCAAAGAATCCTACGACACTGAATATAAAAATGAACACTAAAATATCAATCATTTTTAGAGAAAAAATATAATGACTAAATAATAAGATAAATATTGTAGATCCAATCACACCCCCCAACAAACCAGCATAGGTTTTATTAGGGCTAATAGAAGGAGCAATCTTTCTTCCTCCAATTAAATTGCCAAAAATATATGCAAATGTATCATTCAGCATAACTCCACAAAATAACATTAAAGTAAAATAGGAGTCTAATCGACTGTCAATATCTCTTAATACAAATAAACATGATAAACTGAGACATACATAGACTATTCCTAAAATCCACCAAAAAACAGAATTAGCTTCTTCTCTTTTTAAAGATAGAAACTCTATAAAAGCCATAATTGTGAAGAATCCCACAAAAAGATAGAAAAGTATTCCTCCTGTTAGAACAATCCAAATAGCAAGGGGAAAACCTATAAAATATATTGGTAATCTTGAACTCAGAGAACTCATGCAAGAAAATAAGAATAGTTCTCTATTATACCAAAAGCTTAATCGCTTTTGGAATTACTTCTACACTGACTTTACTGCTTTCAATTAAATCTCCATCTAGATTAAATAAAGAGTCGCCTAAAGCATCTATTTTAAGAGATGTAGCTTTTTGCATATGCACATAAGGCAAATCAATGTGTTCCCCTTTGAATACCTTTAGAAAAATGTTCATTAATTGCATTCTACTGACATCATTCTTTACTATAAAAATATCCATGACATTGTCAAAAAAACCTCCATTTGGAGCTGCCTTCATTCCTTTTCCAGTATGGATACTATTGCATCCCACAATAAATGCACACTCAATATCAAATGTTTTGCCATCAATTGTTATTTGTGCATCATAGAAAGATCTTTGCATAAGCTTAATGATTGATGCGACGTCATAACGGATTGTACCCAAAAACCTTAATTGTTCAGCCAAAAGATTTGCATAAGAAAACATACCCCATCCAATTATGCTAACACTTAAGCGTACTTCATTATCAAAAATCACTTTATTAACATCCATTAATTGAATATTGTCTTGTAGTGCCCTGCCTACCGCATCAACATAGTCAAGACAATCGATATCATGCATGACTGAGTTTCCAGAACCGGTCGGAATAACGCCAATTGGAATATCATTCAATAAATCTGCTCTGTATAATCCATTAATAACTTCATTAACAGTACCGTCGCCTCCAAAAATAAAAACTCTATTAAATTGATTTGGTTTGATTTTTGAAAGAAAATCCATTGCATGACCTGAATATTCTGTAACAAATAATTCTGGAGAAAAACCTGCTTCTTTTATCTTGCTTTCTATATTATGATAAGATTTGAGAGATTTTTTTAAACCGCTAACAGGATTAACTATACAAAGAATAGAATTCATATCTACTTGTAATACTTATTATCACCAAGCTTAATTACATCAATGCGTACTTTAGTCGTTCCTTCATTGACAAATCCTAATTTTTGAGCAGCCTTGTATGATAGGTCTAATATTCTTCCTTTTTTAAATGGCCCACGATCATTAATAGTAAGTCTAATTGATTTTCCATTGTTTAAATTTGTAACCTTAACTCTTGTTCCTAAAGGCAATGTTTTATGTGCAGCGCTAACCTTATACATATTAAACCTTTGTCCATTTGCTGTTAATTTTCTATGAAATTCTCTTCCATAGTATGAAGCAATGCCTATCTGCACTTCAGGATGATTACGTATTGCTTCGATTTCTTTTCGGCTCATTCCATCAGAATTAATATAGTCACCATAAGCAATAGTCGGACCACAACTATAAAGAATTAAAGAAATTGTTATAAGTAATATTTTATGATTCATGTCTTTGATAGATTAAAATTTCTTCATGAGATAATTTATTATTAATCTGTGGAATGATAAATGGATCAATCACTAATCGGCTGGCCATTCCTATTAGTCTTGCGCCACTATCAATTATAGCTTTTACTTGGTCATAATTCCCAATACCCCCTGTAGCAATAATTGGTATTTTAAAATTACTATTTATTAATTTGACTCTTTCTAAAGTGCTATTAAACAAAGGAGGACCACTTAATCCTCCTCCTGGTTTTGAAAAATGATTTGGTTTTAGTCCAACTGATTCAACTGATACATATCTGGTATTACCTACATTAATTGCGCTTTTATCTAAAGAAGATAAAATTTCACATATTTTTAATATTTCATTATCATTACTATCAGGAGATGTTTTTACAACAATAACCTTTGAAGATAAAGATCTCATCTTAGTTAATAAAAATGCTAACTGATTCAAATCATCGCTTAAACATTTACCATCTTCTGTATTTGGACAACTAATATTAATCTCATAAAAAAACTGATTAAAAGGAGAAGATTCTACTTTTGAATTTATTGATTCAAACACCTGGACATAGTCAGCAACACTGTCTCCTCCAATGCTAATTCCTATTGGTCGATTAAATGAGAGTAATTGTTCATGTTCAAAATGATTAACAAAATTATCCACTCCTTTTGTTGGAAGACCAAGCGAATTCAGTAAAGCATAGCTGCCATTGTAGCTAACTTCTTGTATTCTTGGTCTTTTATTGCCTTCTGAAGGATTTTTTAATACTGTTTTATAAGTTATTCCTCCTATCCCTACAAATTGCCATTGTAATAATGCACTAATATCATCCTTAAATGAAGCTGCAATAATTGGAGAGGGAAAATTCAGATCATACAGATATGTTCCAATATTGTTTGGTATTGAAAATTTGAATAAATGCTTAAAAGGTGAATTCATCAACAAATGATTAATCTTATCACCAACAATAATTGCCCCTTCTAAATCTTTTTTCAATAAAGACTGTTGCATAATGATTAATCTTCTTAAAAAACGATAGTTTATTGATGACAACTGAGATCTCACGCTATTCATTTAATCCTTCAAGTCTTTCTTGTGCAATCATTCCTTGGGTTGATTCTGGATGATTCTTTGTAAGCCATGTATAATATGTAATTGCACTATCTTTATCAGATAATTTATAATCATAATAATATGCTAAGAAATATGCTGCAACCGCAGAAAGCGCTGTTGAAGATCCACTGTCTAAAATTAGTTTATAAGTATCAATAGCTTCTTTTTTATTTGTAGACCAAAGAGACTCAGCTTTTAACAATAATTTCGAAGGTTGATGTTCTAATAATAGTTTTTCATTGTCTATAATCTTCTTTGCATAATCTGATTGAGGATATTGTGTTAAAATTATATCCTTATATTTACCTGATTCTAATGCATTCTTTGAATCATATATCAAATAAGTAGCAAATAAAGATTTGGTGTAATACTCTGAGTTTGTATGGTTAGCAATAATTATCTCAAAGTAGTCTAATGCTTCATATTCACTGCCAACGTCAAATGCTAATATTTCTGCAATTGCATATAAAGTTGATGGATTAACAACGCTTTCTTCATCTAATGAGCTTTTAAGCTTTATAAGCTTACTAACTGAATCTCGCCTCTTAGACATAATGACTTTATAAGGAGAATTGAAGTTTTGCTTCATTCCTTCATTGATGAAGAAATTTGCACGATCAAAATCTAAATTTGGATTTCTCAGAAAAATATTTCCAAGCAAGTAGTATGCTTCTACAGAAATTTCTGTATTCAAATTATTTTGTGCTACCTGATCTAAGCTCTCTATTGCAAAATCTAAATTATTTTTATCTAATTCAATCTTTGCTAATTCCAAATTCAATTCGCCTTTTATAGAATTAAAATTTTCATCTAAAAGCAATTGTTCTATTCTGCTTTTTGCTTTATCTAAATCCCCTAATAAACGATAAGTCTGAATAATTTTTAAATTTGATTCCTTAACTCTGGACATTGATATTGTATTACTAAGAACATTTCTATAATTATCTGATGCCTGCTGATATAATTCTTTTTCATATGATAATTCAGCTATTTGGAAATAAATCTGTTCTCTAGTTAGTCTACTGTCTGCTGTTTTAGCTCCACGATCTAAAAATTGAAATGCAGAATCTGGTTGATCAATTTCAAGATAAATTTCTCCCAATGTTAGATAAATGCGAGATTCTAAATCAACAGATTCAGTGCTATCTAAAAGATTTTTTAAATCGTTGACAGCAGGCTGAGGTCTTAAGTCTTTCCATTTACATAACGCCAACCAATACGTTGTTTCATTTTGAAAAAATACTTCTTCAGATTCTTTCAATTTGTCAAATGCTTCTTTTGCGCTATCATATTCTCTTTTAAAAAAATGCGATTTCCCTTTTAATAATAATGCATCATTCACATACTTACTGTCACTATAATCTGTTAATACTTTCTGAGATTTTTCGATGGCCTTCTCATATTCTTGAATAGCTCTTGAAGGAAGTTGATTTCCAAAATTTTCTATACGTATTTTTTCTGCATCTTTATAGTGCTCTTGAGCATTATAGAATGTATTAAAGTAAGCGCAACCTTGAACAAGAAGCAAAAGACATAAGGATTTAATTATTTTTGAATTAAATTCAGATATCATAAACAGAAGTTACAATGAAGCTTGAAGAATTACAGACAATAATTTCTAAAAAAATAGCAGATGAAATCACAGTAGATTTTATCAAAATATTCGATTATACAGCCGAACATGAGAACCATGTAACTTTTGAAGGAAATTTTCACTTAAGTATGACGCTGGTTAGTCCTGATTTTGAAGGAATGAGCCTTATTGAGCGACATCAATTAGTATATAAACTTGTTGATGAATATATGCCTCATGAAATCCATGCGCTAACTATGAAGACACATACGCCTGAAGAATATAAGAAAATTACTGAGCGTAATTAGGTACAGGTGGAATCCCTAAATCAATCTCTAACAAATCGCTCTCAAGCGTTCCAATAGGGCTTTCTACAATACGACCTATTTCTTCATTGCCTTGATTCACAATCAATGTAGGAACATAGCGGATATCTTTCCCTTCTTGTTCATTTCCAGGGCTGACTTTATCTCTATCTACGCATATATATATTACATTTTCTTCTGGAACACCTAATGTTTTAAATATTTTAGCGATTCTCGGTACTTCTTTTCTGCTGTCTTCACACCATGTACCAAGAAACACTTCATAAGTATACACGTTCGGATCTTCAATCGCGCTAATTAATTGATAATCTACATCATAATCTTGAAAACCAGATGCATACCACTCTTCAAATGGATCTTCTTTAAGATCATCTAAAGAAATAGACCCTAATAACATCTTTTGTCCTGTTTTAGGGTCTATATTCCCGCTTGTAACATTCCACACACTGTATGCGCTAAACATTACTAGCAATCCTAAAAAGATAGGATGCATTAAAAACTGTTTTATTTTATTGCTGTCCATCTGTATAGTATCTGTATATTGCGTATGTACCTAAGATAGTAAGTGTTAAAGAAATAACAGATCCTTCTATACCAAATGATCCTCCTGAAATAATATCAGGAACTTGACCTGAATTTTCATGAGCAAGCACTTTCCAAGAATCAACTTTCAATCCACTAATTTCAAATCCAAACAGTCCTTGGAAAAAATTCCATCCAAAATGGAAAAAGGTTGGAAACCAAAGATTTTTAGTAAAAGTATAACTAATCCCTAATATAAATCCTGCGGCAAACAATTCTGACATTGGAACAAAAGTGCTCCACACATTAGGGTTTCCTGCATGCATTAATGCAAATACAGCAGAAGAGATACCTAATGCCCACCATCTGTTCATTGAATCCATCAAATTGTTTAATACATAACCACGGAATACGATTTCTTCATCAAATGCAGCAACAAATAGCATCAAACTAACTATCATTACTTCTGGCTTTAATCCGACAACGCCTGTTACTGTAATTGCGCCAAGAATCCATAAAATAAAGAATATACCACCAATAAAGAGCAGTGCAGCTCCTAAGCCAACTAACATCTCTTGGCCACGATCTTTTATAGATAATCCAATATTTGTTAATGGTTCTTTGTTAAATATGGTCATCATAAACCAAATTGATGCAAAACTTGCCGTAATTTGAAGAAGAGACATCACTAACATCATTGGTGATGCAAATCCCATGCCTTCCATCCCCATAGCCCATTCTTCTACAGCTGCTGTGTCGGTCATATCAACACCTGCTATCATCATCATAGCAACTGTTCCTAATCCGACAAAAATCATTATTGTTAAAAACCAGATAGGCATAAAGATTAATGCTCTTAGCCATCCTTGATTAATTGGTAATGATGATTCAGAATTTGAATTTCCTGATATTGCATCTGATAATTTTGACATATTTATTTTCTCCCTTTTTATTTAAGTGCGGAGAGAGAGGGATTCGAACCCTCGATACGGTTGCCCGTATAACACCTTAGCAGGGTGCCGCTTTCAACCACTCAGCCACCTCTCCAATTTTTGAGAATTTATATACTGTTGGACAAAAAAGATACTAGTCTATCTTTTAAATTATCAAGCCCAGATTGACTGACAGACGATATATCAATATAATCCTCAGAAAAACCATTCCATTGATCTAATGTTTTTGGATCTTGAATAGTGTCTAATTTAGTACGCACTACCAGAGCTGGTTTGTCCATAAGCGTATCGTTAAATGTCTCTAATTCTTTTTTTAGTTTATCAAAAGTTTCTTGAGGGTTTTCTTCTAAAATATCAATTAAAAACAATAATATCTTATTGCGTTCAATATGTTTTAAAAACTGATGTCCAAGTCCTTTACCCTCGCTTGCCCCTTCAATTAATCCAGGGATGTCAGCCATCACAAATGATTGATATTCACCGTATTTTACAATTCCTAAGTGTGGTTGTAATGTGGTAAAAGGATAATCAGCAATTTTTGGTTTTGCTGTGGTCATTACAGACAATAATGTAGATTTACCAGCATTTGGCAAACCTACCAAACCTACATCTGCTAATACTTTTAACTCTAGCTCTACTTTAAGATACTCTCCCTGTGATCCTTCTTGTGAAAAACGAGGAGTTTGTTGTGTGGAAGATTTAAAATGATGGTTCCCTTTACCTCCAATACCTCCTTCACATACAATATGAGAATGGTTGTCTTCTACCATATCTACAATTATTTTGTTAGAAGCTTGATCTTTTATAACGGTCCCACATGGAATTTCTATAATCAAATCTTCTCCAGATTTTCCTGTTTTTTTGTTTGATCCACCTGATTGTCCATTTTTTGCTTTATACAAACGACGATATCGAATGTCTTGCAATGTGTGAAGGTTCGAATTAGTGACAAAAACAATGTCTCCACCTTTGCCACCATCTCCACCGCTAGGACCGCCTTTGTCTATATATTTTTCTCGATGAAAAGAGACGATACCGTTCCCGCCGTTGCCTGCTTGCAACTCAATCTTTGCATAATCGATAAACATGGTATAAGAAGTTAAAAATTGTTAATGATTTCGTCGCCAAATTCTGAACATTTCAGAAGTGTAGCATCGTCAAGTAATCGATGAAAATCATAGGTTACTTTTTTAGAAGAAATTGCCTTTTCTAATCCATTGATAATAGTTTCAGAAGCTTCGTTCCATCCCATATATTCTAACATTAATGCTCCAGATAAAATCACCGAAGATGGATTTACTTTATCTAAACCAGCATATTTTGGAGCAGTACCATGGGTTGCTTCAAAAATAGCGTGTCCTGTATTGAAATTAATATTTGCACCCGGAGCAATACCAATGCCTCCTACTGAAGCTGCGGCTGCATCTGATATGTAGTCTCCATTTAGATTCATGGTAGCAATAACGTCATATTCGCTTGGACGTAATAGAATTTGTTGTAAAAAGGCATCTGTAATACCATCTTTAACTAATAATTTACCGCTATCAAGTGCATCAGATTGTGCTTTGTTAGCAGCTTCTGATCCTTCAGCTTCTTTAATTTTGTCATACTGGTTCCAAGTAAAGACTTTATCACCAAAATGAGCTTCTGCATATTCATATCCCCATTTTTTAAAATATCCTTCGGTAAACTTCATGATATTTCCTTTATGGACAAGAGTTAAGCTCTTTCGATTATTTTTTAATGCATACTCAATTGCGGCATGCACCAAACGATGGGTTCCCTCTTGTGATATTGGCTTAATTCCAATAGAACTAGACTCAGGGAATCGTATTTTTTTACCAACTCCTAATTCATTGATTAGGTCTATGACTTTTCCTGCTCCATCTGAACCATTCTCCCATTCAATTCCAGCATAAATATCTTCAGTATTTTCTCTGAAAATTGTCATATCAACAGTGCTAGGGTCAGACAAAGGAGAAGGAGTGCCTTTATACCATCTTACTGGTCTAACGCAAGCAAATAAATCTAATTCTTTTCTTAAGGTAACATTCAGTGACCTAAACCCTCCTCCAATTGGAGTTGTTAGTGGGCCTTTAATAGCAATAACGTGGTCTCTAATTATTTCAAGTGTCTCATCAGGAAGCCATTCTCCATTTCTGTCAAATGATTTTTCTCCTGCAAACACCTCAAACCATTCAATGCGCCTTGATGGACCGTATGCATGATGAACAGCAGCATCAATCACTTTTTGACTTGCTCTCCAAATATCAGGACCAATTCCATCTCCCTCTATAAAAGGAATTATTGGATTGTCAGAAACAACTAAATTTCCATCAGTAAATTTTATTTTATCTGCCATTATTGCAACTTTCCTTTCAATCTTTTTTCAATATTCTCTGGAACAAATTTTGTTAGTTCTGCATCATGTTTTGCTAAATCTTTAATGATTGTTGAATTCAAATGAAGAAATTTTTCATCAGGAATCATCAGCAAAGATGAAACAGAAGAATCAATACTATAATTAACATTTGCCATTTGAAATTCAAACTCAAAATCACTGACATGTCTTAATCCTCTAATAATCGCCACAGCACCACAGTCTTTTGCAAAATTAATTACCAAATTCTTAGGATTAGAGTGAACATGTATATTATCAATATCATTGAAACATTCTTCAATCATTTCAACGCGCTCATCATGACTGAACATTGGATCTTTTTGAACATTATCAGATACACAAATATGCACTTCATCAAATAATTTAGACGCTCTTTTTGCTATATCTATGTGCCCATAGTGAATCGGGTCAAAAGTGCCTGGATATATAACTTTTTTCATCTCTGCCAATAAAGTATGTTTGTGCCCCCAAATTTACTAATTTTATCATATCCTGCAAGAAATTCATAGCTTTTGCACTCTAACATAAACACACCGCCTTTATTGAGACGATTTAAGCCTAATGCTACCAAATTATTCGTGCTAGAATCAGTATAAGGCGGATCTGCAAAAATCACATCATAAGATGAAGACTTTTTGAGGAACCTATTTGCATCTCTTACCATAAAATTGAAATTATTATACTCAATTGCTTTTGCATTAATAATAATTTGATTCATATGTTTTTTTTCTAACTCAATAAATGTTACTGATGCAGCTCCTCTACTTGCAGCTTCAAATCCGACAATACCAGATCCTGCATATAAATCAAGGAAATGTTTCCCTTCTAATGATTTTAGTGTGTCAAAGATACTTTTTCTTGCAATAGAAGTGGTTGGACGATATCCAAACTTTTTATTCGACTGAATAGCATGGTTTTTAAATTGACCTGCTAATATCTTCATTAACTTAAAACGGTAATATAAATATGAGTTGAATTATCAGATCTTTTAAATGAAATCTTGCGAACAATAAAATTATCATAACCCTTTATCTGATTAATAACATTTTCAAACATATCTTTTTGCTCAATTCTTAATATCAAATTATCAACTTTTTCATCGAGCAATGTGCCATCAATAAGTTTAAAATCTATATTTTTTATATCAACAACTGAATTGAGGAAATTAGAAATTGACATGGAATTTTGATTATCTTCCGGAGGTGAGAATAAATCTATCTTATAGGATATCTTATTTTCTGAAAGATTAATTTCTTTAACTGAGTTTGGATCTACGTCAATTAATAAACCTGTAATATCAACGCTACCTTGTGCTGATAAAGTTCCATTAACAACACTTAATACATCAATTGATTCACCATAACTTGAATCAAGAACTGATTGGAAAGCATCAATCATAGCATAAGATTTAATATTATATGACTCAAATCGACTATTTGATATAGGTTTATTAAGCTCAGGTGTAATATCAACTACTTTCTCTTCTACTTCTTCCAATACAGTGACAAAATCAGCATCTAGTTCTTTTAAATCAGTTTGATTTACAATCTGTAAAGCAACTAACAACACAGCCAGTGTTAACAATGCTGCAATTGCATTTCTGAAATGATAAAAGAAATTTTTTGTATCAGTTTGTTTTGTAAAAGTTTTCTTTTTCTCATAGAGGCTTCCGTCAACAATTTGCACTCCAACTGGATTAATAAAATTTAACATAGGAACAGAATTTTTAATCATATGTGATAAATTTTCTACAATATCAAGGTCAGAGAAAAATCTAAATTTGGTATTGGATTTTTTAAGAGTAGCTTCTGAAACTTTTGACAAACTATTGAAACCAACTATCCTATTAAACATTTTGCCTTTTGAAGTATAATTAGCTTTAAAAAATGAAAAACCTTTTCGTGAATAATTAAAGATAAGATAATCGCTTTTTGATTTGATTACACCGTACTGCGTTGTCTTAATCTTAGACAGAGCAATGCTAGACATCGGAACAAGCGATTTAATATCAATTCCGAAATTATTAAAGTTTAATTTAATCTTATCCTTTAAATAGTGATTAATCTCAACAATATGAATGGTTTTCTTTGATGATTTTTTATTTTCTGATATATAAAAATAATTATCAAACAAATCTCTCCATTTTGCCTGAAGTTCGTCTTTTATCTTTTGAGCTAATTCTGAATCACTTTTACCGTCATTAACAACCAATGAATGAGACAACAAACTATCACTTATAATTATTGAAGCATCTTGGTTCTCTAACAATTCTTTTTCGTTCAATTCATCTAATGCTTGAGAAATAACATTATTCAATATCTTTGAATCGTTTATACAAGACAATAAAGGATGATGAAATGTAATTTTTGAGTGGAGATTTAATAAATCTTTCTCAGAGTTTTCTTTAAATAGAGATAGAGTATTATTATGTACTATAAAGTATAACAATCAACTAATTATCCCAACTTCTGGTTCCGTCAATGATATACCCATGACTTCTGGTTTTAAGAGAGAAAAATCCATATCTATTTTCTCTGTAAGAACGAATTGGACTAGAAACTCTTATAGAATTTTCACTAATCTCAATTATATAAGGATCACCAGTTAATGGACAATTAAACTGAGAAGAATCTGGCAAAGAAATAAAATCATAAGGATCTCTCTCTTTTCTAAATCTTCTATCAAAATAAGAAACAGTCTCAATGCGTTCGAATGTATTTTCAGATACAACATTCAAGAATAATGGATCTGATAGCGTTTCTTTTAAATTTCTTTTTTGAACATAAACAGTATCTTCTGCTCCATCTTCAGTAAGCATTAATACTGTTACAGTTGTGTCTACTACAGTTTCTTTTGCAACTCTTCTAAGACCAAATGTGGTATCATACTCAACATCAAAACCTTTAGGAACATCTATTAAAAATTCTTCTCCACTCAACTTAACTGATTGTTCTCCAAGAAAAAGAGAATCTGCTGTTAAAGAATCTCTTACAGCATTCACAAGCCTAAGTGCTTTTAATCCATCTTGTTCATACTCTCCTGTTAAAATGTTATAGAAGTTTTCTACGCTATATACATTTTGCATACGAAATCTGCTTTCATTCTTATAAGCATCTTCTTCTTGCCAAATTGTACTAGGAACGTAAATAACAACTAACATAATAAGAAAAATGACAAATGTGATTATTTCTAGATAGTCGTTAAAAAATTTTTGTTTTTTCTTGTCCATTTTATGTTATCTGAATTTACAATAAATAAGATTCATAACAAGGCATTAATCGTCAAATTTTTCAAAGCTAACATCATTCCCTTTCTTGATGTTTTGATAGTCTTGTAAAATTGCTTTTTCATCCTTAGATAATTTCTTCGGAACATCAATTTGAATCTTGACTAATTGATCCCCTCTTCCAGATCTTCTTAAACGAGGAAATCCTTTTCCTCTGATTCTTAAAATCTGACCCGCTTCGATACCAGCTGGGATTTTTAAACTTGCCTTTCCATCAACAGTAGGCACATTAATTTTATCTCCAAAAACAGCTTGAGAAAAATTGATTCTTACTTGCAATAATATATCATCTCCGTATCGTGAAAAATATTCATGCTCTTCCTCTTCAAAAAAAACATAAAGATCGCCAGAAGTTCTATTAATATCTTCATGTCCCTGCGAGTCAAGAGTCATATAATTTCCATTTTCAACACCAACTGGAATATTAATCTTAATTGTTTCTTCAACTTTAATCATGCCATTTCTATCTGCTCCAGAAGGGATATTGTCTAATGTTTTTCCATAACCTTTACATTGAGGACAGATAGATGTAGAACGCATTTGACCAAGTATAGAATTAGTTACCTTTGTCATTTGTCCAGCTCCACCACACATAGAGCAATTAGAAAATGTTACACCGTCTGCTAATTTTAATCGTTTTAGTTTAATCTTTTTAGAACCACCATTTACTATCTCATCATAGGTAAGGCTAATCTTTATTTTAATATCACCGCCAGTCCTAGCTCTTGAAGATGCTCCTCTACCTGAGAAAAAAGACTCAAAAGGATTGTTGCCACCAAATATATCTCCAAATTGACTAAAGATATCTTCCATATTCATTGATTGGAATCCGCCTTGGCCTCCTCCCATGCCACCAAATGCAGAATGTCCAAATTGATCATACTGTTGACGTTTTGATGGGTCTCCTAGAATTGAATATGCTTCAGCAGCTTCTTTAAACTTCTTTTCGGCTTCTTTATCATCTGGATTACGATCTGGATGATATTTCATCGCAATCTTACGATATGCACGCTTAATTTCTGTTTCATTAGCCCCTTTTGAGACGCCTAATATTTCATAATAATCTTTCATTTTTTATTAACGACTACTTTAGCATGCTTTATGATTAAATCTTTATATTGGAATCCTGCTTCATATACTTCTACAATTTCATTGTCTTTCTTTTTGCTATCATTTGTTGTTGTTAATGCTTCGTGTAATTCAGGGTCAAAAATTTCTCCTTTTTCTCCAAATTGAGTTATTTCTTTCTCTTCCATTTTCTTTAAAAAATCTTTCTGGATTAACTTGAGCGCATCCTTGATATTGTCTTCTTTATAAGATTCAATTCCTCTATTAATAGTGTCAAGAATAGAAAGAAAATCGAGAACAAAACTTTTTCCTTCATATTTTAAAATACCTGCTATTTCAGATTCTTTTCTTTTTCTAAAATTGTCAAATTCTGCTCTTAATCGTAGCTCTTTTTCTTTTAATTCATTGACAAGAATCTCTAAATCTTTTTTAGTAACCGATTTCTTCTTTGGTGATTTTTTCTTAACCGCTTCTTGATCAGATCCGTTTTTTACTTTTTTATTCATAATAATATTCTCTTCATTGATTTACTTGATGCATAACTGCTTACAATTAAAGAAAGAACAATCATCCATGCCCATAAATAATCATCAATTTTTATATTAACACCAAGATAGGAATTTATTATAACAAATCCATACTTCACTAATAAAAATGCAAGCAAAGAGCCTACTAATGATTGTAAAAATGCTTCAATTAGAAAAGGAGTTTTAATAAATAAATTTGATGCACCATTATATCGAAGAATTTCAATAAAATCTTTACGATTGGACATTGAAAGACTTGTTGTATTTCCTATAATTTGAATAGATATAAATATCAGCAACAAAACTAATACAAGAAAAATAAAGATAAACAGATTAATCCTGCTTTCAATATTATCAACATAGCTTCCCTGATAAACTATTTCGTCAACAAATGAGTTTGATCCATATTTTTCTATTAGAAGATTGACTTCTTCAGAATCAAAACCTTTATCATGTAAATTTACCTTTAACGACATCGGAAGAGGATTGTATCCTAATATTTGAATAATATCTTCTCCAAATTCATCATAAAATATTTTTGCTGATTCTTCTTTTCCAATTAAGTCAACAGAAGATATTAAAGTATTATCTAAAAATTCATTTTTTAAGGTAACAGCTTGATCCAAGTTTGTATCAGAATTTAAAAACACTTCAAAAGTGTATTTTGACCTAAAAAAGTTTACAATATTGTCCGTATTATAACCAAAAACAAAAAAAGTACCGAGTATTGTGAAATTGATTAAGATTGTAATGATGCATATAAAATTAGCTAGCTTGTTTCTAGTAAAATTTTTAATCCCTTCGACAAATAAAAATGCTATTTTATCTATCATCCGCTTACCACTTTACCTTCATTTAACTCTATAATTCTATATGCTTTATCAGATATTAATTTGTAATTATGAGTCGCCATAACTACACATGTTCCCTCTTTATTTATTTGTTCAAGTATTTTCAATATTCTATGTCCAGTAGTAGGGTCTAAATTTCCAGTCGGTTCATCTGCTAGTATAACATCAGGATTTTTAACAATAGCTCTTGCAATACATACCCTTTGCTGTTCTCCTCCAGATAATTCATTAGGAAATTTTTTGGAATAATGTGATAATTCTGTTAAATCTAGCGCTTCATTAACAAGCTGTTTAATCTTTTTTCTTCCTACTCCATTTATATGTAACGGGAGTGCAATATTTTCATAAACAGTTCTCTGTTTTAATAGTTTGTAATCTTGAAAAACAACCCCAATCTTTTTTCTTACTTTATGTATCGAAGATTTTTTGATATTTGCAGATGAATATTTTAATATTTCTACTTTTCCTTTATGGGGAAATAAGTCAAAATAAAGCAGTTTTAAAAGAGTAGTTTTACCAGAACCAGTTGGACCAACAAGAAAACAAAATTCATCTTTTTTAATTTTTAGGTCAATGTTATATACTCCAGATTGATGCGAGTAATTATAGGTTATATCTTTAAAATCAATCATGAAAATTGAAGATAAGCAAAGATTATATACAATAAAACTAAGAATGCTCCAGAAAATTTATTTAAACCATTGAAGAACATTCCAAAAATCCATAACAAGAATAATAAAAATAATCCAAACAAAAGCTCTTCTGTTGCAGGTGAGGCATCAATAGTTCCTACCAAACCAACAGACCCTAAAACAAACAAAATATTAAATATATTAGATCCAATAATATTTCCAAGAGATATGCCTACTGCTTTTCTAGATAAAGCCATTAAAGTAACGAATATTTCAGGCAATGATGTTCCAATTGCAACAACCGTCATCCCTACTGCCTTTTCAGAAACACCTAACTCTCTAGCAAATGGAGCTGCACCATTATTAACAAATAAATCTGATCCTGCCCAAAGCATAACTGCGCCAGCTACCAATCTGGAAATTGAATTTATTAATGATAAATTATCATCTTCATCTAATTCAATTTTGGCAGTAGCATCTGGCCTTAAAAAACTTCCAATCATATAAACTACAAATATAAACAACAGTCCTTGTGCTTCTATGAGAACAATTTTATCATCTAATAATATATAATAGAGATATGCAACCGCTATAAGATTATAAATAAAAACAGAAGTTAAATCTCTTGAATGAAATGATATATTATACAGCAATGCAGGCAACCCTAGTGCTAATCCAATATTTGCTATATTAGAACCTAAAACATTTCCAAGAATAAAATCATTGTATCCTTCCCATGCAGATATTAACCCAATCACAAGCTCAGGAAAAGAAGTGCCGATAGATACAATTGTTAATCCTATAACTAAATCAGATATTTTAAGTCTTTTTGCAAGATTTTTTGCACCATCTATTAACCACTCTGATCCAAAGTAAAGACCAATGGAGCCGACTATAAGAAAAAATATACTAGATAGCATTGGTAGCATTAGTATAAATCCTTTTCATCAATATATTCCCAGACTTCTTTTGTAACCATATATCTGATTGTTTTACCTTCTCTCCATCTTCTTCTTATATTTGTAGAAGAAACTTCAAATCTTGGTATGTTTGCAAAACGAACATTGTCTAAAACCCATTGTGGAATATCGCTTGGAGTAAACCCTGGTCTAATTGCAACAATAATATTGCAGAGATTAAGAATTTCTTCAGGATCTTTCCACGTATGAAAACTTTTCAAAGTATCACTTCCCATAAGAAAAAATAATTCATCTTTATCCAATTTAAGATCATCAACAAATTCTCTTATAGTATCAATAGTATAACTTATTCCTTCTCTTTTGATTTCTAAATCAGAAATTTCAAAATTAGGATTGTTTATTAGGGCTATTTCTAACATTTTTGATCTCTCATTAGGAGAAGAACTATCTCCATTCTTTTTTGCTGGTGAAATATTAGCAGGAACAAATATTAATCTTTCAAAATTTTCAGATTCAAAAACAGTCTGTGCAATTAAAAGATGACCAATATGAGGAGGGTCAAAAGTTCCGCCAAAAATACAAGTTTTCATTATCTATCTTTCTATAAAATTTATGATGGATCGTTTAAAATTTCAGATGCTAATTCTTTAAAGTTCTCATCTATAGATGATTCATTTTTTTCTGTAAGATCATCTAAAAAAGTCTTGGCTTCATCTTTTTTATCCATCATAACAAGACAACGGATAATCTCTAAATTTGCATCACTATAGTACTTTGTATCATAATAGTCTGTTGTAACAATTTTATATGACACTACTGCAGAATCATATGCTTTCAACTTCATATATAATTCACCAGTTTCCATATTCTTTTTAGCTAACGTTAATCTTATGTTCTTAATTAACTGATCTGCATCAATTGAATATTCAGATTTTGGGTAATCATCTATAAACTGCTGTATCTCTTGAATAGCTTTTTTGCTTGAATCTTGATCATGATAATAATTAGGAGATAATTTCATAAGTGATTCACAAATTCTCCAACGCGCTTTTTCTATATAAGGGCTAAAGCCCATTCTAGATACCAATTTCTCATATTCAAGCAAGGCCAAATCATAATCATTATCTAAATAGTATGATTCTGCAAGAAAAAACAATGCATCATCGCCAAGGTCTGTATGAGACGCTCTTTGTACGATAATATTAAATTGTTGAGCAGCACGGCCATATTTCTCTTCTTCAAAAAATGCTAAACCATCATCAAATCTTTGTTTATAAGGGATGTCATCATTAAATGGATTAGACGAGCATCCAGCTAAATAGAAAAGAATTAGTATAAGAAATATTCTCACGCTAGGAAATATAGATGAATAAGAATAGTTAGAAAGAGCCACTGAAAGAAAATCTCACCATATCTGAATGTGGATCGAGATTTCCGCCCATAACATAGCTAACATCAAACCCAATAGGATCCAAACGAGCGCCTAAGCCTAAGGTAGTGTAACTTAGTTCTCCAGATGGATCATTCATGAATCCTCCTCTAAAAGCAAAGTTATCTACAATGAAATACTCGAAACCAAGATTCGTTACCATTGCTTGGTCATTTACCTCATAATTCAAATCAAATGCTAGATTCCCTTTTCCTTCAAGCATTGCCAACCCAATTCCAAATCCTAAACGTGTAGGAAGTGGATCTGAATCGCCATCATTAAAACTTACACCTGGGCCAACATTAGTTAAAACAGCTCCCATAGTGAGGTTCGGATTATCCATAGCATTACGTTTAAAATACCCTAAATCAACAGCGAAACTACCAGTTGCTGCATCAACGCTACTTAAGTCTGCGAGCTCTTGGTAAAAATATTTACCATTAACTCCCCATGATGAATTTTCATCAATTCTTTTTGAGTATGACAAATTTAATGCATACATATAGCTAGAAAATGTACCAAGTTCAACACCATTGTCATCAGTGCTAATCTGATCACCAAGGTTTAAATAGGTAAAATGGCCTCCAATTGCAGCATCGCCCCTAAAAGGAGTTCCAAAAGCAATAAAATCATATGACATATCATCAACTAAATTTGGCAAATAGCTAGTATGCATAAATGAAGCTTCCATTCCTTGAAGATTAGAAAGCCCAGCTGGATTGTAGTATGTAGAATAAACATCATTTGCAATTCCTATCTGAGCTTCTCCCATAGCATTTGCTCTTGCGCCTGGATTAATTGCTAGAAATAAAGAACCCGCTTTTCCTTGAGCCATTGCTACTTGAGAAACTAATAGTAAAGCAAATATAAATTTTCTATAACTCATGATGTGTTAAGTATAAACAAAATTTAATAAAAGAACAAAGGAATATATGTTATAAACAAAACACCAATTAGCCTTATAAAAAAGTATGGCATTGTTGCTTTATAAACGGTTGGCATATCTTTCTCAAAACGATAAGATGATAAAAATAAATTCATCCCTACTGGAGGCGTAATATATCCCAATTCCAAGTTTGCAATAAAAATAATGGCTAAGTGTATAGGATGTATATCAAA
>CACGRA010000002.1 GCA_902575395.1 uncultured Fidelibacterota bacterium | reverse complement strand
TGGAAATATTCCGATGTCATAGCCAAAGATGAGTGTCGCATTAGCTTTGAAACTACTTCCGGCGACATCTTTTTCTTTCGCAAAAGATTGGCACCAAAAGAGTTTCTTGTATTTCTAAAAGTGAACTGATCAAAACCTGCTAATCTACAAGCCTTTCTAAAGTTCTTTGAAATACAATCAGGACTATAATACCTATTGTTGATAATCTGTTGGTAGTCATCAAAGACTTCATCAGGCAGGTAAGTCTTTGCCTTCTTTTTGCCTTTATTCTTTCCTACTTCAACGATGATCCACCAAAGTCCATCTTTCCTATCTATTGAGTGCCACAATCCATGATAGCCTGGAATATTAGGGTCATTAGCAAGTTCTCTTAACCTTAATCCAGTATAGTATGCTACTCGCCAGTAACAAGCATATATTGGCTTTACTGCAAGGTTACAGATTTGCTCAAATGCACTTTCACTAATGTATGTTTTATCCTTACAGCTTTCATCAGGTTTAGGAATATCATCAGTATTAAATGGAATGGTTGGAAGCGCAATGGCGCTAGATCTTGCAAAGAGTCACAACGTATCTTTATCAGATAACAATCTAGAATCTCTCAATAAAATTAAATCTCAAGATAATTCTATTAGCATTCATCAATTAGATGTGCAAGATAAAATTGCTCTACAAGAATGGATTAAACCTGCAGATATTGTTTTATTAGCTGTTCCTGGTTTTTTGGGTTACGATGCACTTGAAACAATTATTGAAGCTGGAAAAAATGTCGTTGATATTTCATTTTCACCAGAAAACGTTCTAGAACTTAATAATCTTGCACAACAAAAAAATGTTATTGCTGTTGTGGACGCAGGAGTTGCTCCTGGAATACCAAATTATCTACTTGGATATTATAATACAAAAATGGATATCCACGCATTTGAATATTGCGTTGGAGGCCTTCCAAAAAATCCTACTCCTCCCTTTTATTATAAAGCACCTTTTTCCCCAATCGATGTTATAGAAGAATATACACGTCCCGCTAGAATGATGATTGATGGAAAACTTGTAACAAAACCTGCTTTATCTGAAATAGAAACTATAACCTTTGAAGAGTGTGGAGCATTAGAAGCATTTAATACCGATGGATTGCGATCTATTTTATTAACAATGAATCATATTCCAAATATGAAAGAGAAGACTTTACGATATCCAAAACACGCAAGTCTTATGAAAGATTATAAAGAAAAAGGGCTGTTTAATGCAGAAAATATCAATGATACTTCAGAAAAATTATTCAAAGAATGGAAATTAAAAGAAAATGAAGAAGAATTCACAATTATGGATATTCTCATAGAAGGCAAAGAAAATAGAATCGAATATCATCTCTATGATGAATTCAATATTGAATCAAATACAACATCCATGGCACGCACTACAGGATATACTGCAACCGCAACAATTAATCTAATATTAGATACATTATGGACAAATAAAGGAGTTTTTCCTCCAGAGACTATTGGAGAAAAAGAACAATGTCTAGACTACATCCTATCATATTTGAGCAATAGAAATATCTCAATTACAAAAAAATAATTAAATAAAGACAAATCTGGAAAAATGACTACAATTATTGTAGATTAATCATCAACCTATTAAGGGGTAGCCAATTTTGAAAAGATTAGTATTATTAGTTTGGATTGTATTACTAAGCTGCGGTGGTGGCGGTGGCGGAGGTAGTGATGATGGTGGAGGAACCGGACCAACCGATCAAGCTCCAGTAGCACAATTTACAGGGAGTCCTTTATCAGGATCTGTCCCATTAACAGTGCAATTCGCATCTCAATCTACAGGAACAATTAATTCTCATCAGTGGGATTTTAACAATGATGGAACAGTAGATGGTGGAACATATACTCCAACTTATCAATATACAGAACCTGGCACCTATAGTGTTAGCTTAACTGTTGTAGGCCCAGGTGGAACAGACTCCATTACTAAAACAAATTATATTACTGTACAAGCAGTACCACCAAATGCTGCATTTGAAGCAACTACTACTAGTGGTACTCCTGACTTAAGAGTTCAATTTATTAATAATTCTGTACGTTATTATCAATCTACTTGGGATTTTGGAGATGGTAATACAAGCACTGAGAATAATCCTATGCATACATATACTGCAACAGGAAGCTATGATGTATCTTTAGATGTTTTAGGTGAAGGTGGAACAGCTTTAGAAACAAAAACTGGATATATTAATGTAAGCGATCTTCTTACACCAGCGCTTATTGTTGATCCAAAATATACAGATACAACTGCTGGTGCTACCTTTACAGTAAGCCTTAAAGTTGTAGGCGTGACTGGATTAGCAGCAGCACAAGCAAAATTAATTTTTGATCCAGGTGCATTAACTATTGGAGATGTAACTGCTGGAGATTTTTTAACTGGTGATACAGATCCATTAATGATTGTTACTAATGAAGATGGTGCAGTTACCATCTATACCTCTTCTCTCTCAAGTGACAAACCATCAGCAGATGGAGATGGAGTGATTGCAAATATAGATTTTACTGTAGGGTCTAGCACAGGAACATCAATCATATTTGATAGCACTAATGTTATCTTTCTCGATGTAGATGGCAATAGTATTGCGGTAACTGGTTTAGAAAATGGGTATATATATGTTAACTAATAAGAATATGAAAAAAATAAATTATATCATTGGTTTTGCTATATCATTTTTAGTGCTATATCAGCCAATTCAACAAGATATAGAAAACTTTTTAAATGAGAAGAAACGTGTTAAATACGAAAACTATGTTAATAGCTTTTTAACAAGAGATACAGTTTCTTTTAAACAATCTAAAAAATTACCAAAAGCATTAAGACCAGATTTAAAAGGTACTCATGATTATTTAATGCTTCATGATTTAAATACAGGAACAATTCCTACAGAACGAATACTTACTGCTTTAGATATTGCAGAACAAAAACGTGCAAGTCTATCTTATGCAAATCGTATGAGTGAAGTGAATTGGTCTGAAAGAGGACCAAATACCATTGGAGGAAGAACAAGAGCATTACTTCTTGATCCAAATGACTCTACAAATAAAAAATTATGGGCAGCTGGAGTTACCGGTGGATTATGGTATACCAACGATATTACTGTTTCAGCTCCAACATGGAATGAAGTAGATGGAACATGGGGCAATTTAGCAGTATGTAGTATATCATCTGATCCAAATGATAGCAATACTATTTATGTTGGAACTGGAGAAAGAATGGGTGTTTTCTCTACAGCAAGTCGTGGACTTGGAATGTGGAAATCAACAGATGGCGGTGCTAGCTGGACACATCTTAGCTCAACAGAAGGTTTTAACTATGTCACTGACATTATTGTAAGAAATGAATCAGGTTCAAGTGTTGTGTATGCTGGAGTAGGTGGACACTATTATGAAGGCAAATGGCATGGATCAGCAAATACAGGTTTATGGAGATCAACAGATGGCGGATCAACATGGACACAAGTTTCAGAATTAACTCCTGATAATACTCGCTATGAAATTATGGATTTAGATTTAGGAAGTGATAATAGAATTTGGGCTGGATCAAGAACAAATGTTTATGGTGATGGTGGTGGTGATATCTTTTATTCTGATGATGGTACAAACTGGACAAAAGCATCGCTAGGCACCATTGGTACAATGAATCGTGTTATTCTTGCTGTTGCTCCTTCTGATGCAAATACTGTGTATGCAATGATTGAAAATGAAAATACAAGAAAAGTTGGATGGATTGTAAAAACAACAGATGGTGGTGCTAATTGGACTGTATATACTGCTGGAACAGCTGATCCATTCCCTGTTGATGCAAATGGCAATGTGCTAGGAGATGCAAATGGACAAGCAAGTTATGATTTAAGTCTTGGAGTAGATCCGAATGATCCAAATGTAGTATTTGCTGGTGAGCTTGATGTCTTTAAGACAACAGATGGTGGTGCTAGCTGGACACAAATAACAAATTCAGGTGGATCACAATATCCATATATGCATGTAGATCAACACAATATAAAGTTTATTGATAGTAACAAAATTATTTTCTCAAATGATGGTGGAATATATTATACAACAGATGGCGGCACTACAGTTAATGAAAGAAATACAGGATATAATGTAAGTCAATTCTATTCTGTAGCATTGCATCCAGATACTGGAAGTGAATATGTATTAGGTGGAACACAAGATAATGGAACTTGGAATATTAGCGGTACTGGAATTCAAAGCGGAGCTGCGAGAGTTGGTGGAGATGGAGGTTATACACATATTGACCAAGTAGATCCAAGCTATCAATTTACTGCAACAGTATATAACAGTATATACAGAAGTACAAACGGTGGTGGAAGTTGGTCTTACTATGCAAATCATGAAGATGCTAGTGGTGGTGATACCGGATTTTTTATCAATCCTTCTGTGATTGATGGTGCAAATAAAGCTTTCTATTCTGCTGTTGATGGATCAACCATATTAAGATTAAACAATTATGTTAATCTATCTGATAAAACTTTAATGAATGTTACTTTAGGATCTACTGCATCTGCATTCAAGATGTCTCCTCATACAGATGGAGTCTTATTTGTTGGAACAGCTGGCGGTCGTGTATTTAAAATCACAGATGCGCACACAAGTAGCTATGCTGCAACTGAAATCAGTGGATCAGGTATCAGTGGATATATATCATCGATTGATATTGGAGAAGATGATAACCAAATTTTAGTTACTGTTTCTAATTATGGAGCTCGTTCTGTTTGGGAAACTGTAGGTGGTGGCGGATCAAATGGTTGGGTTAATATTGAAGGTGATTTACCTGATATGCCTATTAGATGGGGATTATATAATAGAAGCAATTTTAATCAAGTTATTGTCGCTACAGAACTTGGAACATGGGTATCAGATGATGTTACTGCTTCAAGTGTAGTATGGAATCCATCTAATGATGGATTAGCAAATGTGAGAACTGATATGCTAGCTATACGTCCTGCTGATGGTGCAATGGCTGCAGGTACACATGGACGTGGAATGTTTTATTCAACTGGATTTACTTCTACTGCGCCTTTAAATGCTGCATTTACTCCTGATAAAACTTCTGGAGTATTTCCATTAACTGTACAATTTAATGATAGATCAACAGGTAATCCTACATCATGGGATTGGGATTTTGGTGATGGCACAACCAGCACTGATCAATCTCCTTCACATACTTATACTGCTTCTGGTCAATATAATGTTAGTTTAACAGTCTCTGATGGAACAAACTCGACTAATACAACAAAAAACAATCTTATATGGGCAACTGCACAACAAGATATTATATGGGAAGAACAATTTGAAACGAATCCATACGGATGGAGCGATGGCAGAAGAGACATACACGAATTTATTACAGTCAATGCGAATGATGATGCTGACGGTTGGTCATGGTGGTATTATACTGCAGGATATGGAGCCCATGGATGGGGATCTACTGGTAGTCACTGGATGGCAGGACTTGGAATGGGTGATAATGGCAATTCTGCTGATGATTGGCTAATTAGTCCTGAATTATGGCTAAGAGCAGGCACTGATAATATTTTAAGTTTTTGGACTGACACTTATGATGCGGCTTTTGTTGAAACATATGATGTACTATTATCTCCTACTGGAGGAACAGCATTATCAGACTTTACAGTAACGCTTGCTAGCGTAGAAGATGCTTCCACTGAATGGACACAACAAACTTATGATTTAACACAGTGGGCTGGATCGAATGTGCGTGTTGCAATTCATATTACTACATCGAATCAATATTATGCATTCTTTGATAGTTGGAGACTAACTGCAGGAGAATTATCAACTGATGGTGCTCCATTAGCTCCTTCAGGCCTTACTGCAGAAGCAGAATTAGTTTACGATGCTACAAATGACGAATGGACACCTTCTAGCGATGGAATAGCTGTATTCTGGAATAGAAACGGTGAATCAGATCTCGCATCTTACAATGTATATGCAAGTCAAACTGATAATTTCTCACCTAGTTCTGCAAATCTACTAGGACAAGGAACTTTAGGAGATATTAATGTTACTCACCTTGAACCTTCTCCATCAGACACTCCTTGGCCAGATTCAACATTTGTAACAATACAAACTTTTGGAGCTGATTCATTGCTTCACGATGGATTAAACCAAGGTGAAACATGGTATTATAAAGTTGGTGCTGTTGATAATGATGGAAATGAAACAATCTCTGAACAAGTCAGTTATATATTAGATAGTACAGGACCTACTGCAGGAACATTTACAATCAATGATTTATATGAAAGTGAATATTTAAGAAGCACTTCTGATGTTGCAATTACTGTTGATGGTTTCTCAGATAATGTTGGAATAGACTACTATGTAATGGGAATTGGAACAAGTGATCAAGACGCAGAAGCAGATGTTGTAGGATATCAAAATGTTGGTTTAACTAACTTAACACTTAGTGGATTGACTCTTGATGATTATACAAAGTATTATTTAAAAATTGGTGCATTTGATGCAAGCGGTAATAATTCTGGTGCTGTAATTAATGGATTTACAACCTATACAGCTATGTTAGGTGATTATGATAGCGACTGGGATGTTGATGTTGAAGATTTAAATGCTCTTGCAAATGCATGGCCAAATGTTGATATTGGTCCAGCAACAGGTACTAGTCCTTATCTTACGCCTACACTGGATGGAAGTGCTGATATTTATGATATAAGCGTATTTACCAGAAACTGGCAATGGACAAAAGCTCAAGGCAGAACCTTAGAGTCTCAAGAAGATATTCAATTAAATCCTATTGACTTCCCTGCTGAACTATCTGGAAATCAAATTAAGATTACACTCCCAGATAATATTACAGCAGGAAGATTTGAAATAGTCAATAATGAAAATGTATACCAATTCTCTCTTGATAATGTAAACGAAGGTATTATTCTTCTAGAAAATGAAGATAATATTAATCAATTGTATGAATTAGAATTTGGTAGATTGTCTAAAGATCAAAAAGAATTATATATCTATATAGATGGAGATGTATCAGCATCTACGCTACAGATGAATTATCAATTATTTTCAAAAGATGGAATGGCTGGAAATGGTACTATGCAATTAGGAAATCCTGATGCATTCAAGCTTTATCAAAATTATCCAAATCCGTTTAATAGCCAGACAACTATTAAATATGATATTCCATCATTGATGGTGAATGTAGTTCCAGTAGAAATCTATATTTATAACACTGTTGGTAAACTAGTCAGAACAATTGATGAAGGAGATAAATCCGTTGGTCAGCATACTGTCATTTGGGATGGTAAAAATGATGATGGAGAAAGTGTAAGTAGCGGAGTCTACTTCTATCAATTACGCACAAAAGTTGATGGCCAAAGTGATTATAACAAGACAATGAAGATGGTTCTTGTTAGATAATTCAAGGAAAATTAATCAATGAAATTCTTACTTTATGGCGCTAATGGACATACTGCAACTTTTGCAATCGAATATGCTAAAGAACAAGGTATTAACCTTATATTAGCTGGTCGCTCAGAAGAATCAATTAAGCCACTCGCGGAAGAAAATGGATTTGATTATCGAATATTTAATCTAGAATCAAATGATACGATATGTGACAATCTAAAAGATATAGATTTAGTTCTCAATTTTGCAGGCCCCTTTAGATTTACATTCAAAAAAATGGTTAATGCTTGCTTGAAAACCAAAACACACTATTTAGATATCACTGGAGAAATGACTACTATTGAAAAAGCATATCTAATGGGGGATCAATTTAAAAAAGCAGGTATTATTGTAGCTCCTGCAACTGCTTTTGATACTTTGCCAACTGATTCAGTAGCATTAAAACTCAAATCATTAATGCCAGATGCAAATAAGATTAAATTGGCATTTAAAATGAATGGTCGCGGTAGTTTTAGTTCAGGATCTGCAATCACAGGAACATATCGTATGCATAAAGGATCTTTAATTAGAAAAAATGGTAAAATCAAGCGCGTATCTCCGTTATACAATAAACATGAGATTGATTTTGGGGATGGAAAACTAGTGCAAGTTGGAGTTTGGACATGGGCTGATATATATAGCGGATATTATTCTACTGGGGTACCAAATATTGAATTTTATACTCCCCTTTCTGATAATCAGATTAAGAAAGCATTAAAATATGATTCATTGAAATATAGAATACTTCTAAGATTACCTTTTTTACGCAATGCACAAATCGATAAAATAAAGAAGAAGTTTAGAAATCCATCATATGAATCTAGACTTAAAAGCAGTATGAATATATTTGGTGAAGCAGAGAATTCAAGCGGGAAAAAAATTACTATTAAATTAAAAACATGTGATTCATATTTCTTTAGCGGAAGAGGCCCAATTGCTCTTGCAGACTATATTAGTAAAAATGAAGTTTCACCTGGATTCTATACTGCGGGACAAATTGCTGGACCTGATTTTGTGACTACAATTAAAGGTGCAGGACAGTTTGAAATTTTACAATAATTTTGTCTGATATAAATCGTGTAACCTTAATAACCCGACACACTTTTTATTTTCTATCACTGGTAATACAGAAATCTGTGATTGTCTATCTTCCATCATTTTCATTGCATCAGAAATTACCATTTCTGAAGAAACCACAACTGGATCATTATTTATCAAGTTGTCAATTGAATCATTAGGTTTTTTATTTGAAGCGATTGCTTTGCGAATATCTCCTTCTGTAACAATTCCTAATAATGTTTTATTTTTTGCTAAAATTAATGCAGCGCCCAAAGGTTTTTTTGTCATGAGTTTTGCTACATCTGATAAAGAACTATCTTTTTTAAATACTGCAACTTCTTTTATTGGATGCATTAAATCTTTCACAGTTAGTCCTAACTGTTTTCCAAGTTCTCCTCCTGGATGATATTTTGCAAAATCTTTATGCTGAAACCCTCTTTTCACCATTAAAACAGATGCAAGAGCATCACCAATAGCCATTGCTGCTAATGCACTGGCGGTAGGAACAATTTCTAAAGGGTCAACCTCTTTATCAATTGTAGCATTTAATACAATATCAACATTTTTTGCAATTGATGAATCAGTATTACTCACAATTCCAATTAAAGGAGAATCAAAATCTCTTAATATTGGTATTAAACGTACTAACTCTTCTGTATTGCCACTTTTAGAAATAAGAATTGTTGGATCACCTGGATTATAAATACCTAAATCGCCATGCAAAGCATCAGATGCATGCATAAATACACTTTTTGTTCCAGTGCTACATAACGTTGCAACAATCTTTTGAGCAATTAATCCTGATTTCCCTAAACCGCATACCACAATCTTTCCATCATGTTTTGCAATCAAATTGGCTGCTTTTACAATATCTTTATCGACTTGTTTAGCAACCTTTTTTAATTGTTTAGATTCACTTTCAATAATTGATTGTGCTAAGCCATTTATTTTACTTTTAGTCATTCTAAAGTGAATATAATTAGTTTTGATGGAATTATGACTGATAAATTTGTAGAATACCCCTTATGAATATCTTTATTACAGGTGCAAGTAGCGGAATTGGAGAGTATGTTTCGTACGAATATGCAAAAAGCGGTAATCACTTAGCATTATGTGCAAGAAGAAAAGAAAAATTAGAGAGCATTGCTAATAAATGTCGAGAAATGGGGGCTCAAGTTACGACTTACTCTGTAGATGTTAGCGATCAACATTCAACCAAAGAGTCAATAGAGGATTTTTTATCAAAAATCACCACAATTGACTTAGTCATTGCAAATGCAGGTCGTGGAGAGCTTGATGCACTTCATAAAGGAAATCCAACCATAATGAATGAAGTAATTAAAGTAAATGTTATTGGAGTACAAAATACTATCGTTCCATTCCTTCCAAAAATGCTAGAACAAGATAGTGGCCATATTGCTCTTGTAGGGTCAGTTGCAAGCCACATAGCATGGGCTGGCGGAGGAGCATATGCTGCATCTAAATTTGCTGTAAGAGCTTTAAGTGAAAGTTGGAGAAATACATTACCAAGTACTATTGATGTAACATTAATTTGTCCAGGGTTTGTTGAAAGTGAGATGACAGATCCAGTAGAATGGACTCCATTTATGATTAAAACAGATATTGCTGCAAAAAAAATTGTCAATGCACTTAATAAAAAGAAAAAAATGTTTATCTTTCCATGGCAATGGCATATTGTAATCAAATTGAAAAGAATAGTAGCTGTAATGATGGCAAACACTGCAAGAAAGATGCAAAAAAAAAGAGCTCAGAAAGCTAAGTAATTCTATAAGCAATATAAAATAATGCTATTCCTGGAAGGAATAATTCAAATTTGTGCCTCAAAAATCTCATCACATAATTTTGCTAACTGAATGTCTTTTTCTGTTACATTACCATGATCATGTGTGGTAAGCAAAATTGTAACTTTACACCAGTTTACTGTAATATCTGGATGATGATTCATTTTTTCTGATAGAAGGGCTACTTTGTTTAAAAAATTTATACCAGAAAGATAAGACGAAAATTCAAATATCTTAGTAATGGAATTATCATTGTATACCCAATTATCTAAATCATTTATTAGAGATTCAATGTTCATTATTTTAATACTAAAATGGCCAAATCATTGGGATTATAAGAACAGAAACTATCCATAAAATCAGTGCTAACGGAAGACCTACTTTAACATAATCAAAATATTTATACCCTCCTGGACCAAATACCATCAAGTTGGTTTGATAACCAATTGGGGTAATAAAAGATGCTGATGCTGCATAACATACAGCAAAAATAAATGGAAGAGGATTGTATTCAAACTGTTCAGCTAATTTTAAAGTAATTGGAGTCATAATAATTGCTGTTGCAACATTGGATGCAATTTCTGTTAATACCATAGTAATAAAATAGATAGCAGCTAATAAGACATAAGGAAGTAATTCTGATGGGAAAAGAGCAATAAAATTACCAATAAAATTACCAATCTCTTTATCAAGTTTTGTTTCTTGCATTGCTGCTCCTATAGGCAAAAATGCAGCGATTACGATAATTACTTGCCAATGTATAGATGAATATGCTTCATTAGGAGTAATAACTCTTGCAAGCAATAATGCAATTACACCTAATATGACACCTTCTACAATTGTAAGAACGTTAAAAATAGCCATTATTACCGCAAATAATATTGCAAATGGACTTAACCACCATAAAGGATGACTATCAAGAGAGGCATCAACTTTTCCTAATACAATAAAACCTTCTTTTGACGCAAGTTGATTAACGCGATCTTTTGGCCCATATACCAATAAAGTATCAAATGGCTTTAGAACAAATTGAGCAAGTTTCCTTCTAATCACTTCTCCTTCTCTTCGAATTGCAAGCACAAAGCTTCCAAAAGTACGTCTAAAATTTGCTTCCTGAAGATTTTGACCAATCAATTCAGAATTATCAGTAATTAAACATTCTGCTATGATATGATCTTCCTGCTCTAATTCTTCCTGTGTTAATTTTTCATCAGCTAATAAAGCAAGATTTTCAATTTCTTTTAATCGTTGGAAATTATCAAAAGAACCTTTAACAAAAAGAACATCGCCTTCTTGTATAGCTAAATTTCTAAGATTAGAAGCAATAATTTCGCCTTGCCTTAAAACATCAAGAACAATAACGTCATAATTTTCATTAATTTTTCTTTCGAGCAATGTTTTTCCATTTAGAGGAGAGTCTGAATTAACTTTAAACTCTGTCAAATAACCATCCAAACTATAGTCTGATATACTAGATGATTTTGCAACTCTAGAAGGTAAAAGCTTATAGCCAAATGTAAAGATATATACTAATCCAATAATAAATTTAATAACTCCAAATTTTGCAAATTCTAACATTCCAAGTGACAATTCAGATGATTGAACTAAAACAGAGTTAACAATTAAATTTGTTGAAGTGCCAACTAAAGTTAATGTACCTCCTAAAATTGCTGCATAGCTTAATGGAATTAATACTTTTGATGGACTGATATTATATTTGTCAGCTAAGCGAATAGTAACGGGCATAAATATAGCAACAATTGCTGTATTGTTAACAACTGCAGAAGCAAGACCAATAGAGAATAAATAGGCAGCCATTCCTAATGTCTGTGATTTATCGATTATCTTATTAATATTAATTATTACATATTCTAATACGTGTGACTTCTGAAGCGCATAGCTTAAGATAAAAAGACATGCTATAGTAATAACAGCTGGATTTGAGAATCCTGATAAACTCTGTTCAGGTCTAACAAGTCCAAAAATTAATAATAAACCTAATACGACAAGAGCTGTGACATCAATTGGGAAAAATTCTGTAATAAATAATACAAGTGCACCAAGAATAATTCCACCTAATAGTATAATCTCCATAAGTGCCGCAGAAAGGACTCGAACCTTCACACTTTGCAGTACTGGTTCCTAAGACCAGCGCGTCTACCAATTCCGCCACTGCGGCATACTATAAATGGAATATATAAAAAATTGCTTGAAAAGTAGATTTAATTATCGCTCATAGCAAAATCTAGCTCTGAAATTAAGTCTTCGACATGCTCTATTCCAATAGAAAATCTCAACAAATTTGGAGTAATGCCTAATTTTATCTTTTCATCTTCTGGAACTGATGCATGCGTCATAGAATATGGGCAAGAAATTAATGATTTTACGCCTCCAAGACTTTCAGCAAGAGTAATAATATTCAATTTCTTTGCAAACTTATCTAAGTCAACACTGCTATCTACTTCGAATGATATCATGCTACCATATACTGGTTTATTATCTGGAGAAAATTGTTGCTGAGAAGCTAATTCAAACTGATTGTGAGATGGCAAACCTGGATAAGTTACTTTTGTTACCTTAGGATTATTATCTAACCATTCTGCAATATGCTTTGCATTATCAAACTGTTTTTGAACTCTTAGAGATATGGTTTTTACTGATCTTAGAAGCAACCATGCATCAAAAGGGCTTACAACAGCTCCTGCAGTATTTTGAATTAACTTAATTTTTTCAGATACTTTCTCATCATTGATCATTAATGCTCCACTAAGCACATCACAATGACCGCTAATAAATTTTGTGGTACTATGCATTACAATATCTGCACCAAGATCTAGAGGTCTTTGGCCATATGGACTCATAAATGTGTTATCAATACTGAGCAATATATTATTCTTTTTACATATTTCTGAAGTAGAACGAATATCTGCAAGCTCTAATAAAGGATTACTAGGAGTTTCAAGATGAATAAGTTTAGTATTTTCATTAACTGCTTTTTTGATATTTTCAATATCAGTAGTATCAAGAAATTCAAAATCAACTCCATTATTATCTAACACTCTAGTAACAAGTCGAAATACTCCTCCATAAACATTTTTTGATATAATTACATGATCACCTGGTTTAAACATTGTAAATATTGCAGTCATAGCAGCCATACCTGAAGAAAATGCATATGCATAATTTGCATTCTCTAGCATTGCAAGATTTTCTTCCAATCTCTTAACAGTAGGACTATCAACCCTTGAATAAACAAATTCTTCTGTGCTTGCAAATGATGGTTGTTTAAAGGTTGTGCTTAAATGAATTGGTGTAACAGCAGCACCGGTTTCATCAGCATCATTGCCAACATGAATTGATTTAGTTGAAAAATGTAATTTATCTTTTTTATTCGACACGTTTATATCCTCTTTTTAAATAAGATTCTAACTTTTTGAATTTAATCTCAATTTCATTACCATTTGTATCAATTACTTTAATTTTTTCATTTCTTCCTATCTTTTCTCCTGCATCCGTTTTTGAAACACTAACACTTTGTTGTTGGCTATCAGAACTTTCATCAGATGAAATGCCAGCAACATTTGGACGGCTTAATTGTATGTTTCTATTTAATGGATTATTTTGTTTTTCATCAGATGAATCTTGTATTTGAGCATGAAGAATTCTTTGTATAATTGATTCTTGAAGGCTAATCATTAATTCTTGAAAGAAATTGTATGCTTCAGCTTTATATTCAACTAATGGATTCTTTTGTCCAAATGCTCTAAGACCTATTCCTTCTCTTAATTGATCCATTGCTAACAAATGATTTCTCCATTTTTCATCAATAGTGCGCAATACAACAAACTTTTCTAACTTTCTAAGCATTTCTGATGGAATCAATTCTTCTTTTTTGTCATAATAATCAATAGCAATATCATAGATTTTGTTCACTGCTTGATCTTTTTCTTCGATACTTTCGAACTCTGATTTATCTACCTCTATTAATAAATAAGACATAAGATTTTGATTAATCCCCTGCCAATCCCAATTTTTAATATCATTTATATCTAAACTATCAAAAATATTATCAATGAAATCATATATAAATTCTTGGATTGATGGTTTAATTGATTCTGAAAGAAGAGCTTTATTTCTTAAATCATATATTATCTCACGTTGTTGATTTAAGACATCATCATACTCTAGTAAATGTTTTCTAATTCCAAAATTTCTTTCTTCTACTTTTTTCTGAGCATTGCTAACAGCGCGATTAAGTAAACCAGCGCTTAATTCTTGGTCTTCATCATAAGACATACGATCCATTACTCCCGCTACCGCTTCCATATTAAATAATCTCATTAGGTCATCTTCTAATGATACATAAAACTTTGAAGAACCATTGTCTCCTTGTCTCCCAGATCTACCACGCAACTGCAAATCAATACGTCTTGATTCATGTCTCGATGTTCCAATGATATGTAAACCGCCTAATTCTTCTACTCCTGGACCTAATTTAATATCAGTTCCTCTTCCCGCCATATTAGTTGCGATAGTAACAGCTTTTTTTAATCCTGCTTTTGTAACTATTTCTGCTTCGCTTTGATGATGTTTTGCATTTAATACATTATGAGGGATTCCTTTTTGCTTTAACATTTTTGATAATAACTCCGAAACCTCGACAGAAATAGTACCAATTAAAACTGGTTGTTCTTTTTTATAGTAAGAAGATATTTCATTAATAACTGCTTTATATTTTGCACGTTTATTCTTGTAGATTGCATCATCATGGTCTTTTCTTATGACAGGTTGATGTGTTGGGATTACAGTAACTCCTAAATTATAAATATTTTCAAATTCAGGCGCTTCAGTATCTGCAGTACCAGTCATTCCAGAAAGTTTATCATACATTCTAAAGTAATTTTGTATTGTAATTGAAGCAAGGGTTTGGGTCTCTTTCTCTATCTTTACATTTTCTTTTGCTTCAAGAGCTTGATGAAGACCTCCACTAAATCGTCTACCTGGAAGAATTCTTCCTGTGAATTCATCAACAATTAAGACTTGTCCATTCTGAACAACATATTCTATATCTTTATCAAACAAAGTATATGCTTTAAGCAATTGATTTAAATAATGAATTTTACTACTTCTTTCTGAATGCAACTGATAAGCTTTCTCTTTATTGAGTCTTTTTTGATCATCTGATAATGAAGTATCATCATCAATATCACTCAACATTTCTCCTAAATCAGGAATTGTGAAAGCTTCTGGATTGTCAGGTGAGAGAGATTCTCTTCCTTTGTCAGATAAATCAACGCTATTGGAATGTTCATCAATTGAAAAATAAAGATCTTCATCAAGTTCATGCAATTTTTTTTCGGCAATATATTCAGATTCAATTCTGTTAGCTAATTTTAGATTCCCCTGCTCTTGAAATATTTTCTGTAACATTTTATGTTTTGGTAACCCTCTTTTTGCTTGTAATAAAAATTTTCCAGCGTTATCAAGGTCATCTTGAGATGAATTATCTTTCTTAATACAATCTTCTGCTTTTCTTACTAGCTCAGATACAAGTTGATTTTGCTGATGAACTAAAGATTGTACAGGACGACGTAAATCAACATAAGATTGATTGATAGTGGTTTCAACAGGACCAGAAATTATTAATGGGGTTCTTGCTTCATCAATAAGAACACTATCAACTTCATCTATAATTGCATAATGATGAGGTCTCTGAACCAAATGATCAGAATCAATAGTCATATTGTCTCGCAAATAATCAAAACCGAATTCATTATTAGTGCCATAAGTAACATCACAAGCATATGCTTGTTTTCTCTCCTCTGGGCTCATAGAATTCAATATATAGCCAACAGATAGCCCTAATGTTTCAAATAATTTACCCATCCATTGAGCATCACGTTGTGCTAAATAGTCATTTACAGTTACAACATGCACTCCTCTTCCTGAAAGCGCATTTAAATAAATAGGCATGGTAGCAACTAAAGTTTTACCTTCACCAGTTTTCATTTCAGATATTTTACCATTGTGCAATACCACTCCTCCAATCAACTGCTCATCATAAGGAATCATTTCCCAATCAACTACTTGACCTACTACATCCCAACTTTTTCCACATAAAAGTCGTGATGCATGTTTTACTAACGCAAAAGATTCAGGTAATATATCTGATAAAACATTTTTCTCTATTTCTCGTCTTGCTTTTTGTATTTCCTTTCTATCATTTAAACCATCTAGTTGTTTTTGTTCTTTTTCAGAAATTTTTTCAACAACTTTATTTTGTAATTCTTTTGTACGCTGAACAAGATAATCCTCATTTTTACCTTCTAGACTGTCATAGATTAAATTAATCTCTTTAACAATAGGAGATATCTTTTTGATTTCTCGATCTGATTTTGTTCCAAATATTTTTGTTAAAAAACTCATTTTATTATAATGTCTTGTGTATAGTATCTAGGATACCATTAACAAATGCAGTGCTATCTTCAGAGCTAAATTTCTTTGCATTCTCAATTGCAGAACTAATTGTTACCTGGTAAGGTATTTCATATTTTTTTAAAGATAGCATTTCACAGATTGCCATTTGCATTATTAATCTATCTATAACATTAATTCTTTCGATATCCCAATTTTCTAATGCTCCTTCAATTTTTGCATCTAATACTTTACGGTCATTGATAGTATTTCTAAATAATTCATCAATAAATTCTTTGGTGGCTGAATCAAAATTATATCGTTCATTAATATCTCTCAGGACTTTTTCTTCATTTTCTTGAGATAGATGAATAGCATATAACGCCTGTAAAACTGCTTCTCTTGCTTTTTTTCGTTGTTGTTTATTAGTCATTTATAATTACTATTTTTCTATCCATTTATGATTCCATCTCACAAACTCTTCAATTCTTCTTTCAGCAAGATGATTTGCTGCTTCCAATGTTGATATATTATTAGATAAAGCATAATCAAAAATTCTCATCAATATGTAATAGATTCCTTCGACTTGATATCTTGCTTTATCTTTATTATAACCTTGAAGTTCATTTGCAACATTCATCAATCCACCTGAATTAATAACATAGTCAGGAACATACATTATTCCTTTCTCTGACAATAGTTTTGAATCTCTAGATTCTTTTTCTAATTGATTATTAGCAGCACCAGCAATAACAGCACATTTCAATGTTTTAATAGATGAAGGGTTAATTACAGCTCCTAATGCACAAGGAGAAAAAATATCTAAATCCATAGATAGTAATTCATCGTTAGATACAGGTATAACCCCATGATCTTGTATTGCTTCATCCAATCTATTCTTATCAATGTCATAACCATAAATCTCGACATCATCTTTTTTAAGATTTTCACATAAATAATAACCAACTTTTCCTAATCCTTGAATTCCAACTTTTAAACCTTTTAGTGAGTTGATATTTAATTTTTTCTTTAGCGCAGCTTGCATGCCAACATAAAGTCCAAGAGCAGTTAATATTGATGGATCTCCACTACCTCCCATCGCTCTTTTAATACCAGTTACATGATTAGTTTCCATTCTTATAAATTCCATATCATGAACTGACATACCAACATCTTCTGCAGTAATATATTTACCATTTAAACTATCAACAAATTTCCCAAAAGAACGTAATAATACTTCTGATTTATCTTTTTTTGGATCTCCAATAATAACTGCTTTTCCTCCACCTAAATTTAGATTAGCAATTGATGCTTTATAAGTCATCCCTCTTGATAGCCTAAGAACATCAATTAAAGCATCATCTTCATTTTTATAAGGATACATTCTACAACCACCTAGAGCAGGACCAAGAGCTGTGCTATGAATCGCAATGATTGCTTTTAAACCAGAGCTTGGATCATTACAATAAACAATCTGTTCATGATCTTTATCAGTAATATTTTCAAATATTTGATTCATTATAAATCCTTTTTTTTATTTTTTAATTTTAGAATACGCATTAATAATATCTTTTACTAATTCATGTCTCGTAATATCGCTTTCATTTAATTTAACAATTCCAATTCCTTTAATACTTTTTAAAATCTTTAATACCTCAACTAATCCAGAATTTGTTTTTTTAGGTAAATCAATTTGTGATATATCTCCTGTAATAATTGCTTTTGACTCTATACCTAATCTTGTTAAAAACATTTTCATTTGTATTGGAGATGCGTTTTGTGCTTCATCTAAAATCATTGCTGCTCTATTAATAGTTCTCCCTCGCATATATGCTAAAGGAATTATTTCAATAATATTATTATTAACTAAAGTTTGAACTTTATTTTTCGGAAGCAAATCATTCAATGCATCATAAAGCGGAGCAAGATATGGATCAATTTTATCGCGTAAATCTCCAGGAAGAAAACCTAAACTTTCTCCAGCCTCTACTGCTGGCCTACATAACACAATCTTATCAATCTCATGTTTCTCAAGCAGTGATACTGCATGAGCTACAGCTAGAAAAGTTTTTCCAGTACCTGCAGGACCTACAGATATAACAATATCATTATCAAATAATGATTTCAGTAGATTTTTCTGACCATCGCTCCTAGCATATATAGGACCTTTCTTTCCATAAAAAAGCACCTCATCAACATTATTTTTAGCATTCAAGTCTTTTATGTTCATAGTTAAGAGCTGTTTTATATCTTTAGTGGTAATATTATTCCCTTTTTTAACAGATTCTATCATATGGCTTAAAACAATCGAAAAATTATCAATATCTTTCTTTAATCCTTGGCAAAAGAGATTATCTCCGCGTATATCTATATTGATAGGAAGATTTTTTTCTATAAAAATAATATTTTGATCACTAATACCATATAGTGAAATAAGATCTACGCCTTTGATTTCAAATGTCTTTTTCATTGTCATTGATAGATATATTTAAATCATTTAACTGTGTTTCAGAAATAGTATTAGGAGCCTCTTCCATTAAAGCTGATGCAGAAGTAGTCTTTGGAAATGCAATAATATCTCTAATATTGTTAACTCCACACAATAACATAACCAATCTATCAAAACCAAATGCGATTCCACCATGCGGTGGAGTTCCAAACTTAAGAGCATCAATGAAAAATCCAAATTTTTCATTAATCTCTTTTTCTTTCATATTCATAATCTCAAAAATCTGTTTTTGCATTTCATTATCATGAATTCTGATAGATCCGCCTGCTACTTCATAACCATTAATAACAATATCGTATCCTTTAGATATAACATCTTCTGGATGAGAAGAAAGTTTTTCTATATCGCTATCTTTGGGAGCTGTAAAAGGATGATTGACAGATTCAAAACGTTTTTTTTCTTCGTCCCATTCAAATAGAGGAAAATCAACAATCCATACAGGTTTAAATATTGTATTATCACAAAGATTTAACATTTCTGCAATCTTTGTTCTTACTGAACCTAAAACTTTTAAAGCTAACTTTGAATTATCTCCAACCATAAAACATATTGAGTTATTTTTTAATTTATAATTAGATATAATATCTGATTGAAGATTGCTATCAAAAAATCTAGCAATACCTCCATCTAATGTATTATTTTTGCATTTCATCCAAGCTAAGCCTTTTGCACCAAGCGATTTAGCATAATCATCTAATTCATCAATAATCTTTCTTGAAAAAAATCCTTCATCTTTGACTGATATCATTGATATATATTCAAGATCTTTAAAAGATTTAAAATCAGATTTATCAGAAAAATCTTTAAAATCATTTAATTCCATATCATATCTTAAATCTGGTTTATCTGTTCCATATCTTTGAATAGATTCGTTATGCGTAATAATAGGAAATGGTTTTTTAATTTTTACATCATTGACTTCTTTAAACACAGTAGTAATCAAATTTTCAACAAGATTTCTTATATCTGGTTCATCAACAAAACTCATTTCAAGATCAATTTGTGTAAACTCTGGTTGTCTATCTGATCGTAAATCTTCATCTCTAAAACATTTAACAATTTGAAAATATTTATCAAGGCCTGAAATCATAAATAACTGTTTATACATTTGTGGAGATTGTGGAAGAGCATAAAATTTTCCATGATGAACTCTGCTAGGCACCAAATAATCTCGAGCTCCTTCAGGTGTAGATTTCATTAATACAGGCGTTTCAATTTCTATAAAATCTTTTTTTGAAAGAAAATTTCTTACTACTTGAGCTGCATGATGTCTTTTGATAAGATTATCTTGCAAAGTCTTATTTCTTAATTCAAGATAACGATATTTCAATCTCTGCTCTTCTGTTGAAGCATCTCTATCATGTATAGGAACAGGAAGAGGGTCAGATACACTTAGTATCTCTAATTTATCAACTATTACCTCAATTTCTCCTGTAGCTATCTCTTTATTTACAAATTCTTTTGTTCGCGCACTAACTTTACCTGATATACTAATAACATCTTCATTTGATAATGAATTTCCTTTATCAATAAGATTGTCTTTATCAAGTATTACTTGTGTTTTTCCGTACCTATCTCTGATATCAATAAAAATTATTTTACCATGAGTACGTAAAGAATTAACCCACCCACAAAGTAATACACTGGAGCCAATATGAGTTTTATTAAGCTCACCACAATTATTTGTTCTAGAAAACATACTTTTTAATCTAACAATTATTCCTGTAATTGTTCTACATTTTCGACAAGCAATAGAACCTTATCAGGTAAATCATCAGAAGGATCAGAATTAATATCAGCAATACCAGAAGAACAATTAAATCGAATAGTTTTATTGCTTGTTTTTACTGATATAACTCCTTCTTTTAAATCGATAATTGAATTTGTATGATTTTTAAGCACTCCGAAATATCCTTCAGATCCAGGACATTCAACATGAATAACATCTTCAAATGTAAAAGATTGAATAGGCGTTACAATATCTAATTGGAAAGATTTTGTCATTTCTTTCCTTTTTCAATTGCTTCATCAATAGATCCAACATAAGAAAATGCATTTTCTGATAAATCATCGACTTCACCATTAAGTATTGCCTCAAAACCTGCAATAGAATCTTCGAGCTTAACATATCTACCTTCCAATCCAGTAAATTGTTCAGCAACAAAGAAAGGTTGTGACATAAATTTCTGCATTTTACGAGCTCTAGAAACAACTAATTTATCTTCATCAGATAATTCATCCATTCCTAGGATTGCTATAATATCTTGCAAGTCTTTGTATTGTTGCAAGGTACTTTGGACAGATCTAGCAATGTTATAGTGTCTATCTCCCACTACCCTAGGATCAAGAATTCTTGATGTAGATGTTAATGGGTCAATCGCAGGATAAATACCTAATTCTGCAATTTTTCTTTCTAACACTGATGTAGCATCTAAATGTGCAAAAGCAGTTGCCGGCGCAGGGTCAGTTAAATCGTCTGCAGGAACATAAATTGCTTGCACAGACGTAATAGATCCTTTTTTCGTTGAAGTGATTCGTTCTTGTAAATCTCCCATTTCAGTAGATAAAGTAGGTTGATATCCAACTGCAGAAGGCATTCTACCTAATAATGCTGATACTTCAGAACCTGCTTGAGTAAATCTGAAAATATTATCTACAAAAAGAAGTACATCTCTACCTTCATCATCTCTAAAATATTCAGCCATAGTCAATGCACTTAAACCAACTCTTAAACGAGCACCTGGAGGTTCATTCATTTGACCAAAAACAAGTGCAGTTTTATCAATTACTCCTGATTCTGTCATTTCCGCATATAAATCATTTCCCTCTCTTGTTCTTTCTCCAACACCAGCAAATACAGAAAATCCACCATGTTCAGTAGCAATATTTCGAATTAATTCTTGAATTAATACAGTTTTACCAACTCCAGCTCCACCAAACAAACCAGTCTTACCTCCTTTGGTGTAAGGCTCCATTAAGTCTACAACCTTAATTCCAGTTTCAAGCATTTCAGAAGATGTAGTTAAATCTTCTTGAGCAGGTGCAGGTCTATGAATTGGAGCAGTTTGCTTAATCTTTACCTCGCCTTTTTTATCAATTGGATTTCCAAGTACATCAAACATTCTTCCAAGTGTTTCCTGTCCAACAGGAACTGATATTGGTTCATCCATATCAACAACTTTTTCTCCCCTTACAAGACCATCAGTTGAATCCATAGCAATAGTTCGCACTACCCCTTCTCCTAAATGTTGTGCAGTTTCTAAAACCAAAGTTGATCCATCTTCTCTTGATATAGATAAAGCATTCATAATGTTTGGTAAGTGTCCGTCACTAAATTTTACGTCTACTACCGCACCAGTAATTTGTAATATTTTACCTTCTTTATTCATTTTAACCCCTTAATCTGCTAGCGCTTCTGCTCCACCAACAATCTCCAACATTTCTGTTGTAATTGCTGCCTGACGCGCTTTGTTAAATTCTAGTTTTAATTCTTTAATAATTTCTTTAGCATTTTCTGTTGCATTATCCATAGCTACCATTCTTGCAGCCTCTTCACTACTATATGACTCTAACATCTGCTGCCACATTTGGACTTTAAGATGTTTAGGCAGAAGAACATTAACGGTTGATTGTCGACTCGGCTCATAATCATAGTTATAATTCTTAACATTATAATTTTCAGTAAAATCAATTGGCAGCACTTTTTCAATCATTAAATCTTGAGAACCAAGATTTCTAAATCTATTATAAATCACATGAATTTCATCAACTTCTTTATTGATAAATGAATCAATAATTTTCTCTGTAATATCAGAAGCATTATCAAAATTCATATCTTTCCAGAAATCATAAAAAGATTCTTTTACATTATAATTTCTTCTAGAAAAATGTTCTGATGATTTTTTCCCTAAACAGAATAATTGAACATTGTCTTTTCCAAATTTTTCAACTTCCTTTTCAGTTAATCTGATTACAGAAGAATTAAAAGATCCAGCAAACCCTCTATCACTGGTAATGACAATGAATCCTTTTTTCTTAACATCTCTTTTTTCAATCAAATCTATATTTGATGAAGATATTTCAGGTAAAATTCTGCAAATCAAATCCTGCACATTTTTTGAGTATGGCCTTGATATTTCCATCCTTTCCTGTGCTCTTTTAACCTTAGCAGCTGCAACCATTTTCATAGCTTTAGTTACCTTCTGTATACTCCCTACAGATTTAATTCTTTGTTGTATATCTTTAAGATTAGCCATATTAGAATGTTTTCTTAAACTCCTCTATTGCACTATCCATTTTCTTTTCTAAATCTTCTCCGATATCGCCTGTTTTATGAAGTTCATCTAATGCGTCAGAATATTTAGATTGAAAATGTTCAAGTAAACCTGTTTCAAAATCTTTTACTTTATCAAGATCAATATCATCAAGATAGCCTTTACTTGCTGCATAAATAATGACAACCTGATTAGCGACAGACATAGGTACATATTGATTTTGTTTCAATATTTCTACCATTCTTCGCCCTCTAGTAATCTGTAATGCGGTTGCTTCATCTAAATCTGAAGCAAATTTAGCAAAAGCTTCTAATTCTCTAAATTGTGCTAGATCTAACCTTAGTTTACCAGCAATTTTTTTCATTGCTTTAACTTGAGCGCTACCACCAACTCTTGATACCGAAAGACCTACATCAACCGCAGGTCTAACTCCGCCATTAAATAGGTTTGTATCTAAATATATCTGTCCATCAGTAATAGATATCACATTTGTTGGAATATATGCAGATACATCTCCTTCTTGAGTTTCAATAATCGGTAATGCAGTTAACGATCCAGAATTTAAATCTTCTGATAATTTTGACGCTCTTTCAAGTAGTCTGCTATGTAAATAGAAAACATCTCCTGGAAATGCTTCACGACCTGGAGGTCTTCTTAATACAAGTGACATTTGTCTATATGCAACAGCTTGCTTTGATAAATCGTCATATACAATAAGTGAATGCATTCCATTATCTCTATAATATTCTCCCATTGCACATCCAGAATATGGTGCAATATATTGTAATGGAGCAGGATCTGAAGCATTGGCTACAACAATCGTTGTATACTCCATTGCACCATTTGATTCAAGCTCTGCTACTAGCTTTGCAACGGTTGAAGCTTTTTGACCAACCGCAACATAAATACAATAAACTGGACTATCAGAATCATGGGAAGATTTTTGATTGATAATTGTATCTGCAGCAATTGCAGATTTTCCTGTCTGACGGTCTCCAATAATCAATTCTCTTTGGCCTCGTCCAATAGGAATCATACTATCTATTGCTTTCAATCCTGTTTGTAGGGGTTCTTTCACAGGGAATCTTGACATAACACCTAAAGCTTTTCTCTCAATTGGAAGAGTTTCTTTAGTATTAATAGGGCCTTTACCATCTAAAGGTTGTCCTAAAGGATTGACAACACGTCCTAATAATTCTTTTCCAACAGGAACTTCAGCAACCTTACCTGTTCTTTTGACTGTATCTCCTTCTTTGACTAAACTACTATCTCCAAAAAGTACAGCACCAACATTTTCTTCTTCTAAATTAAGTGCCATACCAAAAACTCCATTAGGAAACTCTACAAGCTCAGAACTCATGACACTGCCAAGACCACTTGTTCTTGCAACACCATCTCCAACTTCTAGCACTTCACCAACTTCATTAACATCGACATCGCTATCAATATTTTTTATCTGACTGCGTAATAAATCGCCAATCTCATTTGTTTTAATTTCCATTTATACCCCTATTAACTTTAATTTTGCATTTTCTAATTTTGTCTTTAGTGTACTATCAAATAATGTATCATCAATCTTAATCTTTAATCCACCAATTAAATCTTTATCGACGGAAAAATTAAAATCGATTTCTTTATTCGTAGCTTCTTTTAATTGCTTCAGAAGATTTGATTGATATTCTTCATCCATATCAAAAGAAGAAACAACCTCTACATGTGCAATATTCAATCTATTTTTTATTATAGAAAGAAATCTATTAGTTACATCTTCCAATAATCCTATATCATCATTTTCTAACATTATGGTAACAATATCTAATAACCGATGATCAAACACTTCACCAAGTGCAGATTGAAAAACACTAATTTTTTTATCTACATTAGTTGATTTTGACCTTACAAAAGCATTTACTGTAGAGTCTTTTTTAATAACAGACACTAAAACAGTAAGTGCATTTTTAATAGATCCAAATTCATCAAAATTTGTTACCAAAGAAGAAAACGAATCTGAATATAGTTTTATTTTCTTATGATTTTGCTTCATCAGTATTAATTGCCTTCAGAGAAGAATCAACAAATTTATTGTTATCCTCATCTTTTACATTTCGTTGTAAAACTTGTGATGCTAAATCCAAACTAAGTCCAACTACTTCTTCTTTTATCTCTTTAATAGCTTTCTTCTTTTCCACATCAATCTTCTTTTTAGCATCTAAAACAAATTCATCTGACTTTGCTTTAGCATCATTAAGAATTTTGTTTGCAGAATCTTCAGCTTTCTGTTTACTATCACTAACAATAGACTTTCCTTGATTTTTTGCTTCATTGAGAATTTTTTCAGATTCTTCTTTAACCTTTTCAAGGTCAGCTTTAGCACTTTCTGCCATAGCTAAAGAATCAGAAATTTCTTTTTCTCTCTGATCAAGAAAATCAAGCAAAGGTGTCCATGCATACTTTTTAAGGATAAGTAATACCAATAAAAATATTACCAATGACCAAATATATAAGCCTGGACTTACTACAAATAATGGATTATTCATATTTTACTTTCTCTTTTAATTAACCTAAGAAAAGAGATAATAAACCTAATAAAATAGCTGCTCCTTCTACCAAGATAGCTAAAATAAAGGTTTGCCCTCTTATTTCTCCTGCGGCTTCTGGCTGTCTAGCAATTGCTTGCGCAACTCCCATACCAATCAAACCGATACCAATTCCAGCACCAATTGCTGCTAAACCTGCTCCCATTTTTTTCTCCTTTTTTTAATGATGAACATTTACAGCCATTCCTATAAAAACGGCTGTCAACAAAGCAAATACATATGCTTGTAAAAATCCTACTAAAATTTCTAAAAATATTATACAAATAGATAGTGGAACTGAAAATAAACTAGCTCCCGCTAATCCCATTAAAACACTATTATAAGACTGTGCAATCTGCATTACAAGTCCAGTAAAAATTATTAATGCTAAATGCCCTCCCATCATATTTCCTGCTAACCTTAAAGTGAGGGTAAGAGGTCTGAGTAACATACCTAAAATCTCAATCGGAACAACAATAAAATATAAAGGCCAAGCTAATCCTGGAGGAGCAAAATTTTTCCAATGTCCAATTGGGCCATATTTTTTAATACCTGCAATTGTAAATGCAAAAAATGTAATAGTCGCCAATGCAAAATTTAAATTGATATTAGCGGTAACCGTATTTCCCCCTTTAGTAAAAGGGTATAAAAATGTATTGTGATAATCAATATTGATAAGTTTAGATCCAAAATAATTGACAAAGCCTAGAAAATCAAAAATAGGTATCAAGCCTAAAAAATTACCCACTAAAATAAAAAAGAAAAGTGTATAAACAAGTGGAGCCCATTCTCTATAATATTTTTCTCCAATAAAATTCTTTAAAACATTTTCTCTTATATAAACAACAATCATTTCAACAAAATTCATTGGTTTCCCAGGAACTTTAGTGTGGCTTGAAATATATCTTTGTACTAAAAATATAATAGAGGTAACAGTGATAAAAGAGACTAATAACAATAGAAAAACATGTTTAGTGATAGAGAAATCAATACCATAAATTTTAGGAAGAGTAAATAAGGCACTTATTTCTCCTGCTTCATAACTATTTCCAACTTTTGTAATTTTCATTGAATCTGCAACGTGAGAAATAGCCTCATAAACAGGGTCTAGTTCTTTATTGGTTTCACCACCACCGCCTGCAATTATAGGCGAAATTAACATTAAACATACAAAGAATATTTTTAATGCATTATTCATAAGAATTATGGGTGATATTTTTTTCCAATTGACATCGCTGAAACCTAAGAAAAAAAAATCAATCAGAAAATAGCAAAAAATATATTTTTAATATTTTTTCATAACAGCTTGATAAGCCTTAAAAGAAGCATGGATAACGCCAAAAAAAATAGAAATCAAAGATATTTTACCAGTTATTAAATATCCGCATAAAATCCATGCAATAATAATGCCAAAAAATTCGAAATATACAGCATAGCTTTTTGCCATTATTGATGTTAAAGATTCTTTATTATTCTTCGTCATTAATAATTTCACATCTACCAGAAAACTGTGCACCATCTTGTATATTTAATACTCTATATTGCAAGTTTCCTACAAGCTCACAATTGCTCAAGAGCTCTGCAGTGCCATCAATAAACATATCACCTTCTATATATCCATTCATTTGAATAGAAGATGATTTCACATCACCAAAAATTTTTCCGTTTTTTGCAAGCTGAATAGCCCCATCAGTAGAAACAGCTCCTCTAATCTCTCCATATATAGTAATATTGCCAGACAACATTATGTCACCGTCAATCTGAACATCTTCTGCTATAATTGTTTGGCTATTTGTTGATTGATTGTTCATTGTTTTCTATTTCTAATTTATCGGATTTTTTTGAATAATCTTGAAAAAAAGATAAAGGATTAATTGGCTTACCATCTTTCCATATTTCAAAATGTAAATGTGGCCCCGAAGACTTTTGCCCTGTATTACCTAATTGTGCAATTACAGTACCTGCATCAACACGTTCATTTCTTTTAACAAAATTCTCTTTATTATGATAGTAATGTGAATAATATCCATTTTCATGGTCTATTATTATACCATTTCCGTAATCGCTTGAATAATCGCTGTAGACTACTACTCCATTTGCTATAGAAAAGACTGAGGTTCCTTCTTCATTAACAATATCAATACCAAAATGTTTGCTATCAATATCAAATTCATCACTAATAACACCTTCATTTGGCTTTATATTCGGAATATTGTTTGTAACCATAAAACGAACCTTAGCAGGATCTATGTCTTCACCTTCTTCCAATCCAATGATGTCTTCGATATAGGACTTCATTAAACCAATTTCATCGATACTCTCAGATAGGTCACTAATAATCTCTTTTTGGGCATTAATCTTACGATCAACAGTGTTGATTTCAAGATATTCATTTATGATTGGAACAGAAAAAATGATTAATAATAATGAAATTAAACAAATGGTTCCAATCGCTATAATTCCGACAAAGAAAGAAGATTTAGTGAATTCTAATTGCCATGTTTTGTTATTTAAAACAGATATAAAAAGAATTTTATAATCTTTATGCTTCATTTATCAGATTCCCAAGAAGTCAAAACCCCTAAAGATTCCAAAACCCTGTCCCATGTTTTTGAATCAAAATAAATTTTTAAATATCCTTTACCAGTTTTTTTGCTTTTCTTTACTGTAACTTTAACTCCAATAACTCTTGATATTTTATTTTGGATATCTTCTAATTGTTTTTGCCATTTACTTTGCTTAGATACGCTAGCTTCTATTTTTCTTACAGACATTTTTTCTCTTAGGATTCTTTTCCATAATGCAATTCTACCTTGGGTAGTATTTTTCTGCAAAATTACCCTAGCTTGTCCTTCATTAATTTCGCCAGCTAAAATACTATCTTGAATTTCAGGTGGTAATTGCAATAATCTTAATGTATTAGACACTGCTGGTCTTGACTTTCCAATCGTTTTTGCAATTTCAGTAATAGAAGTATCTAAATTATCCTTTAAATGTTGGTAAGCTCTTGCTTGCTCTATAGCATTTAAATCTTCTCTTTGAATATTTTCAATTAATGCCATATACATCAAATCTTTATTAGAATCACTTTCAAGTATGTAAGCTGGAATCTTTTTTCTTTTTAATAATTGATGTGCTCTAAAACGTCTTTCACCAGCAATAATAATATATTTGTTGCCTTCATTTTTCACTGTAATAGGAGTTATCAAGCCTTTTTCTTCGATAGATTGCGCTAATTGCTTAAGAGATTTGTCATCAAAAATCTTTCTTGGTTGATTAGGGTTTGGAGAAATCTTACTAATCAATATATCATTTTGCTTCATATCAACTGTAGATTCAGGTGAAATTAATGCATTAATTCCCTGTCCAATCTTTTTATTTTTTGCCATTTAATATCTCCATTGCTAAATCCAAATAATTTTTTGCTCCTGAACAATTAACATCATAAACAATTGCTGGCCTACCGTCATCTGGTGCCTCTGCTAATCTGACATTCCTATTGATTTTAGTCTTGAATAATTTATTTTTAAAATTCGATTTTAACAAATTTAGAACTTTCCTTGCCAATCTTAATCTTTTATTATGCATTGTAATAAGAATGCCTAAAATTTTTAAATCTTTATTAAAATTTTCCTGCACCAATTTAATAGTCTCACTTAAACTTTTTAATCCTTCAACTGCTAAAAATTCACTTTGTATAGGAATTAAAACATTATTAGATGCAACTAAAGCATTTAAGGTTAATAATCCAAGAGATGGAGGACAATCAATTAGTATAAAATCATAATCTTTTTTTACTTTATTAATCAATCTTAGTAATTGTTTTTCGCGATTTGGAATAGATACTAATTCTACTTCACATCCAACTAAATTTTGATCCGATTTTATAAAATCAAGAAAATCTAAATCAGTATTAGAAATGACTTGCTTTATTGTCTTTTCTTCGCTCAATGCATCATATATAGAGTAATCATTATTAATCCCAGAATTTGATAAACCTGTAGTAGCATTCGTTTGAGGATCAAAATCTATCAATAGAGTCCTTTTTTCTAATATGGCAAAACTAGCAGCTAGATTAATAGCTGTCGTTGTTTTACCGACTCCACCTTTTTGATTGATAATGGCGATTACTTTACTCATTAGAATGAAAAATTTACTTGGTATTCAATCGTAATACAAAGTTTTTAACAAATGAATTGAATTGATTAATTTATAACAATGAAAAAAGCAATACTTGTTACGGGGTCTAATGGTGAAATTGGAAGTCAATTGCTTGCATCTATGCAGGATAGTCCTATTACAAAAATTGCTCTTGATATCAACGAATCAATAACAAATTATGACAATACTATATACATAAAAGATAGTATTACTAATAGTGAAAATATTAAAAAATTGTTTAATCAATTTAAAATTACCGAGGTATATCATTTTGCTGCTTTACTAAGTCAAACTGCAATGAATAATCCTCAACTTGCAAAAGAAATTAATGAAGAAGGTTCAAAACTAATTATTGATACTGCATTTGAATCAGGAAGTATTAACAAAAATTTTGTCAAATTTTTCTTTCCTAGTTCTATTGCAGTATATGGACCAAGAAAATTAATCAAAGCAAAAGAAACAGATATAATACAACCAACAACTATATATGGAAAAAATAAATTACTTATAGAGCGTTATGGAACTAAAAAACATGAAGAAAGTCATCAAAATAATGCAGGCATAGATTTTAGATCAATTCGATTTCCAGGAATTATTAGTCCATACACAATACCTAATGGAGGAACAACTGACTTTGCTCCACAAATGTTACACGCTGCGGCCGTATTCTTATTAAAGAATGGTGAAGAAGAATACGAATGTAAGATTAGTGCAGATACAAAACTACCATTCATTGGTATAGAAGAAGCAATTAATTCAATTATCAGGATAATGAACATGGAAGACATTGCTTCACAATTAAGATCATTTAATATTCAAGAAATAAGCCTCACCCCAAGTCAAATAATTGATACAATCAAAAAAGAATTTCCAAATTTTAGTATAAAATACAATGTGGAAGAAAAATTGCAATCTGTTGCAGATACTTGGCCTGATAGTTTAAATTGTGAAAAAGCAAAAAAAGAATGGGATTTTTCAACTCAATATGATCATAACTCATTTTTTATGGATTATTTAATTCCAAAAATCAAAAAACATTATGAAAGAAATTAAAAATATTCTTCAAAATCAGATAGTTGATATCAAATCAGCCGGAACATTTAAAAATGAAAGAATTATTGAAAGTCCACAAGAAACAGAAATTAATGTATTGGGCAAATCAGTAATTAATTTTTGTGCAAATAATTATTTAGGATTATCAAATAACGATATTGTCAAGAAAGCCGCAATAGATGCAATTGAAGAATGGGGATTTGGATTAAGTTCAGTTCGTTTTATTTGTGGTACACAAACAATTCATAAAGACTTAGAGCAAATAGTGAGTGAATTCCATCGTATGGAAGATACTATTCTTTATTCTTCATGTTTTGATGCTAATGGAGGTTTATTTGAAACAATCTTATCAGAGAAAGATGCAGTTTTTTCAGATGAGCTTAATCATGCATCTATTATTGATGGAATCAGGCTATGCAAAGCTGAAAAAAATCGTTATAACCATGCTGATATGAATCATCTTGAAGAACTTCTTAAAAAATCAAATAGTAATATAAAATTAATTGCAACAGATGGAGTATTTAGTATGGATGGTGTTGTTGCTCCATTGAAAGATATAGCGTCTTTGGCAAAAAAATATGATGCATTAATTATGGTTGATGATTGTCATGCAACAGGCTTTATTGGAAATGAAGGTCGTGGTAGTGCAGAATATCATGGAGTACTTGATGAAATTGATATTATTACTTCTACTTTCGGAAAAGCTTTAGGAGGAGCATCAGGCGGATTTATAAGCTCTTCGAATGAAATAGTTGAAACATTAAGACAGAAATCAAGGCCATATTTATTTTCAAATAGTTTAGCGCCACCATTAGTAGCAGCTTGTATTAAAGTGTTTGATATTATAGCTAAAGATTATAGCTATAAAAAGAAATTGGAAGAAAATACTACACATTTTAGAAATGGAATTAAAAATATAGGGTTAGACATCAAAGGGAAAGATCATCCAATTGTACCAATAATGATTTATGATGCTAAGAAAGCAGTGGAAATGTCAGAAAAACTTCTAGAAAAAGGAATTTATGTCATTGCATTTTCATTTCCTGTTGTGCCAAAAGATGAAGCACGTATACGAGTACAAATTTCAGCAGCGCATAGCAAAGAACAAATTGATAGTGCAATTAATGCTTTCGGAGAAGTAGCAAAAGAATTAAATATAATTTAAAAAAATAGTGCAAAAATAGTTGAAAGTGGTAAATTCTTCCACTTAACATTAGTAACAATGAATAACGGATTAACAACAAGACTATTATTGATTTTATTTATTTTTGGATTAGGAGTTTATTCTCTCTTTCCAACGATGAAGTATCAATTTCTTAGTGATGAAAAAAAATCACTTTTATCAAAAGATGAAATTGAATACTTAGAAAATAACACAATCAAACAAGGATTAGATCTCAAGGGAGGTATATATATTGTATTAGAAGTTGATTTACCTCAACTGGTCAACAATCTTGCATCTAATAAAGATAAAAAATTTGAAATTTTTCTAGATGAGTTAAGCAATCAATATTCAAATAATACTGGTGATTTCTTTACTTTATTTGAACAGAATGCAATGAACCATGATTTAAAATTGCCTCGATATTTTATTAACTATGGTAAAACAAAAGATCAAATCACCGAGCAATTAAAATTAGAAGCTGAAGACTCAATCAATAGAATTATTGAAATTATTCAAAATCGTGTAGATCAATTTGGAGTATCTGAACCAACTATTCAGAAACAAGGAAGCGATAGAGTAATTGTTGAATTAGCTGGTATTCAAGATTCTGAACGTGCACGAAGTTTATTACAGAGTACAGCATTATTGGAATTAATGATTGTCAAAAATGTAGAAAGTACAAATACTATTATTAGACAAATAGACAATCTTGCAAATACAGCTAATAATACTAAAGAGAAGAAAACAGATGTTGAAAATCTATTTAGTTCTGATACTGGAGCAAATGATTTACAATTTTCTTCGCTACTTATTGGTGTAGGAAATGATATTGGGGTAGAAGAAAATAATATAGAAAAGTTAAATATCCTATTAAAGCAAGAAGGAATCAAACAACTTCTTGACGCAACCAACGGTCAATTTTTATTAAGCAATTCTGCTAAAACTTTTATTAATGATTTTGGTGATGAAGAAGAAATATATATTATTTATCACTTAAACAAGAATGCTGAATTAACAGGTGGTGTTATTGAAGATGCTCAAGTAAGAATTGCACAATCAGGAGTTACAGCTGGACAACCTATTGTACAAATGGAAATGAGCAGTGCAGGATCTAGAGAATGGGCAAGAATTACAGGAGCAAATATTCAAAAAAGAATTGCTATTGTGTTAGATAAAAAAGTTCATATGGCTCCTGTTATCAATAGCCAAATATTTGGTGGATCAACTGTAATTGAAGGCTTAGAATCTGTAAATGAAGCTGAAGATATTGCTATAGTTTTAAGAGCTGGAGCACTTCCGGTGCCTGTCACTATAGTTGAAGAAAGAACTGTTGGAGCATCTTTGGGTGCTGATTCAGTAAATCAAGGTACATTCTCGATGGTTATCGGACTATTGTTAGTCATATTTTTTATTGTTCTCTATTACCGTATGTCAGGTTTTATTGCAAGTTTTTCAGTGATATGGACTTTAATATTGCTTCTTGGTGTTCTTGCTCTTCTTCAAGCAACATTGACTTTACCAGGAATTGCTGGATTAATTTTGACTGTTGGTATGTCTGTAGATGCAAATGTTATTATTTTTGAAAGAATCAAAGAGGAATTGAGAAAAGGTAAAGCAATTCGATCTGCAATTGATGCTGGATATCAAAGAGCTATTACTACTATTGTAGATGCTAACCTGACTACAGGTATTGCAGCAGCAGTCCTCTATCAATATGGAAGTGGACCTATCAAAGGATTTGCAACAGTGCTATTCTGGGGTATTATTGTAAGTATGTTTACTGCAATTATTGTAACAAGATTCGTATTTGACTTTATTACATCACGAAGAAACATAGAAAAATTGAGTATTTAGTATGGACTTTTTAAGTAACACAAAAATTAATTTTATGGCTTTGCAAAAAGCTGGTTTTACATTTTCTGGTATATTAGCGATTGGATCAATCCTAATGCTTATGCTTGGTATTAATCTTGGCATTGATTTTAAAGGTGGAACTATGATTGGCTTAAGCTTCTCTGAAGATGTGACAATTCAAGAAGTAAGATCATCACTTGAAAATATTACCATTGATGGTAATGAATTTGATTTAAGCGGTGAAGAAGTAAAATATTTTGGCAGCAATAGTGATGTAATGATAAAAATCAAATCATTTGAAAATGAACCAAAAAACTTTGGCCAAGGAGTAATAAATAATATTTATGAAACAATGAACAATAAAGCACCAGAAGATAAAAACGAATTTGTTTTATCTCTTGGGGCAGTCAGCCCGAAAGTTGGCACTGAGTTAAGCGGTAAAGCTTTGTGGTCAATTATCTCTGCTCTTGTTCTTATTTTATTTTATATATCAATTCGTTTTGAATTTAGATTTGCAATCGGAGCTATTCTTGCTCTTGTGCATGATATTCTCATTACATTAGGAATTTTTTCACTTACAGGTTATGAAATAACATTAAGTACTATTGCAGCATTTTTAACAATTGTTGGATACTCACTAAATGATACAATTGTTATTCTTGATAGAATTAGAGAAAATATGAAATCTTCAGGCACATTGATGTTTGAAAACACAATTAATAAGAGTATTAATCAATCTCTTAGCAGAACTCTTATTACTTCTGTGACAACTCTACTTGTTATTATTGTCCTATTGATTTATGGCGGTGAAATTATTAGACCTTTTGCATTTACAATGATGATTGGTGTAATTATTGGGACATATTCAAGTATATATATTGCTAGTGGTTTCCTTGCATATATATACAAATCATCTAATTAATGAATAAAAAGATATTATTCCCTTTCATAGCGCTATGTTTAATATGGGGATCAACATGGTATTTTATTACAGTTAGTGTTTTCGAATATGAGTTGCCACCAATCTATGCAGTAGGAATACGATTTCTTCCATCCGGCTTATTATTCTTATTAATAATTCTATTAAGAGGAGAATCTATTCCCATAAATAAAGAATCAGTAAAAGTGTATCTTTCTTTTTCTCTGTTAAATTTTAGCCTATCGTATGGAATTACCTATAATGAAATATCTAAAGGATTAGAGTCAAGTATATCAGCTGTTATATGGGGTCTATTCCCTATAATAACTAGTATAATGGCACATTTTATGATATATCATGATCCAGATGAGAGATTAACAAAAAATAAATTAATAGCTTTAGCAACTGGATTCATAGGATTATTCATTATTTCATTTAGTGGAGATATGGATAAATCATTAGGAATTGGATTTTTAATATTTGCTATATTTGCAGCAGCATATCCAAGCGTTCTTTACAAAAAAAATCAAAAAGCAGTTAATCATTATCAGATGAATGCTGTATGTCAAATTATTACAGGAGTAGTAATGTTATCTCTATCTTATCTTGTAGGTGAAGAAACACACAATATAAACTGGAATCAAGAATTGATTATGGCAACCATATATCTAATTATTATGGGAGGAGTAATATCATGGGGTATTTATTTTTGGCTATATCAACACCTTACCATAACTCAAATAACCTATGTTGCTATATTTCCACCAATTGTAGCAATTATTACTGGGTCGATATTTCTCAATGAACAACTCACAATAAAAGAAATAATAGGAACCATTCTTATTCTAAGCGGTTCAGTGCTTATATATAGGAAGTAATACATTATAATTTTTATTAAATTATTACATAATGTTAGAAACAATTAAAAAATCATTTTTTGCGGGTATTATCATAATAATACCAATTGCACTGACTGTATATGTCTTAAGAGCACTATTTGATATGTCGTTAGCGGTAGGCGAAAAAATAGCAGAACCATTGACAAAATTGATTGGTGAAGAATTTCCTTCAAAATTTGAATTACTGTTGTCAGTTAGTGGATTATTGCTTGTTCTTTCTACATTAATTATCGTTGGATTTTTAGCAAGAAACGTAGTAGGAAAACGAATTGTTCAATGGATTGATAATCTATTTAAACGAATTCCATTAATAAGTATGGTTTATACAACAACAAAACAAATCATAGAATCATTTTCAGGTGGAAGAGAAAATTCATTTTCAAAAGTAGTATTTGTTGAATACCCAAGAAAAGGTGTTTGGACATTGGGTTTTGTTACAAAAGAAACCAAAAATGATAATAATCAAAAATTTTATAATCTCTTTGTTCCTACTACTCCTAATCCAACATCAGGGTTTTTCTTAATAATACCTATTGATGACGTTAAAGAGACTGATATTAACGTTGAAGAAGGATTCCAGATGATTGTTTCTAGTGGAATGGTATCTGGAGATAAAACTCCTTTTTAATAAAAAAAATAATTCTATAAAAAAAAGGGGCAATTTAATTGCCCCTTTTTATTTATTGTGATCAAAGTAGAAAACTTATGATTATTTTCTACCTCTAGCCATAGGCGCACGAGAGACGTCACCGTCTTTATCAATAAAGTATAAATAGCCACTTTCACGTGATACACCTGCGTCAGCAACTTTTTCAGCGTTTCCGCCACCTTTACCGCCTCTTGACATACCTGAACGCCATACGTTACCATCTTTACCAAGGTAATATAGGTATCCGCTTTCTTTTGAAACGCCAGTTGTCTTTACTTTTTCAGCCATGTTTTTTCTCCTTAATATTGAATTAAAAACGCAATTTTTGACTGCATCAAATAAGTCTACAGCTAAACTTGAACTATAGCAAGAATTTTCTCGTCGGAGGCTCGTCGCTAAATAATATAAAAATTCTCCAAACAATATGATTATTTTGATTAAATTTCTTGCTGTTATGTATGCCCCGGTAGCTCAGCTGGATAGAGCAACGGATTTCTAATCCGTAGGTCATAGGTTCAAATCCTATCCGGGGTACGACGACAAACTCCCCTTTTTACTCTTTTTAAAAACTCTATTTTTGACCTACTACAAAACTACTACAAAAATTCACTGATCTTCAGTCAACAGTTAGAAAATCCGTTGTGAAGATTAGTATTTATATTAGAGAAGAATTATTCTATATTTAATTCATGAGAAAAAAATGTCCGTATTGTGCTGAAGAAATCCAAGAAAAAGCTATTAAATGTAAACATTGTGGTGAATGGATTGATGATAAAACAAATGAAGTTATTGAGATATCGGACAGGTTTGCTAGAGAAAATAAAGCAAGAGAACAAGGCGGTCTTATAGGTTCATATAAAATATATTTTTTATATAAACTTCGATATCAAACCTTAGATTGGAAAACAAGAGAAAGTCCAAAAGGATTTTGGATGTTTTCATTATATTATTTTTTGACTGTTTTGATTGGAGTACCTTTAACATTCGGCCTTATATTAATACCACTACTTCCTCTATGCTTAATACACAATACTATTTCCATACCTATAAGAAGATTACACGATTGTGGTAGGAGTGGTTGGTGGTTACTTATTTTAAATCTTATTCCATATCTTGGACAACTTATTTTTCTCATATTTTTGATTCAATCTGGAGACTTGGAAGAAAATGAATATGGTCCAGTGCCAATTGATTAGTATTTATTATGTAAGATCAATATTCCTTCAATTTTTTCCTCAAAAGACCAACGATTTTCTAATCCGTAGGTCATAGGTTCAAATCCTATCCGGGGTACGACGAAAAAATTGGTATTTTTAGTCGAGAAATTCCTCAATTAGATTTTCTAAAATAATTCCACCATTCTCATTTAAATGGATATGATCACACATTGTTTTTAAACCATATTTTTTTCCGATTTTTTCCCAATTCCAACCAAAAACATAGTGCAAAATAACTGCACGAATAATTCTTATAGTACGCCATTGAGTAGTTACATAAGGCGCACTAGAGCTATTATTTCCAATAATATGACTTAGATGATCAAATAAATCAATTAATGTCAGATTGTATTTTTCAGCTATATTTTTAATGATAACATTATGATTTCTTACAACATCCATAATTGAATGGGAATCATGTTCTCCCACCCAAGGTAAAGTGCTAATAGCAATTTTTGCATTACTATGAGATTGTATATATTGAATCATCAATTCTAATTCTTTTTCATACCAATCTATTGATGGTAATTGTGGTAATTCTTTGTTTGTAACATAAGATTCTTGAATAAACTGAATTTTTTGACTACCCATAGCATCATTTGTGCCAATAAGTATGGTAATATAGTCTGGATTACACTGTAAGGCATTTTCCAATCTTTGATTTAGATTCCATGCTAAATCTCCATTTACCCCAGCATTAACATATATTTTTGAAGAATCTTTATCTCGCAATGACCCTACCCAATCATATCCTATGTGCCCATGAGTAATGCTATCTCCACAACAAAGAACAATTGGACGATTATCGTTTAAATCCCGTTTGAAAGAATCAGCAGACATTTTAGGTAATACCCATGCACGTTTTATAATAGGAAATCTCCAGGCATTCATTAAGAAGTATTGTAACATATTATTTCTAATTGATTTCAGGTAGAAGAAATGCTCCTACTCTATGATCATTATCAGAAGCATATAAATACCAATTTCCGTGCATATAAGCTGTAGCAATTCCATCAGTGTAGTGAATATCTTCTAAATACAATGAATCAATATATTCTAAACTTTCTCTATCAAATAAATGGAAACGATTATTGTTTTTGCTTTGTTCAGTGCAAATCCAATATCCTGTATTATCTCCTGTTGATACTAAAGCAATTCCTTCTGGATCTTCAGTAAAATTAAAATCTTCTAATGTAGAATTCATATGTTCACCAGTATCTAAATCCAATACAGCTATCTTATAGTGTTCTTCCATTTCATCAGCAACTAATAAGCGGCGGTAATGACTATCAACCATAATACTCTCTACTTGATATAAAGTATATTCACCAAACACACTATGTTCGCTTACAGAAAATTTGTCTCCATCATGTTGTAGTTCCCATGATATAATTCGATCTTGATGAGGCTGATTATAATCATAACTATCAGTGACAAAAATTTTATAACTACCATCTTCTTGTTTATAATTTGTAATTCCATAAGGTTGACGTAAAATATCTGAACCAAATGTGCCAAGAAAATCCATTGATGCATTAAAAACAGCTACATGACGCATATCTCGCTCTGTAACCAATACAAGTTCATCATTAACTATTGTAACACCATTAGGGTATGCATTCTCGCGATCAATAGTCTTTTGCAATTCACCATCCATTGCATTATAAACATACAATTGATTAGCTTCTTTACCTGTAACAACTATTACATGTTTTCTAAAAAGAAATCCAATGCTATCAATCGCTGATTCTGGTTTGGAATCAGTATAAAATAAAGCATCAGATACAATAAATTTTTTATTATTCTCACAGCTAGAGAATAAGAAAAGAATGATAAAAATTGATACTATCTTGAAATAAAAAGTGGGATAAAATCTCATAATAAATAAGATTTAATCAGAAATTCCAAGCAATTCAATTTCAAAAATTAGTGTTGCTGAAGGTGGAATAACATAAGTGCCTTTTTCTGGTCCTTGTATTCCCCTTTCACCATATGCTAAATTATATGGAATGTAAACTTCCCACTTAGAACCAACAGGCATAATCTGTAATATTTCGGTCCATCCAGGAATGACTCCTTTCACTGGAAATATAGCAGGCTCACCGCGATCATAACTGCTATCAAATTTATGGCCATCAACAAGGTAACCAGTATAATGAACAGTGACTACATCGTCATAATCTGGAACTATACCTGTTCCTCTTACAATCTCTTTAAATTGAAGATTACTTCTTCTTACCAAAACACCTTCTTTGGTTTTATTTTGATCAAGAAATTCTTGACCTGCTATTTTATTTTCTCTTGATAATTGCTGATATTCTTCTCCTTGCGCTCTCATCTCATCTCTTTCAAGTTCAGCCATTGAAACATTGAATTCTCTTAAGATTTGTTGCCTCTCAGCCGCATCTAACAATGGTTCATTATCTTCAAAGAAATCATCTAGTCCTTTTTTTACTAAATCTTTATCAACATCAGCATAAGGTGGTAAATTTTTTCCTATATTAATTCCCATAGAATAACTAAGAGAGTCTTTAAATGTAGAAAGAGGTACATCTTCATCGCTAGAATCAGTCTGATTACAAGCTGCAATTAAAAATATTATTAATAAAATTTTTCTAACGTCCATCTTCGTATCCTTTGTATTTATCCATCATATTATCTGCGCCATATAAAGACCCTAATTTAACCAAAAGTGAGCTAGGGATTAAAGCTCTAAGTAAAGTTAATTGATTCATCACCCAAGGCACTTTTGGAGAATGAAATCCAAGACGAATTGCACGATTCATAATAACTTTAGCAACTGCATCATGATCTTTGATACCTGGTGCTAAAATATTACCAAGAAAGTTTAGTTTGGTCCCTCTAAATAATCCTTTTTTAATAAAATTTGGGTGAATTGAAGAAAATTTTACTCCTTTTTTACCCATTTTTATCGCTTCCAATCGCAATGATTCTGTTAATCCCATTACGCCCCATTTTGTAGCAGCATATATTGCTAATTTAGGAGCGCCAACAAGAGCAGATGCTGATGAAATGTTAATAACATGTCCAAAATTTCTATCTAACATAGAAGGAAGAAAAGCACGAATAGTATAAATCATAGATGTAAAATTAACATTGATCATATTTTCTAATTCTTCATCCGTTCTGTCTAGCATATATCCTGTATATACAGTGCCAGCATTATTAATCAAGATATCTACTTCCCCTACTTCTTGTCTAATGATATCTGCATTTGCATAGACCTGTTGCTTATTTGTTACATCACATACTTGGGAAAAAACATCATGTCCTTCATTTTTTAAAGACTGTACAGTGTTGGCTAAATCATCTGCTTGGAAATCCCAAAGAATTACTTTTGCCTCTTTTTTAAGTAAGCGTTTAACCGTAGCTAATCCAATCCCTTTGGCAGCGCCTGTAACTAATACGATTTTATTTTTTACATTCATATCTATAGATTGCTATACCATTGTATGCCATATGCAAGCGTTATACTAATAGCTAACCCTAACATTAATCGAGCAAAGTCTGTATAGAGCATTGGAAAAATAGCTTTTACGTTTTTATTGGTATACCTAAGAGTTCCATAGCCTTGAGCAAAGATAATACCAATTTCCCTTCCTGCTAACATGCCCATAAATACAAATGTAGTACTCATAGGAAGGTCATTGACTTCTTTAAAGTAATAAAGTACAAATACATATACTAAATCAACTAAAGTAGCAGAACGAACATATCTTGTGTTGGTTTTAGTTAATACAATTTCTTGTATTTTTCCACCCCTTTCATAAAACATAAAAGCTAATCCTAGTAACATCATTCCAACTACAAGTATTTGAAAACCTAATGTAGGGACTGATGAGTATCTTGGTAAGAAAACCATAATGTTTGCCATATCATGTGAAAGCCAAGTTGACCAAAGCCATCCAGTTGTAATCCATTGGGCAGTTCTCCAGTAATTATTGTACTTATTATTACCTTTTTCACCCTCATATAAAATATATTTACTTATGAAATACCATGCAGCAAATGCAAAAACAAATGAAACTCCATATCCAACAAAACTTTTTAAAAGCATTTTTTCCATAAGACCATCAACGCTAGCAGCAAAAACAGATAAAACTAAGAAAGTAGTTGATACAGGAATTTTTACTCTAGTTAAAACAACTAAAACAAGTGGTGCTAATGCATGATACCACATGATTTCAATTTCTGGGAATTCGGTTAATCTACCAAAAGCAGGGTCTCCAGCATTAAAGCCTTGAATCATAGTAAATACAAAAATTGATCCCATATAAGCAAACATCCAGTACCACTTGACGTCAGCTCTGTTAGATGCGATGTAAGTACCTAGAGTCTGAATACTATCATTCGCAGTAACTGCATACACAGCAAACAGAAACCCAAAAAAAGACCATAATGTTAGAAAGTCCATTATTTATTGATTGTTGAAAATTTAAATTGTTTCATCGTGTCTAACTATTTTACCATTAATTTGAAAAATAATATCTTCAGCTATATTGGTTGTGTGATCTGCAGCTCTTTCAACATATCGAGAAATATTGGTAAAAACAATAAATTGTCTTAAAAATGCTGGGTTACTAATAGTTTTTTCTTTAAAAATGCTAAAAATTTCTCTATTGTTTTTATCAATGATATCATCCATCTCAATCACATCTAATGCTGTTTGTTCATTAGATAAAATAAATGCATTAATAGCCTTATTTAACATTGAAGTTAAAGTTTCAGCAGAATGAGCAAGAACATCAGGTAACTCTAAATCTGGGTGCTCAACCATAAACTGGGTATTTCTAGCTATATTGGTTGCATAATCTCCGATTCTTTCTAGCTCGTTGTTAATTTTCAAGGCAGCTAATAAATATCGCAAATCATTATCAGAAGGACGGAATGTTTCAAGAATATCATTTACTTCTTTTTCTATTTCGACTTCCATCATATTTATTTTTGAATCAGTATTGATTACAGTTTTAGATAGCTCTAAATCTTTTTTTTCTACTGCACTAAACGCATCCTTAATATTTGTTTCAACTAATGAGCTTAGTTTTAATAAATTATAATTTAAATCTTGTATTCTACTCGGCAAATTCATTCTCCATAATATATGAAATGTACGTAATAATTTTTAGGATTATGTTAGGATTGAAAAGCAAAAAGGGAAGTTTTTACTTCCCTCTTTGCTACAATCACACAATAGGATATAAATGATTTTATTGACTTTCTTCAGACCATACTGTCCAACCATCAAATGCATCATCATTGTAACCAGCTTTTAAAGCACCTACAAATGTTGCGGATGCATCCATACTAGCTTCAGTCGGGGTTGAGCCTGTAAATTCAGTTGATGGAAGTAAGTTCGATTCTGTAACTCCTGTGTTTCCATCTTGTATATTAAATGTAAAGTTCGCACCAGGATCAGTTCCATCTGTTGCTGCAACTGTTGCAGGAGTTGGAACATCATCCATAACATTTAATGGGTCTAACCAAATATATCTTCCATCAGCATCATCGGAAGGAGGAGTTGAACCATTTACAACAAATGTTCCATCTAAATTTCCATCTTCATTAGTTGCACGGAAACCTCTTCTTTGCTGATCTACTAACATATAATTTTGGAAATGTCCAGCAGTTCCCTCTCTTAATCTTAAAGATTCATCTTCGGAAGATCCGCTATTATTTCCAACAATTGTCACATTAGAGAATTTAGGGAATGAATCATCAGCAGCTTGGCCACTATTTCTTCCATCCATTTCATGACCTCTGTTTGAATTTGGTCCCCTGACAACTACTAAAAATTGTCCTGTTCCTTGGTATCCAGTATCAGTATCAAATGCATCATCACCAACTTTGTATACCATACAATATCTTAAATCAACAGTTCCACCAAACATTTCAAAACCGTCATCAAAGTTGTAAGCAACTTCGCAGTAACTAACTTCTGTTCCGGATCCAACACCAGCTAATGTAATACCATTGATTTCATTATCTGGAGCAATTGCTCTACCACCATAACGCACTGAAACATATCTTAATGTACCAGAGTCATCAGCAGCATCTGTACCACCATAAGGCACTGATGCAACACCCTCAACAGTTCTAGTTCCTCCACCTTGAATTGGTGCATAGCCACAGATAATTAATCCACCCCATGCTCTACCACCAACAATTGGAAGTCTGTCTGGTTCATCTCTTGCAATAACTGATGTCATAATTATCGGATCACTAGCAGTACCTACTGCTTCAATTTTTCCACCTTGCCAAACTATAATTGCTGGAGCATTTCCATTACCATCATCTGATAAAGCATAAATATTTGAACCAGCTGCGATTGTTAACGTTGCACCGTCTCTTACTTGAAGCTGACCTGAAAGAACATAGTCACCATCTAAGTCTAAATCTGAAGTAATATCTCCATATAAACTTCTTTCAACGATCATATCCATGGAATATGAATCTGTCAAAGTTGTTACGCCATCCAACGCAGTTGTAGTAACTGTTAATGTAACAGTTTTTAAACCGTTTGAAGAAAATGTATGAGAACCACTTGGAGCAACAGCAGTTGCCTCACCATTAAAATCCCATGAATATTGTACTCCAGTACCAGTACCAGTAGAAGCAGCCTGATCGTCTGAAATTGCAAAATTATAGGTTAATGTTCCCATCACATGCTCAGCTACAAATGCCTGTGCAGATGGAGGAAGAGTAGTATTATCTACAGTTTCTGTATCATCCTCACAAGATGTTAAAAGAAACACAGTTGCAAAGATTGAAAATATGATTTTTTTACTATTCATTTTTTTATCCTCTTAATTAATTAATTATGTGAAATATTCAAATTTCCGAACGAAAATAGGCTTTACGATTTAGTTTGCTATTAGAAATTTGTGAGGATTTCATTTGAAATCTTAATTAAAATCATAAGTCATACTTAAGGATATAGATATTCCCGGTTCAAGCATCTTTGTATCTAACTCATTTCCATCATCAGTTTTAAGATAATGTTCAATCTTATTATTTAAAAGATTCTTTGCCTTAACACTTACTGATAATCCATTTTGAAATTTTTTCTTTGAAGTAAAATTTAAAGAATGGAAAGGTGCTTCAAAATAATGTCCTGTTACATCTCCCACTTTAATAATTCTTTCACTAAAACCATTATAAGAAAGAGAAATTTCATATCCAGAACTAAGAATTGTATCCAGGGCAAGATTGCCTAAAAATTCTGAATGACCCATTAATGGTCTATTAGTTTGATCTTCAATTGGAGTAACTGCAAATGGAGAAACCACAAAATCGTTTACATCTACATCCGATGATGAGAGTGTAGCGTTTGCAGTTAAAATTTGGGTAGCTCTTAATGAGGGAAATAGATTTACCTTCTTTCTAATATCAAACTCTAATCCATAAATCAATGCTGATTTTGCATTATTATACATGCTATATGATCTTTCAACATTTACCAATAATACCTCTTCAACAGGTTTTTGCATATCTTTAGCAAATAATGAAATTGACCTTACTTCACCTGCAGATGGATATACTTCGTATCTAAGATCAAAATTTGTGACTTCAGATTGTTCAAGTGTCGGGACTCCTATATATTGATCATCTCCATAAAATGCCTGATATTCAAGAGGTGCATATTCTCTAAACTCTGCTCTTGCAACAGTTTGAGATAAGGAAAATCGTACTTTTGAATCCTTTGAAGTATCCAAAATGAAATTGATGGAAGGAAGTACATAATTTTCATCAACATCTACAAGTGTTGGCTCTTGCGTAGGATTGTTGTAAGGGTTGACATACGTTTGTCCAGTTACAGTGTTATATGGTCTAAGATCCAATGTATACATTTCATATCTAATACCACCAATAAAAGTAATTGGTATATCAAAAGAATCAAATTTTCTTTCAATCATTGAGAAAATTGCATTTGTCTTTTCATCCGCATTGTATGCAGCTCTTGCAAGCTGAGCTGCTTCTTCAACAATAATTAAACCACTATTCCCATCAAAAAAGTTTGCTTCGTCAAATGATCTTCCAAAATCATTATCATTAACCTCAAGAATATTGTTTGGCCATGTCCCGGTGGAATGAGTATAATAAAAAATTCTTTTCTTAAAAGTTCTATCTCTTTGTTGAATTCTAAGTCCACTTTTCAATTGAAAGTTTTCAAATTGAACTTTGTAAGACAAATCTAAACTATTATTCGTATCATTACCATTAGCCCAAAATCTTAAGCCTGGGGACGTACTACTAACATCAACAGTGTATGGATTTAATGCGCTTTGTCTAGAATATGTATGAGAAGCAACATCAGGTTCGTATAATGAGGCAGAACCTAAATTTATTGACCAATCAAGTTCACTTGGATTTGAAGAATAAAATATACTATTCCCTTCCAGAGACAAATTTGATAGAGATTTTTCACTATAATAATGTTGAATAGATACTGCATCTTCTAAATTTTTAAGTATCCCAGAAGCATAAGATAATTTATCGCTAGCTTTATGACTAAATAAAAAAGATAATTTAAACTTGTGATCTTGTAAATATTTTAAACCTGTACTCATGTTTAATACATGGTTGGCATTATAAATTGATGTTTCTCTTTGAAGATTTAAATATCTTGATAGTTTTGTATTATCATAATATCTACCAATATTTTCATCTTCAAAATCATAAGAATTACCAAATGAATAATTTATAAAGTATCCATACTCATAATTACCATTTGAACTATTGAACTTTTGACCATTTTCAACACCTAATGAAATCTGAGGACTGGTGCTTTTCGACTTAAAACGATAATTTTGTTTGAATTTATTTGTATTTATTGATAATAATTCACGCCATTGTGAAGAAGTATAGTTTTGTGGATTGGTTGAGCCAGTTGTTAATGGATATCTAAACTCAGACAACCAAAAATCTTTCGGAACATCAGGCATTTTACTATCATTCCCAACTATGCCAAAGAAATTGATTCCATTATTCGAAGTTCTAAATCTACTATTATCAATTGATGATATTGTACCGGCACCAAACTTTAGCTTCATGATTTTTCTATCTGGATATGCTAAAGTTTTAATATTAACAACCCCTCCTGCAAAAGTTCCAGGTAAGTCAGGAGTAAAAGTTTTTTTGGCACTTAATCCAGAAATAATCGAAATGGAAAAAAGATCTAAAGGAACAGCTCTTTTTTCAGGTTCTGGAGTAGCTAAATCGGAATTATTTAATTGCGTATTTGTATACCTATCACCTAATCCTCTTACAGCAACAATATTATCAACTACAGAAACACCAGTCACTCTTCTAAACGCATCTGCTGCATTAGAATCCCCCGCTTTAGACATTCTTTCTAAACTAATTGCATCTTCAACATTAGATGATTCTTTTCTTTCAATCATGATGCTTATATCACTACCATCGACTGCTTGACCAGTCACCTCAACCCCTGATAACTGAACTGCATCTATTGTTAGAGCAATGTTAAAATTATTTTGCCCTTCAATTAGACCTATAGAAAATCTTTCTGACTTATAACCTATATAAGAAACATTTATCACCACTTCACCAGGCTTGTTAAAAATTGTATAGGAGCCATTTAAATCTGAAGCAGTGCCATTATCTGAGTCTTCAATAATGATATTTACACCGACTAAAGCTTCTCCAGAATTCTTATCAATGACAGTACCAGTTAGAACAGATAAATCTTGACAAAAAACGAAACTAAACAATAATAATACTTGAAGTATTCTCAATTTTACATCTCCTTTTAAATTCTGAAAATGTATAAAGCTTATGTTAGGATTATGTTTGAATAGGTAAAAATATTTTTACAGAAGTTCCTTTGTCTATATCACTATCTATGGTGATGTCTCCATTGTGTAGATCTAGGATTTTTTTTACAATTGGTAATCCCAAACCTAAGCCTCCATAATCTCTACTTCTTGAAGATTCTTCTCGAAAAAATCTATTAAATATATTCTTAATATTTTCTTTCTTTATACCTTTTCCATTATCAACTATTTCAATAATGCATGAATCTTTTTGGCTGGACAAAATAATATTGATTTTGCTATTTTGATTTGAATACATAATTGCATTTTTTAAAATGTTGGATAATGCATTTTGAATAAGGCTTATATCAACCTTTAAATTGCAACAATTAAAATCTTTAGGCTGTTCAATATCTATATTTTTTTTATCCGCGAGGTGTTGTACAGTTTCAACAGAAAATAAAATTAAATCACTCAGACTAATCTCTTCTTTATGAATATTAAAATCAGAATTGTTTTCTAGCACAGAAAGCTGTAACAGGTCATCAATTATTTCATTCATTCTCAAAGATTGTCTAATTATTATATCTCTAAATGGGGTTTCTGTAGGAATTGTTTCAGTAGCTGCTAAAATAGAAGTGATTGGCGTTCTAAGTTCATGAGATACATTTTCGATAAACTCTCTTTGGGATTTCTGCGATTGTGTGATAGACGATATATCATTAAAAACAATTAAATATTTCGGCTTAGCAGATCTTTCAACTTTCAAAAAACTTACTTTTGCATCAAAAGATTGAGCAGCATCAATAAAAAAGTCTTCTTCAAAGGTTTTAATTTCATTATGATTTTCAACAGCTTTCATTGATTGCTCAATGAAGTTTAATATTTTGAGATTTCTAACAATACCTGATATTGGTTTTCCAATGAATGCTTCAGATAAAGAAAATATTCTTTTTGCTTTATCGTTAAAAAAAATTAAAAATTTATCTTTATCAATAGAAATAATACCCGATTGAATAGTATCAAGAACTGACTTTAAATCATTAATCGGGGTATTAATCTTCTTCATCATTAAACTTATATCCTATGCCTCTAATAGTTTTAATGTATTTTTTTGCAGTAGATAATTTTTTTCTTAATCCTACAATTTGAAAATCAATTGTTCTGTCAGTTGCAGGATAATTATCTCCTCTAATAGAGTCAATTATTTGGGATCTGGTATACACTAAACCAGGATTTTGAGCAAGTATACTTAAAATTTCAAACTCACTAAATGTTAAATCTATTATAGAATCATTTACACTAACTTGATGTTTGCTAATATCTATTTTTAAACCATCAAAATTCAAAATTATTGAATCTGTTTTTTTAACTCTCCTCAAAACAGCAGAAATTCTAGCAGAAAGAATTGAACTAGAAAATGGTTTAACTATGTAATCATCTGCTCCCAATTCCAAACCTTTTACAATGTCAGTTTCACCTCCTTTAGCTGAAAGTATTATTATCAAAAGTTCTTTTAATTTGGGGTCGCTTTTAATAATTCTACAAATATCGTATCCATTAATACCTGGAAGCATTAAATCTAAAAGAAGCAAATTGGACTTGTTATTTCTAAGATGTTTTAGTCCAGATTCTCCATTTGAAAATGAATGCACTTGGTAGCCTAGACTTGAAATATTATATGAAAGTAGTTCTCGAATATCTTTGTCATCTTCAATAATCACTAATTTTATATTTTTTCTATCTGACATAGATGCTCCGGAGGAGGGACTCGAACCCCCGACCTGGTGATTAACAGTCACTCGCTCTACCAACTGAGCTACTCCGGAATCGAATTGGAATGAATTTTTAATAATATTATTGAAAAAACAAGCAATATTACACCTCAAGTTCAATAATAATGTCTTTTTCTAGATTAAATTGTGCGTGATCAAACACATCTTGAGATATAACAACTTTATTATTTTCTGATATGTTACCTAAGCGAGCATGTGTTGATTTCATTCCACCTAAATACCATCTATGATCACTAATATATATTAAATCTCCTTTTTCACCTTTTATTTCGTTCATATATTTTTTTGGTAAAGAGACTGTATTATCTTCTTTGTTTGAAACTTCTATTTCTGAACCAGAAAATTTGATAGTAATACCAGCATTCTTGTTCACCTCAGATCCTTTAAAATATTTTGGACCATCTTTAATTGTCCAAAGGGTTAATCCTTTGATTTTATCATAATTGCTTGGCGGTTTTGTTAACAAGGTTACTACAACACCAATTGCTACACATGCAACCACATTATACAATGCCCTAATATAAGACCAAGGTTTTGCTTCAATAAATTCAATACCATGGGAAAAAGGTTGGACAAATAGCTTTGGATACAAAACTCCTAAATAAATAAAAATTGCACCTAAAACAAATGTTAAGATTGCAGCTCTAGAAGAAAAACGTTGCCAGAAAATTCCTAAGAATATCACGGTAACCATTGGTGGTGTAACAATACTATGGAATGCACCGTGCGCTTCATAAATAGTACCATATTTGCTAAATAAAAATGCAGCTTGTATACCAATGAATGTGACAAATAAAGAAGTAAACATTGAAATGCGTAATTTAGTTTTTTCAGATGGATTTTTGCTTAATGGTGTATAAACATCATTCACGGCTACAGCTGTGGATGCATTAATTTGTGAGTCTAAACTTGACATTAACGCTGCAACAACTGCTGCTACTAAAAATGCAAATACTGCTTCAGAGCTTGCTACAATACCAGCGACTATAGTAAAAATTCCATTTGGATTTGCAGTTTCTGCAATCACATCTGGTGAAGTATTTGTTATTGCTCTTGCTACCCAACCAGAGTTTGATACTGCAAGTGTTCCAATTGGCAGAAATACCAATACATTCATCATCGTTGCTCGTCTAGCATGCACTACAGAACGCGCTGCTAGAAAACGCATAATCACTGCTTGATTCATAAAAGCAAACCCTACTGATCCTACCACACCATCTTGCCAGAAAATTCCAACAAAATTAAAATCAGGAGGAGAATTAAAATCAGCTAAAGGGAGCTTATTTGTGATTGATAAATTATTCCAAAATATATCTAAACCACCTAAATAAATAATTCCTAATCCAAATAATAAAAGACCAGCAAACAGAAGGACAATCCCCTGAATTAAATCAGTGAAAATAATCGCAGTTTGGCCACCTAGAGATACATACAATCCAGAAATCACAGCTACAACAATAATAATGGTATTAATTTCCCATCCTAATATTGGTTGCAATAATGAAGCAAGCGCAAGCAATCCAATCCCAATATATCCCACTAAATACAATAGCATAGTAAATGTTGATAGATTTCTTACTGTGCTATTAAAACGGCGTTCAAAATACTCAGGAATAGAGTTCACCTTCATATAATAAATAATTGGGATCCATCCAAATAACAATAATGGCATAAAAAACCAATCATTCATATAAGTCATGGTGGATGAAAATCCATATTGGTATCCTTTAGAAGCATATTTAGCAAAACTGTGTGATCCTACTCCAGTGGCTAACATTGACATGGCAATTATCCACCAAGAAAATCGTCTTCCTCCAAAAAAGAAATCTTCAGTAGATTTATTATTACGCGCAAAAAATAATCCAGCTCCTAATACAAAAAATACATAAAAAGCTAATATACCCCAGAATAAGTCACTTGTTGGAATAGCAGTATTCATCGAACACCTCTAATAAGAATCGCAACATTGACTATATAAAGAGCAAGAATGACTAAATAAAGTTGTGGCATATCATTTAATGCGGATACAGTCATAAACAAATGGATAGATGATACATAAATAAATCCCCAAATTAATATTTGTATCCAAATCTTATATTCTTGCCAAAACTTTTCGTTACCATATGCACGAAACACTGCAAATAAACCAGATCCAAAGATTAATAAACCAAAACCATATTGATATAGAAAAGGAAGCCAGCTATGAGAAAATAAATCCATCAACTTATCCTTTCAAAAAATGGCTTTAACTGATCATAGGTGTCATACAATCCTTGTGCAACAACTTTGGTAGATCCTACTACTGGCATAAAAGAAGTATCAGATTTCCATCGAGGTACAACATGAAAATGTAGATGTTTTGGTATAGATGCACCAGACCCTTCTCCAATATTAGCACCAAAATTAAATCCTTCACATTTTAGATTTTCTTTTAAAATTGTCATTGATTTTTTAACAAGATACATGATTTCGTTTAAAGAATCATTTTCTAAATGTTCCATTGAATCTACTTCATCATATGGAACAACCATTAAGTGCCCATTGTTATATGGATAGTAATTCATAATGATATAACAAAATTCTCCTCTATAAAGAATAAGATTTTCTCTATCTTCACTTTCATTAGCTTTTTCAGAAAAAAGTTTCTGTGAAGAATCTTTATTTTTGATATACTCCATTTTCCATGGAGCCCATAAGTGTTTATTATGTGACATATTATTTTTCTGATTTCACTTTATCAATTAATTCTCTTAACACAGGTTTAATATAAACATTATCAATTTTCATTTTACTAAAACATTTTGCCAAAACATTAACACGTTGTTCTAACGGTTTGTGCTTATTAATAACAATCACATTATCTGAAAATAATAAACAATCATCCCCATAAAAATCACCTTTATCATGTATAATTCTTACATCTAATTTATCGCTTAAGTCAATAAAATCATTAATTAATTCTTCATATTTTTTATTTATTCGTTTGTGTCGCACTTGATACCTGTAATTGAACTACTGCTTCTAATTTTTTCTCCTAAACCATCAACCATTTTAATATTATATTTTTTCATTACAGCAGTCTCTGGAATTTCTGAAAGACTTCTATCGCCTCCATTAGCAAAAATATCTGGTTTAATAGCTTCTAAACTTTTACAAACACTTTTATCTTCATCGATGCTTAAAAATACCTCATCAACACATTTTAATGCTGCTACAATTTCCGCTCTATCATTTTCATTCATAAATGATTTTCCTTTTTTCAATACGGCTTGTTTATCGCTATTGACAATAACAATTAATTTGTCACCAAGCTGTTTTGCCATTTCGAGATATTCTAAATGTCCAACATGCAATGGATCAAAATACCCGCTTACTGCTACAACAGTCATCTATTACTCCTTATTAAGATTGTAATTCCATTTTGGAATCTCTAGTTCCCAATTTGCTCTTAATGATAATGAATCAGGATAAACAAAGAATCGTTCTGCAAATTCATTTGTAGTAAATGATCCCATATCTAAAATAGAGTTATTATTTCTGTCTTCATAGATTAATAACTGATATTCTCCTTCTAATATCCCATCAAGAATGTAACTGCCATCTATTTGAATTGTATTGGAATATTCATTTTTTTTATTTTTTAATATTAAAGAAATTGGATGAATAAAATTTCCTAAAACTTCTCCTGTTAAAGTAGCTGTCTTGATATTTTTCTTTTCATTGGTATCATTTTTTTCTTCAGAATCTTCGCTTTCTTCACTTTTGATTGTATGAAGATAAAAATTAATATTATCTAACGATCCATCTTTTAAAGAAAGCTTATTCTTTCGATAAAAAGAGAAAGGTCTTTGTTCATAATTAATATTTGATCCATATTGCTCAACAGCTAAAATTGAAAAATCTTTTTCAGGTAAAAAATTAAACTCGTAAGAAGAACTTGATGACGCATTTAATACATAATCTGGTTCTAGATTTAGCATGATATCTTTTTCTAAGTGATTAAACCATAATAAAATAAATGCACTACTAAAATCTCCAAAAATATTTCCTTGAATTTTTTTTGAATCAAAAACAGCTTTTCTTGAAAATGGAATAATAATATCATTTTTCAATCTGACATTATGCTCATCTTTAAGATTTGTATTAAAAACAATCATATAAGTAAGATCTTTTTCTAGCTTAGATGGTAACCATAAATCAATCTTATCTCCTTTATATTCATAGCTAAAATCATAGTCGCCACTTGGAAAAATTGTAATAGCATTTTTTAAAGATGACTCATCTAAGTATTCATTGAATTTTATAGTGATTTTTTGTGTTGGTTTGATATCTGTAAGTATTTTTGGTGAAGTTTCGGTTAGTTTTGGTGGAATATCATCTATATCTCCTCCTTGTGGAGCAGAAACAGAAGCGCAACTAGCAAAAAATAAAACCCCAATAATTAGGACAACACTATTCTTTAATAGATTCAAGAACATCCTCTCCATGTGTGCTGGTATTAACCTTAGGATACACTTTTTCAATAATACCTTTTTCATTAATAAGATAAGAAATTCTTATAATTCCTTCGTATTCTTTCCCATACATTTTCTTTTTACCCCAGGCTTTATATGCTTTAATCATACCCAATTCTGTATTAGATAATAAATCATAAGGAAAATTATTTTTTGTAGAAAAGTTTGATTGCGCTTTTACAGAATCTTTGCTAACACCAACTACATTAATGTTATTTTTCTGAAATTTTTTAAAATTATCACGAATTCCACATCCTTCTTTAGTGCAACCTCCTGTGCTAGCTTTTGGGAAAAACCAAACGAGAAGTTTTGATCCTTGAAAGTCACTAAGGGAAATATCTTCATCATTTTGATTCTTTAACGTGAATGATGGTGCTTTATCTCCAACTGATAACATATATACTCCTAATCTTTATGTTTATCTAAATAGTCCTTAGACCATTTTACAAAAGTATCATTATTAATTTCAAATCTAATCTGCTTCATTAAATCAAAATAATATGCAATGTTAATTAATGTTGCAATTCGTATCCCGAAGATTTCATTTATTTGAAATAAATATCGTAAATAAGATTTAGAATATTCTTTTGCAAATTGTATTCTACTATTCTCATCGATTACAGAAGTATCATGCTTGTATTGATTATTAAGAATATTGATAACTCCATTGCTAGTAAAGATTTGTCCATTACGTGCATTTCTACTAGGAAGCACACAATCAAACATATCTACTCCTCTTAAAACTGATTTAACAATATCAGTTGGCTTTCCTACTCCCATTAAATAACGTGCATATTCTTCAGGAATAGATTCTCCTAATAATTGAACTGTATTGAACATAGGTTCTTTCTTTTCACCTACAGATAATCCTCCAATCGCTATTCCACCATCAACAAAAGGTAACATTTGATCAACACATTTTAATCGTTCATTTTTATCTACTCCTCCTTGAATAATAGGAAATAAAGTTTGTTGATGATTATAAAGGTTCTCATGTGTTTTTAAATAGTCATATGCTCTTTTTGTCCACTGATGCGTTAAATCTGATGCTCTTTCTAATTCTTTTTTTGAACAATCTCCTGGTGGACAATAATCAAAAGCCATAATAATATCAGAACCTAATTTTTGTTGTACTTCCATAGAAACTTCTGGTGTAAAAAAATGCATACTACCATCAAGATGAGACTTAAAGTGCACTCCATCATCAGTAATTTTATTCATTTTATTTAATGAAAATACTTGATAACCACCACTATCTGTTAAAATACTATTTGACCAATTTAAAAACTGATGAAGACCACCATTTTCTTGTATAATATCTGTCCCAGGTCTTAAATAAAGATGATATGTATTGGAAAGCATAATATTGGTATCAAGATCATACAATTCATCAGGAGACAATGATTTGACTACTCCATGAGTGCCTACTGGCATGAATACAGGAGTATTAATAGTAGAATGATCCGTTTGGAGTGTTCCTGTTCTTGCTAATGAGTTTTTATCTTTTGACTGAATTGTAAATTTCAATTAACTACCAGTCATACCCTATTGATAAAATGTATTGAGGTTTAGAATAGTCACCATTCGGATAACGATCCCATGCAGTATCTAATCTAACCAATGCCCATGGAGTAAATATTTTCATACCAACCCCAAAAGTAGAAATAATTGGAGAAGCATCTTCGCTATTTAAATTATACTTCTGTCTTACTAAACTACTGTCATCAAATTCTTTGCTGTCATCCCATGCAGCGCCAACATCTAAAAATAAATGCCCAAAAATATTTCCAAAACGGATACGAGCAGGAAAACTAACATCAACATAATTAATAAAAGGGAATCGAAACTCAAGATTAGCAACTGCTACATTCTCTCCAGTGCGCTCTCTATATCTTGCACCTCTAACAGGAAATACATACTCAGTAAAAAATACATCTTCTAAAATAGTAGAATTATCGTAATCAAGAATGCGTTGAGCATATAATCCCGAATCATCTCTACCTTCAGTCTGTGTATCAGAATAAAAAGTCATTTGTGATGATCCTCCTAAGAAAAATTTCTCAGGATCTCTACCAAAACTTCTACCTAACATCATTCTGGTTGCGATACTATAGTTTCGATTGATTTTAAAATATTTTCTTATATCAAATTTTATTGTTTTAAATGCAAGGCTATCATCACCAATATCTGGACTAAACTGAAAAGTTAAATATTGTCTCAATCCATCATTTGGTCCAGTATATGTATTAGTAGTGTTATCATAAACCCAACTTACTAATGGAACAAAAGATTGGAGGTTTTCTGTATAGTTTGTTCGCACATCCCCTGTCCAATAATCAATTTCTTTTATTTCGTAGCTGATACCACGAAGAGTTGTACCAACATCAATTCTATTAAACTTTGAAAAAGGATATTGTGCAAAAAATCCAACACCATAGTCACGTAATAATCCGATATAGTCTGTATCAATACTATACCCTAATGAAAAAAGATTAGCATACTGAAAAAGTGTTCCATAATAATTAGTTCTATTTTTCAAATAACCATAACTCAATGCTATATCACTATTATCGAGGTCCAAAACTAGATTAGAAGCAAATCTAATTTGATGATCTCCCATAACATCGCTCCAAGCAATATTTGCAAGTCCTGTTGTTCCAAATAAATTATCGATAGAAGCACTGGTATAAACGTAGTCTAATGAAAATTCAGTTTTGTATTGTTGCGCATTATAGTTTCCAGCAGTGCGAAGAGAATCAGGGATAGAGTCTATATCCGCATTCTTACCATCAGCATTATTATGCTGTTTATAACTACGGGCAAATATATATTTTGAATAATCTTCTGGTTCATCGATGTTTGATTTATCTTTTACAAAACGTAAATCTTCAAATTCTTGCACTTCATCTTTTGTAGCATAAAAAACTGTGGTTGGAATTTCTTTGCTTTCAATTGTTGTTGGATTATCTATTAAAAATAAATCCCATCCTCTATCTTTATAACCGGAAAAAACAATTTTATTACTTGATCTATTCACATCAATTTGTTGAATACCAGTAATGACATTGGTAATTGGTTTAGTTTCATCTGTATCAAGATTATGCATAAATATATTATGCACTCCATTATAGTCAGCTGTATAGAAGAGAATATTATCTTTTGTAACTACTGGATAATCTTCATGATAACTAGTATTGGTAACTTGGTTTACAGATTTTGTATTTAAATCATAATAAAAAATATCATTATTGGAAAAATCTAATTCTGACATATCAATATCTGGTTTATAATTTGAACGATCAGAACTAAAAAATATCTTGCTGCCATCTAAACTCCATGATGGATTAAAATCGGAATAAATATCATTGCTAAGATTAGTAACAACATTGTCATCTAAATCAATAAGATATAAATCGTTTGAATTATTTTTTTGGCCAATAAAAGCTATTTTATTACCACTTGGATGCCATGAAGTAGTAAACACGCCATCTAAACCGATAGGTATCTTTTTATATTTACCATTTTTAACATTTACAATAATAATCGAATCTTCTTCTCCGCTTTTTGATGCAAATGCAATTTGTTTTCCGTTTGGAGACCATGATAATCCTGGTTGTAACCATTTCAATTCTTCAAAATCTGGAGAATTATTTCCACGAATTAATCTCTTTTTCTGTTTTCCAGAGCTTACATTTAAAAGCACCAAATCCATATATCCTGATTGATCTGTAAAGTAAGCGATTGTGTTGCCATCTGGAGAAAATGCAGGGCTTACATTATAAAAATTCTTTGTTTTTGATCGATCAGTAAGTTTCTCAGAAAAATCAGATAGTTTTTCTCTTTTATTAATATCAGACCAATATTCTTTCTTTAAATAATCATGCCAATCTTCAGTTAATTTTTCAAAATCAACTCCCAATGCAGATTCAAATCCTTTTTCTGCATTTTGTGTTCTTCGCATTTGTTGAAATACTTCACCAACTTTTTCTCTACCATACTTTTTGGTAATATATTGCCAAACTGACTGGCCTCCCTTGTATGCTAATATAGAATAATTTAATTGTTCAACTTGCGGGAGATTTTCTTCAATAGCTAAATCACGTAATACCATATCGCTCTTAGTATCCCAATCAACCGATAGAAACTCTGCAAGTCCTTCATTGGCCCACAATGGAACTTGTAATAAGACACGCCCACTTAATACCCCCTGAACATTCCCCCCATAAATCATATCGTTAATAATAGCATGTACGAGTTCATGATGAATAACATGTTTGAACTGGGCATAAGAGCCTTCAAATGGAATAACAATTCTATTTTTATATAGCTCAGTTACGCCTCCTATACCTTCGGACATATAAACATTGACTATATTAGTTTGTTGAAAATCATTGTGGGATGTATAAACGATAATCTTGATTGGCTTTTGACTTCTCCATCGTAAGTGCTTTCCAATCTGGTCTAAAGATTCTTCAGCGACTTTTGAAGTAAATATTGCTAAATCGTGATTATCTCCATAGTAATAGACGTTAAAATTAGGGCTAACAATAAAATTCCAATCAAATTCATTGTATTGAACTTTGTTTTGGCCAAAATACTGGCCAAATAATGCTTGAGTGGATAGTAATAGAATTAAAATAAAACGCATGGAAGATTTTATAAAATATTAGACAGAATAAATATCAAAAAAGTAAAAAAAATAATTAAATATTGGAGAGATTTAATATAAAGATTAAGTTTTTTCATGCAATTGCCAATATACTTTTTTGGAGATAATCATTTTCAACTATCTTCATCAGAAAAAGAAGACAAGAAAATTGAAAAATTTTCTCAATTCTTAAATATGATTACAAATAATAACAATCAAGGAACATTATTCATTATGGGTGACTTATTTGATTATTATTTTGAATACAAAAATAGGACTCCAGAATACCATCAAAAGATATTTGCATTGCTTGATGATATTAAAAATAAAGGATTTGATATTCATTTTGTTGCTGGAAATCATGACTATTGGATTGGAAAACATTTCAAAAGCCATGTAACAGAATCTTATCTTGATGATACTGTTGTTACAGCCAATAATAAGAAATTTTATATCACACATGGAGACGGAATTCTATCATGGGACAAGTCATATCGTTGTTTGAAATCTATCTTAAGAAGCAGATTATTTATTATACTCTTTTCTTTAATCCCAGAAAGCATAGCTTTTAAAATCGCAAAGAAAATATCTTATGAAAGAAAAGATTCACACAAAATAGATCGTGAAAAAGAAGAGAAAATTCACACCGAATTAGAAAATTTTGCAACACAACGAATTAGCGAAGGATGTGATTATATTATTATGGGTCATTATCACCATTCTTATAACAAAAAACTAAATGGTGGTGAATTGATTCTTCTTGGTGAATGTGATGAAAAGAATTATAACTATGTTATCTTTGATGGTAATACATTAGAAATAAAGAATTTCTTTTAAGGATTTGTAATTATTTCAATATCATTATTATCCTTTGTTACACAATTGAACCATAATTGCATTTTGAATGTGTAGTCTATTTTCTGCTTGTTCAAATACAATTGAATTGTCTGAATCAATCACATTATCTGTGACTTCTCTTCCACGTTCTGCTGGTAAGCAATGCATAAACAAATAATCATCTTTGACATTCTTTACTAACTCTGAATTCACTTGAAATGGAGAAAATATTTTGATGCGTTCATCAATTTCTTCTTTTTGACCCATGGATGCCCATACATCTGTATAAATTACATCTGCATTTTGAACAGCATCAAGTGAGTGGGATACCGAAACATTAGATATGCCAGCATCATTTGCAAATTTCATTGTATCTGAATCAGGAGAATATCCTTCAGGACACACACAAACAAATTCAAAAGGAAGAACAGAAGCTAATCGCATCCAAGAATTAACAATATTATTTCCATCACCTACATAGACAATTTTCAAATTATCAAATGTATCTTTCTTTTGTTCCCACACTGTAAACATATCCGTCAAAATTTGGCATGGATGATTGTAATCAGTTAATCCATTAATAACAGGAACAGTAGCGTGTGTTTCAAAATCTAAGATATCTTGATGGCTAAACACACGTGCCATGATTAAATCATTATATCGACTAAATAATTGTGCTAAATCTGAAGCGCTTTCTCTTTTTCCAAGGCCAATATCTTGAGGAGCCAAATAAATTGCATGTCCTCCCATCCAAGAAAAGCCAGTTTCAAATGATACCCTTGTTCTTGCAGATGGTTTGGCAAATATCATTGCCATAGAATGGTTTGCAAATGGTTTAAACTCTTCTTTATTACGATATTTTGCTTTTAAATCGGCAGCTAAAGTAAATAGATTTAAAATTTCTTCTTTTGAAAAATCATCTACTTTAATACAATGTTTAATGCTCACTTTTTTCTCCTTTTTACACTTGGAATATGCATTGATTCTCGATATTTAGCCACTGTTCTTCTTGCAATAGAAATATTTTGTTCTTTTAACAAATTTGCTATCTCTAAATCAGACAACGGACTATCTTTATCTTCTGAATCAATAAGATTCCTAATAATATCTTCTAATTCTTTTTTACCAATCACTTCACCAGAATCTTTTACAACTTTACTACTAAAGAAAGTTTTTAAACTTATAACACCAAGAGGAGTATCAACATATTTATCTTTAATTGTTCTACTAACTGTTGAAATATCCATTTCTAATTTTTGAGCAATATCTTCCAAGCGAAGTGGATTAGGATATTCTTGATTGCCAGATAAATAATCATTCTGTAAAGCAATAATTTCTTTCATCACATCTTTAATAGTCGTAGATCTAAATACAATCGCATCTAATAAATTTTGTGCATTGTCAATATGATCATTCATAAACTTTTTTTCTTTATCAGAAAATTTTTGCATCATCGCTTCATCTAAATAATCGTTAGCAATTTTAAATTTGCTCAAATTTTTATCATTGACCAAAATAATCCATTTTTCATCTTTCAACCTAATAATCAAATCAGGAATGACATAATCTGACTCATCATAATTAATAATTGGAGAAAAATTTTTAGAAGATATTATATTTAATGCTTTATCAAATTCAGAATCAGAACAATTTAGGTGTGATTTAATTTTTGAGAAATCTTGTTGTAAAAAATCATCAAAATGTTCCATAATAATCTTTTTGGCAAAAGAATCATTTTCATTGATTTGAAGCAAAAGATATTCTTGTACATCTTTACACCCTACTCCAATAGGATTAAGAGTTTTGACCAAATTAATCATATTTTCTACTTCGCTTAAGTCAGCATTACAATTATCAGCAATTAATTCAGGTTCAATATCAAGAAATCCACCTTCATCGACATTAAAAATAACTTGTTTAGCAATTTCTTTATCTCTGTTATCCATTTCTGATTCTTCTATTTGCTTAATTAGATTCCCAACAACGTCTATATCTTCTGCAACATTTGCGAGAAATAAATCATAATTTTCTTGATTATCAAATTGGGATGTATCTGAAGATTTTTCTCTAAAATCTTCTAAATTTTTTTCAACCAAAACTGGATTTTTTTCAATTTCACTCTGTAATTCTTCTTCGATATCAGAAAGAGACATCTCTAAAAAACGGGATTGAAGAATTTGTTTTGGAATAGCGGTCTGTTTTTGTCTAAGCTTTGTAGAAATCTTATTCATTAATCAAGCCTGAATTTATTGCCAAGATATAATTTGCGGACTTCTTCATCATTAGCCAATGTTTCCGCATCTCCAGATTTCAAAATTTTACCATTATATAATAAATAAGATCGATCTGTAATAGAAAGTGTTTCTCTAACATTGTGATCTGTAATAAGCACACCAATATTTTGCTCCTTTAAAGAAGTAACAATTTGTTGTATATCTTCCACAGCAATCGGATCAACTCCTGCAAATGGTTCATCGAGTAAGATAAAATCTGGTTTTAATGATAATGTACGACATATTTCTACTCTTCTTCTTTCTCCTCCAGAAAGACTGCCTCCCAAATTATTTCTTAAGTGATCAATATTAAATTGTAAAAGCAACTTATCAATCAATTCGGTTTGCTCATCTTTAGATGGAAGAATATTTTCTAATACAATTCTCAAATTGTCTTCTACAGTTAACTTTGCAAAAATAGATGGTTCTTGTGCAAGATATCCTATTCCCATTCTTGCTCGTTGATACATTGGAGCAGTAGTAATATTATTATCATCAAAAAATATTTCACCAGAAGATGGTCTAATCATTCCAGTAATCATATAAAATGTGGTCGTTTTTCCAGCTCCATTTGGTCCTAACAATCCAACAATCTCTCCTTTAGCAAGATTCAAATTCACTTCATTAACTACGGTTCTACTAGAGAAACTTTTCTTTAAGTTTTTAGTTTCTAAAATTTTAGTCATTGTTAATAATTCCTCTAGGCTTTGTAATTTTCCATTCAGTTAAATCAATATTTGATTCAAATCCTTTTCCATAAAAAGTATCAAGCTCTCCTGAAATAAATATTAATTCTGCATCTGTAAATATTCTATCTACTTTATTATCCCATAAAAGAGAATCTGTTAATAATTCTTCACCATTATCAGCTTTAACAATCACATTTCCAAAGGCATTGATTTGATTTTCTTTTTCGCTTACAAGTGCATAATCTGATTTAACAGTAGAAGAATGATGATAGTTGGTATCATATAAATCAACGACTACATCATTAGTTAGTTTTAGAACAAAATCATCATCATTTTTTTCTAATAATTCTGCTGTAACTAAGGCTTTGATATTACCCATTTCTGTTAATGTAATTTCAACATCTGATGAAAGTTGACTATGAACTGATTTAGTCGTTTTTTCGCTTGTATTATCATTGCTATAACAAGCAATAAGAAGAAAAAATGCGAGATAATGAAACTTCATCGTAATTCAGAAAGCAACTGGTTGATTGCATCATCAAAATTGCCCCTTGAGCTAATAATTAAATCAATCACTTCCCTAACCGCACCATATCCACCAGCTTTTGATGTAATATAGTGTGCATGCTTTGAAACATAATCTGGTGCATTTGGCACTGAAACAGCTAAACCAACTTTTTCAAAGAGTGGCATATCAATAATATCATCACCAATAAAACAAATTTCATGATCTTGTATATTATATTCTTCTTTCAGCTCATTATAAGATTCAATTTTTCTAATTACACCATTATATACTTTATCAATTTTTAATTTTTCTGCACGATATGATGTGGTAGCGCATTCTCTACCAGTAATCCAAGCAGTTTTCAGATCAATATCCAATCGATTAAGCATATGAAATCCAACTCCATCTAATACACTAAAATTCTTTGCTTCTTCTCCATTGGTAGTGTAAATAAGTGTTCCATCAGTTAAAACGCCATCTACATCACAAATTAAAAGCTTAATTTGTTCTAATTTTTCTTTTAAAGCATTATCCATGTTTTAAATACACCTTTCTAAATTCTATCATTGATGTTAATAAAGGTTCAAGTTTGTCTAGTGGCCATTGAGTACCTGCATCGCTTAATGCATTATCCACATTATCATGTACTTCCATAAAAATTCCATCACAACCTGTTGCAACAGCAGCACGAACTTGTCCTGGAATAAAATCTCTTTGTCCAGAAGTAGTTTTTTCCGTATTGCCAGGCACCTGTGCGCTATGTGTTGCATCATAAATTACTGGGAAACCAAATTCTTGCATAATTTGAATAGAACGCATATCAGAAGTTAAATTATCATACCCAAATGAATTCCCACGCTCTGTAATAAGAATATTTTTGTTATTTGTACTTATTATTTTATCAATAATATTTTTTACTTTATACGGAGATAAGAATTGACCTTTTTTTACATTAACAACTTTCCCAGTTTCTCCAGCAGCAATTAATAAATCAGTTTGCCTACATAAAAAAGCAGGTATCTGAAGAATATCTGCAACATTGCCAACGCTTTTAGCATGTTCTGGATGATGAATATCTGTTGTAATAGAAATTTCAAATGTATCTTTCACTTCTTGAAGAATTTTTAGACCCTCATCTAAACCATTTCCTCTAAATGAATCAATTGAAGTTCTATTGGCTTTATCAAAAGAAGCTTTAAAGATAAATGGAATACCTAATTTTTCTGTAACAGATAAAATAGATTCTGCCATTTTTAAAACATGATCTCTATTTTCAATAACACAAGGACCACCAATAAAAGGAAGGTCATCGCCTCCGAAAACAATATTATTACATTTTACTTCATTAATTTTCATTTCTTACTCTCGTTTAATGATGCTTTTACAAAACCATAGAATAACGGATGTGCTTTATCAAGCCTGCTTTTTAATTCAGGATGAAATTGACACCCTACAAACCACGGATGGTTATCTAGCTCAATAGTTTCTACTACACCTAAATCTTTATTCATACCTGAAAAAATTAACCCTTTTGAACGCATTTGTTTAACATATTTATTATTTACTTCCCAACGATGACGATGGCGTTCATGAATAGTTTTTTTCTTATAAGCTCTTGCTACTTTTGTTTTAGGTTCAATATCACACTTATATGAACCTAAACGCATAGTGCCTCCTTTAATCTTAATGGCTTTCTGAGACTCCATAATTTCAATCACAGGATGCTTGCATTTAGAATTAAACTCGGTACTATTAGCATTGTTTAAATTACATACATGTCTTGCAAAATCAATGACAGCGCATTGTAGACCCAAACAAATCCCTAAAAATGGAATATTGTTCTCTCTTGCAAATTTTGAGGTTAAAATTTTTCCTTCTGCGCCCCTAGAACCAAAACCGCCAGGAATTAAAATGCCATCAATGCCTTTAAATACATTTTTTGCATCCTTATCATTGTGAATTTTTTCAGTATTTATCCACACTACTTCTACGCTTGTATTGTTTTCTACGCCTGCATGAACAAAAGATTCTAAAATACTCTTATATGCATCATGTAATTCAGTATACTTCCCACACATTGCAATTTTTACATTATGATCAGGATTTTTATATGTATTTACAAACTTTTGAAGCCTATCAACAGATGGTTTATTTTTAAGTTGAAGCCTATTCAATATCATTTTAGTGACATTTTGTTTTTCAAATAATAATGGCACTTCATAAATGCTAGATACATCTTTATTCTCAATTACATGGGATGGTTTAACATTACAGAAAAGCGCTAATTTCTCTCTAATTGACTTATTAATACTTTGTGAAGTTCTGCAAAATATAAAATCAGGAGCTAATCCAATTTCTCGTAATTTCATTACTGAATGCTGCGTTGGCTTTGTCTTGATTTCCCCGCTAGAAAAAACATGTGGAAGTAATGTTAAATGAATAATAAGTGAATTAAAATATCCAACATCTAATGACAATTGACGAATTGCTTCAAGAAATGGTAAACTTTCTATATCTCCAACCGTACCTCCTACTTCACAAATAACAATATCATATTTATTACTCTTTGATAATTCATAAATACGATTTTTAATTTCATCAGTAACATGAGGAATGACTTGAACTGTTTCTCCCAAATAATCACCTAAACGCTCTTTATCTAATACGGTGCTATAAATCTGTCCTGCAGTAGCATTATTATCTTTAGACATATTTTCATCAATAAATCTTTCATAGTGACCTAAATCCAAATCAGTTTCAGAGCCATCATCTAGAACAAATACTTCTCCATGCTGATATGGATTCATAGTACCGGGATCAACATTCAAATAAGGATCAAGTTTTAGAATATTTACTTTAAGGCCAGCGCTTTTTAATAAATAACCGATGGATGAAGCAGAGATACCTTTCCCGAGGCCGGACATTACTCCGCCCAATACAAATATAAACTTTGTCTTAGACTTCATAATATTTTAAATCTTCTTCTATATCAATACTTCTATGCTGGAAATTAGTAATTAATATCTTAATTGCAAGGTTATTATCCAGCGCTCTTAATTGTTCTAATTTTAAAATTTTTTCGTTTTCTGTTTGTTCTAAAGCAGTGAATTTCATTAAAGTTTCTTTGCGATATGCATAAATACCAATATGGCGAAAATATTGTTGATTTTGTTCACTTATTTCTCTTTGAAAATCAATAGCATAATTATTTTTATCCAAATATGTCTTAACAACATTAGGATTTGATAAATCATCATTGTTTAAATCGGTTGATGCAACAGATGCCATTTCAACTAATGGATCATTGAATAATAAAATTAAATTATCAATAATATTCGAATCAATTTTTGGTTCATCCCCTTGAATATTAACAATAATATCACAATCAATTTTTTGACAAACTTCTGCAACTCTGTCTGTTCCTGATTCATGATTCACAGATGTTAAAATTGTGTCACATGAACTGTCAATATGTGATTTGGTTTCTTCTGAATCAATCGCAATAATAAGTTGGTCAAGATATTTAGATTGCTTTGCATTATCATATACATGTTGAATAATTGATTTTCCATTTAGAGGGTGAATAATTTTTCTTGGAAACCGTGTAGAATTTAATCGAGCAGGAATAATGCCTAAATTCACTGGCTATCCTTTTTCACAACCAAAGGAATTTCAATGTAATCTTCTTTAGACTGAGGGCTATTATCAATGACTTTATCTTTTGGAATAGAATCTTCTGACTGGTCTTCTCTTAAATCACTTTTTGCATCATGCACATTGACTAACTCTTCTGTGTTTGATGTATCAATTTCATTTAATAAGTCCATATACTCTAAGATATTATTCATATCCTTTGTATGATTCTTTAATTCTGACTCAGATAAAGATAGCTTAGATAGTGTAGCTATTTTTTTTACTTCTTCTTTTGTTACTTTTTTTGATTTAGACATAGAAAGTACAATTTATCTATTCGTATCGAATAGAGTCAATAGGATTAAGATTTGATGCTCTAATTGCGGGATATAATCCAAATATAATCCCCATAGCAGCACAAATTTGAATACTATACCATACCCAATTAAATGGAATAGTAGGATCTTGCTCCATAAAATATGCAACAACATTTCCAAATAATAACCCAAGAATAACTCCAAAAATTCCGCCAATAATTGAAATGAGCATGGCTTCAATTAAAAATTGTAGAAATATATCAATTCGTCTAGCTCCTAAAGCTTTTCTCACACCAATCTCTTTAATTCTCTCTGTAAGCGAAACGAGCATAATGTTAGCAATACCAATACCAGCAACTAATAAAGAAATTCCTGCTACTAATCCGATAAAAATCTGTAAATATTGAGTAAAATCACCAAATGTATCCATTAATTGATCATTGGTTGCGATATAAAAATTATTATCTTCACCTGGTGGAATTTTTCGAATAGCTCTAAAGGCTCCAATTGCTTCATCTGTTGCAGCATCTAAAGTGTCCATTGATTCTGATTCCAAAACTAATTGTAAGTCGGCTCTTCTCCAATTTCTACCACCAAAATATTGCAAAAATGTAGATATAGGTATACCAATCATGCTATCCATGCTTTGACCTAACATTTCTCCTTTAGGTTCAAGTAAAGCAATAACCGTAAATGGTATATTGTCTATTTTGACTGTCTGTCCAACAGGATCAGAATAAGGAAATAATTCTTCTTTAATATCGTAGCCAATCATTGCAACACGTGCACGATCATTTAAGTCTTGCTCTCGCATATTACGACCAGTAATAATATCATACTTATAAAGAGCAAGAATTTCAGAATCTCCACCCCAAAAACTTGATAATCGATTTTTTAATTCTTCTTTTCCAACGCTAATTGTACGGTCACTTGGTTCTTCAGCTACAACTGCAGACACATTTTTTGTTAGCGTTAAAGTTCGTTTCAATTGTTCATATTCTGACCATGTAATTCTTGGTTTATTTCTTGAACTTCGTCCTTGACTTCCAAAACTGATTTCTATAGGATTATCTTTTGTGATATAGAATACATTGGTTTTCATTTCTTCAACTAATCCTGATGTAGCTTTATCAAAAGTAGTTAATACTGTCATAATAGCAATAATAGAAGAAACACCAACAGTAATACCAAGAAGTGTTAAAAATGTACGAAGTTTGGTTTGTCCAAAATAAAAGAGCACTCCTCCAATTGCATCACTTAAATAGTTAAAAATTCTATTCATGGCGTAATGCATCAATTGGATTAAGGTTTGCAGCAGTTCTTGCTGGAATCATTCCAGATGTAATTCCGATAAATACACAAATTAGGAAAGTATAGAAAATCAAAAGAAGGTCAAATTCGACTGGAAGACCGGCATAAGAAGAAAGTGCAACAGTAATCAATTTAACTAAAGCAATACCTATTGTACCTCCAATAATGGAAATTGCAATAGCTTCGCTTAGAAATTGAATTAAAATATTATTGTTAGTTGCACCCATTGCTTTTCTAAGACCAATTTCTTTTGTTCTTTCTTTTACTGAAACAAACATTACATTCATAATTCCAATTGCAGAAACCACTAAAGATATTCCTGTAACCATAAAACCCATTGCAGCAATAGCAGTTTTTAAACTATCAAACTGACTTTGATAAGCATCAGCAGAATTAACAGAGAAATTATCATCTTGATCAGGTCTTAATTTGCGAGCAACGCGCATAATCATTGCAACTTCTTCTTTTGCTTTATTTAAATCTTCAGGCTTTGTTTGTAATACCAATTCATCAAAACCCCATCTTGTTAAGATACGTTTAAAAGTTGTTGAAGGCATAATGACAAGATTATCAAGAGTGCCACCTGGAACCATGCCCATGCCTTGCTCTTTTAATTCTCCAATAATTTCAACAGTAACTCCACCAATTTTTATTTTTTTACCTATTGGACTTTCTCCATCAAAAAATCCTTCACGAACTTTTCCACCAACTATCACAACTCTTCTTTGTAAATCCCATTCATTTTGAGAGAAAAATCTACCATTTACAATTTTTGTACCACTTAACATATCACCATAACTAGGATATACGCCATTAATTTGAAGCCAAGAAGCTTTATTTTGATAATTTGCTCTTATCCAAGTATTTTTTTTAACAGAAACATCCGTAACATATTCACTATACTGATTAATATAAGTAAGAGATTCTTCTTTGATTTTTGGACGATTACGATATTTCCACCAATCAAAATCAAACGACCAAGGCCATGTAGAAACATACAATTTATCATTACCATAATAAGCCATCGATTTTGCAAATTCTTTATCGATACTTGAGACTCCAGCAGTAACAACGCTAACAGTAAAAATACCAATGGTTAGACCTAAAGAAGTAAGTGCAACTCTTACAATATTGGCTCTAATTGCTGCAAGACCAATGAGAATATTTTTTATTATACTATTCATCTAAAGTAATTTTACCATCAAAAATTTCTACTCTTCTTTTTGCGCGTTTTGCAACTGATTTTTCATGTGTAACAATGATTAGTGTATTGCCGGCTTTATGAAGTTGATCAAAAAATTTTAAAATTTCTTCACCGCTTTTTGAGTCTAAATTACCAGTTGGCTCATCCGCTAATATAATAGATGGTTTATTTACCAAAGCACGCGCAATAGCCACACGCTGTCTCTGTCCTCCAGATAATTCATTTGGTTTATGAGTCATTCGATCAGCTAATCCAACAATATTGAGTGCTTCCTTAGATCTTTCAAGTCTTTCTTTTCTACTTAAAGAAGAATAAATCAATGGAACTTCTACATTTTGAACTGCATTAAGTTTTGGTAAGAGATTAAAAGTTTGAAAAACAAAGCCAATCTTTTCATTCCTAATATTAGCAAGTTGGCTATCATTCATTTCAGATATTAATTCATTTTGAAATTTATAAGTTCCTTTTGTAGGAACATCTAAACATCCAATAATATTCATCAATGTGGATTTACCAGACCCTGATGGACCCATAATAGAGATAAAATCATTATCATATATGCTCAATGAAGCCTTGTCTAATGCTTTAACAACATTGTCTCCTAAATGATAAATTTTGGAGATTGACTTGATTGAAATTATTTCTTTTTTTGATTTAGCCACGTTTACGACTAGATCTTTGTTTATTATTTGATTTGTCTTTTACTTTTATTTTTGCACCATCATATAAATCTCTGCTGATTGCAACAAAGCTCCCAGTCACAATTTCTTCACCTTCTTGTAATCCAGACAAAATTTCATAATCTCTATCGCCAACAATGCCAGTTTCAACAAAACGTTGTTCTACAATATCCCCTTTAACTACAAATACAACATTCTTGCCTTTATTTTTTCCATCCTTCTTATTTGATGACCATCGTTCTTGAGTATTAACCTCAACATTAAATGCAGGTTTTTTACCTTCATCTCCCATTGGTTTTTTACGAGGAGATGTTAAAGATTGAATTGGGATTGCAATTGCTTGTTCTCTATTTTCTGTAACAATGTCAACTGTAGCACTCATTCCAGGACGCATACCAGGAGCAACTTCTAGCATTTGAATTTTCACTTGAAAATTAGTTACTTGTTGTTGAGATCCTCCGCTAGTGGTGGATGCTGCATATGCAACTTCTTTCACGACTCCTTTAAATTTACGATTTTGATATGCATCAACTTCAACTAATGCATAATCATTTAAGGAAACATCTGTAATATCATTCTCATTGACATTTACTAAGACTTCCATTTTTGATAGATCAGATAACTTTAACAATACTTGAGGACTAAACATTCCTCCTTGCGCTAAATCTCCAACTTCACCTTTTAAATAAGTGATAGTGCCATCTTGAGGTGCAACTAATCTTAATTTTTGTAAAGCATCTTCTTCTTGAATCAGTCGTGCTGCAGCTTGATTATAAGAACTTAAAGCAGATGCATAGGAAGAATTACTAGTTTCCATTTCTTGATCAGATATTAAACCTTGTTTATATAATTTTTCTTGACGCGATTTTTTAATCTCTGCATTACTTAAATTTACTTTTGTTGCTTCAACGCTTGCTCTTGATGCTTCAGTAGCTGCTCTTTGTTGGCGATCATCTAAAGACATTAAATAATCACCTTTTTTAACAATATCACCTTCTTGCACTGCAATTTCAGTGATATATGTAGTAGTGTTTGAACTTAGCTTAATTTCGATTTCTGGTTGAAGTACTCCATCTGCAACTACTTTACTAGATAAATCTTTTCTTTCAAGTTTTATTGTAGATATTTCAATAGATCCATCGCCTTTAGATGAAAATGGATTTATATATAAAACAATAGCTAATAAAACTACTACACCAATTATTATTTTTTTCTTCACTTCTTCTCCTTATCGATATTTTTTATCAAGCGTGCCCAATAATTTGTCCAAATTAGCAAGTTGAATTGCAGCATCATATTTTGTTGTTACCAATGTTGAACTTGCTTGGAGTACTGCTAATTGTGCATCAAGCAATTCTAATATAGTTGCAGAACCAAGTTCATATTTATTTTGCGCTAATCTCAAATCTTCTTCTGCAGAAATTAACACTTCTTCATATATAGGAATAATTTCTTCATAATTATTTAATGTATTAATTAAAGATGATAACGCCACTCTTGAATCTATATTTGATGACTTATATGTTCTTTCTGATTGACCAAGTCTAATTTTTGATATTTGTACATTATTTCTATTTTTAAGACCAGAAAAAATTGGAATACTAATTGTTAAATTTGCACTTTTAATATAATTATCTTCAAAAAATTCACTGGTCATTTCTTCTGGTGATGAAGCATTCATTCCAACACTAAGATTAACGCTAGGCAAAGTGGAACCGATTGAAGAACGGAGGTTTAATTTGTTTGCTTTAATTTGAGCATCAAGAATTTTTAATTCAGGATTATTTTCAACCATAATGCCATATGCCTCATCAAAAGTAGGAATAATCAATTCAATGTTAACTTTTTCTTTTACTTTTAGTGGAACATTGTTCCCTGCAATACCCATGCTATTTCTAAGCTGTTGTATAGTATTATCGCGATTAAGTTTTCTAGATAATAGTGTAGATTTAGCAGTTCCATATTGAACAGAAGCTTTCAGATAATCAGTTTTACTAACAGAACCTAAATTATATCTTCTTTCTACTAGATCTAATTGTTTAGAAGATAATTCTAGATTTTTTTCAGCAATAATAAATAACTCATTATTTTTCAAATATTGATAATAATATGTATATACATTTGAAATAACATTTGCTATAGATTGCCTTTCACTTTGTTTAGCAATATCATAACTGTTATCACTATTTCTTACATTTCTAACATTGTTCCCAAAACTAAATATATTTTGGTTCAAGCTAATACCAGTAGCATAATTCTCATTTGTTAGAGAATTGTTACCATAAGTTGTTTCACTGAATGAGCTACTTGCTCTTATAGTTGGAAGCAACATTCCTGCTGCGGAAGTTCGATTTAATTTGGCAATTCTTGTGTTCTGCTCTGCATTCTTAATAGACCCTTTATTTTCTAGGGCAATGCGTACACATTCATCAATGCTTAGATCTTGAGAAAAAAGCATAGAAAAACATAATGTTATTGTAAGTATCAACCTCATAATTTTATCCAAAACAATTAGAACCTAATTTAATAACTAAAAATTGTTAAAAAAGTTTCTATAAACATATTGTAATAAATAGACGTGGCATATTAATTAAATTTACCTGTCTTTTTCAATATATTTAGAAACTTTATCCCTGCTTCATAAGAATTATCTATTTCACCATCTAAAATTGCTTCTTCTACTAAAGATTTAATAACACCCACTTGTTTGCCAGGCGGTAAATTAAACATTTTCATTATTTCTACGCCTTTTACAGGAGATTGAAATAAACGTAATTCATCTTTTTCATCAACTTCTTTCATACGTTTTTCTACATAATCAAAGTTGGATAGGTATTTTTTGACATTATTCGGGTTCTTAGTAGTAATATCTGCTCTACAAAGCAACATTAAATCATCAATATCTTCCCCTGCATCAACAATAAGTCTTCTTATAGCAGAATCAGTAACATCTTTCTTAGCTAAACTTATTGGTCTTAGATGAAGCGCTGTCAACTTTTTGATATAATCTCTAGTTTTATTTGAAAATTTCATACGCTTTGAAACTTCTTCTAACATTCTTGATCCGAGATCATCATGTCCATAAAATGTATACCCTTTTTCTTTATGTAGTCGTCTTGTTTTTGGTTTACCAATATCATGCACTAAGGCTGCTAAACGAAGATCAACTTTTTTAGATAATTTTGCTGCATTATCTACTACTTCCATTGTATGAAAAAAGATATCTTTATGATGCCATTCACTTGTTTGATCTAAACCGTACATAATATGAATTTCAGGAAAAATATATTCTAATAATCCATTCTCTTCTAAAAGAATTAAACCAACTGATGGAGATGGAGTATTCAATATTTTGAATAATTCATTTGTAATTCTTTCTTGCGATACAATTTTAATTCTATCAGCATTTTTCTTTAATGATTCAAGGCATTCATTATCAATATCCATCGATAATTTAGATGCAAAATATGCAGCTCTTACCATTCTCAGAGGATCTTCGCTAAATGTTTGATCAGGATTATCAGGTGTTTTTAGTATCTTTGATTTTAGATGCTGTAAACCATCAAATGGGTCAATCAATTCTCCAAAATTATCTTTAGACAAAGAAATGGCAATGGCATTAACAGTAAAATCTCTCCTTTTTAAATCACCAATAACATCAGTCATATCAACTGATTTTGGTTTACGTGATTTAGAGTCATATGATTCCAATCTTGCAGAAGCTACTTCAATTTCACATTCATCATATGGAATGCGAGCAGTAGCAAACTCTGGAAAAGGAACAATGGTTTTTACTCCTAAGATGTTTGCAAGTTTTTCTGCATAATCAATTGCATTACCTTCGACCATAATATCAATATCAACAGAATCAATATTTGGATCAATCAGCAAGTCTCTTACACATCCTCCAACAAGAAATGATGGTATATTTAATTCTTCAGATAAGTCACTTATCTTGTTAGATAAACGATATAGTCTATCATTTGTCTTAATTATGTCTTTAATTATTGCCATTTTGTAAATTAAAAAATATATCCTTGAATTATGATAGAAAAGCTAAATAGAAAAATTCTTATTATTGCGTTTATTTCTTTACTAAATGCACAGTTTGGCAATGCATCTATTTCATTTGATGATAGAATGTTAAAGTCAGATGAACGTTCCTCTTTATTTCAATTAGAAACTGATATAAAAAGATTTTATGAATACACAATATGGAATGAAGAATATAGCGACCTAGAAATGAATCTTAATATTCAAATTATCTTTGAAGGAAATACTAATCAAGGAAGCACGCAAACATATGCAATACAATCATTATTTAGCAATGGGAAAGATTTGCATTTTTTTGATAAAGGATCTCAGTTTCTTTTAAATCAAAATTCTCTTTATTATGATAGTGTCTATTTTGATCCTTTAGCAAGCTTATTAGGCTTTTATGGGAATATCATGCTTGGAGCAGAATTAGATACATGGTCATTGCTAGGTGGAACATCTCACTATGAACAGGCACGTGCAATTGCAATACGTGCAAACGCATCAAATTTTCCAAGAGGATGGGAACAAAGATTAGTCTTGATTGAACTTTTAACAACTAATAACGGTTTGAGAAAATTGAGATATTCTACATACTTGAGTTATGAACTTTTTGAAAATGGAAAAATAGATGCATGCTCTCAAGCATTAAATGAGGTTGTGAAAAATTTAGATGAAATCTTCAAAAACTATAGCCAAGAAAACTATACAACAATATTTATGAAATTTCATGGTGGTAAAATTGGTGAAATAATGAAGAAACTTGGCCAAAAAGATCTTCTTAAAAAAATGACTTACCTGGATGCTCAAAGAAAAGATATTTATGAAGGTTATTTAAGTGAAATTTGAGAAAAATATTTTTTTCTCTTAATAAAATAATCTAAAACAATACTCCCATTATAAATATTATCTAATTTATTTAATCGATATTTATTGTGCTGTCTCAATTTTATAATTTTCCACAAATATAAAAATAACCAAATATGTGCTTTAATAATTGCAACAAATCTTTTGATATCTAAACGCAATAATGAATATAATAAAGCAATCCAATCCAAGAATAATTTTATAATAATAGATATTCCACAATTAAAACTATAAGAATTCTTTAAAAAAAGTATCCAAGAATTACGATGATTAAGATAGAGAGATTTCATGGAATTCTTTCTAAAATTTTTATAAGGACCATGATGATAAATATAGGAATCAGTACAAGACCAAATTTCATAACCCAAACTTTGTGCTCTCCAGCACAGATCAATTTCTTCCATATATGCAAAATAAATTTTTTCAAAACCTTCTAATTTGTTAAATACTTCTGAACGAATCATTAGTGCAGCTCCAGAAGCCCAAAATATTCTAGAAGGATTATTGTATTGATCTAAATCCTCTTCTAATGTGTGGAAAATTCTTCCTTTGACAAAGGGAAAACAAAATTTATCAAGGAACCCACCTGCGCCTCCTGCATAATCAAATAGTTTTTTATTGTGAATATTTAAAATTTTTGGCTGAACAGCTGCAACTTTTGAATGACTATCCAAAAAGTTAACTAATTTTTCTATCCAATCTTCTGAATGTTCAGTATCATTATTTAAAAATAGTAAATATTTTCCATTTGCATGATTTGCACCAATATTACAACCTTGACTATAGCCAAGATTAGATTTATTAGAGATAATTTTAACATTTCCAAAACTATTTTTTATACGATTTATTGAATTGTCAGTAGAAGCATTATCAACAACAATAATTTCAAAATTATTTATTGAAATATTTTTGTATATAGAATTAATACAATTATAAAGCATATCTTCCCCATTGTAATGAGGAATAATAACTGACACTACATTCATGAATTTTCTAAACTTTTAATTTCTTCTAATAATTTTTTTGCTTCTAAATCAGCTGGACTTCTAACCAACCATTCTTCAATTAAATTGGTTGCATTTTCATATTCTTCAAGCTCTTTATAGCATAAATAAAGCAAGAAAACAATCTCAGGGAGAGATTCTTGCCATTGATTCCATTCAGAAGCAGTAATGTTTGTTGATTTAAAACTTTGTATTTCTAGAGCTTTCTCGATAAGAATAAAATTATTATAAATCGTTTCAAAAATAACTTTCGCTTCTTCATAATCCTCCAAGCTTTGAACAAAAGTCTTACCATAAAGCAAATAATCATTAATATCTAAATCATCTCTATCAATTAATTCATTCAGATGGAATTCTAATTTTGATTTATTACCTATAGCAGCATATAGCTGTGCAATTTGATATTGAAGTTCTTTAGAAGGAATACTAATGACATTACTTGGCATTTTTTCTTCCATATCTAATAAAATCTTTTCAGCTTTACCAAAATTTTTATCTATATAATGAGAAATTGCTAATCTAGTAAATGCAGTTCTGTAATTTTGAATCAATCTACCTAATTGCGGATCAACATAAACATCTTTATTGGCAAGATTTCTATAGATGTATCCAGGTTGATATGTTTTTGAAATTGACAAGCCAGTGTTATTATTAGCATTGGCATTGTAATCTTGAAACCAGCTTCTATCGCCAACAATTGACGTTAAATTTTTTGTTATTGCATCAACATCAATTACTTGTTTTGTGTTATTTGATAAACGGTAAGTTAATCCTTCCATAGTAAGATAATCATCAAGATTTAACATGCTATTTGGAGATACCGTCACTGCAAAATAAATAGGTCTATTCCAATTATTATCTTTAATAATTCTTAATACCATCAAATCTTGAACGCGGAGTGCTACATCAAAATAAGTTGGTCTTAATTCCCATTCTATACTACCTGAAGCATTTAGTGAATCTTTTGGCGCAGGAATAGATATTAATTTTTTGGACCAAGCTTTAAAGTCAATATTATCTATTTCTTTTTCACTCATATTAATAAAAGGATTATCAATATTTTCTCGTTGCAGTTGTTTGATGTACCAAGAAGTATTAAGCAAGCTTAAATTTGCAACAATAATATCTTTTCTTATACCTTCAACTTGCTGTAAATACCATAATGGGAATGTATCATTATCACCATTGGTAAAAAGAATAGCATTTGGTTTACATGTTTGTAACATATTATAAGCCATATCCCATGCAATATAATTTCCAGTTCGATCATGTTCATGATAATTTGCAAGGAACATTCTTAAAGGAATAAATGCTGAGAACATTATAACCATAAAGTATGATGCTGGTTTTTTAATAGATTTTTCAAGAAAAAGTTCATTTACTTTATTAATAAATCCAAAAATTCCAATTGCAATCCATACAGAAAATGCCATAAAACTACCAACATAAGAATAATCTCTTTCTCTTGGTTGAGGGTTATCTTGATTTAAATACAAAACGATTGCAAGCCCAGTCATAATAAATAGAACTAACAATGAGAAAGCATCATATTTATTATTACGGAAATGAAAATATGCACCAAATAAACCAATGATTAAAGCAAGCGGTAAACCAAATTGACTCCAATCAACTCCATCTTGATTCTTATTTGCCCCAAAGGGAGATACAAGCGAATCATCAATAGGGCCTTTCCCAGCAAATTGCCATAGGAAATATCTTACGTACATTTTTTTAATTTGATAGCTAAATAAGAAATTCATTTGTTTCGATGGTTCGTAAAACGCATAATCACGATTTTGCCAAGTGGAAAATTCAAGGTTTTTATAAATAGGTTTACCTACTACTGATATCTTTGATGGAATATCATCAAATTTCCTTGGCAACAAAGACATAGAACCATATTGATCTCTGTTTAAATAAGAAATTGCTTGTTCGATGGTCTCAGGATTGTTTTCATCAATTGCTGGATTTTGACCAGAGCGAATAAATATAGTAAAGTATGTAGAATAGCCAATAATAATTAACAAGATTGATGTAGTTAAAATAGATAATAAATTATTTTTATTGTTAATACTTTGATATGCTAAATAAATAATACCAAAAACAATTATTAATACAGAATAAAATCCAAACTTAAGTGCTAATGAAGGAATTCCTTGAATAATTCCATTTTGAATTAAAAGAAAAACGAATAGTGCTCCAAATGCAGTTAATATGAAATTTCTTAAAGATAATCTATTGATAGAAAAATATATAATTAATGCAATAAATGGTATGGTCAACAAGTTAAGTAAATGGGTTCCAGTTCCTAGCCCAAAAAGATAAATAATTGTCATAAGATACATGACATTATAATCTCTATGTTTATCTTTAGACCATAATAATATTAAATAAATAACCAAAGCAGTTATAAAACCGCTAAAAGCATATACTTCAGTTTCTACAGCATTAAACCAGTGACTATGAGTAAAAGCAAAGGTCAACGATGCAATAAAAGCAGAGCTCATTCTTAAAAAAGAATCACTAGAAGTATAATTGTTAAGTCTTTCTATGAATTGATTACAAACTAAAAAAAGAAGGGAAATAGTTATAGCACTGAAAATTGGTGATAATATATTGACTCTAAAAGCTATATCGCTACTAATTGGTATAAGGCTAAAAAATTTACCAAGTAATAAAAATAAAGGGCTCCCAGGAGGATGAGGAATTCCAAGGATATGAGAAGTTGCTATAAATTCTCCAGTATCCCAGAAAGATACTGTTGGAGCCATCGTATTGAAATAAACAATAAATGTTAAAAAAAATAAAACTAAAGCTAATGAATTTTCAGTGCTATTCTTTATCTTTTGAATTATCGTCACTATTCTTTTCTTTATTTTGTTCATCAACAAAATTCATCTTCAATTCAGACAAAACTTGATCAAGATATTTAGTTTCATTTTCGTCTAAACTTGCTGACATACGATTATTAATCATTTCGAGCATATCAATTTGAATTGAAGCGCTTCTTAAATCTACTTCTGTTTTATCAGTAACAGGGTTTTTCATCTTGCCTAATGCAATCCAAACACCATAAACAGACTGAGAAATTAACATATCGAAAAGCTGTTTTTCAGTATATGATTCTTCTGTCATTTTTTTCTCCGCTAATTAACTGTTGTATTTAAAAAAAGTTTTAAGTAGTCCGAATTAAACCTATCATGAATAAGTCTATTTTCAGAATTCTCTAAATTTTCATCTTTGTCTACTATTTCAAAAGCTTTTTTTCTTGCAAATCTAATAATATTACCATCTGTTACTAAATCAGCAATCCTGAATTTAATAAATCCGCTCTGTCTTTCGCCAAAAAATTCACCAGGCCCTCTTAGTTTTAAATCTTCATCAGCAATTTCAAACCCATTTCTAGTCTTGCAAAGTATTGATAGTCTTTGTTTTGTATTTTCAGATTCAGTATCACTGCACAATATACAATAGCTTGTTAAAGACCCCCTCCCAACTCGTCCACGAAGTTGATGAATTTGACTAAGACCAAAACGTTCACAATTATTAATCAATATGACAGAAGCATTCGGATTATCAATACCTACTTCAATAACTGTTGTAGATATTAAGATTTGAATTTCATTGCTTATAAATTGATTCATTATTTCATTTTTTTCATCTGAATCAAGCTTTCCATGAATTAAACCAACTTTGTATTCCTTAAATATGGTATCTTTTAATTTAATATATGATTCAAGCGCAGCTTCCAAATCTTGTGTTTCAGTTTCTTCAATTAAAGGATAAACAATAATAGATTGTTCATTATTTTTTGCCTTTTCTGTAATAAAATCATAAGCAGTTTCGAGATTATTTTTTTCAATTTGTGATGTAAAAATATCTGGCCTATTCTTTGGCAACTCATCAATGATAGATAAATCCATGTCTCCATTATATGTAATGGCTAATGTTCTTGGAATTGGAGTTGCAGTCATTGCTAATAAATTTGGTACTGTGCATTTTTTTAACAAATCTTTTCTTTGATTAACACCAAATCGATGTTGCTCATCAATGATAACAAGGCCAAGATTTTTGAAAAAGACATCTTTTTGGAATAAAGCATGGGTGCCAACAATCACCATTGAATCTCCGTTATTAATTCGCTCTAATGTTTCTTTTTTTTCTTTGCTTTTTAGGCTCCCAACAAGAATATCACATTTAATTCCAGCATCTTCAAAATTATGAGTAAAATTTTTATATAATTGTTTTGCTAGTATATCAGTAGGAGCCATTATTGCTACCTGATAACCATTATCAACAACAATAGATGATGCAAGAATTGAAACAATGGTTTTTCCACAACCCACATCTCCTTGCAACATACGATTCATAGGTTTTTCTAATAAAAAATCTTCTACAATTTCTTTTAATACATTTTTTTGACTTTTTGTTAGTTCAAAATTTAAGTTTTTAACAATTTGATTATAGATTTCTGTTTTAAATGCAATGGTATTAAAACGTTTCTCACTAATCTTCTTCTTTCTTAAAGCAAGAAGCAATTGTAGAAAAAAATGTTCATCAAATTTTAAACGATTAGTTGCCAACCTTAATTCTTCAATATTATCTGGACAATGTATGTTTCTCATTGCTTCATCTAAACTACATAATTCAAAATTATCTAACTGTGCTTTTGTAAAGTGATCACTTATGTTCCCAAGCGAATTCAATGCTTGATAAATAATTTTTCTCATATTACGGCTTGTTAATCCTACTTTTTTTAATTCTTCAGTCAATGGATATACAGGAATAAGAAATCCAGTGCTCAGCGCAATTTCATTATCATTTAATTTGTCATATTCAGGATGTGCAATTTGAAAATTTCCTTTGTATTCATTTATTTTTCCATGGACGGCAATTGTTTCTCCATCTTTTAATGAGTCTTTAATATAATCTACTCCTTTAAACCACATTAAATTTATTGACCCTGTATCATCATGTAGTTTTGCTGTTAAAAATTGTCCAGTTCTCATTTTTCTTAAACTGACAGATTTAACTGTGCCAACAAGATTAACCTTTGAATCTATTTTAACTGAATCAATGGTATGAATGGTTGTACGATCCAAATATTTTCTGGGAAAATAATAGATTAAATCTTTTAAAGTTTTGATTTCAATAGAATCAAATGCTTTAGCTCTTCTTGGGCCAACGCCTTTTAAATATTGAACAGGTGTTTCTAATAAATTAGAAGATTTATTTATTTCCATTCTTTTTTATAGGTATAAGTCACTGATTGAGAACTATTTGGACCTATTTCTAATGGAAAATATATTGTTGATGCATCATCTTTGATATACATGCTAGAAGATTGTTTAACTACCCAGTCTCCAATAATCTTTTCAATCACTTTTACTTTTATTGGTTTTTCTGAACTATTAATTACTTGAAGGGAAATAGTAGATTCTTCAACATTGCTTTGTCGATCATAATTTAAAATTCTTCTTTTGCCAACTATATCAAAAGCTTTACCAGCACTAAATGATGCACTTCCTCCTTTATAAAGTTGGCTAATATTGTTTTTAGCTAAAAAATTTAATTTATTATCTACACTTCTCTCATAGAGATAAGCAATTCCAGATGGTAGTGGAAGATTCAAATTATTTTCCTCTGAATTATCAAAAGAAATCTCAATATCAAGTGGTTCATCTTTTTGATCTCTTTCTACATTACTAAAAACATAAATCTTTTCATATGATATACTTCTCTTAGGAATTAATGGGAATTGAACCGATTCAAGAGATTTTAAGTTAAGATTATTGCCTAATTTAAAAATATAGAAATCTCCTAATTTATTATTAACAGAATCATCAGCCAATCTTCTTGCCTGCATTTGCATAGATGAAGGACGATTATTGTTGACTTGATTTAACTCTCCTTCGACAACATTAATATTGATTCCTAGAAGATTAATATTAGAATGATTGATGACTTCTGCATCGACATTCAATATTGCACTGCTATCATTGGTATTTAACTCTAATTTGTAAATTGGTTTCCAACTAAATCCAGATGTCAAATAAGTCAATTCAGCAAAAACAGTTTGATCTTGGCTAGAAAAAATATCCCAAGAAATTTCAGGGCTAAATTTATCTTGAATATTATTTGCTTTTAAATTGATAAAATCAATTTTTGTTCTTTGAAAAACCATCAAACCTTTATTTGTATTAATGGCAATGCTTGATCCATTAATATCCAATAATTTCCCCTGATTAACAGCGCCGTTTGATAATCTAATTTCAACTTGTGAACCAATATTATTTTTTAAAAATGAATCACTAGAATTAAAATTTCTATTCATTGTTTGTGAAAGAATTTGTACTCCTTGTAAATCAAGATTTGGTGAGTCAAAAACAATATTTGGTGATAGATTATCAAATCTTGTTGTATTCTTTCCAGCTTTTAGATTCCACACAATAGGTTCTTTTAATGTAGCAAAACCATCTTTATAGATAGTGATTTCTCGACTATTATCTGAAGAAATCATGTCTTGAGTAAAGACAATTGTAAATAAAAATAATGATATTAATATTTTTTTCATTTCAACAAAGCAATATTGTCAATTATTTTATCTCTTTCAACAATAAAATCATTCAATTTATTTTTTTCATGATTAACAATTTCTGCAGGTGCTTTATCAACAAATGATTTATTATCTAATTTCTTTTCAATTGAAGTAATCAAACTTTCGATTTCACTGAGACGCTTTTTAAGTCTTTGAACTTCAGATTTAGTATCCACCAAATCTCCAAGTGGAACATAAACGACACATTTTTTAGAAATGCCTACAGCAGATTTTTTTGGTTTTTCAATATTGATATCAATTTCCAATTGCTCTATTCCTGAAATATCAATGATTGTATCCTTTATTTTTTGAAATAATTCAGAATCAGATTGATCATTAATGGATATAAGAACATCAATTTTTTTAGATGGTGGTATATTAAGTTCTGATCGTATCGTTCGTATAGATGTTACTACATCTTTTAATGTATCAATAACCTCAACCTTATCTATAACATTTTCTTGATTATATTCTGGCCATGAACTAACTATGATATCATTATCAGATTTATCTTTTAAATAACTCCAAATTTCTTCGGTAATAAATGGAGCAATAGGATGTAACAATAATAAAATATTTTTTAAAACATGTTTTGATATAAGATAAGTGTTATTCTTTATGGTCTGATTATCACTTTGAAAATTAATTTTTGCAAGCTCAATATACCAATCACAAAATTCACTCCATGTAAATTCATAAATTACTTTAATTGCTTCATTGAACTGATAAGAGTCATAGCATGAATTAACTTTTTCAATAGTTTTATTTAATTCACTCAAAATCCATTTATCATAAATACCTAATTCATCATGATTAATTGATTCATTGAAAGAGTCATCATGATTTAACATAATAAATCGACTTGCATTCCAAATCTTACTCATAAAATTTCGTCCTATTTCAAGACCGCTTTCAGAAAAGTAAACATCAGACCCCTGAGGAGACATTAACATAATTGAAAATCGTGTTGCATCTGTTCCGTATTTTTCAAATAATGTAATTGGATCAGGAGAATTACCAAGAGATTTACTAAGCTTTCTGCCTTTTTCATCTCTTAAAATGCTTGTAAAATAAACATCTTTAAATGGGATATCGCCCATAAATTCAAATCCAGACATAATCATTCTTGCAACCCAGAAAAATATAATATCTGGACCAGTCACTAATGTACTCGTTGGATAATAATTTGTTTTTTCTTCTTCTGGCCAATTATGCACGGCAAATGGCCACAACCAAGAACTAAACCAAGTATCTAAAACATCAGGGTCTTGTTCCCAGTTTTCAATATCTTCTGGAGGTGTAGTAGAAACAAACCAATTTTCTTTTTTAGTGCGATCAGAATCTTTTTTATACCATACTGGAATACGATGCCCCCAATAGAGTTGACGACTAATGCACCAATCTTGGATATTATCCATCCAATGATCATAAGTTTTAACCCAGTGGTTTGGATAAAAATTAATCTCTCCATCTTTTACAGCTTTACTAGCAGGTTTAGCTAAATCTTCCATTTTTAAAAACCATTGTTCGGACAAATAGTATTCTATTGGGACATCTCCGCGTTCTGAAAATCCTACTTTATGTAAATAGTCTTCTTCTTTTAATAAACAGTTATCTTTCTTCAAATCATCAATAACTTGCTTTCTTGCTTTCTCTCTTGTTAATCCAATATAACTTTCTGGCCCATTTGAATTAATAGAACCATCTGGATTCATTACATTAATCATATCAAGTGAGTGCTTTAATCCAACATTATAATCATTGGGATCATGTGCTGGTGTAATTTTTACACAACCTGTTCCAAATTCTGGATCTACCATTTCATCTGCAATAATTGGAATTTTTCTTCCTACGATTGGTAAAATGGCACTATTCCCCACTAAATCTTTAAAACGTTTATCAGATGGATTAACAGCTATTGCAACATCTCCAAGCATAGTTTCAGGTCTTGTAGTTGCAATTTCAATAAATGTATCAGAGTTCTCTATCGCATACTTGATATACCACAGTTTACCATTAACTTCTTTAAAAATAACTTCTTCATCACTTAATGCTGTTTGTGATTTTGGACACCAGTTTACTAATCTATTCCCTTTATAAATTAATCCTTTATTAAATAATCGTACAAAAGACTCTAATACTGCATCAGAATATTTTTCATCCATTGTGAAGCTAAGTTTATCCCAATCGCAAGAGCATCCTAATTTCTGTAGTTGATTGATAATGATTCCGCCATACTTTTCTTTCCATTCCCATGCATGTTCTAAAAATTCTTCTCTGGAAATATCTTTTTTATCAATTCCTTTTTCTTGAAGCATTTTTGCTACTTTTGATTCAGTCGCAATAGATGCATGATCAGTTCCCGGAACCCAACAAGCATTTTTCCCTTCCATTCTTGCTTTTCGTATTAAAATATCTTGAATTGTGTTATTTAATACATGTCCCATAGTCAATTTACCAGTCACATTTGGTGGAGGGATAACAATAGTGTAGTGATTGTCAGAAGGTTGGCTAGAAAAATAGTCTTTTTCTAACCAATGCTTATACCATCTATCTTCTAACTCAGAAGGAGAATATTTTTTATCTAATAATTTCATTGTAAATAATTTTTTAATATTTGGATTAAACTATTTACTTCATTTTCCGTTTTGGCTTCAGCAAATATTCTAATTATCGGTTCAGTATTGGATTTTCGAATATGAATCCACTTTTCAGACCAGCTAAATTTAATCCCATCATCTGTATTAATTTCGTCACAATCGAATAGAGTAGCAAGACTATCAAAGTCTATTGAATCATCTATCTCTATTTTATCTTTAATAAAGATATATGAAGGAATTTCACCAA
>CACGRA010000001.1 GCA_902575395.1 uncultured Fidelibacterota bacterium | reverse complement strand
ATTTGTAGAAGCTGAAATTAATGGAAAATTTTTAGAAAACGTTTTTATTGTTCCAAATGTGTCACTTACTACCAATAATGAAGTTTTAATTGTAGACAGGAATAACCAAATTGAAATGAGAAAAATTGTAGTTCTTAAAAAATTAAAAGATAGTGTCATTATTAAAGATGGACTATCAATTGGAGAAAGAATTATTGTCTCAAAACTTAACATTGTGACAGCTGGCATGGATGTTAACCCAAAATATAGATAATGAAAAGTATTGTCACCTGGTTTGTAAAAAATAGCGTTCCTGCTAATCTGTTTATGTTCTTTCTAATTGTTGGAGGAGTTGCCTCATATCAGAATATGAAGTCTGAATTCTTCCCAGCACCAGATATTAATATAATAACAATACAAGTTCCATATTTAGGAGCATCTGCCACTGAAATTGAGTCATCTATATGTGCAAAAATAGAAGATAGAATTGAAGGTATTTCAGGAATAAAAAAGATATCTTCTTATGCGCTAGAAAATGCAGGTATTGTATCAGCAACTCTTTATAATCCATCTGAAATAGATGATATATTGGATCAGATAAAAACAGTCGTAAATAATATTGACACCTTTCCGGTAGATAGCGAAAAACCAGTAATACAAAAAGTTGAATTAATAGAAAAAGTTCTTGATGTTGTTATCTATGGTCAAGTTGAAGAAAAAACACTACTGCAAGTAACAGAGGAAATTAATGAAGAAATTAAAATGCTTAATGAAGTTTCATACACTGAAATTCTTGGTAGCAGAAATAAAGAAATAACAATTGAAATATCTGAAGCTAATCTCGAAAAATATAATTTGAATTTTGACCAAATTGCATTAGCAATCAATGCAGGATCAATCGATCTCCCAGGAGGAATTATATCTACTTCAAAAGAAGATTTATTAATAAGAACGGTGGGACAGTCATACAGCGGTAAAGAATATGAAAATATTGTAATTAAAAGCCAAGGCAGTGGGAGTCAGCTTTTACTAAAAGATATAGCAATTATTAAAGATGATTTTATTGATGTAGAAAAATCATATAGATGGAATGGAATTCCTGCAATGTTTGTTGGCGTAAATTTAGTTGGGGATCAAGATGTACTAAAAGCTGCAGAAGAATTAAGAGCTTATGTAAAAAACAAAAAAAATAATATGCCAGCCAATATTGAAATTGATTACTTCTATGATCAAGCAAGGTATTTGCAGGATCGTATCAATTTACTATATCGTAACTTTGCAATTGGGATTAGTTTAGTTTTATTATTATTAACAATGTTTCTGAAACCATCATTAGCATTTTGGGTTTCAATGGGAATACCAATTTCATTTGGAGGAGCATTATTATTATTACCTTTACTTGGTGTCACTGTAAATGTTTTATCAGCTTTCATGTTTATTGTTGTTTTAGGAATTGTTGTAGATGATGCTATTATAGTTGGTGAAAATGTATTTAGAAGAAGAATAAAGTTTGGAGAAGATAATTATACATCCACAATCAAAGGCACTTTAGAAGTTTTAACTCCTGTTTTCTTTGGAGTTTTAACAACAATTGTTGTTTTTGCTCCTATGTTAGACCTTGCAGGAGAAACTGGAGACATATGGAGAACATTTCCATTAACTGCAATTCCTATTTTAGTATTTTCATTAATTGAATCTACAACAATATTACCTTCACATTTGAATCATGCTGGTGATTGGTTCAAAACCAGTTTTGTGAAATTTGGCAACAGGTTAAGTACAATGAGAAATTTCTGTTCCGATAGATTGTATAAATTTGTTGATAATTCATGGTTGCCTTTAGTAAGAAAATCAATCAAAGAAAGATATACAACTATTTCTGTATTTATTGCTCTCTTGCTTGTCTCTTTTTCATTGCTTGGTGGAGGATGGGTGAAATGGACATTCTTCCCTACTCTTGAAGCAGAAGAAGTAGCAATTGCATTTGAGCTTCCAGAAGGATCTCCAATTGAAAAAACTAAAGAAATCGTAGAAATGATTGAAAGTGAAGCATTAATCTTAAAAGAAGAAATTAATAGCACAAGCCCTGAAATTATTATTAGCAATGTGCTAACAACAACAGGCCAACAATACTATACTGATGTAGAATCTACTAAAGGTCCTGGGGGGTTTGCCTTTAAGTCAGACAGCACTCCACACTTGGGAGAAGTTTTAATTATCTTAACACCTGCTGATGACAGATGGGGCTTGACAGGTGCATATGATATTATTGATATTTTGCGAGATCGTATTGGAACAATTCCTGGTGTCAGTCGTCTTAATTATTCTGCAAATATATTTACGGCGGGAAAGCCAATTGATTTTGAATTCAAAGGAACAAATTACGAAAGTTTAAATTCTGCGGTAGAGAAAACTAAAGTTTTACTATCATCATTTTCTGGGATATATGACCTTAATGACTCCGATGAAAAAGGTAAAAGTGAACTACAGATAGAATTATTACCTTCAGCAGAAGTTTATGGTATTACTACATTTGAAATTGCAAAACAAGTGAGGCAAGGCTTCTTTGGTGAAGAAGTGCAACGTATCCAGAGAGAAGACGATGATATAAGAGTAATATTAAAGCTCCCAAAACAAGAACGTCAGACCATGTCTACATTAGAAAATATGAGGATACGTACTAATCAAGGTATTAAAGTACCGCTTTATTCTGTGGCACAGATTAAAGAAGTTGAAGGAAGTTCAAAGATCAAAAGAATTGATGGAATGAGAGTAGTTGGGGTAAGTGCAGAGGTTGATATAACCAAAAATACATCAACGATGATTTTACAAAATTTACTTGGTGTCGAAAATCAACCTATAGGACCATTATCGGACATTCTTAATGAACATCAAGATATAGAATTTAAACTTGCTGGAGAAGCAGCAGAGCAAGCAGAACAACTAGAAGATATATTATATAAATTTGCACTATCAATCTTTATAATATATGTTTTACTTGCAGTCCCATTAAAATCATATTTCAAACCATTAATAGTATTATCAGCAATCCCATTTGGATTTGTTGGCGCAATTTTAGGGCATTTGATATTTAGTCAACCGATGTCTGTTCTATCAGTGTTGGGGATTGTTGCTCTATCAGGGGTTGTGGTGAATGATAGCTTGCTGCTAGTAGTATTCATTAATAGAGCTAAAGAAAAAGGAGAAGAAACAGTCAAGGCAGTTGTTGATGCAGTACGCACACGATTTAGACCTGTAGTATTAACTTCTGTCACTACATTTCTTGGTATTATGCCTCTATTATTTAACCAAAGCACACAAGTATTATTTCTAAAACCAATGGCTATATCTTTAGGTGTAGGTATTTTATTTTCTACAACAATTATATTGCTACTTGTTCCAATATCATATGTTGTAATTGATGATTTCTTAGGATTGTTTAAGAAAAATAATTCTTAGGCTTCAAATTGATTGTAATCTGAATATTCGATTGATTGAGAATCATTATAATCAATTTTTAAAATAGCTTTTTTCAAAATTCTTTTTAAAACAATTAAACGATCATTTTCAGATTGTGATTTTAAAAGAATTTTTTTTGCTCTTTTATCAATATCAAGCATAGAGGCAATTTCAAAAGAATTTTTTGGCATATCAATCTGAGGAATTTTAGAAGATGCACCTAATTTCATTAATACTTCATAAAGAAATACATTTGTTTCACTTAGAAGATCTTTATTGACTTTTTTCTCTAAATCTTTCCATGATTTAATATAAGCTTGTCTATAAATCTTTGAATCGTCATATCCTTTTACAATAAATCTTTTAGTGCCAGTCACTAAAATATCATATTCATTGTTATCATAGACGTCAGATCCAAACAATTGATCAATTGATGCGATACATCCAATAGTAAGTAAATCTTTATTCTTAGAATTGATAATTCCAAAATTTTTATTGTTCTTTAAGCAGTGTTCAATCATTTTTTTATATTTTTCTTCAAAAATATGTAAAGGCAATTTTTCGCCTGGTAGTAAAACTAGTGGAAGTGGAAAAATTGGAATTTTGATACTCATTCTACTATCAAAATACATATAGTTTTCTTAATATTCTATATCATTTTTTATGAAAAAAGATTTTATTGATCACCTAGCACTATGTACTGATGATATAAAAAAGTCAGTTGACTGGTATATAGAAAATTTTCATTGTGAAATTCTTTATCAAGATGATTCATGGGCGATGCTTGAATTTGAAAATATAAAATTAGCGCTTGTGCTTCCAGAACAGCACCCATTTCATTTTGCAGTTTTAAAAGATGATGTTGAAAATTATGGTATTCCAATAAAGCATAGAGATGGATCGGTATCGGTATATATAAAAGATCGTTCTGGAAATAATATTGAGGTATTAAGATATGACTAAAAACACTTTATTAATCAATCTGTTTTTAACAGGTTTAATTGCAATCGATTATTGGCTTTACCCAGATTTATTCTGCAGTTTTTTATCTATTATTGGATTAATGGGAATAGTATGGATAATCAGTTTAATTGTTAAAGATGCTAGCATAGTTGACATATTTTGGGGACCATGTTTTATTATATATGGCTTATCAGTCAATCACTCCATAGGAGAAACAACCGAAAGAGCATTATTGGTTCTTGGATTAGTAAGCTTATGGGCGTTAAGAATAGCACTACATATTGGAATAAGAAATATTGGGCATGGTGAAGATATACGATATGTTGCTTGGAGAAAAGAAGCTGGAAAACACTGGTGGTGGCTTAGCTTTTTCCGAGTCTTTTACTTGCAAGGATGTTTAGCTTATTTAATAGGTGTTCCTTTATACTTTGCACATACTAATCCCGCAATATTGACAACAATAGAGATTGTAATTTGCACAGGAATATTTGGATTAGGTTTATTATGGGAAACAATAAGTGATATACAGCTAAAATCATTCAGAAAAGATCCCAACAATAAAGGGAAAATCTGCACTGTTGGATTATGGAAATACTCAAGACATCCAAACTATTTTGGAGACTTAATGTGTTGGGTTGGTTTATCAACATTCACAATATCTAGTATGGATATATTAAGTATTGCTCTTAGCGCAGGGGGTCCATTAATTATGGGACTAATTTTTTATAAAATTACAGGACCAATGATGGATGAATTAATGATAAAATCAAGACCAGAATACAAAGAGCATATTAAAGAATCAAATATGTTATTACCAAATTTAATGAAGGGGAAATAAAAATGAAAAAAACACTAATAATATTACTATCAATGATTATCCTTAATTGTGGTGGTAGCACAACGAGCAATGAAGTCACTGCGATTACTATTGGATCTTTGGGCAACGAAATGAAATATGATACCACAGAATTCACCGTCAGTGCTGGTGCAACTGTGAAACTTACTATGAAAAATAATGCTTCTATGGCAAATATGATTCATAATGTAGTGATTGTACTTGATGAGACTGCAGTTCCTAATATTGTTAAATATGCAGAGATGAATGACGGAAACCCAATTCCTAGTTCTGATATATTAGCAATGACTAGTCTAGCAGATTTGGGTGAAGAAGTATCAGTTGAATTTGTTGCACCAACAAAACCAGGAAGATACCTATATATCTGCACATATATTGCACATGCTGCAACTATGCGTGGCTACATGATTGTAGAATAGTAGCTATAGAACTTCTAAAAAAGACTGTCCAAGATTATCAATAAGATCTTGGGCAGTCATAGACTCCTCCCCCAAAGATTTTTTTGCAAGATCACCAGATAAACCATGTAAATAAGCTCCAGATATCATTGCATCAAATGGTTTTAGCCCTCTTGCAATTAATCCAGTAATAATTCCTGTTAAAACGTCACCACTACCACCAGTTGCCATACCTGGATTTCCCGTTGTATTAATAAAAATATCACCATTAGAATTGGTCATACATGTTTCATGTCCTTTAACAAGAACATTAATATTATATTCTTTGCTCAGATTAACTTGTAAGGCTGTTCGTTGATCAATATTTTCAAATTTTCCTACAATCCGTTCAAACTCTTTTACATGAGGAGTTAAAATTGATTCTTTTGGTATGTCATTTAATAATTTTTTGTTTTCAGATATAATATTTAAGGCATCTGCATCAAAAACAGTAGGAACTTTTACTTGATTTATTAAATCTGAAATAGCTTTTTTTGTTTCTGAGGATGTCCCAATTCCTGGGCCAACGCCCACTACAGAATATTTATCTAAATTAGGGCATCCACTAATACAATTATCATTTGAATCGATTAAAACCATTGCTTCGGGCACTGATGTTTGCATAATGAGTTCAGCAGTTTTTGGGATATATACTGTTAATAGCCCAACACCAGAGCGTAAAATTGATTTTGCTGATAACACACAGGCCCCCATCATTCCTTTGCTCCCTGAAAAAAGAATAGCATGACCAAAATCACCTTTGTGTGCATTAGCTAATCTTGGCTGAATGATAGACTTAATATCATCAATTTTTAATTTTTTATTCATAGTACAATTGAAGTTACGAACACTATTGAATGATAAAAAAAATTTATCTATATTAATTGAGACTGTATCTCAAAAAGGGGAAATATTATGAGTGAATTTTTAATCATGTTCAGAGAAGTGCTTGAAGGAGTCCTTGTAGTTGGAATTCTTTACACTTTCATTATCAAAACTGGGAAAAAACATTTAACAAAAAGCATTACTAATGGTGTAATCGCTGCATTTGCTATGACGGGAATTTTTGCAGTCATTTTTCAAGTTTTATTAGGTGGATTTTCTGGACATGAAGCTGCAATTTTTGAAGGTGTTACGATGCTCATTGCAGCGGTATTGCTTTCAACAATGATTGTATGGATGGCTCGAAATAAAAATGTTGCTGAAAGCTTAGAAAAAGAAGCTTCTTCAATAATTGAAAGAGATAAAAATGTTGCATTAGGTTTATTTGCTCTTACTTTTTTTGCTATTTTTAGAGAAGGGGTTGAGGTAGTATTATTTTTATATTCGATTTTATTTTCAAAAGGAGAACTTTCAATGATTGGTGCATTATTGGGTTCAATTATTTCCTTATTCTTAGGCTATCAGATATTTGTTCAGGGACAAAAGGTTCCTCTTAAACAGTTTTTTAACTATACATCAATACTTCTCATTTTTGTTTGTGCTGGTTTAGTTGCTTATGGCGTGCATGAGTTTGATGAAGTTCCTAAATATCGTGCTATGAGCAAAATAGAAAATATCGAATCTTCTATGATTGAAGATGATGTATTAAAATTAGAAGAACTTGAAGCAGCCAAAGCTGAATTAAAAGAAGCAAAAACAGTAATGAAAAATAACGAGATTTGGAATATTAATGAAGTTGGTCCAGTATTTGCATTTAATATAGATGACAAAGGCAATGCCAAACCATTATTTAGCGATAAAGGTGCAATAGGTCAAATTTTTAAAGGATTTTTTGGCTATAATGGTAATCCAAGTTATCGAGAAGTAATAGCATACCTTTTCACATTAGCAATGGTTTCATTTTTATGGACTAGAGCATCCCAAGGATCTCCGGCTGTTGTAAGAGATAAAAAATCTCCAATGGATGAAAAATGCCCTACTTGTTTTGAAGAAATACAAGCAGTAAAACAGTCTACATGTTCAAATTGTGATACAGAACTAAATACTTAAGAGACAATCTTTCAATTCTGATAATATCATTGCTGTAGCTCCCCAGCAATCGCAATTCTTGAAGTGGAAACAAGGTACATTAATATTAACGCCCTTAATCTGCTTAGGCATTGTCCCTACAATTTGATTATCTAGTAAATCATTTAAAGGAATAGTAAAAATATTACTTACTTCATTATTGTTTAATGTGGTTTCCGGTATAGAATCAGCATACCATACATATGGATGGATTAAAAAATCAGAAACAGGAGTATATAAAGAAGACAAAGTTCCAACTAGCTCTAAATCATCATCAACACCAATCTCTTCTTTAGTTTCACGCAGTGATGTTTCCATTAAAGTTTCATTTTTATCTTGTGCCCCACCAGGAAGAGAAATTTGACCTTTGTGATGATCAACTGTATGAGTTCGTTCAGTTAAAAAAAATCCAATATCGTCTTTATAAGGAAATAACACAATTGATACCGCTGAAGGCTTTGGGTTTGATGGAACTTTAAAAGCTAATTCAATTAATTTATTAACTTTTATAACAGCCATTTTTTTTTGACTACCAAAACCAGGAAGATCTTCTGATAGTCTTTGCTTTATTAATCCTATTTTTTTATTTAGTTTCAAAGTCATGAAATATAAGCACATAATATGGGATTGGAATGGAACTTTATTGAATGATCTTGAATTATGTGTAAGAATGCTAAATCAATCTCTCAGCAAGCGTAACATACCAAATATCACTATTCAAGAATATAAAGAAAAATTTCTTTTTCCGATTAAAACATTCTATGAATCAGTAGGATTTAATTTTGACAAAGAACCATTCGAAGATACAAATATAGAATTTCATGATGGATTTGAGAAAAATTTCAAAACACTTGGACTACAACCTTTTGCAGAAGAAACAATTATAGCGTTACATAAAAAAAACGTGACGCAAAGTGTTTTATCAGCCACTATGCAAGCCAAACTGATTGAACAGGTGGGATTTTTTGGTTTAGATCATTATTTAGATAATATAACTGGGTTAAGCAATACTCCTTCTGGGTATGGAAAAGAGTATGAAGGGGAAGAATTGCTTATGAGTGTTGATATTGATAAATCAGAAACAATAATCATTGGGGATAGCTTATTAGATTTTCGTGTATCACAATCATTGGGTATTGATTGTGGTCTAGTTTATAATGGACATAATGATATAAATAGACTTAAAGCTACTGGAGCATACACTTTTGAAAATATCAAAGATTTCTATAATTGGCTAATCAACACTTAGGTTGTAACACCGCCATCAACAGTAAATAACGATCCTGTAATAAAATCGGATGCATCGGATGCAAGATATAGTGCCATCCCAGAAATATCATCTGGCTCCCCCATTCTAGCTTGTGGAATAGATTTAATAATTTGTGAGTATACATTTTCATCTTCCCACAATGCTCTACTAAAATCTGTTTTAATCAAACCAGGAGCTAAAGTGTTTACCTGGATATTTTCAGAAGCAAGTTCTTTAGCGAGCACTTTTGTTAACATGACCACGGCTGCTTTACTAATATTATATACACCTAAACCAGAAAGAGGGGTTTTAGCAGCAATAGATGCAACATTAATAATTTTACCAGATTTATTTTCAATCATTGATGCACTACATGCCTTAGCAAACTCAAAATATCCTTTAACATTAACCTGAAAAATTTTATCCCAATGGCTATCTTCTGAATTAAGTATTGGTCCGTAATATGGATTTGCAGCAGCATTGTTAACTAAAATATCTATTCCACCAAATTTATCTTTTGTATAACTAACAACATTATTAATTGAATCAATATCACCTGTATTGCATTCAATAGCATTGATATTAAAACCATTTGATGTTGCTTCATTAACAGCGGTCTCTAGATTTTCTTTTTTCCTACTGCAGATTATTACATTTGCACCAGCTTCTGCATATTTTAATGCAATTGCTTTTCCAATACCTTTGGAACCACCCGAAATAATGGCGGTTTTATTATCTAATTTAAACATGTTACTTCTTCTTGCGACGCTCAGCCATTGCTTTCCACATGGAATCTGGAATTTTTGATAATTGACTAAATTCAGCAGCCCCTGCAAGCCATTCCCCGCCATCAATAGTAACTACTTCACCATTAATATAAGCAGAACCATCGCTCATCAGATAAGAAGCTAAATTTTCAAGTTCATGTCTTTCACCAAATCGTTTCATAGGAATTTTATCCTTCATGCCATCTTCAAAATCTTCAAAACCAGGTGGCATCAAACGTGACCATGCACCTTTTGTTGGAAATGGACCAGGTGCAATAGCATTAAATCGAATGTTATGTTTACCCCACTCCACTGCTAGCGACCTTGTCATTGCTAATACACCAGCTTTTGCTGCTGCAGAAGGCACAACATATGGTGATCCTGTCCATGCATACGTTGTAACAATGCTAAGGACATTTCCTTTTTTGTTTTTAATCATTTCTTTCCCAATTGTGCTAGTGCAATTCCAAGTTCCCATTAAAACAATATCAATCACTACTTTAAAAGCATTAGGACTCAGCATTTCTGTAGGAGAGATAAAATTCCCTGCTGCATTATTTAAAAGGCAATCAATAGTTCCAAATTTATCGAGTGTTTGAGAAGTCATTAATTCTACATCTTCTAGCTTTCTAACATCCCCAGGACAAGTAAGAACATCAATACCTAATTTTGAGAATTCATCAGCAGTATCTTCTAATTTTTCTTTTCTTCTTCCACTAATCACTATATTTGCTCCAAGTTCTCCAAAACGCCTAGACATGCTTTTGCCTAAACCAGTACCTCCTCCAGTGACTACAATAGTTTTTCCATTTAATAAACCTTTTTCAAACATAATTAATCCTCTTTTGTTTTAAACTTGTCAAGCGTTTCATTTGCTTTATCCAATGCATCACTTGCCTCTTTTTGAAATTCTTTCACTTCATCTGTTACTTCTTCTATTTCTTCTTGAATTTTATCTATATCAATATCTGGTAATGGTTGATCAGTTAAAACAAGATAGGTGCAATAAATAATAAAAAGCGTAATTGCAAGAACAACCAACTTGAATAAACGTTGTATAACGCTATAGACAATCATTGCCCCCAAAGCAATCGCCACGGCTAAATAAGCAGGATTGCTTAAAATGCTATCTAATAGATTTTCTAACATTAAAGCAATTTATACATTACATTTCTACTTTACAAAGATGAAACAAAAATCCACAAAATTTGTTAAATATAATGTGATGAAAAAATTTTTTGTTTTAGTGCTTTTTATATCAATAGGTATAGCACAAGAAAAACTGATTCTTCAGCAAGCTGATCTATTGCAAGCTTCTGTTGTGAATGAAGAAACAGTGACAAAATTATCTGGTAATATTATTTTTAAAAAAAGTGATTCTGTTTTAAAAAGTAATTTTGCAACTCAATATGACAAGTCTCCATTAGTAAAACTAAACGATAATGTTGTTGTTACTCAAGAGAATCAAACAATCTATTGTGATTCACTAATCTATAATAAGAATACAGAAGCATTTTCAATGTATGGGAATGTCAGAATTGATAGCGATCAACGAAGTATGCAATCACAAGAGGCTCAGATAGATGATAAAAATGAACAAATTGTTTTGATTAATGATTGTGAAATTAATGAGGATAACAAACATAAGATTTATGGTGATAAAATTATTTTATATTTTAAAAATAACGAACTAATCAATTTTGAAGTCTTATCAAAAGGGAAAGTTTTTACAACCAATACTGGGTATGAAAAGAAAGATGAAAACACTCAAGATTTGGTAAAAATAGAAAATGAAAATTTATTACAAGCAAAGCACATTTTTGGTGAAATAAAAGATAATGAAATAAATCAATTATATCTTAATGGGATGGCATCAACATTTATTCATTTATATGATGATTCACTTTATCAGGGGAATAATGCAGTATCTGGAGATTCTATATCAATTAAAATTGAAAATGACTCTGCTAATAAGCTGGTGGCAAGTGGAGGAACAATTGGGAAATATGTTCCAAATAAATCTAACAGCAACATTACTGAACCTATTAACTATTCAGCGGATGTAATTGAGTTTGAAATGGATACACAAATATCAAAATTATACGGATCATCAAAAATTTTACATGAAGATATTGATTTATCTGCATCTCATGTTAATGTTAATTGGGAAACTAATATATTAGAAGCTTTCACTAATAATCCATTAAATCAGGAAGAAAATAATAGACCTATACTTGTTGAAGGAAATCGTGAGCCAATGGTAGGGGACGAAATGATTTACAATCTTAATACAAAAAAAGGAAAGATATTAAGAGGGGAAAGTCAAGTGCAAGAAAACATGTACATGGGTAAACAAATTACAAGCATTACTGATAGCACCTTCTACATTGATGACTGTATTTTTACGTCATGTGATCCTTCTAAATTTTATCTTGGTAGTAAAAAAGTAAAAATTATTTATGGAGATAAGGTAATCGCAAAGCCTCTTAATGTATATATTGGAGGCGTGCCTATTATTGGGGTTCCATTAGCAATATTTCCTCATTCATCAAAAGAAAGAAGATCAGGATGGATTATGCCATCCTTTGGTTCATCTGACAATCGTGGAACCTATATGGATGGGCTAGGATATTATTTTGCTCCAAATGATTATTTTGGATCAGAAATCTTGCTTGGTTTTGCAGATCGTCAAGGGCTGATTATCAAAGCAAAAAATAACTATAAAAAGAGATATAAATTTAGTGGGGCATTAAATATTGAAACAAGGAGATTTCTATCTAGCAATGAACAAGATATAGCAAAAATTAATGAAAATAATCAAACAGACTATGTCTTTAACTGGAACCACAATCAAATTTTAAGAAACAATCAAACTTTCAGAGCAAACGCAAGCTATTATAGTAATGGTCAATATAATAGACAGACTAGCATTGATCCAGTTAAACGATTGAACCAACAAGCAATATCTAATATTACCTATACTAAAAGATGGAAAAAATCTAATATATCAATCAGTGCTAATGTATCAAATAAACAGGATTTGATGGCATCAAGTAAAATAGATTCAAACTCTTCTTTTTACCAAAATCCTTCTAATAGCAATAGCACTATTACAGAAAATACGAGCACTCTTCCATCTCTGAATATGAACGTTTCTAGAAGAAAATTATTTAAAAATTTCTCTCAAGATTCATGGCTTGGAAACATCCAATGGAATTATAGTTCAAGATTATTAAACAATAGGAAAAGCTACTATGAATCAGAGGAAATTATTAATAGTGATGGAATGATTGAATACAGATGGAGAGAAAATAGTAACGGAGATGTTAAACAGTTGCAAAAAATAGATGGAATGTTAAAAAATAATTTTAGTATTAATGCTCCATTCACAATTTTTCAATATATAGCAATTAATCCAAGGATTAATATTAATTCAGACTTTGTAAATCGTTACAGAATAGCAGAATTAAATGAATCAAATGAAATTGCCTTCACCTACAAAGACAAAATGAGAAATAGAACGACTGGGAATTTTGGACTTTCTTTATCAACAAAAATATATGGGATTCTACCAATTAAATTTGGAGATATAGAATCAGTGCGACATGTTTTAACGCCAACTATCGGTTTTAATTATTCACCTGATTATCAAAATAACCGCGATTATTTCCAAGAAATTGGGGATGAATTATATGATTACTTTCAGGGATCATTAATTGGCTCTACACCAATTACATCCAGCAAACAAGTAAGTTTATCATTAAATAATGTTTTTCAAGCAAAAGTGCAAAAAGATGACCAAAAAGAAGAAAAGATAAATTTTCTAAACTGGCGTGTTTCTACTGGATATAATTTTAATGCTGATGAATTTAAATTAGGTAAAATCAATACTTCATTACGTAGTCAAATAAAAAATGGAGTATCAGTTGATATTAATTTTACACATGATCCGTATAAGTTTGACAAAGAAAATAATACAAGAATTAATGAACTTGATAGTTCTCCTAGAATGGTTTCTGCTCGATTAGCAACTAATTTTAATCTCAATAGAAAATCAAACAATGAAGGTGACGAAGGAAAAGAATTTAGTGATAGTACAAAAAAATTTATTAATGACTTATCAACGACAAATTGGAATTCAAGAATTGGGGTGAGTTATACTATTAACAAGTTTGATCCATCAAACACTATTAAGAATTTTTGGATCAATACAAATACATCTATTAACATAACGCAAAATTGGAAACTAAATTATAATGCACGCTTTAATGCAAGAGATAAATCTATTATTAGACACAATGTTACTCTTTATAGAGAAATTGATTGTTGGGAATTTTTTGTAGATTGGACACCAAATGGATATGCAAAAGGTCTATACTTTAGGCTAAATTTAAAATCGGATATACTTAAAGATTTAAAAGTTGAACGAAGACAAGGCTTATATAGCAATCGATCAAATTTTTAGGTGTTATTGCTTAAAAAAATTATTAATGTTGTTTTGTGAAGTCTAAATACCAAAAAATAAAAGGCACATTTGATATTCTTCCTCCTGAGACTGAAGTTTGGCAACATATTGAATCTACTATTCATCACATATGCCAACAGTTTAGTTTTCAAGAAATTCGAACTCCTGCAATTGAATCAGTTGATTTATTTAAGCGAAATATTGGAGATGGAACTGATGTGTCTAAAGAAATGTTTGTTTGGAAAGACCAATCAGGAAAAGAAATATCTTTAAAACCAGAAATGACCGCTCCTGTTGTAAGAGCATATATAGAATCAGGATTTTTTAGAAAATATCCATTATGTAAAATGTATTATATCGATTCATTTTTTAGAAGAGAAAAACCTCAAAAAGGAAGGCAAAGACAATTTAATCAATTTGGTGTGGAAGCATTTGGCACAAAAAACAGTGAACAAGATGCAGAGATAATACTCATTGCAACACAAATTTTAAAAAAGCTAAATATTGATAATACAAATCTAAGCATTAATAATATTGGAGATTCAGATACAAGGATTAAATATGAATCAAAACTTAGAAACTATTTTAATGATCATAAAAATAGTTTATCAGAACTCTCTAAAGCAAGACTTGAAAAAAATCCAATGCGAATTTTAGATAGCAAAGAAAAAGAAGATCAAACAATTATTAAAAATGCACCAATGATTAAAGATCTCTTATCAACAGAAGAAAAAGAGCACTTTAGTTCAGTATTAACGCACTTAAAGGGACTTGGAATTAATTATAATGAAAATCCATATCTTGTTCGTGGGCTGGATTATTATAATGGCACAACATTTGAAATTACCACACAAAGCACAGGTTCTCAAAATGCACTCTGTGGCGGAGGAAGATATGATTCTTTAGTTGAAAAAATGGGAGGGCCAGAAACTCCTGCGGTTGGCTTTGCTGCGGGGATTGAAAGAATTATTTTAGAGGCAAAACAAGAATTAGGTAAAAAAAATATTGATATTTATATCAGTTGCAATGATGAAAAATATACATCAAAAGGATTGAATATTATTCAGAATCTTGTTGAAAATGAATACAAAATATTCTTTGATACAAATAAGAAAAATATAAAAAATCAAATTAAAGATGCTGTTAAAAACAATGCAAAATTTATGATTACTATTAATCAAGAAATAAGTGTTAAAAATCTAATATCTAAAAAAGAAACAAATGTTTCAGAAAGCGAAATTCTTCCTTTTTTGAAGAACCAATAATTTATATATATATAATTATATATATAAATTTTTGACAATTATTATACAAAGAGTGTAAGTTGGACACCTAAAATGGCAAATCAAGAAAAACTACTAATAATTGTTGAGTCACCATCTAAGACAAAAACAATTAGCAAATATATAGATAATGCAAAAGTCATAGCTAGCATTGGTCATTTCAAAGATTTACCTAAAAAAGAATTAGGGATTGATATCGAAAAAGATTTTGAAATGAATGTTCAAACGTTAGGTGATCGAAAAAAATTTATTACTGAATTAAAAAATGAAACTAAAAACGCTGATCGCATTTTAATTGCAACAGATCCAGACAGAGAAGGAGAAGCAATTGCAGCACATATTGCAGAAGAAATAGATAAAGAAATTGAGCGTGTAGAATTTACAGAAATAACAAAAAATGCTGTTACAGATGCAATAACAAATAGCAGAACAATTAATTATGCGTTAGTTGATGCACAAAAAGCAAGGCGTGCAATAGATAGATTGGTAGGATTTAAATTTTCTCCTGTATTGTGGCAAACCTTAAGAAATCTTAACAAAAAAGGTTTATCTGCTGGCAGAGTGCAATCAGTTGCATTAAAAATGCTTGTAGAGAGAGAAAAAGAACGTAATCGCTTTGTTGAAAATAAATTTTTTGCTATCGAAGCAACGCTTTATGAAGAAAAAGATAAGCAAGAATTCAAAGCGAAGCTAGTTAGCTATGATGAAAAATCCGTTGCCACTAATGAAGATTTTGGAAAGTTTGATAGCGGTTTAAAAAATAAAGATTTGCTTTTAATAGATAAGAAAAAAGCAGAAGAAATTGCAAAAGCAAGCAAAGAAAATAGTTGGAATATTTCAAATATTGAATCTAAACCAACTTCAAGCTCTGCTCCACCACCATTTACTACAAGCACTCTTCAACAGGATGCTTCAAGAAGATTTGGTTATTCACCAAAAAGAACTATGGTTATTGCACAAAAATTATATGAACAAGGATTTATAACATATATGAGGACTGATTCTACTCATTTATCAACAGAAGCATTAGCTGCTACAAAAGATTTTGTTGAAAATAAATTTGGCAAAGAATTTCTACCTGAATCAGCTAATGTATATAAAACAAAAGTGGCAAACGCACAAGAAGCACACGAAGCGATTAGGCCTGCAGGACGTAATTTCAAACAAACAAATGAAATGTCAGGGTTAGGAAAAGATGAATTACAATTATATGATTTAATTCTCAATCGTACTTTGGCATCACAAATGAAACCTGCTGAATATATTAGAACAAATGTTACTATTGAGAATGGAAAGTCAATATATAAAGCAAGCGGTAACGTGACAAAATTTAAAGGGTATACTGCAGCATATGAGCAAGCATTAGGGAGAAATCAAAAATCTACTGCTAATTTACTTCCTCAACTAACAGATGAATCTATTATCAAGCACAAAGAAATAAGCTCAGAAGAAAAAAGCACTACACCACCTAGAAGACTATCCGAGGCAATGCTAGTAAAAGAAATGGAAGCAAGAGGGATTGGTCGTCCTTCAACATATTCATCTATATTAGATCGTCTTGTTAAAAAAGAATATGTTATTAAAAAAAATAAAACACTTATTCCAACATTTATTGGGATTGCAGTAACTCAATTATTAGAAAATCATTATTTAGATCTTTTTAATGAACAGTTCACAGCAGCAATGGAGAGACGGCTAGATTCAATTGCTTCATCAGATGAAAGCTATCTAGACGTATTAAAATCATTTTATTATGGTTCTGGAGAATATGAGGGAGTAGAAAAATTATTAGAAGCAGAAATAGATATTAAAAAAGCATGTGGAGTATCTATTGCAGATGGAATGGAAATTAGAATAGGACAATATGGACCATTTATTGAAAAGGATGGGAATAATATTTCTATCCCTGAAGATTTATTTTTAGGAGATTTAAACAAAAAAACCGTGCATGATCTTATTGAATTTCAAGAAAAAGATAATGTGATTGGCAAAAATGCTGAGGGAGAAAATATATTATTAAAAGTAGGTCGATATGGACCTTATATAGAGTTAGAATCTTCAAAAATTAGAAAATCAATTCCGAAAAGCATTGGGATAGAAAATGTTACTGAAGAAATCGCAAATGATTTACTTGGATTGCCAAAAAAACTAGGGCAACACCCTGAAACTAATGAGGATATCTTTGTTGATTTTGGACGATATGGACCATATGTAAAGTGTGGAAAAACAAATGCATCAATGAAAGCAAACGATAATCCGTTATCTATCACCTTAGAAGAAGCGATAGAATTAATTAAAAATAGAAAAGCAAAGTTTGAACCTCGGGTTGTTGGCACAGATCCAGAAACTAATAAAGAAATTTTAATAAAAATTGGAAGATTTGGACCTTATGTTACAGATGGCAAAAAAAATGTATCATTAAAAGGCTATGATTTAGATAATATACAATTAGAAGAATGTCTTAAATTGTTATCAGAAAAAAAATAGTGAAGCAAACATTATTACTTATTCCCATAATTAGTATCCTTTTTGGTTATCAAACTTCTATAGACGAAAGACTATATACGCTTAATCGTCAACTAATGTGCCCAATCTGTGAAGGATTAACGCTAGAACAATCTCAATCAAAAGTCGCAATTGATATGAGAGAAGAAATAAAAAAAATGGTCATCAAAGGAATGACAGACAAAGAAATTAAAGATTATTATGTAGAAAAATATGGGGTTATCATTCTTGCAGATCCGCCTGCAACTGGATTTAACTTATTAATGTGGATTATTCCAATTATTTTTGGATTATTTGGTATAACAATATTATACAAGTATTTTTTCAAGTAAATTGTTCTAATGAGCGAAAAACACCTAGATAAAATTATATCCTTATGCAAAAGAAGAGGTTTCGTATTCCCAAATTCTGAAATCTATGGAGGCTTAAAAGCATCTTATGATTATGGCCCAATGGGAGTAGCATTAAAGAAATCTATCTCAGATTTGTGGTGGAAAGAAATGACCCAAAGACATCAAAATATTGTTGGAATAGATAGCTCTATTATGGTCCATCCTGATGTTTGGAAAGCAAGTGGACACGTAGATAATTTTAATGATCCAATGACAGATAATAAAGATAGTAAAAAAAGATATCGCGTGGATGATCTTTTATCGCAGCAAAAAGACAAAGTGATTAATACATTATGTGAAACTTTAAATGTAAAACACAGTAATGATGATACTATTTTTGAATCTCTAGCTCATATGCTACTTGAAAAAGGAAAAGATGGAGATGGATTATTAGAAAAAGCGGGAGTAATAGATCCTCACTCAGGATCAATTGGGAAATGGACAACTCCAACACAATTTAATCTAATGTTTAAAACTGACGCTGGCCCTTCTGAAAAAAGTGGTAAAGAAATTTATTTACGTCCAGAAACGGCTCAAGGAATATTTATTAATTACCTTCTTATCCAAAATAGCATGAGGCTTAAAGTGCCATTTGGTATTGCACAAATTGGAAAAGCCTTTCGTAACGAAATAGTAGCTAGAAATTTTATTTTTAGAACAAGAGAGTTTGAACAAATGGAGATGCAATATTTTGTTAATCCTAAGGAAGATGCAAAACATGTTAAAGAGTGGAAAGAAAAACGATTTAATTTTTATATAGATAGACTCGGAATTGACAAATCTAACCTTCAATTTCATCAACATGGAGAATCAGAATTAGCTCATTATGCAAAAGACGCATATGATATTCAATATCAATTCCCATTTGGCTGGGGAGAAATTGAAGGAATTCACAACAGAACTGATTTCGATCTTACACAACATGAAAAATTATCTGGGAAAAATATGACATATTTTGATGCAACTGAAAACGAGAAATATCATCCATATATTATTGAAACTTCTTGTGGATTAAATAGAATATTTCTTATGGTTCTATGTGATGCATACTTTGAAGATACAGAAAATGAGAGGGTAGTATTGAAACTCCCTTTTGAATTGGCTCCAAACAAAGCTGTAATCTGTCCTTTAGTTAAAAAAGATGGACTACCAGAAAGAGCAGCCAAGATTTTTGAAGAATTAAATAAGAAATATTCGTGTATTTACGACGAACAAGGTTCTATTGGAAAACGTTATTATCGTCAAGATGAAGCAGGTACTCCTTTTGGTATTACTATTGACCATCAAACACTGGAAGATAACACAGTGACTATTAGAGAAAGAGACTCGATGAAACAAACTAGAGTTAACGAAGATCAAATTTTGAAATTATTAAAATAAAAATGAGATCAGGTAATCCAGCTCTAAATAGAAATACATTTTCAAATACAGGAACTGTATCTGGTGATCAAGCCATGACAATTGATGGCACAGTCAATAAAACATCTTTATGTCTATTATTGCTTATGACAAGTGCAATTTATACGTGGAATAATCTAGCATTGTCTCCTATACTATTTTTCTCAATCATGATTGGAACATTTATTTTGTTAATTATAACACTATTTAACAAAAAAATGGCTCCTTTTACTGTCCCACTATATTGCTTATTAGAGGGAGCTCTTCTCGGAGCAATTTCAGCATGGGCTGATGCAATTCCAGGGTATTCTGGAGTCGCAAGCGAAGCAATATGTATTACATTTGGTATTCTCGCTGCCCTTCTTATTCTCTATAAAAGTAAAATGATTGCTGTTACTGACAATTTTAGGTTAGGTATATTCTCAGCTACATTTGGCATTTTTATCGTTTATATGTTAAGCTTTGTTCTATCTCTATTTGAGGTCTCATTTATGGGGCAATTATTTGGAAATGGCACGATTGGTATCGTATTTTCCCTGTTTGTAATAGGAATTGCAGCATTCAATTTAGTATTAGACTTTGATTTTATAGAACATGGAGCCGAACAAGGCGCACCAAAATATATGGAGTGGTATGGTGCATTTGGACTGATGATTACACTTATATGGCTTTATATTGAAATTCTTAATCTTTTAATGAAATTAAGAAGTAGAAGATAAAATTTTCTTCTCTTTTAAAACATTGACATTCACCCCTACTTTCCTATAAGTTATCCAGACTAAGGGTAAAGTACCCCAAGATAAGGGTGCATTCCTTATAGAGATAAATAAATATTTTTAGTTAAATATGTACATAAAAAAAGGAAAAACAATGAGAAAGCTATTTAATATGGTAGCACTTGTGATGATGACTGGCTTTATGTTTGCACAAGGATCAGTATCAGGTACCGTTACTGATTCAGACGGAAACGCGCTTTTCGGTGCAAATGTAGTAGTTGAGGGAACATCATCAGGTGCGGCAACAGCTGCTGACGGATCATATTCAGTCGACGGTGTGGCAGGCGGTTCTTATACTGTAACTGCTTCATACATCGGATATGAATCTGCTAGTGTGACTGTTAATGTAGATGGCACTGCAACAGCAAACTTTTCACTATCTTCTAGTGCAGTTGCTGGTTCTTCTGTATCAGTTCTTGGATCTCGATTTGCAAGAAATGTTGATGAACAAGCAGTTCCTGTAGAGGTTATTACAGAGCTTGAAATCCGTGCAACTGGGCTTACTGAAACAAGTCAGTTGTTACAGGCTTTAGTTCCGTCTTATAACGCTCCTCGTGGCTATATTACTGATGGATCTGATCATATGAGACCTGCTACATTACGTGGTATGGCTCCAGGACACGTTCTTGTACTTGTAAATGGTAAAAGACGTCACTCTGGTGCTCTAGTGCACGTTAATGGTTCAGTTGGACGTGGATCAACACAAGTTGATATTAACGCGATTCCAGCGAGCGCAATCGAAAAAATCGAAGTATTGCGTGATGGGGCCTCAGCAAAATATGGTTCTGATGCTATCGCAGGTGTGATAAATATCGTTTTAAAAGAAGCAGGCGGTGCAGATGTTAGTATAACATATGGACAAAGCTATTCTTTCTTTGAAAGAGGGTATGCACACGACGAAGGATATATCACAGGACAAGATGAAAGCACATACGGTTGGGACAGTGACCCAGGTCACAATGGTTCAGGCTATTTACCATTTACTGGTGAAAGAGGCTGGGCTAGAAGTGGAATGCAAACTGTTAAGAAAACCGATGGTAAAAATTTAATCCTTCATGGTGGTACTGGTTTAAGCTTATTTGGTGGAAACCTTTACATTAGTGGGTCTATGCGTGATGGCGGACGTACTAATCGTACTGGACTTGATCCAAGAATGCAGTACTTCGGTACAGATGCAAATGGTCAATTGACTAAAAGTGCATCAGCTACAGTAACACCAGACCCAAGAGAACGTGATTTTGATAGAGAAAATCACCGTATCGGTCGTGGAGAATTCGAACAAGTAAGTATGATGTGGAACGGTAACTTCCCAATGGAAGGTGGCGGCACATTCTATACTTTTGGTGGATTTAACACACGTAATGGAGAAAGTGGTTGTTATTATAGAAGAGCTCAAGACAATCGTACTCTTCGTGCGTGGTATCCAGATGGATTCCTACCACTTATTAGTCCAGAACTAACTGACAGCTCAGCTGCATTTGGTATGAAAGGACTATGGGGAGACTATTCATATGACCTAAGTGTAACCACTGGTGGAAATGACTTTGCATGGGGAATGCAAAACAGTCATAATGCTACTTATGGTACTAGTTCAGGGCAACAATCTGATTTTGATTTAGGAACATTAGGATATTCACAAACTTCTGTGAATCTTGATATGACTACTGTAACAGAAATAGATGGATTTGCTGGACCAGTAAATCTTGCTATGGGTCTTGAATGGCGTACTGAAAATTACACAATCGAAGCTGGTGAAGAAGCAGGATATGCTGACGGTGGCTTTGATGTATTAGATGGTCCAAGTGCTGGCGCAAGCGCTGCAGTTGGTTGTCAATGTTTACCAGGACTTGCTCCTGCTAACGAATCAGACAGAGACAGAGATGCGATTGGTGTTTATGTCGATGCAGAAGCTGATGTTCTTGACAATCTTCTTGTAGGCGTAGCTTTAAGAGCTGAAAACTACAGCGACTTTGGACAAACAACTAATGGTAAGATTGCAATGAGATATGAACTGCAAGACGGTTTAGCAGTAAGAGCTTCTTTAAGCACTGGCTTTAGAGCTCCTGCTTTACAAGAAGCATATTTCTCATCTATCGCAACTAACTTTATTGACGGAGTGCCTTATGAAGTAGGTACTTTCCCTGTTGATACTGAACCTGCACGAGCTCTTGGTGCAACAGATCTTGAACCAGAAACTTCTAACAATCTTTCAGCTGGTATGACATGGAAAAATGACATGGCTTCACTAGAGGTAGATGCTTATAAGATTACTGTTGAAGATCGTATTGGCCTTACTGAAACCTTTAAAGGTGACGGTATGGTTCAATTCTTTAATGAAAGAAACATCTCAGCTGCTGCTGGTAGATGGTTCTTTAATGGAGTTGACACTGAAACAAACGGTTTAGATATCGTAGGTAAAATGAACTTTGACATTCCTAATGGAAACTTGTTACTAAAAAGTGCACTAAACTTCACTGATACTGAAGTAACAAACAAAGGAGAGCTTGAAACTCCTGCTAATTTAGCAGATTATACATCTCAAGTACTTCTTGGTCGTGCAAACACTGTGAGATATGAAAATTCTGGTCCTAAGAATGTATTTCAATTCTCAGCAATGGTTCAAAAACCAACATGTAATTGGATGGTTAAATTGAACAATTGGGGTGAAGTAACAATCCCATCTGGAACAGAAGAAAGAGAACAAGTTCTATCTTCTAAATGGACAGTAGACGCTGAATATTCAATGCAGCTAAACAGTCAAGCACGTTTATCTCTAGGGGTAAATAATATGTTTGACGTATATCCAGATAAAACTATTAAAAGAAATAGTTTCAACGGAATATTCCAACATTCTGGTTACAGTCCTTTTGGATTTAATGGACGTTACTTATATGCTCGTATGGACGTGAGCTTATAACCATAACGTTTAAGAAGTATAAATAAATAAAAAGCCTCTGATTTTCAGGGGCTTTTTATTATACTTAAATACCTTAGATGAAAAATAGCTATAAAACATTTATAAGAAATTTTATATCTCTATTGCTTTGCATTCTTGTCACTTGGCAAGCATGGGAAGTATCAAGAGAAAGTAGAAATGGTGCTGTGTCTTCTACGTCTAAAATTGCATCTGATGTGGGAATTGATGTTCTTAAGAAAGGCGGGAATGCATTTGATGCGATTGTAGCAACTGGATTTGCGCTTGCTGTAACGTCGCCTGCTAATGGAAATATTGGTGGTGGAGGTTTTTTAGTTGCTCATACAGCTTCTGGAAAATCAATAAGTTTAGATTTTAGAGAAAAAGCACCAAAACTATCGTATGAAAGCATGTTTCTTAATGAAAATGGAGAATATGATAGAACTATTGCATTAGAGTCACATAAATCATCAGGAGTGCCGGGTACAGTCAATGGTTTATTAAAAATTTTAAAGGACTATGGATCAGGAAATCTTTCTTTACAAGAAATTTTGGCTCCTGCAATTGATTATGCAGAAAATGGCTTTGTTTTAAATAGAACTACTGCTAGAAGTTTCAATTATTATAGAGAGCAATTCAATAATGATGAAGGAACAAAAAGAATTTTTGTAAAAGATCAAGAATGGAAACAAGGTGATATTATTATACAAAAAGATTTAGCAGAAACACTTAAGCGTATTTCTGAATTAGGAAATGCAGGTTTTTATGATGGAGAAACAGCAAACTTAATTGTAAAAGAAATGAACGATAATGGTGGGTTAATTAGCAAACAAGATTTATTAGATTATAATTCAGTATATAGAGAACCAGTAACTGGCACTTACAAGGGTTATAAAATTATTTCAATGGGGCCTCCAAGTTCTGGAGGGGCGCTTATAGTGCAAATGTTAAATATGCTTGAAAATTTTGATGTAGAATCAATGAAAAGAAATTCAACAGAGTTTGTACATCTTTTAACAGAAATACAACGTTTGGCATATGCTGATAGAGCGACCCATTTAGGAGATCCTGATTTTTGGGATAATCCTATTGCAATGCTTACTTCTAAAGAATATGCTAAGGAAAGATTGGATTTAATTTCTATGGAAAAGGCAACTCCTAGTCTAGAAATTGCACATGGCACATGGAATAATAAAGAAAGTATAGAGACTACTCACTATTCTGTCATGGATAAAGCAGGAAACGTAGCCGGTATTACCACAACAATTAATTTGAGTTATGGTAATAAAAAAGTTGTTGATGGTGCAGGTTTCTTTCTTAATAATGAAATGGATGATTTTTCGTCAAAGCCAGGAGTTGGCAATGCATTTGGATTAATTGGATTAGGTATTCCACCTGCTAATGCAATACAACCATTTAAAAGACCATTAAGCTCAATGAGTCCAACAATTGTAGTCAATAATAATAACGAAGGGATACTGACAGTAGGAGCAGCAGGTGGTTCACGAATTATTACAGCAGTATTACAAACAATAATTAGCGTTTTAGATCATGATTTAACAGTTGATAAAGCAATTGATACTCCAAGAACACATTCACAATGGTTACCAGACCAAATTTTTTATGAAGAAGACAGTTTTAATCAAAAAACAATAAAAGAATTACAAGAATTGAATCATACACTTAAATTAGTTGAATATCGTATTGCGCGTGCTCATGGAATACAATTCAAAAATGGTAAATTTATTACAGGATCAGACAAAAGGGGGTCTTTAGATGGAAGTCAAGCGTCAACATATTAATTTTATTATCATTCTATGTTTTATTTGGGGGTGTGGTGGAGACAAACCAACAACTCCTGAACAAACTTTTCCTGAACTTACATATACTCCGGGAGAATATTATGGTGATGTCTTAGGATATGTTGAATATCTTGCAGGCAATACTCCTGTTATCATTACTGTTCCGCATGATGGAACATTATCTCCGTCTTCAATTGCTGACAGAACTTATGGAACGATGGTAAGAGATTTAAATACAAGAAAAGTTGCAGAACGTTTTGCATATTTCTTTGTACAAAACTCTGGTGGATTATACCCTCATATTGTTTATTCAAATCTGCATAGAAGAAAATTAGATCCAAATAGAGACATTACAGAAGGAGCGCAGGGTGATTTAGGGGCAATACAAGCGTATAATGCATACCATAAATTTATTCAAACGGCTGTTGATACTGTAGAAGCGTATTTTGATTCTGGGTTATTGTTAGATATGCATGGACACGCTCATGATATACAACGAATTGAGTTAGGATATTTATTATCATCAGATGATTTAGGTCAAGGAAATGTGTCAATCAACAGTCCAGAATATGCAGAAAAAAGTAGCATCACTCAAATGGCTTCTTTAACTCCAGCAACATTCTCTGAACTGTTAAGAGGACCTACAAGCTTTGGAGGATTGATTGTAACAAAATCCTATAGCTATGAAGACGATGTTTACACTTTTGATGCAGTGCCAAGCAGCACTACTGCAAACCCTGGAACAGATCCATACTTTAATGGTGGATATACGACCGCAACATATTCAGTTGGTAAAATCAATGTCATACAAATTGAAGCTAATTATGATCGTACACGTGATACTGCCAGAGGATATGGTGCGCTAGCAGCAGTTCTAGAACAAACAGTAAAAGAATTCTATCAAGAACACACTGGAACACCGATATATTAATTAATTTATTGACCTTTTAAAGCAGTAGCTTTATTTAGATATTCAGTAGCATCTTCTAATCTTCCCTCACCGAAGTAAGTTCGATAAACACCATAATAATAATCAGCGTTATTACTATCAAGATCAATTAAATCCATATAATAACTTCTAGCCTTTCTCCATCTTTCAGACTGCTCTAAAGCCCTTGCTAATGCAAATAATGCTTCAGTGTCTTCTGGGGCTAAGAAATAAGCTTCTTCAAAGTTATATTCTGCTTCGTCAAAATCTTCCATTCTTAAATAAACAATGCCTCGGTTGAAATATAAATCAACTTTTACCTGATCTTCTACATCCGTACTATCAATTAAATCAATCGCTTTATCAAATGTTTCAAGAGCATTCTTATATTGTTTTTGTTGTGCATATAATGCGCCCAAACTTTTATAGATTAAAGGATTGTTTTCATCTATTTGGCTTGCTTGTTCCAAATAGCTCATTGCAGCTGGAAAATCTTCAAGTCTTGACATCGCATCTGCTCCAGCAATTAATAAAGATAATCTTTGATCATCCTCAATATTATCACTTCCTAAACCAAGATTAATATTTTTTAATGTATTTTCTTTATCTTGTTTTAATGAATAAAAAACAGACAGTAAATAGTATGCTCCTGGCTGTTTAGGATCAAATTCTTTAGCAAAACTTGCTTCTTTAATAGCCATGTCTAATAAAGCTTCTCTTTTTGCAGGATCAGTAGCTCTACCCAATAATGAATTATAACCAGCTGCCCTATTAAAAATTGATAGATAGCTTCTTGTTTTTGAAGCGGTGACTGCTGTTGAAATCGGTACCCTACTATCATTTCTTGTTGGACGAATTTTTAATTTTTCTGGCGCTTGTCCAGCAAGATCAAGGTATTGTTTTACTTTTGCCCAATCTTGGCTTCTAACATATACTTTATCTCCTAAATGATATGCAGCTTCCCATTTATCGTTTGGATGTTCTAGTGCTTCTAAAAGAAATTTTTCAGCTTGTTTCCAATCTTTGTCTTTGATATAAACACGCGCTGAATTCAATGCTTTCCCTTGAGCAAAAACAAAAGAAAAAATTATTGTTAAAAGAAAAAGTTTTTTTGTATTTATCATATAATATTCCTCCGATTGGTCAAGTTAGTATTATTATAGAGCGATTTCAAGATGTAAGACTATTTTTTAGCCATTTTTTTCTTGATAAATATTCTTCTTGAGAGAACGATAAAAGTCCTTGATGTCCAATATCTTCAATGCAAAACGAAGCCATCACTGATCCATCTACTACAGCATCCATTATATCTGAACCTTGTGATAAACTATGGATTAACCCTCCTGCAAAACAATCGCCAGCTCCTGTGGTATCTTTTACTTTATCAACATAATAAGCGCCAATAGAAAAATTATTTCTACCATCAAAAAAAGAAGCTCCATCTTCCCCTTTTTTAATAATCAAACTTTTTACACCCATATCTAAAATACATTTAGCCATATCATCTAAGCTTGGGTCAGATAATTTGGATAAGTGCAATGCTTCGTTGTAATTAATACATAATAAGTCAGATTTACGCATTGTTGCTTTCAAATCTTTAAGTGCAATATCAATATATAGCTTAAATGTGTCCATCATAATAAAAGGGTTGGAGTCTATTTGATCTAATATAGATAGTTGCACAGTAGGTGCTGTATTCCCCAATAAAACATAATTACATTTTTTTGCTTCTTCAGATAAAATAGGTAAACAAGATTCAGCAATACCTGGATCTACATAAAGTGTGGTTCTGCTAGAAAAATCAGATGTATACTCTCCTCCCCAAATAAAAGTTTTCCCATCAACAATTCTTAAGTCCGATAAGCTAATTGAATAGCGACCAACTAAATCAAGATGTTCTTCTGAAAAATCATTACCTACCACACCAATTAATTGGCATGTTTTTTCTGGAGTAGAACATAGTGCATAAGCTGCAGAACCACCTAAAACATTAGTATAAGTTCCATATTTATTAATAATTTTATCTATGCTTATAGACCCAGAAATAAGTGTATTATGTAATTTCCCAGTCATATTTTTGTTAAAATAGTTACTCTATACATATGAGAAAAGAAAAAATAATATTAGGAATGAGTGGTGGAGTAGACAGCTCAGTAGCAGCATTGCTTCTACAAAAAGAAGGTTACGATGTAGAAGGCATATTTATGAAAAACTGGGATGATAAACATGCAATTTGTTCTGCAGAAGATGACTATGGTGATGCACTGTCTGTAGCAAAAAAATTAGACATCCCTCTTCATAAAATTGATTATACAAAATCATATAAAGATAAGGTATTTCAACAGTTTTTAGACGATCATATAGATGGATTTACTCCAAACCCAGATGTTTTATGTAATAAAGAAATTAAATTTGAAGTATTCCAAAAATATGCAAAAGACTTGAAAGCAAAAAAAATTGCAACTGGACATTATGCAAATAGAAAAAAGGTTGGTTCCATTCATTATCTTCAAAAAGGAAACGACTTATCAAAAGATCAGAGTTATTTTTTATATCAGCTAGGACAAAAAGAATTAGAAAATACCATATTCCCTTTAGGTAATATTTTAAAAAACGATGTGAGGAAAATTGCAAAAGAAAATAGTTTAATTAACCACAATAAAAAAGATAGTACTGGGATATGTTTTATTGGAGAAAGAAAATATAATGATTTTGTTGGACAATATATTAAAACCAGTAAAGGAGATATCATATCAATTGATGGTGAAAAACTTGGTACACATAATGGACATATTTATTTTACTATTGGCCAACGTAAAGGTTTAGGAATTGGTGCACGATTTACTTCAGAAGACAAACCTTGGTATGTAGTAAAAAAAGATATTAAAAACAATATTGTATTTGTAGCTCAGGGAGAGGATAATCCTGCTTTATTTAGTAAAAAAATTATTGTTAAAAATGTAAATTGGATTTCACAAAAACCAAAAAAATACCCTATTAAATTTTATGCAAAAGTACGTTATAGAGATGAAGATAAAGAATGTTCTGTTTTTTATTTAGAAGGGAATTCATATCTAGTTAAATTTAAATCAAATCAAAAAGCTATTACCCCTGGTCAATCAATAGTTTTTTATGATAAAAATGGTATTTGTTATGGGGGTGGTATAATATCAAAAAGAGATATTCCTTTTTTAGGAGAAAAATTAGATGAATAAAAATTTCTTTATTGGAATACTTGCTGCTGGAAAAGGCACGAGAATGGAGTCAAATATTCCTAAAGTATTACATAATCTTGAAAATAAAGCACTTATTGATTATGTATTAGATACTGCTTATGAGCTGAATCCTGAAAAAATTTTTACTGTAGTGGGCTTCAAAAAAGAATTAGTTATTAATCACATTAATAATCCCAACATAGAATATATAGAACAAAAAAAACAGCTTGGCACTGGGCATGCAGTATTGCAGTTAGATAATCCATTATATGGAAAGAATGGACATTTATTAATCCTGTATGGTGATGTCCCAAATATCAAACATAGTACACTATCACCAATAGTAGATGAACATATTAAAGAGAACGCAGATGTTACAATGATAACAGCAATACTAGAAGACCCAACTGGTTATGGAAGAATTATAAGAGACCAATCAGGAAACTTAATCAAAATTGTTGAAGAAAAAGATTGTAATAAATCTGAAAAAGCTATTAAAGAAATAAATCCAGGAATTTATATTTTTAAAATTTCAAAATTATTTAAGAACCTAAAAAAAGTTAAATCTAATAATGAATCAAAAGAATATTATTTAACAGATGTGATAGAATTAATTAATAACAGCGGCACTGTTAAGACAAAAAAAATTGATAATCCTAAAGAAATCATGGGTATTAATACTATCAAACAATTAGAGTTATTGCAAAAATGAAATATTTTCTTAATTCGATTATTCTTTTTTTGATTTTTAGCATTTCATTATTTGGTTGGGCTTTTTTGAAAAATTTTACTACAACTTATAATGACTATAGTGTGCCAAAAGCAGAAAAAGAAAGAATTAAATTATTTGAAAATGAAAATTCTAAAATGTTACGTGTTGCAGTGTTAAATGGATCAAAAGAAAATGGTCTTGCAAAACGCGTTGCTGCTTTCTTAGATAGTAATTACGGCCTAATTATTACAAGAATTGAAAACGCTGATAATTCTAGCTATGAAAAAACAAAAGTGGTGATTATAAATCAAAATAATAATAATGTAACTAATGTATTAACATTACTGGGAATGGGTCTGCATCATTCAAATGTTGAATTCAATACAGAAACAGATTTCGATGAAGATATGCAAATAATTATTGGAAAGGACTACAAAGATTTTATTAACTTGAATTAATGACAACAAAAAAATTACTAAAAGATATAGTTGCGTGTGCAGAAGAAAAAAAAGCTGAAGATATTTTAGCGCTTGATGTATCAAAGACCACTACCCTATCAAAATACTTTGTTATTTGTTCTGCTTCAAATTCTATCCAAGTAAAATCAATTACAGAAAATATTAGAGACAATGTTAAAGAAGATGTTTGGAGAATTGAAGGGTATGAACATCTAAATTGGGTTATTATTGATTATATAGATGTTGTGGTGCATATCTTTCTTGATGACATAAGAAAATACTATAATCTTGAGCGTATTTGGTTTGATGCAAAAAAAGTAGAAATATAATGATTGAAAGAAAAATAGAAGAATTTATTATTTCATATTTAAAGAAAAATAAAATTCAAAATACAGATTGGAACATAAGTCAAAATAATAAAAAAGGTTTTGGTGATTATTCATCTAATATTGCATTAGTACTTGCAAAAATATTAAAAAAAGCACCAATTGATTTAGCAAATGATATTTTAGAATTTCATAAAGAAGATAATTTATTTTCGATATTTGTGACAAAACCAGGTTTTGTCAACTTTACAGTTGATAACAGCTATTATTCCGATGTAGTAAATCAAATTTTATCTGATAAAGACTCTTTTGCCAAACCTAAAGCTAAAAAACAAACTGCAAATGTAGAATTTGTTAGCTGTAACCCAACAGGTCCCTTAACTATAGGACATGGAAGACAGGCAGTGTTAGGAGATATTATATCAAATATATTATCATGGCATAATTATGATGTAACACGAGAGTATTATTACAACGATGCAGGAAAACAAATGCGTGTTTTAGCTCAATCCTGTTATGCAAAATATGCTAATAAAATTGGTAGAAAATTTGAAAGTCCAGAAAATGGATATGTTGGAGAATATCTTGATGATATTGTAGAAAAAATTATTGAAAAATATGGCAATGATTTAGATGAAAATGACGAAAAATTTAGAACATTTACAGAAAAAGAAATTTTTCAAAATATTCAAGAAACATTAAATAGTCTAAATATTGTTTTTGATGTTTTTTCTAAAGAAAAAAGTTTTTATGACAATGGATCAATTAATGAAGTGTTAAAAGCGCTTGAAAAACTATCTTTGTCTTATAAAAAAGATGGAGCAACTTGGTTTAAAACTACTGCTCTTGGGAAAGAAGAAGATAAAGTATTGGTAAAAAGCACAGGAGAACCAACTTATCGTCTACCAGACATTGCGTACCATATTGATAAAGTAAAAAGAGATTTTAATCTCATTGTTGATATTTTTGGTGCAGACCATATTGACACATATCCAGATGTGTTACTTGCATTAGAATCACTTGGTCATAGAGTTGATCATATCAAAGTAGTTATACATCAATTTGTGACACTCAAAGAAGATGGGAAAGTTGTAAAGATGTCTACTAGAAAAGCAAATTTTGTTACACTTGATGAACTAATTGAAAAATTAAGTGCTGATATCATAAGATATTTCTTTATTATGCGTGGTGCTAATTCACATCTTGATTTTGATTTAGATTTAGCAATGGACGAATCTGAAAAAAATCCTGTTTATTACTTACAATATGCACACGCACGTATTTCTAATCTTGGTAAACGTTTCAAAAAAGAAGTAGGAGAAACCAATAAAATAAATCTGCAACTTTTAGACAAAGAAGACGAAATGTCGTTAATGAAAAAATTGTCTCAATTCCCTAAAAAAATGGAACAATTACATGAATCATTGGAACCAAGGCAACTTGCAACTTATCTTGAAGAGTTAGCAGCACAATATCATAAATTTTATGGAAATCACAAAGTTATTGATTTAGACAACGCTGAATTATCACATGCAAGAATGGCGTTATGTGATGCAACACAAATCATTTTCAAAATTGGATTATCTATTCTAGGTATTACTGCACCAGAAAGAATGTAAATAGTAATATGACTGATATTACAAGACGAGAATTTATTCGAAGAAGTATAATTATTGCAGCTGGAGCAACACTTATACCATCATGTGAAGATAATGAAGGGAGTCCAAACGAAGATAGTCCTCCAATTACCTATTCACCAGGAATGCTCTCTGGTAATAGACCATCTAAAAAAGTTATAATCATTGGGGCAGGTCTTTCTGGTTTGGTTGCTGCATATGAATTAAATCGTGCAGGTCATAATGTAACAATTTTAGAGGCAAGAAATCGAATTGGTGGACGAGTGTTTACAATTCGTTCTCCATTTGCTGACAACCACTTTGGTGAAGGAGGTGCAGCACGAATTAAACCTAGTCATGATTTAACATTAGGATATGCAAACCATTTTAATTTACAACTAGATCCTTTTTATGCTACGTCAGGCTCTTATGTAGATGTAAATGATGGGACACGAGAATTAATTTCAAATAGCAACTATCTCAATGCAACATATGGTTCAGTTTTTCGCAAAGACTATGTAAAGATTCGTGGTGGGTCAGATCGTTTACCATATGCATTTGCAGATTATTTAAACGATTATATCTCACTTGCAAGCCCTGCTCAATCTATTGCACAAACTTCTGATGGAGTTACTGTACAAACAACAAATGGAGGGTCTTTTACTGCAGATAGAGCTTTATGTACTGTCCCTTTAACTGTTTTAAATAAAATTCAATTTACACCATCATTATCAACAGAAAAACAAACAGCAATGAATGGTGGGTATCGATATGCATCATCAACAAGAATTTATATTCAATTTCAAAATCGATTTTGGGAAAGTGAAGGTCTAAATGGATGGGGGAATACTGATTTGCCAGAAGAAATCTGGCAGCCTACTTGGGACTTAAGTGGTCCACGTGGTATTATTATGTCTTATTTGCGATATAGTAGAGCAGACGAAATGGATATATTAACTGAACAGGAGCGTATTGATACCGTATTGAACAGATGGGAAAATATTTTCCCTGGCGCAACAAATAATATAGAAAATGGTGTGTCTCAATCATGGGCGCTTGAAGAATGGTCAAAGGGAGCATGGGCATCCCCCACTTCATCTCAAGATTCAGCTTTAGCAGAACATATTGGGGCTGCAGAAGGACGTATTCATTTTGCAGGAGAACATGCTTCTAATGATCATGGCTGGATGCAAGGGGCATTATTTTCTGGCTTACGTGCTGCAGTAGAAATTCATGAAGGAAATTAATTTCATGAAAAAAATATGTGTTTTATTTTTCATTGTTATGCTTAGCTCATGTGAAAATAAAGATATACTTAATATTGGCCATAGAGGCGCTAAAGGGCATATCGCTGAAAACACCTTAGAGTCTATACAAAAAGCAATTAATCTAGGAGTTGATGGTGTAGAAATAGATGTTTTTCGTTGTGCATCTGGTGAAATAGTTGTTTTCCATGATAAAAAATTAGATCGTCTTACTAATAGCACTGGTTTTATTGAAGAGATGACAATCGATGCACTCAATAATATTTTAGTAGAAGGAAAATATAAAATACCAACCATAGAAGAAGTATTAACACTCATTGATGGAAATATATTATTAAATGTTGAGCTTAAAGGTAAAAATACAGCTAAAAAAACAGCTTTAATTCTTAAAAAATTTGTTAGTAATACTAAATGGGAATCAAACCAATTAATTGTTTCAAGTTTTGATTGGGATGAATTAATAATTTTTAAAAATGAGAATACAGATATCCCAATTGGAATATTAAACGATAAAAATACACTAAATGAAGTGCTTGATATAGCAATGAAATTAGATGCAGTTGCTATACACCCAAATTTTTCTTCTTTAAATCAAGAAGTTGTTAATACAATTCATGATTCAGGTTTTAAAATATACTCTTGGACTATTAACGCGCCCGAAGAAATTGATAAAGCAATTACTTTTGGTATAGATGGTATTATTACAGATTTTCCAGATCGTATTCCCAAATAAATCTTATTGCAGACAAGGGAATAATGCTTCAAAGCCACCTGTTGTTGTATAAAACGAAGACGGTAAATAAGGACCCATAATCTCTTTTTCTTTACCAATCTGATCAACATTCTGAATTGCATGTCTAAAATCTGGTGATGCTAACATATTTCTAATTTGAATCACTGTGGCATCTTCATCTATAGCTCCATCACCATCATCAGCCATTGGCAGCCACCCAATTCCACAATCAGGATAGGCATTTCGTGGACGGTCTTCTTTTCTACTCACTACAATTGTATACTCACCGTTTTCATTCACAGGAACTTGTTCATCAAAAAGACAATCATTTACTCGAGTGTTTGCAAACCCTTGATTGGAACAAATGGACCAATAAATCAAATCACCTTTGGTCATTATTTCATCTCCATAATAAGTTTTTGGTGTTTTAGGTAATTTCCCTTTCAGAACAAACACTTTACCATGTTTACGATTAATAATGGTTCGTACATAATTATTATCAAGATTGGGATAAAAACCGCCAGTGCTCTTTCTAAATGATTTAGGCGGTTCTCCATTATAAATACCTAGAAGAAAATTCCTATCATATTGCAAATACCAAGTGGTTGGTATAGTTGATGGCCATGTATTAGGTTTATCAGGTTGATTTACCAGTTTTGAATATACAGTCATAGGAAGGCCTATAGCATCTATACTAATTTGTGCCATTTGATTAGCATTTAATGCATTACACGCCTCTTCTCCTACCAATTTTTCTCCATTATTTAACACTAAAACAAACTCAGGAAAAGAAACTCCTCCTAATTCGTCTTTATCTTTATCAGGAACATAGATACGATAAACAATTGATTGTTGTCCTTGCCCATATTGGGTTGCATTTAATGAATTTCTTTTAAGAATTTCATTTTGCGAATCTCCGTTTCTAATATCAGTTTGAAGATCAAGTTTTACTCCCTCTTCTCTTCTTATTTCTTGGGGAAGGTTTAAAATTTCTATAGTATAAGATCTATTTTTATGATTTCTAGTAGATCCTTCTACAAAAGGATTGATTGAGTTTTCATCAGGTATAATAAGATAATCGGCTAAAGACTCTATTGGGGTTCCTTTTCCATCATAACTAATTAATGACATATACCTGGAATAAGGAAATTCTCCTTTAAGATAAAGTCGAGCGCCTTCAGGAATAGTGAATGCTGCGCTCCAATAAAAAACATTGGCATCAGGATAAGCAATATTAATATAAGGGTCTTTACTTATTGGGCCACGAGACCAAAAACAATTTCTAGGTCCTGGAATTGACTGGTAAGAATCATCATTGTTACTTACTTCTAATTTAACGGATGTATCAAAATCACATGATAAAGTAAAGAAAGTCAATATTGTTATAAAAATATATCTAATCATAATTTATTTGTGGAGGCGGGGAGATTCGAACTCCCGTCCATAATAGAGAAAAATTAAACTTCTACATGTTTAGTTACTTGATTAATGTTCATTTTATATATGTTCAAGAACAACCAAATATAAAACTAGCTTTTAAGGGTTCGCTTAATAAGTCAAAGCAAAAAATTAAGCTATCTCATTTTTATGACACCATTCAGCGAACGATGAGAAACGTCTACTGATGATGGGCTATAAGCAATTAAGCTGTAGCCATTTGGCCATAATCGGCACTTAATAAAGTTTAGAAGTTTTAAGAGTTACTAAGCTCTACATGCCACCTAAAGCTTCTTGCTAAAATGTCGAAACCGGTCGCCCCCAATTGTCAAATATTGTCAAAAGATAATACTTTTTTTAGAAACAAAAAAGGCTCCGTAGCGCCAACCGCGGAACCTTTCGATTTGTTGTATTTGTTTACAATAAGTCTAAAAGACTATGCATAAGGTAATAGTGTTTTACGCAATTGTGCAATAATTAAATCAAAAATTTTCTTAAAAATTATGTTTTTTCCATTACCAAATAACGATTCATGCACTTAAATTTACCTACTTTTGCCTCCGTAGCTCAATTGGTAGAGCAGGGGCCTTTTAAGCCCTTGGTTGTAGGTTCGAGTCCTTCCGGGGGTACTATACCCAATAATGGTGAACTATCAGTAAAATGTCAGAATTTCACAAGAAACATATAGGCCCTCAAAATTATCACATTGAAGAAATGTTATCTTTTCTTGAAGAAAAATCTCTTAAAGATTTAATTAAAAAGATTGTGCCAGAAAACATTTTAGATATTGATGAAAATTCTATTGGAAATGAAAAATTCTCTGAGAATGAAATCCTTACACATATAAAAAATATTGGAGAAAAAAATCAACTATATAGATCATTAATTGGGCAAGGATACTATGATACAATTACCCCTAATGTCATTTTAAGAAATATATTAGAAAATCCAGGATGGTATACTCAATATACTCCATATCAACCAGAAATTTCACAAGGGAGGCTTGAAGCATTATTAAACTATCAAACAATGGTTTCAGAAATCTGCAACCTTCCAATTGCTAATGCGTCATTATTAGATGAAGGAACCGCTGCAAGCGAAGCAATGCTAATGTTCTATAGAAAAAATAACACTGAATCTAATAAGTTCCTTGTTGACAAAGACTGTTTTCAACAAACAATTGATGTGATTGTTGCAAGAGCAGAGCCTTTAGATATTGAAATTGAAATTTGCCATTATAAAGAAATGAATTTTGACAATGCGTTTGGTTGTATTATGCAATATCCAAATCGCTTTGGCGAAATTGATAGCCCTGAATTATACCAGTCGATTGTTGATAAAGCACATCATTCAGGATGTAAGGTTGTTTTTGCAACTGATTTAATGTGTTTACAGCTTTTTGAGTCTCCAGGTTCTTTTGGTGGAGATATCGCTGTAGGCAATAGTCAACGTTTTGGGGTGCCACTTGGGTTTGGAGGGCCACATGCAGCATTTATGGCTACATCAGATGAATTTAAGCGTGATATTCCTGGAAGAATTGTTGGAGTATCAAAAGATAAACATGGCAATCAAGCATACAGGCTAACTTTACAAACAAGAGAACAACACATAAGACGTGAGAAAGCTACATCTAACATCTGCACAGCTCAAGTATTGTTAGCAATTATATCTGGAATGTATGCAATATTTCATGGTCCAAAAAAATTAAAAGAAATTGCTACTGCAATTCATAAACACACAACAAAGCTTGGTCAAAAAATTGCAAAAAATGGTCATAGCATCATTAGCAATACAAATAATTATTTTGATACAATCGTTGTTGAACTAAATGATATAGATTTAAAATCATTTCAAAAAGAAGCATTGTCTAAAAAATTTAATTTCATGTACCATAACAATGGATTGATTGGAATTTCTTTAGACGAAAAAACAACAGAAGAAGAAATATCTCAAATTAGTGCGTTATTTAAAACATCAAATGAGAAAAAAGGGGATAGCATTGAAGCTAAACCAAATCGGAAAGATAATTTTTTAAAGCATCCAATATTTCATAGCATGCATTCTGAAACAGAGATGTTGCGTTATATGCATAAATTGGAAAAAAGAGACCTATCGCTTAACCATAGTATGATTCCTTTGGGGTCATGTACAATGAAACTAAATGCAACTGTTGAAATGATTCCAATTAGTTGGCCAGAATTTAATACAATACATCCTTTTGCTCCAAACGAACAAACAAAAGGGTATAAATTGATTATTGATGAATTAGAAACCATGCTTTCTAAAGTTACTGGTTTTAATGCTGTTTCATTTCAACCAAATTCTGGTGCTCAAGGAGAGTATGCTGGACTATTAACAATACAAGAATATCACAAAGCAAATGATGAAAAAAGAAATATCTGTTTAATTCCAGAATCAGCCCATGGCACAAATCCTGCTAGTGCAATTATGGCTGGACTAAAAGTAGTAATTGTGAAATGTGATAAATACGGAAATATTGATTATGACGATTTGAAATCAAAAGCAGAAGAGGCAGGAGAAAATTTATCATCTCTTATGATTACCTATCCATCTACACATGGAGTATTTGAACATAATGTTGATGAAATATGTGAAATTATACACAAAAATGGTGGATTGGTTTATATGGATGGAGCCAACCTAAATGCAATGGTTGGGATCTGTAAACCTGGACATTTTGGTGCAGATGTTATGCATATCAATTTACACAAAACATTTTGTATACCACATGGAGGAGGGGGACCAGGAATGGGACCAATATGTGTTAATGAAAAACTAACGCCCTTTTTACCAACACATTATACCACAAATGAAGAACAGTTGTACTCAGTTTCTTCTTCTCCTTATGGCAGTGCTAGCATTTTGTTGATTTCTTATATCTATATGAAGTTGATGGGCGGAAAAGGGTTATTGAACGCATCACAGATCGCAATTCTAAATGCTAATTATATGGCAAAACGTTTAGAAAAAGACTATACCATACTTTATCGTGGAATGAGTGGATTAAATGCACATGAATTTATCATTGATTGTAGGGAGTTTAAAAACAGTGCTAACATCACAAATGAAGATATTGCAAAAAGATTGATTGATTATGGGTATCATGCTCCAACAATGTCTTGGCCAATTCCTGGCACATTAATGATTGAACCAACTGAAAGTGAATCAAAAGATGAGTTAGATCGTTTTTGTGATGCAATGATTCAGATTAAAAAAGAAATCAATGATATTGCAGATGGCAAAACATCTAAAGAAGATAATGTGTTAATTAATGCGCCTCACACAATTGGAGAAGTGTGTAGTGAATGGAATCATCCATATTCTAGAGAAGAAGCTGTGTTTGCTATTAACTGGATCAAAGAAAATAAATTTTGGCCTTATGTATCACGGATTGATAATGCATATGGAGATCGAAATTTTTTCTGTGTATGTCCAGATATAGAAGATTATAAATAATTATTATTTAAAATATTCTTGTAACGCTTTGACTTTAATTTTTTCACTAAGAGATATTGCTTCTATGGCAGCTCTGGCCCCAGACATAGTAGTAATAGTTAAAATATTTTTCATTACAGATGTTTTCCCTATTGCCTCTTCATCATATCTTGATTTAGACCCCAAAGGAGTATTAATTACAAACTGAATGTTATCATTAAGAATCTCATCAACAACATTTGGTCTACCTTCTCCAACTTTAAAAATTTGTTCACAAGGTACATTATTTTTCAATAGATATTTTGCTGTTCCTTCAGTTGCAATAATATCAAATCCAATTTGAATTAAATCTCTTGCAGCAGCTAATGCTTCTCTTCGATCTGCTTTGTTAACAGAAATGAATGCTGTTCCTTTATTAGGAACAGTATAGCCGTCCGATTGCATTGCTTTTAAAAATGCTACACCTACACTATCATTAATACCCATTACTTCTCCAGTAGATTTCATTTCAGGGCCAAGAAACACTTTTTCATCTTTAAACTTTTTAAATGGTAAAACTGCTTTTTTGACTGCAATATGTTTGTGTTTTATATTTTTTAATTCAAAATCTTTTAATTTTTTTCCAACAGATAATTGTGCTGCGATATTTGCTAATGGAATATTACTATATTTGCTTACAAAAGGAACAGTTCGACTAGAACGAGGATTTACTTCTAATACATATACTATCTCATCTTTTACAGCAAACTGTAAATTAATTAGCCCAACTACATTTAATGCTTTAGCGAGCTTAGTTGTTACATCAATAATTTCTTTTTTCACTTTATTGCTAATTTTATGGGCAGGTAAGACACAAGAAGAATCTCCAGAATGAATACCTGCTTCTTCAATGTGCTGCATAATGCCAGCAATAAATACATCCTTCCCATCACATAATGCGTCTACATCAAATTCAAATGCATTTTCAATAAATTGATCAATCAAAATTGGATGATCACTTGTTGCTTCTGCAGAACGAAACACGTAATCAACAAGCTCTTTCTTTGAATAAACAATTTGCATTGCTCGACCACCTAAAACATAACTTGGTCTAACTAATACAGGAAATGTTGCTTTTTCTGAGTAAGCAACTATTTCATCATAATTTTTTGCAATACAATAATTTGGGATAGTTACTTCTATTTTATTCACTAGTTTAGTAAAAGCTTCTCTATCTTCAGCCAAATTAATGCTATCAGAAGAGGTGCCAAAAATCTTTATACCTGCTTCTTTAAGTTGATTCGCAATTTTTAAAGGAGTTTGCCCTCCAAACTGCACTAAAACTCCATCTGGTTTTTCAAAATCAATGATATTCATGACATCTTCAAACGTAATAGGCTCAAAATAAAGTCTGTCAGCTAAATCAAAATCAGTAGAAACTGTTTCTGGGTTGCAATTCACCATAATAGATTTATAACCAGCTTCTCTTAAACCATACACAGCCTGCACACAACAATAATCAAATTCAATTCCTTGGCCAATACGATTAGGCCCTCCTCCTAAAATCATCACTTTCTTTCCTTTAAGCGGTTGAATATCATGAGTTTCTTCATATGTTGAATAACAATAAGGTGTTTCCGCAACAAATTCACCCGCGCAAGTATCTACAACTTTATATACGGGCTTTATTTTTTTCTTCTCTCTTGTATTTTGTATATCAGAAAGCGACTTTTTTGTGATATGTGCAATTTGTTTATCCGAAAAGCCATTTTTCTTTAAAAATTTTAAATCTTTAATCGATGTGTATGATTGTTCAATATTAACAATTTCTGCAATTTCATGTAAAAACCAAGGATCAATGCCTGTGTTGTGATAAATTTCATCAATACTAAATCCTTGAATCAATGCTTCTTTCACTTTTAACATTCTAAAAGAACTTCCACGATTAAGAGATTTAATATCTAAAGACCTAAAACGTTTAATTTCAGAATCATTATCTGTTGGATCTTTTGGTGACAGTCCTGGCAAGTTTAACTCTAATGAACGAAATGCTTTTTGAAATGATTCTCTAAATGTTCTTCCAATTGACATTACTTCACCAACTGATTGCATTTGAACTCCTAATTTACCTGATGCAGATGGGAATTTTTCAAAATCAAACCTTGGAATCTTTGTTACGATATAATCAATAGCAGGTTCAAATGCAGCAAGCGTTCTATTGGTAATATCATTATTTAGTTCATCCAGCGAATATCCTACAGCTAATTTTGCAGCAATTTTTGCTATTGGAAATCCCGTAGCTTTGGATGCTAGCGCAGATGAACGACTAACACGCGGGTTCATCTCTATAATAACCATTCTACCATTTTCAGGATTAACTGCAAATTGTACATTAGAACCGCCTGTATCAACTCCAATTTTTCTTATACATTTAATTGCCCAATTACGCATCTTTTGAAATTCTTTGTCTGTTAAGGTCATTGCAGGAGCAACTGTGACTGAATCGCCTGTATGGATTCCCATTGGATCAATGTTTTCAATTGAACAAATAATAATTACGTTGTCGTTTAAATCTCTAATCACTTCTAATTCATATTCTTTCCATCCAAAAAGATATTCTTCTACTAATACTTGATTTACTGGACTTTCTTTGATTCCTTGGTTAATTGCTATTTTGAATTCTTCTTCATTAAATGCAACAGAGCCACCAGAACCTCCCAATGTAAAAGAAGGCCTGATAATTGCAGGAAGAGAAATATTATCTAAAAGATTTATCCCATCTTCAACAGACTGTACTATATACCCATAAGGAACATCTAAACCAATATCTGTCATGGCTTCTTTAAATTTTTCTCTGCTTTCGGCAGTTTCGATTGCTTGTTTATTTGCCCCAATTAATTCAACATTATATTTTTTTAATATTCCATCATCATAAAGCTCCATGGCAATATTAAGAGCAGTTTGGCCTCCAACTGTAGGGAGAATTGCGTGAGGCTTTTCTTTTTTAATAATAGCTTCAACATATTCCTTTGTAATAGGTTCAATATAAGTTTTATCAGAAAATTGAGGGTCAGTCATAATTGTGGCTGGGTTTGAATTAATCAACACTACCTTATAACCTTCTTCTTTTAACGCTTTAATTGCTTGGGTACCAGAATAATCAAATTCACATGCCTGGCCAATAATAATTGGCCCTGCACCAATAACTAATATTTTTTTAATGTCATTTCTTTTTGGCATTTTTATCCATCATTTGAAAAAATTGTTTAAAGATATATCTTGAATCATGAGGACCAGGACTAGATTCAGGATGATATTGGACAGAATAAGCTTGTAAAGATTTACATTCTATACCAGCAACAGTAGTATCATTAAGATGTATATGTGTAATAATAGTATTTGATGGTAATGATTCTGGATCAACAGCAAATCCATGATTCTGAGATGTAATTTCAATTTTATCATTTTTTAAATTTTTAACTGGTTGGTTTATACCTCGATGTCCAAATTTCATTTTAAATGTCTTTGCATCTAAAGCAAGTGCTAAAATTTGATGACCAAGACAAATTCCAAAAATTGGTTTTTTTCCCAGTAATTTCTTTACAGTTTTAATACCATAATCAATTGCTGCAGGGTCACCAGGTCCATTGGATAAAAAAATACCATCCGGATTATAATTAAGGATTGTTTTTGCTGTTGCTGTTGCTGGGAAAAGACAAACTTCTGCATCATGTTCAAGCATAATATTGTAAATATTAGATTTCATACCATAATCAATTGCTGCGATTCTGTATTTAGTTTTATTTTTTGGAAAGAGTATTTTTTTTCTATTTATAGAAACTTCTTTTGCTAAATCTAACCCTTCCATTGAAGGAATTTTTTTTATCTTTTCTTTTAAGCTTGTTAGCTTAAAATCTTTGGTAGATATAATACCATTCATTGCACCGTTGTCTCTAATATGAAGGGTAAGTGCTCTTGTATCAATATCTTGGATTCCAACTACTCCATTTTTTTTAAGAAACTCACTTAATGTCGCAGTTGAACGCCAATTGGAAGAAATAAGTGATTCGCTCTTTATAATAAAGCCAGTTGCATATACTTTGGATGATTCAACATCAGAATTATTTGCACCATAATTACCAATATGGGGAGAACACATAGCAACCATTTGTTTTGCATAAGATGGGTCTGTTAAAATCTCTTGATAGCCAGTCATTCCAGTATTAAAACATACCTCTCCTGATGTTTCTCCTGCGGAACCAAGGCTTTTTCCTTCAAAAAAAAGGCCGTCCTCAAGATAAAGGATGGCCTTTTTATGTTTTTGCATGCTTGATTTTATATCATATAATTGAAAATTAAAACCTTATTTTTTTGCCACTCTCCATTGTCTTCACGGCAAGAGTAGTTAATAACAAAGCAAATAAAACAATAAAAACCATGGAACTGATAAATGGAGCATCAGAAACTCCTAAAGTAGAATATCGTAAAGAATTAATAGTATAAAATACAGGATTAATTTTACTAATTGTTAATCCCCATTCTGGCAACATTTGGACAGAATAAAAAATTCCTCCTAAAAAACTTAATGGCGTAAGAACAAAATTTTGAATAAGAGCCAATTGATCCCATGAATCAGACATTTGTCCAATAAATAATCCAAGGCTAGAAAAAGACCATGACACAATAAAAATAATGAATATAGTAGAAATTGGATCTTGAATTTGCATTCCAGCCATTATGCAAATAAATAAAATAAGGATACCATTAACAAAACCTCGAACAGTGCCTCCAATAATAAACGACAATGATAGCTCTAAGCTAGACAAGGGAGTAATCAGTAATTCAGGAAGTGTTTGTAATAACTTCATTTGTAACATGGATGATGCAGTGTTAGCAACCGAATTGGTAATAACATTCATCATTAACAATCCTGGAAGAATATACATCTTGTAAGATACTCCATCTATTTCACTAATTCGATCTTCAAGAGCAACACCAAATACAAAAATATAAAGCAGGGTAGTTACAATGCCTGGAATAATTGTTTGTTTCCAAACAGTAAAAAATCGTAAGATTTCTCTAGAAGAAAGTGTATAAAATCCAATCCAATTTTTAATCATCTAACTTTCTCCCAGTTAGTTCTAAAAATACATCTTCTAATTTTGACTTATTGGTTGATGCCTTTAAATTAGATACAGTATCTTCAGCGACAAGCTTTCCATTATTAATAATTCCAACTCGTTCACATAATAATTCTGCTTCATCAATATAGTGTGTTGTTAATAAAATTGTTTTTCCTTCTTTATGTAATTCTTGCAAAAAATTCCAAAGATCATGTCTTAGCGCTACATCCACACCAGCAGTAGGTTCATCAAGAATCAAAATTTCTGGATTATGTGCTAACGCTCTTGCAATCTGTAAACGTCTTTTCATTCCTCCAGATAATTGACGCATTTTTTTATCTTTATGATTATATAAACCAACTTTATGTAAAATAAAATCAATACGTTCTTTTGCATCTTTTTTTGTAATGCCATAAAATCCTGCTTGAAAATATAGAAGTTGTTCAACAGGAAAAAACCAATCATTGCTAATTTCTTGTGGAGAAATTCCAATTTTAGATCGTGCATAACGAAAATCAGACACTATGTCTCTATCAAAAACTTTGATATTGCCTTCTGTAGGCCTTACTAAGCTTGTAATTGCATTAATAGTAGTCGATTTTCCTGCTCCATTTGGTCCAAGAAGGCCATAAAATTCACCTTTCCTTATTGATAAATCAATTCCCTGTACAGCATAAACGGTTTGATCATATTTTTTATGCAGATTATTAATATAAATTGCTATTTCATTCATCTTGTGCTTCAATTTGATATATTGTACCAGAAAATTCAATTATATAGAGTTCATTGTTAATGTCCTGGCTAAATGATGAAATCATATATTTCTTAGATCCAAGTAAAAGCTCAGTAATATCTTGGGTTTCACTGGTTAGTGGATTTAAAGCCCAAATTTTACCCGTGCAAAAATCAGAAAATATATATAATCCATATAAACTTTTGATTTTATTCCCTCTATAAATATACCCTCCTGTGACTGAGCAGCCAGATACATTACTTTGTTTTATACCCATTAAACTGAACGCATAGGTTGCATCGCTTGGGTATTCAAATATCGGTTTTACAAATCCATCTTGATGACATCCAGGTTCAGGATAGCAATGATTTCCTTCCATTATATTCCATCCAAAATTTGCTCCACTTTCTCCAAATTCTAAGTAATTAATTTCTTCCCAAAGATATTGTCCAACATCACCCATATAAATATCTCCATTTTGACTATCAAAAGAAAACCTCCATGCGTTACGTAAACCATACGCCCATATTTCACTTTTAATATCATCGTTATCAATAAAAGGATTATCAGAAGGAATTGAATATGTTCCATTAACATTTGGATTAATGCGTAAAATTGATCCAAAAAAATTACCTAAATTTTGTGCATGCCCATATGGATCTCCAGAAGACCCTCCATCTCCAAATGATATATATAAATATTTGTCTATTGGATGAAATGCTAAATGTCCTCCATTATGGTTATTAAAGGGCTGTTCAAAGTGTAATAATTTCTTTTCAGATTCTATATCTACGATTCCTTGTTTGTGCAAAAATTGAAATCGTGATATCACAGAATAATTTTCAGTATCGATATATGATACATAAAAGAAACCATTAGATTGAAAATCTGGATCAAATGTCATCCCCAATAATCCACGCTCATCAGGTGTAATGCCAATATTAATTTTTTTACTTAAATCAAGAAATAATACATTCTTACCAGAATTTTCAATTAAATAAATTTTACCAGTTTGTTCAACAGCATATATTTTATTTGTTTGAGGTTCAAAAGCAGCAAAAACAGGACGATTTAAACCATTGGTAATTGTATTTGTTTTAATACCATCAATTTCTTGAGATATAACAACAGATAAGAAAAAAGATAAACAGTATTTAAGATTTTTTTTCATCTAATAAAGCTTCCAATTCATTCTCGTTAATAATTTTGATATTATTTTTTCTCGCTTTTTCTAATTTAGATCCAGCATTTTCTCCTACAATTAGGAAATTAGTTTTTGATGAAATACTATTGGTTACTTTTGCCCCTTTTTGTTCTAATAATTCTTTTATTTGTAAACGTGAATAACTTTTAAAACTTCCAGTAATAACAAAAACATCACCAGAAAATTTAGATGAAATATTAAAAATAGTTTTATTTATTTTCACTCCTTTTTCAATACAATTTTTTACGATTATAATACTATGTTCTTCTTTAAAAAACTTAGTAATTGATTCTGCAACAACACCTCCTATGCCATCAATATTTTCTAGTTCTTCAAAAGACATTTCTGATAAATTTTTTATAGAAGATTGGCAGTAAAAATCTAATATTTTTGATACATGTTGTCCTACATGTGGAATTCCAAGAGCAAAAATAAATCTTGGGAATGATGTCTCCTTCGAACTTTCAATAGACTCTATTAAATTTGTTGCTGACTTTTCTTGAAACCTTTCTAATGATATTAAATCAGAATAAGTGATAGAAAATAAATCATCAATATTTCTGATTAACCCTTCGTCCATTAATTGATCAACAATTTGTGGTCCAAGACCATCAATATTCATTGCGTTCTTTGAACAAAAATGTTCTAATGCACTTTTAATTTTTGCTTCACAGGCAACATTAACACATTTATAAGCAACCTGATCCTTTGTTTTTTGAATTACAGAGTTACAAGAGGGGCATTCAAAATCAGAGATAGAAAATTTTTTGGTATTATTTGGTCTTTTTTCTTTAATAACGCTTGATACTTTAGGAATAACATCTCCAGACCTTTCAATAACAATAAAATCATTAATACGAATATCTTTTTTATCAATTTCATCTTGATTATGTAAAGTTGCACTTGTAATTACTGCACCTGATATTTCTACAGGCTCAACTTTTGCTACTGGCGTAATTACTCCAGTACGACCTACTTGTAAAATAATATCTAATATTTGTGTTTCTTCTTTTTTTGATTCAAACTTTGCTGCAATAGCCCATCTTGGAGATCTAGATCGATCACCAAGACTGTTTCTAAAATTATAATCGTCAACTTTAATGACAGAACCATCAATTTCATATGGTATAGACTCTCTTTTTTGTTCTAAAGTTCTATGATATTCAATCATTTCTTCTGCGCCTTGAACTTTTTTTGAGAGTGGATTAACTGGCAAGCCAATATCTTTAATATATTTCAACAATTTCCAATGGTTATCAAAGCTTAAATTGGTTGTATCGCCTACTTCATAGCAAAAAATAGATAAATTACGGTTTGATGTAACTTTTGGGTCCAATTGTCTTACGCTGCCAGCAGCTGCATTTCTTGCATTTGCAAATAATTTTTCTTCATTGCGCTCTCTTTTAGCGTTCAAAGAGATAAATTCATTTTTTGACATAAAAATTTCACCTCTTATTTCGAGTAGAGAAGGAATATTGTTTAAATTTCTTAATTCTAATGGAATCGCATTAATTGTTTTAATATTATGTGTAATATCTTCACCTATATAACCGTCCCCTCGCGTAAGTGCACGATCTAATTGCCCATCTTTATAAACAAGAGAAACGCCTAAACCATCAATCTTTGGTTCAGCAACATAAAAAATATTTTCTTGATTTAGCCACTTGTTTACTCTCTTATTGAAATCAAAAATTTCTTCATTATTAATTGCATTTGATAAAGATAACATTGGTGTAGTATGATTAATGCTTTCTAAATCACTATTAACTGGATGTCCAACTCTTTGTGTTGGAGAAAATGGATCAACATATTGTGGATTTTCTTTTTCCAATTTTTCCAGCTCTCTAAATAAAGAGTCATATTCTTGATCGCTTAAAACAGGATTATCTAATACATAATAAGCATAATTATGCTCATTAATAGAATGTCTTAATGAGTTAATTTTCCCTTTAATATCCTCAATCATTATATAGTCTTCTTTATTACTTTAAACCTGAATAAAGGCAGTGCCAATACAAAAAATATAGAGATTAAAATTCTCCATTTTTTTATTATAATTGATTTTCCATACATTTCAAAGTTATCTGTGGCAATCTCATTAAAATCTATTTCCCATAATAATTTACCTTCTTCACTATCTCCATTATGACTTTGAATTTTTCCTGGTAATTCTATATTAAAAAGAAAATAATCATTCATTAAAGCTGTGTTTTTCTCAAATTCACTTTCATGAAAATCAATAATTGGTTGAAGTTGTAGAAAAAAGTCTCTTGGCAATTTATTAATCATTGGATTTAATGCATCTTTTATAATTAAAGATGAGTTGATATCAATTTTATCTATTAGAGAGTCTTTCTCAACATAATCAAAATAAGTTGTTATTTGATTATTAATTTTTTCAAAAAAAATATCATTATTGAGTAAATCTTGATACTCAATAAGAGATGTATTAATGATATATTTTTTTGCTGGAAGAATCCAAGAAATTTTATCTCCTTCTATATCTAAAAAATTCACTATAGACGGATATTTTTTATCTACTTCTAAATCATATACTATAGAAGAAAAAGAATATTCATCCCAAAAAAAATATTCATTTTTTTCAACATTAATAAAATAATTCAGTGACTTTTCATCAATAAAAACGGTCTTATTTCTGATTGGTTTTATATTAATAGTTTTTTTAATAACATCATTATTGGAGCCTTGTTCTAATGTTGTAAGCCATTGTGATGTATTACTATTTTTTGGATGAACAAAATCATTGTTTTCTATGTCAAGCTTATCGCCGCTAGATTCATATACAACTGAATAATCTCCATTAGGTAGCACAGAGATTTGAATCATATTCCAAGTACATGAATTTAGTATAATAGATAAAATAATTAAAAATTTCTTCTTCATTATAAAGGTATGCTGTTATGAAATGACAGTAAAATCTTTTTGAGTCTTATTAAGAACCTCACACCCATTGTCTTGAACAACAATGTCGTCTTCAATACGAACTCCACCTATATCTTCAAGATAAATCCCTGGCTCAACAGTCATTACATGGTTGGATTGTAAAATATCTTTGCTGACTTTACTAAATCGAGGATTTTCATGAATCTCTAAACCAAGAGAATGACCAAGTCCGTGATCAAAATATTTTCCATAACCAGCATTTGTGATGTGGTCACGTGCAATAGAATCAATTTCTTTACAGCTTATATTGCTCTTGATACCATCAATACTCTTTAATTGAGCTTCTAAAACAATATTATAAATTTCTTTTTGTTTTTCAGAATAACCCTTTGTTGCAACAGTGCGAGTCATATCTGCATGATACCCAGCATACTTTGCGCCCGAATCAATTACCACTAATTCTCCAGGCTCAATTTTTTTATCTGTTGGTCGCTGATGAGGCATTGCAGAATGTATACCACTACCGACTATTGGAGAAAAAGCATCGGCATCAGCATCACCATATTTTCTATAAAGAAAAGATAATTGATTAGCAATTTCTTTTTCCTTAACTCCAATTTTAATCATTGGAAAAACTTCTGAAAATGCTTGGTCTGTTATCTCTACAGCTGTTTTTATAGCATCAATTTCTTTTTCATCTTTGATCATTGCTAAAGATTCAACATATCCAGAAGTTCCTTCCCAAGATATGCTTGAAAAAATATCCTTTAATTGATTATAGATTTGATGTGAAACGTTGTTAGAATCAAATGCAATCTTCAAATTAGATGGTAATAAATTTTCTTTCTTTATTACATTAAAATGAGGATCGCTGCTAATAGTTATATTGGCACCTTTTACTTCATTTTTTGATTGAAATGTATATCTGCCGTCTGTAATAAATTCACATTTATCATGCGTAATGAGTAAAGAACCTGCTGAACCAGTAAAACCACAAAGATATCTTATATGAGTAAGATTTGTAACAAGCATCCCATCTAAATTTTTTTCAGAAAACAATGATTTCAAATTATTTTGACGTTTAATAAAATACTGTTCACTCATTTTTTATCCTTTTTTTGAAGATTTATTAAAATTTCTTTAGCTTGATTAATTTGCATTTTGTTTTTTGATGTATTAATAATTGCATTCAAGCTTTTTTTAGCTTGTACAGTTTTGCCTTGCTGTATTAAAAGTTTAATATATGGAACAGTCATTATCGCGGTCTTTTTTTTCTGGTTTGAAGATTTTTTATGAATTGTTTTTTTAGTTAATGGGGCCTTAATTGATAGCGATGGATTTAGTCTTTTTAAAGCATCATAAAATACTTTCTTTGAAGATAAATTTTCTTTATCTGCAATTTCAAAAAGCAATAAGTATGCTGCATAATAATTCTCATCACAATCAATAACAGATAATAGGTGTTTTTTTGCAGATGAAAAATTTCCTTTTTCAAATGCTTTTTCACCTTTTAAATAAACACTATGAATATTATTAATCATCGTCTATTATTTTCTACCCAATCTTCAATATACTTTAATGATTCTTTCACGGGGGTGCCAGGCCCAAAAAGTTTGCCAACACCTATCTTTGATAGTTCTTGAGAATCAGCTTCTGGTATAATTCCACCGCCAGTCACTAAAACGTTTTCAAGATTATTTTCTTTCATTAATTCGATTACTCTAGTAAAAATAGTCATATGTGCACCAGAAAGTATTGACAATGCAATGACATCAACCCCTTCCTGTATTGCAACCTGCACAATACTGTTTGGTGTTTGTCTTAAACCGAGATAAATCACATCCATTCCTGCATCACGATATGCTGCTGCTAAAACCTTAATGCCTCGATCATGACCATCTAAGCCTGGCTTTGCCATTAATATTCTAATTGGTGGTTTTAACGCCATAATACTAACAATTTAACTAACCCAAACATTAGACTCTCCTATTAAATCTTTTAACATTGTAATAAAATGATTATTTATAGAAACGCGTACTTTTTTTGATACAATCCTTCTCATTGATCCATCATCATTAACCATGTGAACTATAAATGGAGCATCGCCAGAATTTTTGATTGCAAGAGCATGGATTTCATTGAGCTTTTCTTTTGACATGTTGGACTCAATTTTAATATTGATTTCTTGTATTTTTAAAACCTCTTTTGCATGATTAATTGGCACTACTTCATCTACTTTAATTTTTAAATCTGCAAATTGATTTTGTACACTAGAACTTCCTACAAGAAACACAATGTTGCCATCTTGAATAATTTCTTTATACTTGTCAAAAGCTTCATGAAAAATAATTGCTTCAACTTGTCCGCCTAAACAGTCTAAATTAAAAAATGCCATTGGTCTATTTTTTTTATCATAATGAAGCTTAAAACTAGAAATTGCACCACCTATCTTGATTAACGTATCTTCCTTTAAATGAGTCTTGTCTGTAAAATCATAATTGCTAATCTCTTCTAATGTGTCAGCATATTTTAATAAAGGATTCCCGGATATATACAACCCTAGCACTTCCTTTTCTTTGTTTAGCCTCTCTTGATTACTCCATTCTTCAACATTAGGAAAATCTGGTTCTTTAATTAATTTTTCCTCTTCGCCAAATAGGCTCATTTGATCTTTTGATATATTTTTATTCACTTGTTGGCCATATTTAATTGCATCATCAACCATTTCAAATAATTGTGCTCTATTTTGATGCACGGAATCAAAAGCTCCTCCAATAATTAAACTTTCTAATACTTTTTTATTCACTATACGTTGGTCTACTTTTAAAATAAAATCAAAAAAGGAAGAAAAATTCCCTGATGTTTCTCTTATCTTGATAGCATCCTCTAAAGCTTTAACCCCAACATTTTTTATTGCATTCAAACCATAAGAAATTTCATTATCATTAATTGGAATAAAATTAATTTCAGATTTGTTAATATCTGGAGCATGTACTTTAATATCTAATTTTCTACACTCATTAATTAAAACCACCACTCTATCTGTATTAGTCATTTCACTAGTTAAATTTGCAGACATAAAATCTGCAGGATAGTGTGCTTTAAGCCATGCAGTCTGATAAGATATATAAGAATAAGCTGTGGCATGGCTTTTATTAAAACCATATTGAGCAAATTTTTCGATTAATTCAAAAATCTGTCTAGCTTTTAGCTTTGAGATGCCATTTTTAATTGCTCCATTGATAAATTTTTCAGATAGTTCATCCATTAAGGAACTAATTTTTTTCCCAACTGCTTTTCGCATTTCATCCGCTTCAGCCAGTGTAAACCCTGCAACGCGTGCAGCAATTTCCATTACCTGTTCTTGATAAACAATAATACCGTGTGTTTCTTCTAGCACTTCATTAAGTAAAGGGTGTATAGATTGCACTTCTTCTTTACCATGAGATCTGTCAATATAATGATTAATATTTTTCATAGGACCAGGCCTATATAGTGCCGTCATTGCAATCAAATCTTCAAGGGCTTTAGGTTGTAATTTTTTGAGATACTCACGCATCCCTGAAGATTCAAACTGAAAAACTCCTACGGTTAATCCTTTTGAAAATAATTCATAAACTTTTGGATCATCAAATGGTATAGAATTAATATCAATTTTTTTACCTAAACGCTTATAAATCAATTCAATAGTTTTATCAATAACAGTTAAATTGCGTAGTCCAAGAAAGTCCATTTTCAAAAGACCTAATTTTTCTATTTCATTCATATCGTATTGGGTTGTGATATCTCCATTGGTAGATTTATACAAAGGAACAAAATCGGTTAATTTACCAGGAGCAACAACAACCCCAGCAGCATGAATTGAAGCATGTCGATTCATCCCTTCTAAAACTTTTGCATTTTCAATAAGATCTTGGTATTGATCTTGAGAAAGAGTGCGTAACTCTGAACTCTGTTTTAATGCTTTATCTAAAGTAACCTTTATTCCTTCTGGAACTAATTTTGCAATTTTATCTACTTCAGAATATGAATAGCCCATAACACGACCAACATCGCGTATAACGCCACGCGCATTCATTTTACCAAATGTAATAATTTGTGTAACAGATTTTTCACCATAGATTTCCTTAATGTAATCAATAACTTGGTTTCTTCTTTCAATACAAAAATCAATATCAATATCCGGTAAACTAATTCTATCGGGATTTAAAAATCGTTCAAAAAGCAGGTTGTGTTTTAAAGGATTAATATCAGTAATTCCAAGACAATAAGACGCTAAACTACCAGCAGCTGACCCTCTACCTGGACCAACAGGTATGTTGTTTTTCTTAGCATATTGAACAAAGTCTGCAGTAATTAAGAAATAGCTAGCAAAACCCATTTTTTTAATCACTGATAATTCATAGTTTAATCTTTCTTCTACTTCACTAGTTCTATCAGAAAAGCGATCTTCAACGCCTTTATCACAAAGAATTTTCAAGTATTCATCAATATCCTTCACATTGGAGCCGTCAGGGATTTGATACCATGGTAAATGATAATCTTTCATTGGTATTTCAAGATTAACTGAATCAGTAATAGCTCGAGTATTTTCTAATGCTTCTGGAAATTCTTTAAACAGTGAAAACATTTCATCCTGAGATTTAAAATAAAATTCTTCACCATAATATTTTAAACGTTTTGTATCACTTAGTTGTTTTCCGGAACCAATACATATATGAACATCATGCGCACTATGATGTCTTTTTAAAGCATAGTGGGCATCATTGGTTGCGACAATTGGTAAATTCATTTCTTTAGCAAGCTTTGTTGCAAGTTTGATATTTTGAATCTCTTCAGGAATGCCATGGTTTTGTAATTCAATATAATATCTATTAGGGAATATCTTGGAATACTCCTCAGCTATAGCTTTACCGCTTTCATAACCACTATACACAAGAGTTTCGGCTAAACTGCCTTTTAAACAAGCCGATAAACAAATGATTCCTTCATTATGTTCTTTTAGAATATCCAAATCAACTCGTGGCTTATAATAAAATCCTTCTAAATAACCATGAGTTACAATCTTCATTAAATTTTTATATCCTTCTAAATTTTGTGCAATAAGAACTAAATGATTATAATTTCCTCCTCTTATAGTTTTCTCTTTATCAAAACGACTTCCTTTTGCAACATATACTTCACAACCAATAATTGGTTTCACTCCACTCGCTCTTGCTTGATTATAGAAAGAAACTGCTCCAAATAAATTACCATGCTCTGTAAGAGCAACTGAATCCATGCTTAAATCATCCATCGTATTAATAATAGTATTAATAGTTTGTGCTCCATCTAATAAGCTGTTATCAGAATGGTTGTGGAGATGTATAAATTCGCTTTTCATTTAATGCTAATATATTTTAATTACTCTATTATTGCCTTCAAAATCTTTAAATATTTTGCTGTTAATTTTTTGATTGTTTTTAACTAATTCTATGATGATTTCTGTAATTGAAGAATTAGGAATTTCAAAATACATACTTCCATCTTTTTCTAAAAATAAATCAATATTGTTGACAAAAAATTTATAAAAAGATAAACCGTCTTTATTGTCAGATAATGCCATTAATGGATCATGATTTTTGACTGATTCGTCAAGAAAACCTACTTCTTCAAGTGCGAGATAAGGAGGATTACTTATAACTATATCATAACGATTAAAATTCATTTTGAAAAAATCTTGTTTAATAAACTTGATATTTGAACAATTTAATTTTTTAGCATTCGTAATCGATGTTTCGATTGCTTTTTCTGATATATCAATTCCAGTAATAGAAAAATTTTTATATAACTTTGCTATGCTAATAGAAAGACACCCGGTTCCACTTCCTATTTCTAATACATTCTTTTTTTCTAATCTTGAAAAATCGTTTCGGATGCAATCAACAATTAATTCTGTCTCTGGTCTGGGTATAAAAGTGCCAGGTGGTGTAAAAAATTCATCATTATAAAAATAACTTTTACCCAAAATATGTTGTACCGGGGTATTTTCTTTAAGTTGTGAAAAAGCATGTTCTAATAATTCAATTTTTTCATGAGGGATATAATAATTTTTTGTATAAATATCTGATTTGTTAATACCTAAAATATCTTCAATTAATAATTCAGATTTTTTTTTATGTTCATCAATTTCTATTTTTTCCAATTGAAATAGTTTTGAAGAAAAATATTCGTTTAGTAATTGAAAGTTATTCATGATTGATTGAGTTTTGAATTATCTTCTTCAAGTTTGAGTTTTTCAACCATATGATCTAAGTTTCCTTCTAAAGTATCTTGTAGGTTATGAGCAGTATAATTAATTCGATGATCAGTAATACGGCCTTGCGGGAAATTATATGTTCTAATTTTTGCAGATCTGTCGCCTGTAGATACTAAACTTTTCCTCATTTTATCTCTATCTTGATCAATTTTTTCTTGCTCCAAAGCAAACAGTCTTGCACGCAATACTTTGAGTGCAGAAGCTTTATTCTTATGTTGAGAGCTTTCATCTTGGCACGTTACTACTAATCCTGTAGGGATATGTGTAATTCTAATGGCAGATTCAGTTTTATTAACATGTTGCCCGCCAGCTCCACTTGCACGATATGTATCAATCTTTAAATCAGATTCATTAATATCAACTTCCGCCTGTTCAGCCTCTGGAAGAACAGCTACAGTTGCTGCAGAGGTATGCACTCGTCCTCCAGATTCTGTTTTAGGTATTCTTTGAACACGATGAACTCCGCCTTCATATTTATACATACCATATGAATTTTCACCTTGAACATTAAAAATAATTGATTTTAATCCACCAACTCCTATTTCATTCATATCCATTACTTTAATTGACATTCCGTTTTTTTCTGCATATTTAGAATACATTCTAAATAAATCTGCAGCGAATAAGGCTGCTTCATCGCCTCCTGTCCCTGCTCTTATTTCAATAATTGCATTTTTATTGTCATTGGGGTCACTTGTAATCAATATTTTTGTTAACTGTGCTTCTATATCCGTAATCTTCTTTAATAAAATAGGTTTTTCAATTTTAATTAATTCTTCCATTTCTTTTTCATCAGAAATTTCATCCAAATCACTTAGCTCTCTATTTAGAACAACAAATTGTTTGCTTAATTCATATGATTTTTCAATTGAGCTTCGTTTTTTTGATAAAGCAGTCATTTTTTCCTGATTTAAAACATTATCAGGATGAATCATTTCTTCCGTTATATTGTCATACTCAACAATAATATCTTTGGCTTTAGATAGGATATCCATAGGTTAAAATCGTTTAATAAAAAATATTTAGGAATCTTTTTTCTTGTACTTACGATTGAATTTCTCAATACGTCCAGCTGTATCAACTAGTGTGCGTTGGCCAGTATAGTATGGATGAGATTGATCAGATATCTCTATTTTAAATAGAGGATACTCATTACCGTCTTCCCATTTGACAGTTTCATCTGTTTTCACAGTTGATTTGGTTAAAAAAGAATAGTTAATTGAACTATCCTCAAAAACCACTAATCTATACTCTTTAGAATGTATATCTTTTTTCATTTTAGCTCTTCTAAGCTTTTTCTTATTCTTTCAATTCCTTCTTTGATGATTTTTCTACTAGTTGCAAAAGAAAATCTTAAATAACCTTCTGCCCCAAAACCATCACCTGCAACTGTTACTACATTTGCAGTGTCGAGAATATAATCAGAAAGGTCGAAAGTGTCTTGTAAAATTTTACCATTTTTTGTTTCTTTATTTAGATAAGATGAAAAGTCTGGGAACATATAAAATGCGCCTCCTGGCATAGCGCAATTTACGCCATTCAAGCTGTTTAACTGATCAAACATTAACTGTCTTCTTTCTTCAAATTTTTTCTTCATATCTAAAACAGGCTGTTGATCTCCTAACAGAGCAGCAACAGAAGCTTTTTGCCCTATTGCATTTGGGCATGAAGTAGTTTGTCCTTGAATTTTAGACATAGCCTTAACAATAGACGCATTTCCTACTGCATAACCAATGCGCCATCCAGTCATTGCATAGGTTTTGGACATACTTCGGATTGTTAATACTTCAGTGCCAATATTATTTAATTTATCAATTGCAGTAAACTCATTATCATAAACTAGTTCTTCATAAGTTTCATCTGAAATGACAATCCAATTATTTTTTTTGCTAATACCTAATAATTTAATAATTGCATCATTAGACCAAACTCCTCCTGTAGGATTACTGGGAGAATTAATAATAACTCCTTTTATATTAGAATCCATTTTTTGATTTAAATCATCAAAGTCTGGTTCAAACTGTTGGGATGGTAAAGTATCAACTAATAATGGGGTTGCACCAGATAATCTGACAAACTCAGGAAAAGAAACCCAATATGGTGAAAAAACCACTACTTTGTCTCCTTCATTGAAAAGAGCCTGGCAGGCTACAGATAAAGACTGTTTGCCTCCATTAGAAACTATAATTTCAGATACATCATAAGACAAGCCAGTCATACTTTTGACTTTGGTTTGAATCGCTTCTTTTAATTCAAGCATACCAGACCCGGGAGTGTATTTTGTATAACCATCATCTATGGCTTTTTGTCCAGCATGAATAATATGAGATGGAGTGTTAAAATCAGGTTCACCAACTCCAAAATTAATGACATCAACCCCCTTTGAACGCAGCTCTGCAGCTCTTGCGGTCATTTGTAGGGTAAATGATGGTTTAATTTTTTCGACTAGTTTAGATAACTTAATCGACATTTATTGGCTCATTTTATCAAGAAATTCTTGATTTGTTTTTGATCTTCTCATTCTTTCTTGCATAAAAGTCATTGCTTGTTCTGTAGTCATTTCTCCTAGCATTTTTCTCAAAATCCACATTCGAGAAAGTTGCTGTTCTGACAATAATAGCTCTTCTTTTCTAGTGCCAGATTTAACGATGTTAAAAGCAGGATAAATTCTTCTATCACTTAATTCTCTATCGAGAACTAATTCCATATTTCCTGTTCCCTTAAACTCTTCAAAGATCACCCCATCCATTTTACTGCCTGTATCAATTAAGGCTGTTGCAATAATAGTTAAACTTCCACCTTCCTCAGTGTTTCTTGCAGCCCCAAAAAACTTCTTTGGATTTCGTAAAGCATTTGAATCAACACCTCCTGATAAAATTTTTCCACTATGTGCTGTCACAGCATTATGAGCTCTACCTAAACGAGTTATACTATCTAAAAGAATAACAACATCCTTTCCACACTCAACTAGTCTTTGTGCTTTCTTTAATGCCATGTTTGATACCTGTACATGTCTTTCTGGACCTTCATCAAAAGTAGAGCTAACAACATCCGCATCAACGCTGCGTTTCATATCAGTTACTTCTTCTGGGCGTTCATCAATCAATAGTATTATTAAAACAGTTTCAGGATGATTGCGCCTAATTGCATTAGCAATTTTAGATATTAAAATTGTTTTACCAGTTTTTGGTTGTGCAACAATTAACCCTCTTTGTCCTTTCCCAATAGGAGAAATAAGATCCATAATTCTCATAGACATATCGCTAGTGTTTGAAAGATTAAATTTTTCATTGGGGTGCAAAGGAGTATAGCGCTCAAATGGCATTTGTTTTCTTATATCATCAGGCTTTAACCCATTAACCTCCAACAATTGTAATAAAGCATGAAATCTTTCCTTTGATTTAGGAGCGCGAGTAGTCCCTTTAACAAAATGGCCAGTTTTTAGTTTAAATCTTTTTATTTGGGATGGGCTTACATAAATATCTTCAGGGCCTGGAAGATAATTGTCGTTTACACTTCTCAAAAAACCATAGCCATCTGGCAATATTTCTAATATTCCACCAGCTATCCCATCATCTTTTTTTTCATTTTTTGGTTTTTCTTCAGCAGCATTGGTATTCTCAGTTGGATTATTTTTCATAATCTCTTCAATTAATTCATCTTTAGAAAAAGATGTTATTTTTTCAATACCCATAGTTTTTGCAATTTCTCGCAAATCGCTTACTTTTTTTTCTTTTAATTCGTCTAATTTCATTGATTCCTCATGTTGTGAAAATATTTTTAGGGGGAAATAACCTCGAAAATTCAAATTACACTATATTGCTCCATTGTCAAAGGAAAAATCAAAAAACTTGTATAATTGGCTTGCAATATAATGACTACCAAACACCACCTTTGGTCCGCCATACTGCATTAATCGCACCTCATTAAGTGCATCGTTAAGGTTATTAATAAATTTAAATTTTTTAAGTTTTTTATTAGATAGAATATCTTCTTCTTGTAAAATGTCTTTCGAATCAATTGTGGATATAATTAATTTTTCGAATTTATTTTCTAAAAGAGTTAAAAATCTATCCGTTATTTTGTCATTTTTTAAAACTAGTAAACCAATTGGTTTTATATTATAGAGTGTTGACAAATCTGTAGTGAGTTTATTAACAGCATTTGCATTGTGAGCAACATCATAAAAAAAATCATTTTCCATTAATTGCATTCGCCCTGGCCATATCCATTTTTTGAACGCAGATTGTATGTCTGATGTTTCGATTTCATTAAAATGTTTTTTGCAGGTTTCAATTGCTATTACAGCATTATCTTTTTGATAAGATCCAGCTTGTGGAATATAGAATTCATCACCGTTATAAGAAAATACAAGAGAATTAGGGGTGTGTTTTATAATTTCTGATTTATTGACATCAATTTTTTTAAGTTCACAATTTTTATCCTTTGAACAACGTTCAATTACTTCAATTACTTCCTTATTCAAATTTGCTGTTAGAGCTGGAATTCCTTTTTTAAAAATTCCACATTTTTCAGATGTAATTAAATCAATTGATTCGCCTAAAATATGTGTATGGTCATAATCAATCTCTGTAATAATTGTTTGTATAGGGATAATAACATTAGTTGAATCTAATCGTCCGCCTAAGCCTGTTTCAATAATTGCAATATCTACATTATTTTTAGCAAAATAAGAAAAGGCAAGGGCAGTTGTGGCTTCAAAAAAAGTAATGGAACTCTCTTCAATAATTTGCTTGTGTTTATTGATAAAATAAACAATATCATCATCTGAAATTGTTTTACCATTAATTCGAATTCGCTCATTAAATCTAACCAGGTGTGGAGATGTGTAAAGCCCAACCTTTAAACCTTGTTCCTGTAAAATCTTTGCTATCAAAGAAGCTGTGGACCCTTTACCGTTTGTGCCAGCCAGATGAATGGTTTTAATTTTTCGGTGTGGATTATCGCATACACTTAAAAATGTTTCAATATTTTCTAATCCAAGTTTAATGCCTCGATTATGTAGTTTATATAAAAATTCTAAGGTTGAATTAATCATTGAATGATTTCTGATATTCAAGAACAGCATAATATATTGATGTGGCTAACATATCGCGATAACTAGAGTTGTTTAATTTTTTTTCTTCATTTGGATTTGAAATAAATCCAAGCTCGATTAGAACGTTTGGCATTGATGCCCCCATTAAAACATAAAAACCGGCTTGTTTTACCCCCCTGTCTTTGCTTTGGACTCTTTTTTTAATTTCATTCTGTACGAGCGATGCAAATTCTTCGCTTTTTGCAGCAAAAGCACTTTGAGCAATAGTTGCTTTTATTAAATCTTCATTGGTTAATTGTTTTCCAGAAAACCCTTCGAGCTCTAATGCAGCGTTCTCTCTTGCAGCAACCTTGATAGCTGCTTCATTTTTATTTGGTCCAATCAAAAATGTTTCAAAACCGCTAGCTCTTCTATCTTCGGCAGCATTTGTGTGTATGCTGATAAATAAATCGCCTTCATTAGCATTTGCAAATTTTGTTCTATCTTGTAATCGAACAAAAATATCTTCTTCTCTTGTTAAAATAACTTTTGTTTTTGAATTTCTTTCAATTTTTTTGGCTAATCTCTTGGAAACATCAAGGGCTATATCTTTTTCTTTGGTCCCTCTATAGCCAATAGCTCCTGGGTCTTTTCCTCCGTGTCCTGGATCAATAATAATTGTATCAAATTTCCATTTTTTCTTTTCTTGGTTTAAATCTACTGAACTGGTTAATGAAATTTTAGATTCCAACTTATTTTCAATAGATAAAGAGTTATAATTGATAGAATATTGTGTTCCAATTCTTTTATTTAAAAGCTCTAAAAAATCATCAATGGGAGCATAAAAAACGCCTTTTTTATAAATAATAGTATTTTTTAGTTGATATGGCTTATCATTAATAATAACAAAAGGGATATTGCCTGTAACTTTAACCTTGTTATTACCAATTGAAAAAACAATTTTTTGGAGATCTGTATTAACAAAATTTTTTTTCAACAAAATATCAGAAAAATCGTTTAATGAAAAATAAAATCGATTTTCTTGAATATAGTCTACTGTTCCTAAAATAGAATTATTGGGTCCAATAATTTTAATTTCTTGTTGTGCGTTTGCAAAAGACCAAGAAAACAATAAAAGGCAGTAATATAGATATATAAAGAATTTCACTTAGTGAAATTATTATAAAATAAGACTAAAAGGGCTCATTTTTTGAGCCCTTTTATTTTTTAACAAAAGTTGTAGTGAAAAAAATGTTAATTATTTTTTCATCCACATTGCAACGACCGCAATAGTGATTAGGCCAGCAAGACCATTATCACCGATTGTTCCCATTGCAGAACCAATGTTACCAATAACACCAAAAACGTCGTTATAAAGAATACCAATAACAACGCCAGCAACTAGCAAATGAATTGCTAAGTCTGTTAATGTTGATAACACGCCAGTAATCGTTTTTATAGCTTTGTCCATTATGTTTCTCCTTAAACTTTTTATATCATCGTATTTATATAGGGGCCCATAAGGGGCCCCTACATCTTACGACTAATGCATTAATCTAAACTTATAACCAAGACAAGAAAACCACTAAAACTAGTAGTCCTGTAAGGCCATTGTCAGTAAATGCACTAACTAAATCAGCAATGCCGCCTAGTGGATCCATTCCAGTACTGAATAGTACGTTTGCAAACACAAAAAAGATGATTGCAGCTTTCACTACTCCTGTTAATCCACTTAAAGCACCACTTATCATTGAATCCCATGAAGCCATGTTATTCCTCCTTGATTAGTTAACGTAAAAAAGAGACAAAATCCCCAATAAAGACGTGAGTTTTTGACTCTTTTCTCTTAATCATGCCAATATGATTTTTATTGTTTAAAAGTTTCATATTTACACATTTTTATAATAATAATCCCTATTTTTGCACAAAATCAACCTTTTTATTAAATCTTTTATATAATAAAACAAATGGGATTAAATTAAAATATGAGTGAAACCCAACCAAAAATAGAAAAATTACATGCCCGACAAATTTTAGATTCAAGAGGGAATCCTACAGTTGAGGTAGAAGTCAGTCTTGCAAATTGTCGTGGCAGAGCTGCTGTTCCTTCTGGGGCATCAACGGGGCAATTTGAAGCCCTTGAATTAAGAGATAATAATAAAGAGTTCAATGGGAAAGGGGTCCATAAAGCAATTAATAATGTGCTTGATATAATACAGCCAACACTAATTGGCCAACCTTGTGATCAACAGGAAAATATTGATAAGCTTTTGTTGGAAATTGATGGCACAGAAAACAAAAGCAGGTGTGGTGCAAATGCTATATTGGGTGTTTCTATGGCATGCGCTGTTGCTGCAGCAAAATTTCACAGTTTTCCTCTGTACTATTATCTAAATAAAGAGAGTTCAATAATGCCAATTCCTATGATTAATGTTTTAAATGGAGGAATGCATGCAGACCAAGGAGCTGATATACAAGAAATAATGTTATTCCCTTGTGGAGCAAAGTCTTTTTCTGATGCAATTCGAATGGGGACAGAAATTTTTCATACATTAAAAAAAGAGTTAAATAAAAATGGATTAAATACTACAGTAGGAGATGAGGGCGGATTTGCTCCTGCACTTAAGTCCAACGAACAAGCGATAGAACTATTATTAGAAGCAATCAACAAAAGCGGATATAGCGCTGGTGAAAATGTGTTTATTGCACTAGATGTTGCCGCTTCAAGCTTTTACAAAGAAGGCAAATATCATTTAAGTTTGGAGAAGAAAATTTTAGATGATGAACAGATGATTAATTTTTATGAAAACCTTATCAATCAATATCCAATTGTTTCTATTGAAGATGGATTGGATGAAAATGATTGGAGTGGTTGGACAAAAATCACTGAAGCATTGGGTAATTCAACTCAAATTGTTGGTGATGACTTAACCGTAACAAATCCAAAAAAATTATTACACGCAGTTGAAAAAAATGCTATGAATAGTATACTAATAAAACTCAACCAAATTGGAACAGTGTCTGAAACAATTGAAACTATCAATATAGCTAAAGAAAATGGTTATGATTATATAATATCTCACCGATCAGGTGAAACTGAAGATACTTTTATTGCAGATTTGTCGGTTGCAATGGGTGGCGGACAAATAAAAACAGGTTCTGTTTGTAGAACTGATCGCACCAGCAAGTATAATCAGCTATTAAGGATTGAAGAAAAACTTACTTCTAAAACATTTGGTAAAAATTTCTCATTTATTAAATGAAAAAAAAATTACCACAAATCACAAGTGTTCTATTGGTAGTCATTTTAATTGGCTGTGCATCGTTACTGTTTTTTAGCGATCGAGGGTTAATTAGTTTATGGCAATTGAAGAAAGAAAAATCTGATATACAACAAGAAATCAATTCATTGCGTGAAGAGATTGCAAGCCTTAAAAGAGAATCAGAAAAATTGGAATTTGATCAAGACTATATTGAAAAAATTGCACGTGAAAAATTAAAAATGTCAAAACCTGGAGAAAAAGTTTTTAAAGTTGAGTGAGACTACCTAAAAACTTCTCTTGCAACATTAAAAGATTTTAAATCTGGAAAGTGGTATTTGATTAGGTCAGAAATAAAGCTAGAGATAATTTTTTTATTATAATTAAATCTTGTTTTAGGATTTTTATCCCTGAAAAAATTTGATTCATAAATTTCTTCAACATGATCAAGCAGCTTTACCTCCTTTAACAGATGCCTTTTAACTATTGGGTGTTCTTTTGCTGCTACAATGTCATAGCCAATATTTTTTAATAAATGTAATACAAAAAAATAAAAAGCATCGTTGTAGTTATTGTTTTCTGAATCAAAATATAATAATACATCTTTTAATAGATAGTAAGTGTTCTCGTCTTTGTCTCCCTCATCAAAACCTTTGTCTATAATTTCAATAATTGATAAAGAAAGAACTGTTTTTTTTAAATCTGAACCAATATTATCCCAATTATTCAAAATTTTAGAATCATAAATTGGCTGTAACTGTCTTTTGTTGCTATGAATATAGCTTACTTGGATCTCATTTAATTGTTGATAAATAGATTTTAAAGGAGATTTTTGCCTCATAGCAGACTTAATAACATAAGAATTTTTTCCTTTTTCTAACGTAAATAGTCGGGCAATAATACTTGATTCTTTAAATAGGGTTGTTTTTAAAACAATTGCAGGTGTGGATATTTTCATTCTGGCGCTTTTATTTTACCCCAACCTTTATGGGTAAGGCTCCCAAAATATAGCTCGTCACCATATTGTTTAACGCTTGTTATTGGTGAATAGGCATCACTTGCACCATATTGAAGGTTGTGTAAAATATTTCCATTTCCATCAATTCCTAAAGCAAATGCATAAGGCTCTGGCTGGGGTTGTAAAAATTCTGGTAACCGCAAAGCCAGCTTTCTAATAAAAGGCTTATCTGCTGTTTGGTCAATAAAGTCATTTCTAACTGTAAAAAGCGCAACCCAATAGGTGCCTTTACCATTGGAAGAAATATTGTCTGGAAAACCAGGTAAGTTATCAATAACAATTTCTGAAGTGCCTGCCTTTTCTCCTTTAAGCCAATACTTTTGTATTCGATACATAAATGTTTCATTAAATAAAACAAAAGAGTCGTCAGGACTGACAGCAACTCCATTTGCAAAATATAAATTATCAAGCAATGTCGTTGTAGTCTTCGTTTTTGGATCATAAACTAAAAGTCTTCCATTTGGAGTATGTTCCATTACTTCAATTCTATCTTCTCCATATCCAAATTTATCTGAAGCATCAGAAAAATAAATTTTTCCATCACTTGCAATATCCAAATCATCTGTAAATCCTAGCGGAATATTATCTGAATCAGATTTTACCGCAAGAGTGGTGGCAACACCTCTTTGATCAATAGAGATTAATCCTTGAATCGCATCTGCAACGATTAGATTATTGTCGGCATCAAATACCATCCCAAGAGGTCGACCATTCGTATGATAAAACTCACCAACAGAGCTCATAATAAGTCCATCATGATATCCAGCATATAAATTACCATCATAAATTGCTATATCTTCTGGGCCATAATGTCCATCGTTTTCCCAAAAAATCTCTATATTTTTCAAATAATCATTTTTTGCATATACACCTGTCATTGATGGAGGTTTAGGAGATTCCCAAGCGACTGGATTAATAGGGACAGGCCACAACAGAAGATATAATACACAAATTAACAAAGAATAGGATAATAGATTTTTCATAGTAATTAATATGCTTTTGCAAAAATAACAAGATGCTTGGCTGGCCCACCAGAAACAATACATTTAGCTTTCGTGTCATCTATGTCTTCTAAAATACATCGAATCGTGGCTTTTGTATCTTCCTTAACTTTCATTTCTGAATCTTCAGAGCCATCCCAATATGCTTTGATAAAATAATTGTCTTCTGATAGTTTTTCTTGCAAATCTTTGTAGCTATCCAACTCTATAGTGTTTTCCTTTAGGAATGAAGCTGCAGAACTATACATGCTGTTTTGAATATCATCTAAAATATCTTGAATACCGTCTATATCGTTGTGCTCTATGGAAGTTTTTTCGCCTGTATCTCTTCTACACACTGTTAATTTTTGGTCTTTATATTCTTGTAGACCAATTTCAACTCTAATTGGAGCTCCTCTTAATTCCCAAAAATTAAATTTGAATCCAGGTGTGTTGTCAGAGCTGTCCACTTTACATCTAATATTTTTTTGGTTTAAAGCGTTAGCAACTTGATTTATAAAAGAATTGAATTCTTTTTCATCTTCATTTTTTGGGTTAATAGGAACAATAATGACCTGCTGAGGAGCAACCTTAGGAGGGATTTTTAAACCCTTATCATCTCCGTGCACCATAATTAATGCTCCAATCACGCGGGTACTAACCCCCCAACTAGTAGCATAAACAGGTTGTTCTTTATTGTCTTTGCTTTGAAAAGTAACATCAAAAGCATTACCGAAATTGGTGCCTAAATAATGTGATGTTCCTGCTTGAAGCGCTTTTTTATCTTGCATCATTGTTTCTATTGAAAATGTCTCTTCTGCACCTGCAAATTTTTCTGAATCAGACTTTTTACCGATTAATGTTGGAATTGCAAGATGATCTTCAAATAATGATTTATAGATTTCAACAATTTTTAATGTTTCTTCCATGGCTTCTTCTTTGGTAGCGTGTGCAGTATGCCCTTCTTGCCATAAAAACTCAGATGTTCTTAAAAACAGCCTGGTTCTCATTTCCCAGCGCACAACATTAGCCCACTGATTAATCATTACCGGTAAATCGCGATAAGAAGTAATCCATTTTTTAAACATCGACCAAATAATGGTTTCTGACGTTGGTCGAACAATAATTTCTTCTTCTAGTTTAGAATCTGGGTCTACGGAAAGACCGTCATTTTCAGCAATTAATTTTGAATGGGTGACAACAGCACATTCTTTAGCAAAACCTTCAACATGTTTTGCTTCTTTTTCAAAAAAACTTTTTGGAATAAAAAGAGGGAAGTAGGCATTTTCATGCCCGGAATCTTCAATCATTGTATTGAGTGCTTTTTTTACATTCGACCATAAAGAAAAACCATATGGCTTAACCACCATAGTTCCTTTTACGGGCCCATAGTCAGCTAAATCAGCATTTAAAATTGTATCGGTATACCATTTTGAGAAGTCTTCTGATTGTTTTGTTATTTTAGCCATTTACTTAATCTTTAATTTGTTATAAAGTAGAGTTAATTTATTGAAAATCCAATACAATGAAAAAAGCAATCTTTTCAACAGAAATTTCGTTATTAAAAACAACAATAGAGCGCCTTCTAAGAAGGAAAGCTAATGCAAATCTAACTAAAATTATACGTAAAACACATCCGGCGGATATTGCGATGATTATGAGGGGTTTAAATATCGAGAATCAAAAAAATCTATTCAAACTTTCTCCTACATTTGCCTATAAAGCAGCAATTCTAGAAGAATTAGATGAGTCATTAATTCAAAATCTTTTATCTGAAGAAAATATTACCAATATATCAAAAATTTTTAGACATCTTGGGACAAATGATCAAGCAATGATTATTGGCATGCTTCCAAAAGAAACACAAGATATAATTTTAGAAAAACTGGAAGCAGAGGACCTAGAAGATGTTGAAGAAATTATGTCTTATGCAGATGATAGTGCCGGTAGTGTGATGACAAAAGAAACATTCATGTTAAACCAAAGCTTAACGGTAAAAAAAGCGATTACAGAATTACAATCATACCCTGACAATGAAAGGGTGTTTTATGTTTATGTAGTAGACAATAAAGAAAAATTGGTTGGAGTAATTTCTCTAAGAAATCTTGTAACATCAAAAAGTACTAAAAAATTGCGTGAAATTATGATTAGAGATATCCATGCTGTTACATCTGATACGGACCAGGAAGAGGTTGCAAAAATTGTTGCGCAATATAATTATCTTGCATTGCCAGTTGTAAATAAACAGAATCGATTTCTTGGTATTGTGACTATCGATGACATTGTAGATATCATTCGTCAAGAAGCATCTGAAGATTTTTTACAAATGGCAGGGGTCGGTAAAGATAGGGAGATTTTATTAAAATCGCCTGTAGGGAATGCACAATCAAGGGCTCCTTGGATTTTTGCTAGCTTAATTGGTGGAGTTTGCGCTGCTGCAATTATTGGATATTTTGATTCGCTTTTACAAGAAATGATTGTGTTGGCAGCATTTATACCTGTTATTATTGGTGTTGGAGGGAATATTGGTACTCAGTCATCTACAATTGTTGTACGTGGGATTGCTACAGGCAGAGTTGATGTTGATAATTCTTTTGCGCTAATTATAAAAGAAATTATTGTGGGGGTTATATTGGGAGCTCTTTATGGAGCTTTAATTGGTTTTTGTTCTGAATTAATTACGGGGAACACCTTACCAAACCTTGGATTAGTTATTGGGTTAAGCATTGGTGCATCTATGACTATTGCAACAGCTGTAGGAGCAAGTGTGCCATTGCTATTAAAAAAATTAGACTTTGATCCTGCAATTTCTACCGGCCCTTTTGTAACAACCGCTATTGATATTCTAGGCGTAGCGTTATATTTTTTAATCGCATCTCAAATATTGATTTAATCTTTGAATAATTATAAAAACACTATCTTTGCATTGTTCTTCTTAAGCGCTGTGTTGTGTGCACAGTCAAGCTATGAAGTGTCGCTATACGGAAAAATCGATTTTTGTAAAATAACTATGGGAGAAAAAATAGTGATTTCTCCTACAAAGGCAGGGGAAATGTTTTTTGAACCACTAAAATACAAGAAAGAAGATTTTAATGAAAACAGCTTAGTTCTTTCTCTCTTGTCAAATAAGTCTATTAACATTGATGATGCTGTGTGGAAAAAAGATGCTACACTAACAAAAGGCTTCCCTTGTCAAATAAGGTTTTTAAAAGCAGGGGATGAGGTTGTAAACAAAAAAGAGGTTACGTTATATAGATTAGATATAAAACGATTAGAGGATATTCCGGACAAAGAAATGGAAATATTAAATACGGTCTTCCTGGAAAGTTCAGTAATAAAAGTTTGGGTTAGCAAAGAAGGTAATAATATTGTTAAAATTAGTATAAACTATAAAGGTTTAGAATATATCATAACAGAACATGTATAAAAACATTTCATATTTTTTAATAATTTTTCTTTTAGTCGGGTGTGCTGTGCCAACATCATCTATTAATGCAGAATTAACTCCAAAAAATGAATATTTGTTTTATATCGATGAAAAAACCAATCTGCATGCAAGCGAGCTGTTGCAAACCATACAACTGCCATCAAAAGATTATCCGGTGCCTGAATACCTTAATTTGCTTCCAAATGCGTTAAGAGAGTATAGATCAGGTTCACACCAAGGAATAGACTTCGCAATACCCTTAAATGGGCCTATTATGGCCGTTTCTGAGGGTATTATAGTGCGTAGCAACCCAACACATAGCGATGTGGATATCGACACGTATAACGCGTTTTTGGAAACAACACAGCAACTATCTAAAACCCCAGAAGATATATACAACTATATCCTATTAGGAAAATCAATTGTAATTGATCATGGATATAGTATTGCTCCTAACTTTAGAACTATTAGTGTTTATGCGCACCTATCAAGCATTGCTGATGGCATTCTTCCAGGAACAAAGGTGGAGAGAGGACAGTTAATTGGTTTTTCAGGAAATACTGGAACCTCTGGTGGGGCCCTAAGAAATGAAAAAGGGGCACACTTACATTGGGAATTATATTTTGAAGATGCGAGCGGTAAGTATTTTTTGGGACAAAATATTCCGCCAGAGCTATTAAAAGAAAATATCGATTTATTGTTTGAATAAATAAAAGGGGCTCTTTTCAGAGCCCCTTTTTTCAGAATCTTAAACTAGAACTGTTTAAAAATCTAAAGACACTTGTAATGTGGTGTGATCATCAAAGAACTCATTGGCAGTTCTCATAGCATATGAAATATGCATATCGTAATCACCTACAGGAACAGTAACGCCTGCACCTAGTGATCCACCCCAATTAGTTCCACTCCATTCTTCCCAATCAGCATCATTAACACCAGCTGGTTGTTCGTCGTCACCAAGAACCATAATAGTTCCTGCGCCAATCCATGCTGAACCTAAAGTATATTTAGCTCCAATGCCTAGTGTATTAGATTGATATGAATGGTTAGTGAAGTTCGCACTAACATCTAAGTTGTCTAGTAGGCCATATGTTGCAGATATATCCAAGCTAGTTGGAAGTGCAAAATTATCTGCTACAATTCTGAATGATTCATTAGATGAACCAGAAGCAGAACCTTCAGGTTGAAGATCCTGGTCTAGGTTAATACCATCATAATGCATTCTGCTACCTACATTCTTCATTGTTACACCAAATGTTAATGGTTGTGTTGGGAATCTGTATTGAACACCTACGTCCAATGCAATTCCTGTTGCTGAGGTTTCTTCAATTGTTTCTGAAATAACCTTTACAGCAGCACCAACATTAACACGATCAGAAAATGCTCTCGCAAATCCTGCTGATGCAGTGAAGAAGCTAGGAGAGAAAGTCTGCCCATCACCCTCAGGTGCAAAAGCAGTGGTTTTTGGAATTTCACCAAAGTCTAATGCTTTGATTGTCATACCAAATGTTCCACTTTCTCCCATACTTACAACCATACCAGCATATGTGACATCAATGTCAGCAATATATGACATGGTTGAAACAGTTCCTTGAAAACCAGAGGACCAATGTGCTAGTCCAGCTACGTTAGAATGTAACGCATCTACACCAGCCACTGTACCTACATTTGCTCCACTAAGAGCAATAGTTTCAGCCCCGACCGGAATTAGCAACTGAGCAGCACCAGCAGTTCCTGCTGATCTTACGGTGCCGGCAGTTAGCGACGAAACTAATACTGCGCATCCAAGGAATATTTTAAATGTATTTTTCATTTTCTCTACTCCCTTTCCTTAATAAACGTCGAGACGTTGTTCTGGTTGAATTACAGCTAACTTCAGGATTTTATCTCCTGCGTTAGTCTCTACATGTGCCACATACATGCCACTTGCAACAGGAAGCTCGAAATTGTTTTTCATATCCCAAGCTACGTGCTGACTACCAGCATCATTGTGGTGAATAGTTCTTACTAGAGTACCGTCTAGAGCAAAGATACGTATTGTTGCAGGACCTTCTTCAGGTAAGTGGGTAAACATCACTCTTCGGTCTAATGCATCACGTTCTTCTGGGTTATACCCATAGTATGGATTTGGCCATACGCTAATACGATCTGGGTCGTAACTATTCATTGCGACTCCAAGACCATCTGTACTCCATGTAAAAGTATCTGCAGATGAATTTGGCTTACTCATTTGGAACACAACGGAACTACCTGTTGTCCATCCACTACCCCATGCTACGTGACCAGCTGCAGTAGGTAATACCCCTGAGCCTAAATAGTCACAGAAAAGAGTAGCAGTCATATATGGATAAGTGATTTGTTTTCCACTTGTAGTTTCGTTTTGACAAGGATATGCCCATCCACAACCGCCTGATGCGGTTAGGCTGTTATCCGCAATATATTGTGCTTCTTTAGTTGGATCGTATGGTTGGGTTCTGTGCCCTACAAAACAGTAGATTGGCTCCCATGCGTTAGCGCCATACACTGGACCTGCCCAGTATCCGCCACCAATGGTGTCTTCAAAATCACCATTTCCATCATAATCCCAATATCCAGCATAGATTGCGTCTTTGTTTCCAGTAGCAAAATTATGTCTGAATGCTGAGAATGGAACATAACCATTAACAGCTTCGCTAATGTAGTCCCATCCAATTGATGGAGTGCTAAAGTCAAGCTCAACATCATCTGACTCCCAATAATTGAAACGGTCATGGTCACGAGTGTAAGGAGCAGCATAGTGCACACCAGCTCTATTTTCAATAATATAGCCAGTACGTCCTAAACTAGCCCACGGCACATAACCTACCGCAGGGTCTCTTAAAACTCCATTTTCTTTCCAACCGTGATCCCACTCACTTACTGATAGTAAGTCTTCTTGTGGACCGTTTACTAACACTTGCATCCCTTCTACTACAGGGGTTCCACCTGGACCAACTTCTAGGCCAGTAGCAGTGTTCACACCACCAACAACAGGGTTGTTTGCAACGAGAACTGCACCTGAACTATTATTAGTTAGTGTCCAGTTTGTAGCAACAGTGCCGTCTGGCATTGCGTCATCAAATGTAAGCGTATAATCGTCTCCTGTAAGGTCAGCTGGATTTACTATTACCACATCCACTGAACCTTGAGAAGGACCATCATGCGCTGCACTGACTACGTCACCAACAGCTGCTGTATTTTCACCCATAGACCATGTGTTTGGTACTTCTGGTCTTACAGATAAGTATTGAGGACTACTTTCAAGTGTTTTTGGAATACCATAAGCATTATAACCGTATGCGGTTACTGCAAAGTGATATTCACGATTTGTAATAAGTGTTGAATTATTATCTAATCCGTCTCCATCAATAGAGTGATAGTGTGATAACCCGCTATCAGAACCAAATTGAGTTCTAATATTAATAGTTTCACCTAACTCTGCATTAAAGACGTCATCATAGATTTCTGTGACACCATTTACAACATCATAAGTAGCTAGTCGTTTTGTTTTACCAGCACCACTACCTGTTTCATATTGATAAACATTGTATCCTTCAAACACAAAGTTTGTAGGATTACCCGCTTCATCAACGTCTACTTCACTTGTGACATTATATGATTCTGGTTCCTCTCCCCAAATCAAAATAATTTGGTCTGCCATAGCAGTTGCTTGAACGCTAGGAGAAGGAGGTGAATCAGGTAACGCAAAATCAATATCATATGCTGTTTGTGCTAGAGCATCAACTTCTTTTAGATAATCTACTGAAGCTAACGCGCCACCACCTGCAGCGTGGAAGATACCAAATACCACTTCTTGTGAATCTCCAGCTGCCATAGTAAACGGACCAACGTTCATTAAGAAACGTCTATCTGCTGATGGTGTATAGTTACCATCAACCGGGTTCGCTGTACCGTGTGCAACATTTGGATCTCCATAGAAACAGAATTTTTGGTCATAAAGATCACCAGCAATTTCTGTTGGATAAGCACTTCCGTCTTTTCTTAAACCTTGCATATAGTAATATCCTTCAGTTTCATCTGAAGGGTCAGTATATGTCGCATCACCGTTGATGTAGAATGCAAAAGATGACATAGAAAGATTTTTCTTTCCTGGGTGACGAGTACCAAACATCTTCGCACCTTCAGAACAGTCTTCACTATCATCACAATCAACCATTGGTCCCTGGAAGAAGTCATATCCTGCAGCAGGAGTACCAATATCTAGTGTTGAATACTGTGAATCATCTCCATCATTCCAAACATAACCCATACCTAAAGGAACGTCACAACCAACAAAGTCATCACCTGCATATCCTAAGTCAGGGTCAGACCATAGTCCCATATACATGTTTTCTAATGTATTAGAACCTCTGTTAATTACGAGTTGTTTTAGGAAGACCATGTCACCAAATACGTCTGGTCTATCAAAACCAAACATAGTAGTTTGAACTTCAACGTCCAATGGTGATGTTCCCATATTTAATTTATAAGCTGGGTCTCCGTCGTTACTGACAAACCATAGAACCTGATCTCCAACAAACTCTGGATGGTCAGGACCGTTTGGTAGTGGAGAATAAACTCCATCACCATCAACGTCTACCCAAGGTGCACCAAAATCAATTGGCCACTCTTGGAAGTCAGCAAAGTCTCCTGGAGAGGCTAACATGCCTTTTTCTACTTTGTAGATTCGATGAACCGCAGCTAGCGGATCACCACCCCATGGACCTGGACCCATATCTTGTGTATAATCTCCAATGGATACTCGAGTTTCACCGTTCACTGTAGCTCCCAACCATAGTGCAGATTGGAAGATAGAGTGTACACCCGTACCTTTTGGCCACTCTAACGCTGAATCACCAGAAATGTGGTAATCCAAGAATAGACCATTATTGGTAACGTCGGCATATATCTGGTTTCCATCGAATGTACCGCTGGAATCAACATAGTTTGATGCGCCTCCTGATCTGTTTGCGACCTTATCTCTTGCTTCAACAGCAGTAGACATCATCAGCAAAGCAGCCATCAAACTGAAAACGGTAATATTCTTTAATAATTTCATATTTACCTCTTTACCTTATTATTAATTAAAAGCTCACATTTAAGCCTACTCTAACTGTACGCGGAGCACCCCATCTTCCTGGAGTACCAAGAAGATCATAGTAAAGTGATTCTGCGTCTACGTCAGGATAAGCAGCTAATCTATTGGCAACCCATGCTTGCCCACTTTCAGTAGCTAACCAGCCATCTTCAGCAACGTTACCTGTTCCATGATAAACATCGTTTGGATGTTCAGCATCTAAAGCGTTGTAAAGCGCAACAAAGAAGTTTGCGTCAACGCCACCGATAGAAAATCCTCTATCTACACGAAGGTCAAGATTTGTGTAAGTAGGTTTTGTACCTGAGTTCACAGGACCTTCTGGGAATTCCCAACGGTTCTCAAATAATGTACTATAAATTTGAGAAGGAGTGTAACGTGTACCACTACCATAGCTCATAACAGCATTGAACCCTGTGTTGGCTAAGAAACCAGTAGCATCTGGTGAACGCCAGTCAAGAATAACATTTGCTGTGTGAGTTTGGTCGTGATCCAAAAGATTCATAGCTTTTGGATAGCCGTCATCAGTACCAATCCATGTGATATAGAAGTTTTGACTTCCATAAGAACCAGTACCTCTAGCTTCTGAGTATGTATAATTTGCTTGAGCATACAACCCTTTAGTTCTGCGCATCTCAAAGTTCATTGTTAACCCTTGAGAAACCATTACGTCTCCGTTCAAGTACTGTGCCCAGTTTTGTTGGGTTTCAGCGCCTGCGCCAGATGTTGATGTAAACGCATTTAAACGATTTTGTAGCGTCAAGTAATCTTTACTCTCTTTATAGAATCCTTCTACCTTTAATGAAGCAAATGCTCCAATACGTTGCTCAATACCAATTTCATATTGAGTAGAACGTTCAGGTTTTAGTGCAGGATTCTCAGATGCAGTAGCATTACCAGCTAAGATGTCAGCTGATAGCTGTGAATCTGATAAATATAAATAAGACATTGGAACTGATTGCCAGTGAGTACCATAGTTCGCACGGAACACAGTACGATCAGACACTGGGAATGAGAATCCTATTCTTGGGTGAACAGCTGTTTCAGCTTTTACTTTCTTCCAAGCAAAGTTTCCGTCGCCGTCACCGTTTCTGTCTACACGTTGTCTATTAAAGTATAGGTGATTAAACCCGTCTGAGTCTCCATAGCCGTCTCCATCTGAGTCTGGAGCCATTGCTCCTGTGTCAATCTCTTCGAAAGAAAGACCCATTTGTAAGACCACATCTTTAAACTCAAGCTTGTCTTGAATATAGAAACGTGATTGTGTTGGTTCTGCTGGAGCTTGCATATGATCGTCTTGATTATATGTTCCATTCCATTCATCACCATAAATATTGTATCCTAAGTTGGTTACATAAAGAGCTCTATAATTAATGAATCTCCAGTCAGCTGGATCTCCACCTGCAGCGATGATTTCTTCATTGCTAGCAGTGCCATCATAGTTTGCATCTACAGTTGCAATTGATCTTGCAACACCGAATGGGCTAAGCCCATATCTTGTGATTTCAGTGTTGTCAATAGAACCACCCATTTTGAACTCGTTATACCCAATTTGATTAGTATAATCAAAGCTAAATGTATTAGTAGTTGTATTTCTCTTATTATAACCACTGTATTGACTACCATAACCAGTTGCTCCTAAGATTTCAGCTGGACCAACAGGATTATATCCGTCTCTTCTAAGATAATAGTTTGGAGAACCCCAAGCTTTTGTTCTTGTACCATATGCTTGTATGTCGTCTCCCCAGTTTTCATTACCAGTAGTGCTTTCATAGTCTTGGTTTGATAATGAAACCTTTACGTATGATAGTGGACTAATTGTATAACGGAAGTTTACATAACCCATAGCAAAAGTAGATTCATTAAATGAGCCAGCACCAGTGTCTGTCCATCCGCCTAATGCTCTACCAAAGCTATATCCATTACCGCTGTAGTCGTATGCTTGAGTACCAACTTTAACACGTAATGGCCCAAAGTCCATTGTCATGTTACCATTAATGGTAGTACGTTCAGTGCTATCATGTGGTTGTTGACCATACATACGTCTATAGTTACTGTATACAACATGAGTTGTATCATAAGCAGCAACCCCTGCAGCTAATAGCGCAGGATCGGTTTGGTTATCTCTAATAACTTCTTCAATGTGCCAAATTTTATCGCCAGCGTCATCGCTTCCGTAAACTAGACCATCTGTTCCGTCGCTGTAATAACCAGCTGGAACTTCAGTCATTGGAGTAGCTGTCATCATTGGGTATGATCCCCATGAAACGCTTCCACCAAATTCACGTTGCTCAACAGACATATATAATTTGACGTTGTCACCAATTGGACCACCTACATCAAAGTTAAAATTCTTATAACCGTCTGAGTATAATTTATCAGGATCAGTTCCTGCATCAGAACCCATAGAAGCAATTGCCTCTACCTTAGATCTCCATGCGTTACCACCAGTTTTAGTAGTAATGTTTACGATACCACCATTGGCACCACCGTATTCTGCAGAGAAACCTCCAGTTTGTACTGAAACTTCCTGAAGTGCGGTTTGAGAATTACCATTAATAAAGTTTCCGCCACCATAAGCATCTTTTACAGGAACACCGTCAACATAGTAACGATTGTCTCCAGATCTACTTCCGCGGAAAAACCCATTAACAACACCTGTTTGTAGGTTCACAATATTGGATACCCCTCTAACAGCAAACGCATCAATTAACTCTTTATCAACAATACGAGTTGTGTTTGTAGCGTTTGGATTGATTAACGGTCTTTCTCTTGTTACTGTTACTTCTTGCCCCGCGACAGCAGCTACTGAGAGTGCGAAGTCAGTGGTTGTTGTAAACCCAACTGATGTTCTTACTCCAGATTCTACAATCGTACTATATCCGATATATTCGGCGCGTACATCGTAGGTACCTACTGGAACGTCAAGAATATAATATCTACCTAATTCATCGGTAGCTGCACCAAGATTTGTTCCCTCTACAACAACGTTTGCACCAACCAGCGCATTACCATCACTATCGGTAACGACACCTGCTAATTTAGCAGTAGTTGATTGTGCAAAGATTAAAGTAGGAAGAACAAGAAGTGCAATTAATACACGTAGTTTTCTCATTATTCTACCTCCAAATGAGTGAATTGTATAAACAAATTTTAATTGTTCGTTGTTCATTTTATTATTTTACTTACCCTATATATATTAATGTATATAATAAAATATATACGCTTTTCAAGGGACCCGTATCCCTTCAAAAGCAATTCCATATAAATTGAACACACTTTTTTTGATATGCAACAGGTTTTTTGATTTTTTTCACGACGAGGGATTAATAACGGTTAAAAAAAAATTTTAATATTATAGCTCATTTTTGACAACCTTAAGATTGGGGAAAACTTGTAGAAAAGTGTTTTATAGGGCCAGAATTTTTTTAACAGTGTCTGAACTTAAAGGAAACATTGGGTGGTTTTCAAGGCGCGGGATCATTTCTTTTAGGCTTGGGTTGATATTAAAAATTTTTTCAAACATTGGTTTTGCAACATCAAATTTTCCATCAGTACAAAGAATGACAGCCCCCCAAAACAAAAGCTCCACATTTTCTGGATACAGCTCTGAAGCTTTGTTATATGCATCTAGAGCCTCATCTAATCTTCCTTCGGCAGACAAAATATCTCCTTCGTTAGCAAAAATATAAGCTTTTTGAATACGCATTAATCGACTGAGCTCCTCGAGAGGGTTTGGTGAGTCATCTACACGAATATCATAAATTTTTGAACTAAGAAGGTTATCTACTTTTTTTAGAGGAACAACTAACATTGCAGCGGATTGTTTCCCTCGTAAGTCTCCCCCTAAAGCTTCCGCAGCAGACAGAGCAGCATATAACCGGTCAGCCAAAGAACCTTCTGTCGACAAATATGCTTTTTCCATAGCTTCTGGCACACCTGGGTTTGCCATAATGTTTGCTTGTATCGCATAGCCGTCTCCCTCGATGCTAGACGCATAAGAAACACAGTCTTTTCCTGTAAAAGAAACAGACTCGCCTACAACGTTGACTGCTCCAACCTGTCTCACATTTTGTTCTGAGTCTTTTTTTAAGAGACTTTCAAGAATAAACTTTGGAGACGCTGAAGAAGTTCCAAACAGCTTTAATATCTCTGGTCCATATTCAGGACGAACAAAGGACTGGGTTGCAACAATCCCAACACCAGGCTCTGCCCACAAAACAAGAGAACCAACAGAGAACCAGTGGCTTTGAACCGCGCCGCCCATTTCACCAGATTCTTTGTCTATTGCAACAATGGAGTAGGTGCTAACTGGTCGATCTTGAGCAAAAAGTAGGCCCAAAACCAATAAGGAAGTAAAAATTTTAGCGATTTTCATTATCAATAAAAATTACCTCATTATTGTATTTATTATAAATGTTTTTTTGAAACTCTTGGTTTTTAAGAGAATAATCAAAAAAATTAATCATTGATTCATTGATTGTGTTTTTAACAATAGACTTGTCTACTTTTCCCAAAAAAGACAAAGGGATTGCAAGGGGGCTTTCTGCAACATAAACCTGTTTTAAATCAGTAAAGGTGTAGTGTAGGCTGTTTTTGATATATGTAGCATAGGACGGCTTGTTGTTTTCTAAAATCAGATTATAGATTTTCAGGTTTTCTTTGCCGTCTTCTGATTTATTCATGTCTCCCACAACACTGGTATTAAAAAACTCTTCTTGCCCTATGTGCATAAATGGTTTTTTTGTATTTATTTTTGCGTCTTCTTCGTTTAAAGCAAAAAACCAGCCATCGAGAGCAAGCGCTGCTTTGATGCGCCCATCATTCAATAAAGCATAATAGCTCGTTCCCCCTCCCATTGAGTGGCCCATTACACCAACTGCGTTAAAATCAATTAAATCGCGGTATGGGTTGGCTATGCCTTTTTGAGACTTTTCTTTTGTCAATTCATCGAGGATAAAAGCAAGATCTTGGTATCGATACTTAATTAGTTCACGCGTATAGTATTTTCGATGATAAGAAGCTTGTTCGTCCCATGTCACATTTCTTCTAAATAAAATGGAGTCTCCATCTTTATTAAACGTAATTGATGCGTTGTAGGTGTGATTACATGCCACAACTATATATCCGTTACTAACAAGCTCTTCAACTTGTGAAAGGTTTTGTGTCGCCAGCCCTCCGTTTCCGTGTGAAAAAAGAATTAAAGGAAATTTTCTGCCGCTTAGCGGGTTTGCTCCCTGTACAGCGTTTGACATTAGTTGGGTTCCATGTTTTCCAAAACCTGATGGTATTCCTGCAGTTTTGGAAATACTTGAAACAGATTTGTTGGGATAAACTAGGTGTGTTGTTTTTTGGTAGTTAGGTTTTATTTCAGCGGGATACCAAACCTGCACCAACAGGCTCCTAAAGTCTGAGGGTGAGGTTGTATAAACTTCGCTACGGGTGTAGTCTGTCCAAAAATGTACTGTTGTTCCTACCCCATACTCCCCCTTTGGTTTGTCAATAGATTCAAGCGGAACTGCAATAGACCCTATTGCTGCACAGCCCATCACAAGAAAGGTGTAAAAAAATATATAAATTTTTAAAGTATTCTTTTGGTATAAAAAAAGCACACCATAAATTACAGCTTGTTATCCTTATCAAAAAGTGCAAAAAAAAATCAATAATATCGTTGTCATTCTTGGAGCTCAGTGGGGAGACGAAGGAAAGGGAAAAGTAACAGACTTTTTTTCTTCTAAATCAGATTACGTGGTTAGGTTTCAAGGGGGTAATAACGCCGGTCATACAATTATTCTTGGTGAAAAAGTATTAAAACTACACCTAATCCCATCTGGAATATTGCATGAAAACTGCACCCTGGTTATTGGCAATGGCGTTGTAATAAATCCTAAAGTTTTAATTGATGAAATTGGCATATTAAAAAAAGAAAACTTAAAAACAAGCCTATTAATAAGTAAGCGCGCCCACCTAATTATGCCCTACCATGTTGACATGGATCACCATTTAACTGGTTTCCAAAATGAGCTAGCCGCAGGAAGCACTCGTTCTGGAATCGCGCCAGTATATGCAGATAAAATGTATAGACACGGGTTAAGAATAATTGACCTGTTAAACGAAACAGTTTTCAGAAAAAGGTTAAAAAAATCCTTTGATTTTAATAGGGGTCTTGTTGAAAAAGTTTTTGAACAGCCTTTTAACTATTCTTATGAAGAAATTTTAGAAGAATATTTAGGGTATGCTGAAACAATACGACCATATGTAAAAAATGTAACGGAAGAGCTAACGGGTGCGGTTAAAGAAAACAAAACTATTCTGTTTGAAGGGGCACAAGGGGCTTGTTTAGATATTGACCACGGTCTTTACCCGTATACAACAAGCAGCAACACGGTTGGTGGCCACATAGAGGCGGGCGCCGGTGTTGGCATAAACAAAGAAAAACACGTTGTGGGGATTGCAAAAGCATATTTAACCTATGTTGGTAGAGGCCCTTTCCCAACAGAAATTCAGTCTTCTTTGGGAGAAAAAATTAGAGAAACTGGACAAGAATACGGAACAACAACTGGTAGACCAAGAAGAGTGGGGTGGATTGATTTAGTACAATTAAAACATGCCAATCAAATTAATGCGTTTAGCGAGCTAATATTGACCAAGGTGGACGTGCTTTCTGGTTTTTCAGAAATAAAGATCTGTGTTGGGTATAAAATTGATGGGGAAACAATTAACTATGTGCCATCAGACCTAGAAAGCTTCACAAAAATTGAGCCAATATATGAGTCTCTTAAGGGCTGGGGCTCTTTGCCTACAAAAATTAACAACATTGACGAGTGTCCAACAGAGTTAAAAACATTTATCAATAGAATAGAAGACTTGACCGGTAACCATATTTCTCTTGTTTCATATGGGCCAGACAGAAACCAAACATTTAAACTATGAAAAAAACAGAGAGTTGGAGCATTTTTGATTTTTCAACATTAAAAAATGATGAAATTGCTACGCTCCTGTCAGAACACAATATTCCGCTTACTGTAGAAGAAACAAAAAAAATTCAAAATGAATTTTTAAAAAGGCCGCCCACCTTGGCCGAGCTAGTGTTGTTTTCTATTCAAGGATCTGAACATAGTTCTTATAAAAGCAGCAAAGAACACATCAAACACTTTATAACGGACGGCCCGGACGTTATACTGGGAGCAAAAGACGATGCTGGTGTGGTCTCAATTGCTAAAGATTTAAAAAACAACAGGTATGGTTTGGTTTTAAGTCACGAATCACACAACCATCCAAGCCAAATTGTTCCATATGAAGGAGCAGCAACTGGCGTGGGAGGAAACGTAAGGGATGTTTGTTGTATGGGGGCAGAGGTTCTTGCTGTGGGCGACGGACTAAGGTTTGGTGAAATTAGCAAAAACAAAACAAAATGGATACACGACGGTGTTGTTGGTGGTATTGCAGGATACGGAAACCCTTTAGGGATTCCAAACATTTGTGGAGACCTGTATTATGATAAAACATATAATGATAATTGTTTGGTAACAATAGTCACTGCCGGCATTGTAAGAGAAAAAGACATTATTCGTTCTCGTGCTCCAAAAAACTCTGAAGGATATGATTTAATTTTAATAGGAAAGCCAACAGACAATAGTGGCTTTGGTGGTGCAAGCTTTGCGTCTTTAGAGCTTGAAGAAGAAAAAGAACAACAAAACAAAGGGGCTGTTCAAGAGCCAAACGCATTTCTAGAAAGACATATTTTAAAATCTACCTATGATCTTTTTAAATATTTTCAAAAACGAAAAATGACAAGCGAAGTTGGTTTTAAAGATTTGGGCGCTGGTGGAGTTGCGTGTGCAAGCATTGAGCTTGCGGATGCGGCTGGCATGGGAGCTGAAGTGTGGGTTGACGAAATACACACTAGCATGCCAGATTTAGCAAGCCATATTATTCTTTGTTCTGAAACACAAGAAAGGTTTATGTGGGTATGTCACCCAGACATAACCCCTACCGTTATAGATCATTATAATAAAAAATTTGATTTACCAAACGTTTCTATGTTGGCCCAAGCAAAGGTTGTTGGAAAAATTATAAAAGAACCCCATTATACCGTTTATGCAAAAAATAAAAAAATTGTTGATGGGCCTATTGAAAAAATAAATGAAGGGTTTGTTTATAAAAGGCCTATAAAAGAAACAAAGACCGTGCAACACAGCGAACCTCTTCCAGAAATAAAAAACCACAACACAATAATAGAAACCCTTTTAAAAAATGAAAACATTTCTTCTAGGGCGCCGGTTTATGAGTCTTATGATAAAAATGTCCAAGGTCGAACAATTTTAGAAAGAGGAACCTCAGAAGCAGGTGTTGTTTCAGCGTTTGATAAGAGCTTTCCAAAAGAAATTAGAAAGGTTGGATTTTCTGCTGCAATAGCACACAACCCAAAAATTGGGAAAATTGATCCTTATCTAACGGCGCAGCACGCCATATTAGAGTCAGCTGCAAAAATTGTATCAAGCGGGGGAATCCCCGTGGCCCTAACTGATTGCCTGTGTTTTGGCAACCCTGAAAAACCTGAGCAAATGTGGCAATTTGCAGAAAGCTGTAGGGGAATAAAAGAAACTTGTGCAGATCTTCACTTTGAAACAAACACAAACCTTCCAATCGTAGCAGGAAACGTCAGTTTTTATAATCAAAGCGGGGACAACGCTATCCCATCCAGCCCAATGATTGGTTGTTTTGGAAAAAACCTTGATGTGAAAAAAGCTGTTCAAAATAGCATACAAAAAGATGGGACTACTCTTTTTCTTTTAGGCGGGTTTGGAGAAAGCATGGGTGGCAGCATTCTGGCTGAGCTGTTGAAAATCAACAACAATGTTGTGCACAAGTTTTCTGTTCAGAAATATAGCAGAATGTTAAATGTTTTAATAGGGTTAATTGATAAACAGTTCGTTTTATCGTCAAGGGTTGTTACGCGAGGAGGGCTTGGCGTTGCTCTTTGTTTAATGAGTTTTAAAAACGAAGTTGGGATTATATCAAACGTTCCTAAGGAGCGTTTTTCGAATAAATTGTTCAGCGAAAACCTTGGAATTATAGTTGAAATAAACAAAAAAGATGTTGGCTCCGTTCAAAAAACATTAGAAAAAAACAACATCCCTTATGATATTATAGGGGAGACAGTTAAAGAAAAAACAATTACTATTAATAAAAAAATAAATTTAAATATTAAAAAGGTTAAAAATGAGTGGGAGACTTCGTTGAGAAAAAAACTGTTATCATGAAGCAAAAAATATCATACAAAGACGCTGGTGTAGACATTGAAAAAGCTGATCAAGCCATTGATTCTTCAAAAAAAGTAATTAAAGAAACCTTTAGTGGGGATGTCCTGTCTTCTATTGGAGGCTTTGGTTCAATGTACAGCCTAAAAAATCTTTTGAAGGACTATGATGAGCCTATAATGGTGCAAAGTATAGATGGGGTTGGAACTAAAATGTCTGTTGCACAAAAGTGCGGAGATTTCCGTTTTATTGGCACAGACCTGGTAAGCGCATGCTGCAATGATGTGGCGGCAACAGGCGCCAGGCCGCTTACTTTTTTGGACTACATTGCAAGCGACTCATTAAACCCTAAAACGGTTTCTGAAATTATTAAAAGCGTTGCTGTTGAGTGTAAAAAGCTTGGGGTTTCTTTGGTTGGTGGAGAAACCGCTGAAATGCCGGGCACTTATCGCAAAACCGAATATGACCTTGTTGGTGTTGCAACCGGGATTATAGACAAGAAAAACATTATTGATGGGTCAAAAATCAAAAACGGTGATGCGGTTTTAGGTCTTCCTTCTAACGGGCTACACACCAACGGATATTCTCTAGCAAGAAAACTAATGTTTGATACTCTTAAAATGAAGGTAAATGATGTTCTGCCTGGACACACGACCACCGTTAAAGATGTGTTGTTGGCGCCGCATAAAAATTATAGCATGGTTATTAATGATTTGATAACAAAAAAACAAAGCATATCGGGCGTTGCACACATTACAGGCGGAGGCCTTATAGACAATATACCACGAATACTGCCAAAAGGCTTGTCGGTTGAAATTGACACCAACAGTTGGGAAAAAATCCCTATTTTTGAATTCATGTCCAAAACGCTTGATCTAAAAAGCGACGAGCTATATCGAACCTTTAATATGGGTATTGGGCTTGTCTTTGTTGTTGACAACAATAAAAAAGAGGAAATTTTAGAGCTATTAAAAAACGAAGGGTGTGTTGAAATTGGGCGCACAATAAAAGGCTCGTCACAAAAAGTATATTTAAATGAACAGTAAGCCCCAAATAGCATACATACAGTTTCCAGGCTCCAACACAGAGGCTGAAACCGTAGCCGCTGTTGAGCGAAACCACATGGTTGCTGTTCCGCACCTTTGGAATGAGCCTCTTGAAAAACTAAGAGATTATGATGGTTATATTGTTTTGGGTGGGTTTTCATATGAAGACCGATCTCGCTCTGGAATTATTGCTTCGCTAGAGCCAATTATGGACCAAATAAAAAAAGAAGTTTTGATGGGAAAGCCTTTATTGGGAATATGTAATGGAGCACAAATACTTGTTGAGGCTGGAATAGTTCCGGGGAATAAAAACTTTGACACCGTTGTCGGCCTAACCGAAAACAAGCGCATACAAAACAACCAAATTGTAGGAACTGGCTATTATAACACCTGGTGTCATGTTAAGGCTAACAAAAAAAGCGTTTCTGCATTTATTGAAAAAGGCAGCGCCCCGCTTTATATACCAATAGCCCACGCAGAAGGGCGCTTTGTAATGGACAAAGAGCTGTTAAAGCTTGTTGTAGAAAAAAACCTAATTAATTATAGCTATTGTGCGCCGGACGGAAAAACAGACTCCAGCTTTCCAACAAACCCAAATGGCTCAATAGAAAATATTGCTGCGCTTGGGAACGCTGCTGGGAACGCCATGGCAATTATGCCACACCCAGAAAGAACAATTAATGGTGAAGGAGACTCAATTTTTAGAGCAATGTACAAGTTTTTAAAAGAAGAAAAAGATTTTAGCTATAGAGCGCTAGAGTATTCGGCAAAAAAAACCAAGGTCTCCCCTTTTAAAAAAAATTCTTCCACAAAAGAGGTATTAATATCAATGGTTATTGCAGATAATGAGGCTGGTTCTGTAGAAAAGTGTGTGCAAAAGCTTGGTGGAAAAACAACAATAAAAAAGTATCTTCATTTCGAAATAGAAATTGATGGGAGCTTGGATTTAAATGAAATTTATAAAACTGACGTGTTGTTTAACCCAAGCAAAGAGTTTGTCGTGAACCTAGAAAACAAAAAAGAGGTTAAAAGGTTTTTGGTTAGGGAAAAAGAAAACATTGGTGGGAAAAAAATAAAAGAGGTTTTACAAAAAAGATTTGGCTTTAACGAAATTAAAAATGTTCAAAAAGGGGTTGTTTGGGAAGTAAGTTCTCAAAAAGCCCACACAAAAAAAGACGTGGATTTAATTTTAAATAGTCATATTTTGTTCAATCCAATTTCACAGGTCTGTAATGAATATTGATAAAAAATATTACGATCAGATTCAAGAAAACCTGAAAAACACCCTTCAGGACACCAAAATTAACGCCCCAAACAAAAAAGTTGGAAAGGTGCGTGATGCTTATTTTTTAGAAAACCAAGTATTAATGGTTTCTACAGACAGGCAAAGCGCCTTTGATAGGGTGTTGGCTGCAATTCCATATAAGGGAGCGGTTCTTAATTTGGTTAGTGCGTGGTGGTTTGAACAAACAAAAGATATGTTTCCTAATCATTTAATTTCTGTGCCCGACCCAAACGTTTCTCTTGTAGAAAAATGTGATGTTTTCCCTGTAGAGTTTGTTGTTCGCGGCTATATCACAGGAACAACTGACACCTCTTTGTGGACGGTTTATAACGGTGGAGCAAGAGAATATTGTGGCAACAGTCTTCCTGAGGGACTTAAAAAAAATGATAGGCTTGGCGAACCGATGTTGACACCAACAACAAAAGACAAGGTTCACGACAAGCCTGTTTCTAAAGAAGAAATTATAGCCCTGGGTTTGATGCGCGAAGACGAGTTTAATGTTGCTGCAAAAATGAGCTTAGATTTGTTTAGGTATGGGCAAAAAACTGCAAAAGAGAATGGTTTAATTTTAGTAGACACAAAATATGAAATTGGAAGGGGCGAAGACGGACAAATTAAGCTTGTGGATGAGATTCACACACCAGATTCAAGCCGATATTGGATAGAAAAAACATATGAAGAGCGTATCGCTGCGGGCGAAGAGCCTCAAAACATTGATAAGGAGTTTTTAAGATTATGGTTTGCAAAAAACTGCGACCCATACAACGACGAAAAGCTTCCAGAGGCTCCGGACGACTTGGTTGTTGAGCTTTCCGCAAGATATATACTGTTATACGAATTAATAACGGGAGAAAAATTTGATTTTCCAAACATAGAAAACATTAACCAAAGAATATCAAACAATGTTGAGGAGGCTTTATGAAAGCTGTTTTAATTATGGGTTCTGAATCTGACATGCCACATGCTGAAAAAATTACATCGGCGTTAAGCAATCTTGGTGTCGCTTTTGAGCAGCACGTTGCTTCTGCGCACAAAAACCCCGAAAAAGTTTTAGAAATTATTAGGTCTTATCCAAAAGGTGAAAGGGTTGCGTTTATCACTATTGCTGGAAGGTCTAATGCTTTGTCTGGGTTTACTGCAGCAAACACAGAAAAGCCAACCTTTGCTTGTCCGCCGTTCCAAGACAAGGTAGATATGAGCATTAACATTCACTCAACCTTACAAATGCCAAGCAATACGCCTGTTTTAACTGTTCTTGATCCTGGAAACTGCGCCCTAGCGGTTTACAGGGTGTTAAATGTTGACAGCCTATGAGCAGTATTTCCCCACTAGACGGCAGGTATAAAAAAGATGTGCAGGAGCTTAATGAATATTTTTCAGAACAAGCTTTAATGCGATTTCGTCTTTATGTGGAAATAAAGTATTTAATTTTTTTGTCACAAACAGCCTCTTTAAAAAATAGGATTTCTATTGATGCAAAAGACAAAAAAGCTCTGGAGGGTCTTTATAAAAATTTTGACCAAAGAGAATACAACGCTATCAAGAGAATTGAGGTAAAAACAAAACATGACGTAAATGCTGTGGTAGAATATTTGTCGCAAAAAATAGAAAGCATTTCAGAAAGCCTTGTCCCTTGGGTCCACTTTGGGCTCACATCAGAGGACATAAACAATACAGCATATTCACTAATGATAAAAGGGGCTGTTGAGGGCCCTATTTTTAGTTCTTTGTCCGCTGTTTCTTCTGAGTTGAAAAAAATAGCAACAAAAACAAAGGGTCTTTCTATGTTGTCTTTAACGCACGGACAGCCAGCAACCACAACAACGCTTGGAAAAGAAATGGCTGTTTTTCACTCCAGGATAGAAAAACAAACTCAACAAATTAAAAAGGTTCGTTTGTTGGCAAAGTTTTCTGGTGCAACAGGGACTTTTGCCGCACACAAAATTGCTTTCCCAAAAGAAAATTGGGTAAGTTTTTCAAAAAAATTTATGGCATCGCTTGGTTTAGAAAACAACCCAATTACCACCCAAATTGAGCCCAACGACTCCTTGGCAGAGCTGCTACACGGCTTTGTAAGAATAAACAACATATTAACCGACATGAGCGTAGACATGTGGCTTTATATTCAAAGAAACGTTTTTATACAAAAAAATAAAGCTGGCGAGGTTGGCTCCAGCACAATGCCTCATAAAATTAACCCTATTTTCTTTGAGAATGCCGAAGGAAACCTAGAAATTGCCAATACAAATTTAAATTTTTTATCTACAAGACTGTGCAGATCAAGGCTACAAAGAGATTTAAGCGGAAGCACTTTGTTTAGAAACGTTGGAACAGCTTTTGGTCACAGCTTTCTTGCATATAAAAACATAAACAAGGGGCTGGAAAGGGTTCATCCAAACAAGGTTCAAATGGGCGTTGAGCTAGAAAACAGTTGGGGGATTCTTGCAGAAGCCATCCAAACAGTGTTAAGAAAAAATGGCGAAAAAAAGGCTTATCAAAAAATAAAAACACTCACACGAGGGAAGGTTGTTGATAAAGAAAAGTATGTGGACATAATAAGCACCTTAGATGTGAGTGATGAAGATAGGGCGGCTCTTGTTAACCTTTCTCCTGCCACATACCTTGGAGAGGTTGAAAAAATCCTCAAAAAATATTAAATATGTGCGGAATAGTTGGTATATATCATAAAAATAAAAATGTAGCTGGCGAAATCTATGATGGCCTTATTCAAGTTCAACATAGAGGACAGGATGCGGCCGGGATTTGTACTTGGGACAAAAAACATATGTCTTTATATAAAAATCTTGGGGTTGTAACGGAGGTTTTCAAAACGGAAGAAAGCCTTAATCTTGGTGGAAACATTGGCGTGGGGCACGTTAGGTATCCAACAGCTGGGTGTGACAGCTCGGACGAGGCACAGCCCTTTTATTCTGCAAACCCTGTTAACATTTGTTTAGCACACAATGGAACACTAACAAATAGCGACAAAATTAAAAAAGACCTATTAAAAACCCATTTTTGTCAATTTAACACGGAATCAGATTCTGAGGTTTTGTTAAACCTTTTAGCTTATGAGCTCTATAAAACAAAGTTTAAGGTTCTCACAAAAAAACATGTTTTTGACGCTTTAAAAAATGTTTTTTCTGTGTGTGAAGGCGGGTATGCTGTTGTTGCTCTCGTGGCCGGGATTGGTATTGTGGCTTTTAGAGATCCAAATGGAATTCGCCCTCTTGTTTTGGGAAAACAAAAAAACAGTTATATGGTTGCGTCAGAAAGCGCGGCTCTCAACGCCCTTAACTATGAGCTTGTTGGAGACGTTTCCCCGGGACAGGCTGTGATTGTTGATGAAAAAGGAGGGGTAACAAAAAAACAGTGCACAAAAAGCGCTGAACATAAGCCGTGCTTATTTGAATTTGTTTATTTTTCAAGGCCAGATTCCGTGATTGACTCCATATCTGTTCACAAAGCAAGATTAAGAATGGGCGACTATCTTGGTGAAAAAATAAAAAACAACTATTCTTCGCTAAACATTGATGTTGTTGTGCCGGTGCCAGACACAAGCCGCACCGCAGCAATGCAGGTTGCATATCATTTGGGAGTAAAATACAGAGAGGGCTTCATTAAAAACCGCTATATAGGCAGAACTTTTATAATGCCCGGACAGAGCGTTAGAAAACGATCAGTAAAACACAAGCTAAGCCCAATTGAAATTGAATTTAAAAACAAGAATGTTTTATTGGTTGACGACTCGATTGTTAGGGGCCACACCTCAAAAAAAATTATAGAAATGGTTAAAAAAACGGGTGCAAAAAAAGTTTATTTTGCTTCTGCTGCCCCACCCGTAAGATATCAAAATATTTATGGCATTGATATGCCAGCAACATCTGAGCTGGTTGCTCATGGCAAAACAGAAAAACAGATTAGAAGGCTTATCGGGGCAGACGAGCTAATCTACCAAGACCTTGACGCTTTAAGAATGTCTGCGCACGCGGGAAATCCAAAAATTACGAGCTTTGAAGATTCTGTTTTTTCTGGGGAGTATTGCGCAGGAAAAATTTCAAAAGAGTTTTTGGAAAATTTAGAAAAAAACAGGTCTGATTTTTCGCGAAAATCATGAAAAAAATTCTTTTAGTTGGCTCTGGGGCAAGAGAGGTTGCTATTGCAAGAAAAATTAAAACAAGTAGGCATAGTTCTGTTCTTTTTTGTGTTAGCCCCACCATAAACCCACACATATCTTCTTTGTGCCAAGAATACTTTTGTGTTTCTCTTTCCAACAACAAAGAAATTGTTGGTATAGCAAAAAAATTTGGAGTTGATTTTGTTGTTGTTGGGCCAGAAAACCCTCTAGAAAACGGACTTGTTGATGATATAGAAAAAGAAGGGATTCCTTGTGTTGCCCCCAAAAAAACTGTTGCAAGAATTGAAACAAGTAAATCGTTTGCTAGGAAAGTTTTGGATGGTTGTTACAAAGAAAAAAATCCAAAAAGAAAAGAGTTTAAGTCGGTTGACAAAGTTCAAAGCTTTTTAAAAGAGCTCCATGAAAACTATGTTATTAAACATGACGGTTTAATGGGGGGAAAGGGGGTAAAAATTTCAGGAGAACACCTACGCTCCACAGAAGACGCTTTGGATTTCTGTAAAGAAATTATAAATAACAAAGGGTCTTTTTTAATAGAAGAAAAACTTATTGGGGAAGAGTTTTCTTTGATGAGCTTTTGTGATGGTGTGAGCTGTGTCCACATGCCCGCAGTGCAAGACCACAAAAGAGCTTTTGAGGGAGATGTTGGGCCAAACACTGGCGGCATGGGAACATACTCTTTTGAAAACCATTCTCTTCCCTTTCTTTTTAAGGAAGAGGTTTTGGATGCACAAAAAACAAATGAGCTCGTTCTGAAAGAGCTAAAAACCATAACCGGAGAAGAGTTTAGGGGGGTTTTATATGGCGGTTTTATGGCAACAAAAGATGGAGTAAGGGTTATAGAGTACAACGCTAGGTTTGGCGACCCAGAAGCAATGAACGTTTTGGCCCTCCTAAAAACTGACTTTATTGATGTTTGTGAGCACATTATTAACAGGTCTTTAAACCTTTTGTCTGTTGAGTTTGAAAAAGCAGCGACCGTGTGCAAGTATGTTGTTCCGGTAGGCTATCCAGATTCTCCTGAAAAAAACTTTAAAATCTCTTGTAAAAACGCAGACGACCAAAGGCTGTTTTTTGCGTCTGTAAAGGAGGAGGGTGGCGAGGTTTTTGCGACAGGGTCAAGAACAGCTGCTTATATTGGAAAAGAAACAACAATTGAAGGGGCAGAAAAAGTCGCTGAAGAAGGGGTTCGGGGCGTTTCTGGAAAGCTTTTTCACAGAAAAGATATTGGAACAAAAAATTTGATACAAAAAAGAATGGACAACATGAAAAAGGTTCGCTCATGATTCGTCTTGGTGTTTTGGGGTCAACAAACGGCACTGACCTTCTGCCAATTTTAACGGCAATTAAAGATGGTGAGCTTGATGCGTCTGTTGAGCTGGTGGTTAGCAACAACAAAAAAGCTCTTATTTTAGAAAAAGCAAGGAGCCATAACATTGATTCTTTTTTTATTGATCATAAAAACAAAAAAAGGGAGGTTTTTGACAAAGAAATTTCTCAAAGGTTGAAGGAAAAAGAAGTAGATTTAATTTTGTTAATTGGTTTTATGAGGATTCTTTCTTGTGGCTTTGTTTCGGAGTGGAGCGGAAAAATTATAAACGTACACCCGTCCTTGTTGCCAAAGTATGCTGGGGGCATGAACGAAGATGTCCACAAGCAAGTCTTAAAAGCAGGAGACAAAGAAACTGGTTGTACTGTTCACCTGGTAACAGCGCAGGTAGACGAGGGCCCAATTTTGGTTCAGAAAAGGTGCCCTGTTTTAGAAGGTGACACAGTTGGGTCTTTAAAAGAAAAAGTTCAAAAGCTCGAAGGAGAGGCTTTTGTAGAAGTAATAAGGGGGTGGGAAAAAAATGAACAATAAAATATTACCAAAAACTGCTCTTTTGTCTGTTTCTGACAAGTCGGGCCTTGTTCCTTTTGCAAAATTTTTAAAAAAGAAAAAGATTAAAATTATTGCCACAGGTGGAACGGCAAAAACCCTAAGGGGGGCGGGCATTTCTGTTGTTTCTGTTTCAAGGGTGACCGGGTTTCCTGAAATTTTTGGCGGAAGAGTAAAGTCTATGCACCCAAAAATTGCTGGAGGAATTTTGGGGCAAAGAGACTCCGACAAAGAAGAGGCCAAAAAGAATAAAATAGATTGGATTGACCTTGTTGTGTGTAATCTTTATCCCTTTGAAGCTGTAACAAAAAACAAAGACTCCACCCTTGAAGAAAAGGTTGAACATATTGATGTTGGTGGGCCAACAATGATTCGGTCTGCCGCAAAAAACAACAAGTGGGTTTCGGTTGTGGTCGACCCAAAAGACTATAAAAACATACAAAAATCAATTGATGGTGGTGGAATAGATGAAAAAAATCGACTAAAGCTTGCGGGAAAGGCTTTTGACCATTGTGCCTCTTACGACCGCGCAATATCAACAGAGCTTCAAGATGCGGCGCTACACTTAAGGTATGGAGAAAACCCACATCAAAATGCTTTTGTTTTAAAAGAAAGACATGATTCTTTTGGCTTGCCGCAAGCAAAACAGGTTCAAGGAAAAGAAATGTCTTATAATAATTTTTTAGATGGCGATGCGGCTCTTTTGTGTTTGCACGAATTTAAAAAACCTTCCTGTGTGATTGTAAAACACGGGTCTCCCTGCGGTGTTGGCACCGGAAAAACCTCAAAAGAAGCTTTTTTAAGGGCTTTGAAAGTAGACCCTCTGTCAGCCTTTGGCGGCGTAGTCGCAATAAACAAAAGGTGCGATCTTTCAACAGCAAAAGAATTAAATAAAACCTTTTTTGAAATTATTGTTGCGCCGAGCTTTGATAGCGCTGCTTTGTCTCTTTTTTCAAAAAAGAAAAATTTGCGCATTCTTGTTCTTCCAAGATATAGGCCAAAAAAATCTTTTGGAAAAGAAATTGCTGGGGGCTGGGTTATACAAGAGACAGACCTTTCAAGATTAAAAGAGGGGGGCCTAAAAACCGTAACAAAAAAACATCCAACAAAGACAGAGCTTTCTACCCTTTTTCTTGCTTGGAAAACGGTAAAACACACCAAGTCAAACGCAATTGTTGTGGCACATAACAAAAAAATTATTAGCATTTCTGGCGGACAAACGAGCCGGGTTGACGCTGTAAGGTATGCTCTAACAAAAAACAAGGTTCCTGTTGGGGCGGTTGTTGCCTCTGATGCATTTTTCCCTTTTAGGGACTCAATTGATCTAATGGGAAAACATAAAATAAAGGCTGTTATACAGCCGGGAGGTTCAATAAAAGACCAGGACATAATAGGGGCGTGCAATGAGCACAAAATTTCTATGGTTTTTACAGGAACGCGAGTTTTTAAACATTAAAGGAGAAAAACATGAAAGCAATTGTGTGTAAAGAGTTTTCTACTGTGGACGATCTTTCTTGGGAAGAGGTCCCAGACCCGGTTGCGGGTGAAAATGAAGTTGTTATTGATATAAAAGCGGCTGGCCTAAATTATCCTGACAATTTAATTGTTCAGGGGCTTTATCAGTTTAAGCCTGACCTGCCCTTCTCTCCTGGACATGAAGGGGCGGGCATTATAAGTAGCGTAGGAAAAAACGTTTCGTCTTTTAGTGTTGGCGACAGGGTTTCTTTTTTTAAGGGGTTTGGCGCTTTTGCTGAAAAAATTGTCGTTCCGGAAGCGTTGGCTTTTCCTTTGCCAAAAAATCTTCCTCTTGATGTGGCCGGTGGAATGTTTATGGTTTATAGCACAAGCCTGCTGGCCTTAAAACAAAGAGCAAAAATTAAAGAGGGCGACGAGGTTTTGGTTCTTGGTGCGGCTGGCGGCGTTGGGCTTGCAGCTGTTGATTTGGCAAAAGCATATGGTGCGCGCGTTGTAGCTGCGGTTTCAACAGAAGAAAAAGCGGCGCTTTGCCGTGAATATGGCGCAGATGACGTGGTTGTGTATGGCACAAAAAGGTTAGACAAAGACGAACAAATTTCTTTTGGAAAAGAGCTTAAATCAAAAAGCAGAAGGGGCGGATATAGCGTTATTTATGATCCGGTTGGAGACTGCTATGCGGTGCCCGCGCTAAGGGCAATTGGGTGGAAAGGGACGTATTTGGTTGTTGGGTTTGCGGCGGGGGAAATTCCTGTTTTTCCAGCCAACCTAATGCTGTTAAAAGGGTGTCAGGTTTCTGGTGTTTTTATTGGAAGGTTTCAAGCAGAGGAGCCAAAAGTTAATGCAGAAAACCTTATAGAGATTGGACAGCTCCTTGCTGCTGGAAAAATAAAACCCTTTATATCTAAGGCTGTTCCAATGGAGGATGCTGTTAGCTCAATTAAAGCGATTGCCGAAAGAAAGGTTCTTGGCAAGGTTGTTTTTGTTAATGGGTAGAGTTTATTTTGGCACAAACGAAAGTTTGTTTTTTGATTCTTTTTTTATTGCTTCCACAGAAAAACGAAACGGCTTGTATTTGTCTTCGTTGTAAAGCCTTGTTTGGTCTTTGTAGTGAGCCGAACCAAAAAGCCCCGATTGTCCTGTGGGTAAAACGCTAAAGCCGTTGTCAAAATTTGATAAGTCAATTATGCGCCTCATTGAGGCTCCTGACGTAACCTTAAAAGGTTTTCTTTGTTGGTAGCTTGCCGCCCTTGGTGCCCAGCCGGACCCAGCCATAGGAAACGGACCAACGCTAAACCCTACAAGCCTTTTAACAAGAGGGTCGTTGTCAAGCCTGTGTTTAAACGTTACGGTGTGTTCATCTCCCCAAGTTTTTCCTTTAATGCTTTTGTGTGCTTCTTCCAAAGAAAGCATTAATATGTCTTGGATGGTTTCTTTGTTTGGGGTGTTAATGTTGTCTGTCCACACGGATCCATTTTTTGAAAGAGCCTTTCTGATAGCAAAAGAGGTTATTGATTTTAAATCAAGGAACGTGTTCATTGCTTCGTTATCAATTTTTTCTATCTCATCAGAAAAAATGTTTTCTAAGGCCCTAAGGTATAGCGTGTGGAAAGCTATTGTTGCCCTTGACCCCGCGGCCTCTATGCCGTTATACCCCATTAAAAGGTCTACAGTTTTTTGAAACTCTTCTGTTTCTTCATCTTTTATTAAAAACAAAATGGTTTCGTTTATTTCTTTTGCAAAAGGAGAGGTGATGTCGTTTTGAATATCCATCATGTCAACAACCTCCACCTTTCTTTTGCTGTTTATAATAGTGTCGATTCTCTTTTCAATTTGTTGAGCCCTGCTTGGGTCTGCCCAATATCTAGATATATAGTATGGGTATGAATCGTCTACCGCCTTGTTGTTTCCGTTGGAAATATATCCCTTTTCAGGGTTGAACAAAAAGGGCATCTCCTCAAAAGGAACATAGCCTTTCCAGTCGTGTTTGCTGGTTGTTCCATCAAAGGGGAGCAGCCTTTCCGCGCCGCTTCTTATTGGAATTTTTGATCCCGGCCTCCAGCCAATGTTTCCCTCTGTGTCTGCGTAAGTTAGGTTTTGTCCCGGCGCACCAAAAGTTTTGCTTGCCTCTGAAAACTCTGTCCAGTTTTTTGCTTGGGCTATTTTAAAAAGGGCTGTTGTTTCGTCAAACGCGTCAAACTCTGTCCACTTAAAAGAAATTGCTTTTTTGTTTTTTGCATGGGGATGAACAGAAGAAACTATTGGCCCCCTGTGCGTGGACTTAATAACAATTTCTTTTTCTTTTCCAGATTTGAGCAATATTTTTTCTTTTTTAATGGTTAGATCTTCCCACCTTCCATTAAAAAAATATTTTGTAGCGTCTTCGTTGAGCGTTTCAACATAAAAATCCATGTCGTCTGTCATAACGTTTGTGAACCCCCACGCAATGCTTTCGTTGTGCCCAAGAACAGGAAGAGGAAATCCATACAAACCATATCCACCAAAATTATAAGACTTCCCCTTAAGCCTAATTTCATACCACCAAGGAGGGAGGTTGAGCGCCAGGTGTGGGTCATTCGCCAAAAGGGGTTTTCCTGTGCTTGTTTTTTCCCCAGAAATCACCCAAGCATTAGACCCGTAGCCTGTTTTGTCTGTTGATAATGTTTTTCGAAGTTTTTTGGTTTTGAACGCATACTCTTTATATGATTTTACAAGAATATTTTCCGTGTTTGCTATTGTTGGGTATTCTTTTTTATAGTTTGGCATAATATCAGACAAATACTCCTCTCCAAGCTCTTCTTGAAGGGCGCCAAAGAACAGCTCTGAATCCCAGCCCCCTTGGAGTTCCCAAGCCATCATGGTGGACAACCCAGCAATGTCTTTTGGTTCAAAGGTTGGTAGCTCGTCTATTCCTATTAACCTAAACTCAAGAGGGTAGTCTTCGGGCGAGAGTGTTTGAATGTATGCATTTATTCCGTCGCAGGTTTTTTGAAGGTTTTTGACAACTTCTGGTGGCATTTTGTTTAAGCTTTTTTCTGCAATTGTTTCAAACCCAAGCGTTCTTAAAAACTTGTCTTCAACAAAAAGGGTGTCATTTAGAACGCTGGAAAGCTGTCCCTTGTAGGCGTACTTCATAAAAGACATTTGAAAAAGGCGGTCCCTTGCCCCAACATACCCTGCAACAAAAAACATGTCTTCGTCCGTTTCTGCAAAAACGCTTGGCACTCCATATTCATCAAAGTAAACATCAACGGGGGCCCCAAGCCCTGCTGTTTCAATCGTTCCGCTATAAACAAGCTCTGTTGGTTTTACATAGTTTTTCAAAAAAAGAATGGATAAAAAAACAATAACAGTTATAAAGAGTGTGATTTTTTTTGTGTTTTTCATTTTTTAAACAGCCATCGGCGCCTTTATGCTGTCCATGGGGCTATAGTTGAGCAGTTTATAGTCATTTGGTGTTGAATTTATTATGTCCTCTATTTTTGTAACCCTTGGCATTAGTAAGGTTGGTGGAGGCTGTGGCTTCCTTTTTATTTGTTCTTTTGCTTGTATAAAGTGGTTTTTATAAATGTGGCAGTCTCCGCCGGTCCAAATAAACTCGGCTGGCTTTAGGCCTAGTATTTGAGAAAGCATGTGGGTTAAGAGACTGTATGATGCAACGTTAAAAGGGACCCCCAAAAACATGTCTGCGCTTCTTTGATAAAGCTGACAACTCAGTTCGCCGCCCTGGACATAAAACTGAAACATTGAGTGGCACGGTGGGAGGGCCATTTGATCAATTTTTTCCACATTCCAGGCGCTTACAAGGTGTCTTCTGCTGTGGGGGTCTTTTTTTATATCGTTAATAATTTTTTTTATTTGGTCGACCTCTTCACCCTCTTTCCCCCAAGACCTCCACTGTTTTCCATATATTGGCCCAAGCTCTTTTTTCTCCGGCGTGTTGGTGTAGCCCAAAGCTTTTCCTTGTTTGTCTGCGTTGGCTGTCCAAATTGTCTTTTTTTCGTGTAGCTCTTCTCTGTTTTTTCCAAAATGTATTTCTGCCAGCCTTCTTTCGTCGGTTTCTCCCTCTAAAAACCAAATAAGCTCGCTTACAACACTGCGCCAGGCCAGTTTTTTTGTTGTAACTGCAGGAAATCCGTCTTTTAAGTTAAAGCGCATCTGATAACCAAAAACGCCCCTTGTTCCAACGCCCGTTCTGTCTTCCCTGTCTTTTCCGTTTTTAAGAATATGTTTTAGTGCACTAAGATATTGTTTCAACTTTTTTCCTTTTTTCCCAAATTTGAAATTCAACTGTTTCGTGTTTTTCTGTCCATGTTTTTTCAAACATATTTTTTATTTTGTTTAGGGGAAGAAACCCATCACAGTTGTGTTTTCCTGGTATTCTGCTCAAATAAAATTCTTCAACAATTTCTATTGTTTGTTCAATAATATTTATTCCTCCAATAATCCAAACATTGTCTTTTTTGGATAGTTTTTTTATTTCCTCGCACAGGTCTCCCTTAATGTATGCGTCTGCTCCCGGAAAGTCCTTTTTGCGTGAGGTTGCAAGAACGTTTTTTCTTCGGGGAAGGGGCCAAGGCATAAGGGGGTCTTTCCATGTTTTTGATCCCATAACAACTGTGCTGTCAATGGTGTTTTTTTTAAACCAGGCCAAATCTTTTGTGTTTTTTGGCCAAGGAATAGTCCCGTCTTTGCTTACTCCCCCGTCTTCGTCACACGCTAAAATAGCTTTAACCATAAGCGCTATTCTTTTTCTAGCGGTTCTCCGTTTTCGTCAATACTCCCTGCGGCAACCTGATAAAGATCTTCAACAGAAATATATGTTTTTATTGCGCTGTTTACCTGCTCTAGGGTAATAGCGTTAATTTTTTCTGGCTGCGTGTCAACATAAGAAAGGTCGCCCCAGTCAACAACTGCGCTAAGGATTCCGCTGGCAAGACCCCCTGTTGTGTCAAAACCAACCCTATAAGAGCCTGTTAGGGTTGTTTTTGCAATATCAAGCTCTTTTTGTGTAACCCCGTCTTTTGCCCATTTTTTAATTTCTCTTAAGGTCGAGCTTTCGCCTTTAGAAAGAAGTTGCGGTGCAAAAGTTCCTCCAACATACCAGTACCCGTCGTTGTCGTTGGAAAAACCTGACATACTGGAACGGATTCCGTATGTTAGGCCTTCTTTTACGCGAACGGTTTGCATTAGCCTTCCTGAAAAGTTTCCTCCCAAGATATAGCTAGCAACATAGAGTGGTCTGTAGTCTGGGTGATCCCTGTTTATTCCCACAGGAATGCCAACTAAAAAGTCTGTGCTGGTTTTGTCTTCCATTGTAATATATGTTTTTCCTCCTGCCCTTGAACCCCTCTTTTCTTCTTTTTTGTCAGAAAGGGGTGACGTTTTCCAGTTTTCAAAGTTTTCTTTTAACAAAGCTGAAAGTTCTTCGTGGTTTACGTCCCCAACAGCAACAAAAACCATGCTTCCTGTGCCGTAAGTTTCTTTGTGATAGTTTTTAAGGTCTTCTGCTGTGATTTTTTCTATGTTTTGAATTGAATCATCTGGGTCGTCTGCAGCATTTTGATGCCCCGCCGGATAGAAGCTTTTTAACATGTTATTAAGAGCGTTTCCTCTTGTGCTTTCTTTGCTTTTTTTGTAGCCCGTTATTAATCTACTTTTTGTTTTTTTAAGCTCTTCGCTGTCAAAGGCAGGAACCTTAAGTTGTTCGGCTAAAAGACCAACAACAAGGTCCATGTCTTCTGATAAAAATTTTCCACCGAAGCCGACTCTTGCCTTCCCGTTTGAAAAGCTAAGCCTTGCGCCTGCTCCCTCAAGCTGGCTGCTTATTTCAAATTTTGAGTTTTTTGTTGTTCCTTGGTCAAGCATAGAAACAACGACGTCCGGAACCCTTGGGTTTGTATTTGGTGCATAAATATCTCCACCTAAAAAGCTGCCAGAAAAAGTAACAACCCCTGAGCCTCTTTTTAGGGTCAGCAGCCTAACGCCCTCTGTTGGTTCTGAGTCTTCTATTTGTGCCAAAAGAAGCCCCTCATTGTTTTCTTCGCTTGTTGAAAAATGTTTTTGTTTCATTTCTTCAAGCTCTATCGCGCTGGATGGGCCTCTTCGAGCCCCCTGGTTGCCTGTAGACTTGGGAACAAAGTGCCCTACTGTGCTCAGGTCTTCAAGAAAATACCTTTCAACAACGCTTTTAATGTCTTCCGCTGTTACGGCCGAAACCATTTCTTCATATCTTGTATAAAGGGTCCAGTCTCCAGAAGCAATTGCCTCATTAAGGCTTCCTGCAACCATATATGATCCATCTTGACGAAACTTCATGTTTGCAACAAGCTGAGCTTTTGCTTTGTTAACTTCTTCTTCTGATACTCCATTTTTCTTTATTTCTTCATACTCCGCCATTATAATTTCTTCCACGTCTTCGTGTTCTGTCCCGGGGGTCAGGTTTGCATACACAGCAAAAAGGCCTGGATCTCTAAAAAGGGAGTCCCAAATAAAAACGCTTGTTGTCAAGCCTTTGTCTGTTATTTTTTTATAAAACCTGCTGTTTTTTCCCGATGAAAGAATAGAAGAGAGCACCATAAAGGCTGGGGCATCCTCGTGCGTTGCGGCTGGGGTTTTGTGGGCAACCCCAACAACCCCTTGTTGTCCCGCTCTTTTCAAAATAACTCTTCTTTGTCCTTCTTGCTCTGGTTCTTCTGTATAAACCTGAGGAATTTCATTTCGGCTTTTCATTATGCGGCCAAAATGTTTTTTAACCATGGCAAGTGCTTCTTCTTTTTCAAAGTCTCCTACAATGGTTGCTGTGGCATTGTTTGGCCAATAGAATGTGTCATAAAATTCTTTTAGCCTTTCTATAGAAACCCCCTCAATGTCTGACTTCCAACCAATTGTTGAGTGGTGATAGGGGTGGGCCATATATGCCATAGCCCAGATGTGTTCATCTAAAACCCCAAATGGGCTGTTTTGCCCTCTTTCAAACTCGTTTCTTACCACCGTCATTTCAGACTGTCTGTCTTCTTCTTTAATGTAGGCGTTGCGCATCCTGTCTGCTTCAATTTCAATTGCTGTTTCAAGGTGTTCGCTTGGGACAGTTTCAAAATAGTTTGTCCTGTCTAACCACGTCGTTGCATTCATCCTTGCTCCCAAAGACTGCAACAGTTGAAAAACAGAGTTTCCTTTTTCTGTATTAAATTTTCTAGACCCCTTGAACATTAGGTGTTCTAAAAGGTGGGTAGAGCCCGTGTACCCTATCGCTTCGTTTCTAGACCCCACGTCGTAGGTAACCATAAAGGTTGCAACCGGCGCGCTGTGATCTTCTTTTAACAAAACGGTGAGCCCGTTTGATGTCATTTTATATTCTTGAATTCCGCCAGACTCTTTAATGAATTCAAAACCGTAGTATTTTTCTTGAGACATTGTTATTCCTGTTATAAGTGTTAAAATTAATATAAGTTTTTTCATAGTTTTCCTTTAGTTTTTTTGAGTTTTTTAGAAAGCCTTCTTTCGTGTGCTAAAAAACAAAATTTTTAATTCAAAACCAGGGTATAAACCTGGGAACTTCGTCCATATAATCTAAATATTCTTGTCCAAAAATGCCAACAAGGTATTCTTCTTCTTTTTTAACAATTTTTGACCAAACTATATGGTGGATTGGTAAAAAAAAGAGCAACAGAAAAGACCCCCAAGAAAGGGCATATAAAATTGTCATGTGATAAATAATTACTGTATATATTGGGTGCCTTATAAATCCATATATTCCTCTTTTTGACAGGTTTTTCCCTCTCTCTTTTGGGGGAAGGCTAAACAAAACCCAAAACAACAGGGTGAGCGCATCAACAACAACAAGGCCCACTAAAACCCAAAAGATTGTTCCTTCAAGAGAAAAGGTTTTGAGTCTAAAAAGCTCTTCTGCCCAGTGCAGCCCGTGCACAACAGAAACAGAAAAAAGAAGGCCGGGCGGGCCAACGTTCCAGAGCCTGTTGTAATGCTTTGGATTAAACCACCTTCTAGCGTCAAGCATCTGTTTTTCTCCCTCCAAAAATGCTTGTGCCGACACGAACCATTGTTGAGCCCTCTTTTATTGCAATTAAAAAATCGTCGCTCATACCCATTGAAAGCTCTGTCATTTGCTTTTCTTTTGGAAGAGCCTTGTTTATGTTTAAAAAAAGAAGTCTTAAAGATCTAAACGCCCCCTCTATCTCTGTTTTATTTTTTGTGTGCGGACCAATCGTCATAAGCCCTTCAACCTTCACCCCCTCAAGAGAAAAACACTTTAATATTTCTTTACTCTCATTTTCTAAAAATCCGTTTTTTGAAGCTTCCTTGCTCGTGTTAACCTGTAACAAAATTCTTTGTTCTTTTTTTAGGGTCTGACAGTGTTTTGAAATTTTTTCTGCTAGGGAATAGGAGTGAACAGAGTCTATAGTATCAAAAAGGGCTGTGGCTTTTTTTAGCTTATTAGATTGAAGCTTTCCTATAAGCCTTTTTTCTGTCGGGGTTTTTATTTGTTGAAGCTTTTCTTCCGCTTCCTGAACCCTGTTTTCTCCAATAGAAACAATCCCACAAGAAATTGCTTCGTTTATCTCTTTTGTGGATCGGGTTTTTGTGACAGCAACAATCTTTACTTTATCGTTTGCTGTTTCTTTAAAAATTTTTTTTCTAAGCCTCTTCAGGTTCTCTGCTATCTGACTCACCTTGGTCTTCTTCCTTCTTTTCTTCGTCAGAAATAATTCGAGTAATGGATGCTACGGCCGCCCCCTTGTCTAGGTTTATAAGCTTAACACCCTGCGTTGCTCTTCCAATCGCTCTAATTTTTGAAACGGCCTGCCTAATCAAAACTCCTTGTGTTGTAATAATCATAAGCTCGTCAGTGTCTAAAACCTCTTTAATGGTGACCATTTTGCCAACCTTGTCTGTGGTTTTCATTGTTAAGACGCCTTTGCCGCCTCTTTTTTGGGCCCTGTACTGAGAAATGTCTGTTCTTTTTCCAAAGCCTTTTTCTGTTGCAACAAGAACTGTTGTGCCTTCTCTTTTAATTAACAGCATTCCAACAACCCTGTCGTCTTTTGAGCTAAGGGTTATTCCTTTGACCCCCATTGTTTTTCTTCCGCTTGGTCTTATTTGCTGCTCAGAAAACCTTATAGACTTTCCATCTCTTGTTCCAATTAAAATGTCGTTTTCTCCAGTAGAAACCCTTGCTTCTATTAGCTTGTCGCCCTCTCTAATTTCTACAGCATATATTCCTTTTTTTCGTGGGCGAGAGTATGCTGATAGCTTTGTTTTTTTAACAATTCCCTTTTCTGTTGCCATAACAACATAGTGGTCGTCTGCAAAGTCTTTCACGGTAATAAATGCATTTACTTTTTCGTCTGTTTCACATTCAATTAGATTAATAATGGCCCTTCCTTTTGCGGCTCTTCCACCTTCTGGAATATCATAAACCTTTACCCAGTGACACTTTCCTTTGTCTGTAAAAAATAAAATATAGCTGTGAGTTGATGCTGTAAACAGGTGTTCAACAAAGTCTTCTTCTCTGGACCCAGCGCCCTGAACGCCTCTTCCGCCGCGCCTTTGGGTTCTATATGTATTAATATTTGTTCTTTTAATGTAGCCGTTATGGGTGACAGTTAACACCACGTCTTCGTCTGCAATAAGGTCTTCCATGCTTCTTGCGGTATATTCTGCAACAACCTCAGTTCTTCTTTCTTCTCCAAATCTTTCTTTAATATCTAAAAGCTCTTCCTTAATAATGTTCATTCTTTTTGATTTGCTTTCTAATATTCCTTTTAGCTCAGCCATAAGCTTTATTATTTCTTTGTACTCGTTAATAACCTTTTCTGTCTCAAGACCTGTGAGTCTTTGGAGCCTCATGTCAAGAATGGCCTGTGCTTGTTTTTCTGACAACTTAAATTTTTTAACAAGCCCTTCTTTTGCCGACGACGGATCAGGGCTTTTTTTAATGGTCTCTATAACCTTATCAATGTCTTTTAAGGCAATTTTTAAACCTTCTAATATGTGTGCTCTTTCTTCAGCTTTTGAAAGGTCAAACTCTGTTCTTTTAATAACAACTTCTTGTCTAAAATCTAAAAACTGATTTAGAAACTCTTTTAGTTGCATAATTTTTGGAGTTCCATCAACAAGGGCCAACAGTATTATTCCAAATGTGTCTTCTAGTTGGGTTTGTTTATAAAGCTGACTAAGAACAACTTCTGGCACTGCATCTTTTTTAACCTCTATAACAATTCTCATTCCATCTTTGTCTGATTCGTCTCTTATTTCGGCAATTCCCTCAAGTTTTTTGTCTCTTGATAGGTCTGCAATTTTTTCCACAAGGTTTGCTTTATTAACTTGATATGGAATTTCTGTTATAATAAGCTTACTTCTTCCCTTGTCTGGTGTTTCGGTATATGCTGTTCCTTGCATTTTTACCTTACCTCTTCCCGTAGAATATGCATCTTTAATTCCTTGTAAGCCCAGAACCTTTCCTCCTGTAGGGAAGTCTGGTCCCTTTATGTGTTTCATAAGGTCATCAATTTCTGCGCCCGGATTTTTAATAAGCTCGACGAGAGCATCTACCGTTTCTGACAAGTTGTGTGGAGGAATTTTTGTTGCCATTCCAACAGCAATTCCTTCTGATCCGTTTATCAAAAGGTTTGGATAAACGGCAGGTAAAACCTCTGGTTCCTTTAAGGTTTCATCAAAGTTTGTTGTCCAGTTAACCGTTTCTTTTTCAAGGTCTCTTAAAAGTTCTCCACCAATTTTTGACATTCTTGACTCTGTATATCTCATTGCTGCAGCACTATCGCCATCAACAGAACCAAAATTCCCTTGTCCCTGAACAAGCTCATGTCTCATTGAAAAATCTTGTGCCATTCTAACCATTGCATCATAAATAGAGGAGTCTCCGTGTGGGTGATATTTACCTAAAACATCTCCAACAACTCTTGCAGATTTTTTATATGGTCTATTCCAAAGACATCCAAGTTCATGCATTCCATATAAAATTCTTCTGTGTACAGGTTTTAGTCCGTCTCTTGCATCTGGAAGAGCTCTCGACATAATAACTGACATAGAATAGTTTAAATAGCTTTCTTCTAACTCTTTTAATAGCTCTTTGTCTACAATATTGTCTCTGTTTATATCTACCATTTTATATATCAATGTTGGTTGCAAGCTTTGCTTTTTCGGTTATAAATTTTCTTCTGTGTTCAACTTCGCTTCCCATAAGTTCTCTAAACCTGACGTTGGTTTCTTCTTCCATAATGTGGTCTACCGTTACTTGCATTAAAGTTCTTGTTTCTGTATTCATTGTAGTTTCCCACAGCTGTTCAGCATTCATTTCTCCTAAACCCTTATATCTTTGAATGTCTATTTTAGTTGTTGAATTTTCAGACTGCATTCTTTCAATTAAAGAATCCCTTTCTTCATCTGTGTAGGCATATCTTTCCTTTTTTCCTTGTTTTATTTTATAAAGAGGGGGCATCGCCATATATACATGTCCTTCTTGAACAAGTTTTTTCATTTTTCTCCAAAAAAAGGTAAGAAGAAGGGTTCTAATATGACTACCATCAACATCTGCGTCTGTCATAATTACTATTTTATGATATCTTAGTTTTTCCAAATTAAAACTGTTTGGATCATCTTCTCCTTCTCCAAAACCCGCTCCAATTGCCGTAATAATTGATTGAATTTCGTTGTTTGATAATAATTTATCTTCTCTTGCTTTTTCTGAATTAATTACTTTTCCTCTCAAGGGAAGTATTGCCTGGATTCTTCTATCTCTTCCTTGTTTTGCTGTTCCTCCAGCAGAATCTCCCTCAACAAGGAAAAGCTCACACTGAAGAGGGTCTTTGTTTGAACAATCTGCAAGTTTTCCAGGCAAAGATCCAATAGATGATTTTTTTCTTACAAGCTCCCTTGCTTTTTTTGCTGCAATTCTTGCTCGAGCAGCTTCCGCCGCTTTTTCAATAATTCTTTTTCCTGTTGAAGGGTTTTGTTCTAAAAATGCTTGTATTCCATCATAAAGAATCCCATCTACAATTCCCTTAACTTCACCATTTCCAAGTTTTGTTTTTGTTTGTCCCTCAAATTGAGGTTCTTGTACTTTAACAGATATTACAGCCGTTAATCCTTCTCTAAAATCATCCCCAGATAAAGAAAATTTTTCATTCTTTTTTGTTTTTATTAATTCATTTTTATTTGCATAATTATTTAATGCTCGGGTTAGAGCAGATCTAAAGCCAGAAAGATGAGTTCCCCCTTCTATTGTATTAATATTATTAACAAAAGAAAAAATATTATTATTATAACTTGTGCTATATCTAAAAGCAACGTCTACAGGAACCTCTCCCTCTTCTTTGGAGACCGTTATTACTTCATTGTGTATTAAGTCTTCATCTCCATCTAGATATTTTACAAAATCTGAAAGACCTCCTGAAAAATGGAATGTAATATCTTCTTCTTCTGTATTTTCATTAACTAAAATGATAGTGAGATTTTTGTTTAAATAAGCTAATTCTTTAAGCCTTATTTTAATAATTTCTTCTTCAAAGCCTGAGTGTTTAAAAATTTCTGAATCTGGAGTAAATGTAATAATTGTTCCTCTTTTGTCTGTTTTTCCAATTTTTTCTACTGGACCTTTTGGAACTCCTATTGAATATTCTTGTTTATAACAAAATCCATCTCTGTGTACTTCTGCAATTAAATGTTCTGATAAAGCATTAACTACAGAAACTCCTACTCCATGTAATCCTCCTGAAACTTTATATGTGTCTTTATCAAATTTTCCACCTGCGTGTAAAACTGTCATAACAACTTGCAAGGCTGGAATACCTTCTTCTTTATGTATATCTACAGGTATTCCTCTTCCATCATCTTCAATAGAAATAGATCCATCTTTTTTAATTGTTACAATTATTTTTGTACAAAAACCAGCTAAAGCTTCATCAATACTATTATCTACTACTTCATTAACAAGATGATGAAAACCTCTTTTTCCAACATCTCCAATATACATTGCTGGTCTTTTTCTAACAGCTTCTAAACCTTTTAGAACTGAAATTTTTTCTGCACCATAATTATTTTTCTTACTCATTTATCCTCACAGGCATTAATAAAATGATAATATTTCTCTCATTTATTTCCGGTAAAAGAAGGGTGGCTGATAGATTATCTTTAAATGTAAAATTAACTTCATTAGATGGATAATTTGAGATGGCTTCTTTTAAATAAATTGAATTAAATCCAATAGAAATGTCTTCTCCATTGTATTCTGCACTTTTTAAAGGAGCATATACTGTTTTACTTTCAGGTTGATTAATACTTTTTAGAGAAACTTCTCCTTTAGAAAGATTTAATGAAACTTGATTAGTATTTTTATTTGTTGCAATTGATGTTGCTTTAATACTATTTAATAAATCTTCTTTTTGAACTTTCAAATTTTGATTATTGTCTTCAGGAATAACAGCATTATAATTTGGATATTTTTCATCAATTAGACGAGAATATAAAACATCACTATCATTATTAATAAAAATATGTCCATTACTAAATGTTAGAGAAGATTCTTTTTGTCCCTGAATAAAGGTCCCTAACATATTTAAATATTTTTTTGGGATAATAAAATCTTCAGATAAATTAGAATCATTAACCATTTTTATGACAACAAGCCTATGTCCATCAGTAGAAACAAAACTAACTGATTCCTCAGAAAAAGATAATAACGCACCACTTAAAGCTGGTTTTAATTGATCTTTATTTATTGCATAAGTAATAGTATCTAATACCATTTTTAGATCTTGAGTTTTTATATTATATATATCTTCATGTCTATTTTCTGGGATTGAAGGATATTCTTGAAACGGAAGAGTAGGAATATCAAAAGAAGTTCCTTTTTCTGACTTAATATTAATATGAGGTCCAGCAACCTCTATATCAACTCTACCTTCATCTATAACAGAAATAATATCACTGACTTCTGAAGTTGGAAATAATCCTTCACCTTCAGCATTAACAGATGCAGTTATTGTTGTTTTTATTCCAACCTCCATATCTGTTGAATGTAAAATTACTCCATGAGCTCCTGCAGATATATAAGTATAATTTATTAATGGAGTTTGCGTTTTTGTTTGAGATGTCTTTATTAATTTAGAAAAAGCCTTCTGAAGTTCTGTTTTTGTAGTTGAAATATTCATAAATAACCCTAAAGTATAAAAATATACTTAGGCTTTAACAAGATTTAATTATGGTATATACCATTACCTGAATGAAAGAAAGTCCTTTTTAGAGGTATTTTAAAGCTTTTTATTTTTTTAGTTCTCTGTTTATTTATTATTATAATATATATAAAAAAATAAATAATAATAGTAATGTTGAAATGTTTATAAGTAATCTAAATGTTATTTTCTCGTCGAGAAAATAAAGAAAATATTTTTTAAGAAATGTTGATAATATGTGTATAAAAGAGAATAATTTATTTAGACAAATTAATTAGTTATTTGTGGATAAGTAAGTGGATTTCTTTTTATATAAACTTTTGTTTTTATTTCATTGATCCAATTATTATACCAATCTGATTTTTTCTTATTTAATGCCATTCCCTCTAGTTCTGTCCAATTCTTTTCTAAATTTGGAGGTCCGCCTTCTTTTATTTCATCAATCCAAAGTAAATGATATCCAAAATTTGTAAAGATTGGCGCACTACATATGTTGTTTTCAATATTTTTAATAACTGATGCTAATTCTTTTACTTGATAATAATCAGCATCAATCCAACCTAGATAACCTCCATTTTCTTTTGTTGATTCATCATTGGAATAATTTAGTGCATTTGTAATAAAATCATCTTTTGTTTTTATTTTTTGATAAATTTCTAAAGATTTTTGATATGTTTTTTCTTTATCTTCGTCGGTAGTTTTTGTTTTTATTAAAATATGTCTTACTCCTACCTTTTCACCAGATCTTTCTAAAACTTCAATAATATGAAAGCCAAATGATGTTTGTACTGGTTCGCTAATTTTATTTAATTCTAATGTAAAAGCTGCTTTTTCAAATTCTTTTACAAAAGTTCCTCTAGAAACAACACCTAAATAACCCCCATTTTCTTTAGAACCAGTATCTTCAGAATATTTTTTTGCAGCATTTTCAAAAGTCATTCCATTATTAATTTCTTTTATAATAGATAAAGCAATGTTCTTTGTTTCTTTTATAGATTCATCAGATGGTTTTATTTCAAAAAGAATATGTCTTACTTTATGTTCTGTAGGAAAAGAAGGAATACTATCTTTATAAACATTAAAAAAAGATTCAACTTCTGGACGAGTAATTTGAATATTCATTGTTAATTGATTTGTATATTTTTCAGCAATTAATTTCCCTTCCATATCATCTCTATAAGATCTTTTAAAATCTGATATTTTTTTACCCAAAACTTGTTCAGCTGCCTCTTTACTTCCTGATTGTGATATTATATTATCTATTTGTCTTTCAAGAGCTTTTTCAACATCTTTTTCTAAAACAGTTACAGAATCAACTTCTGCCATTTTTATAATAACTAACTGTTCAATCATACTTTCTGATGCTTTTAATAAAAGATCATTATATTTTTTAGGACTAATTGAAGGATTAATATTTTCTTGTGCTGCTAAAGCATTTGCAGCTAAAACAACATCACTTAATAATACAATTTTGTCGTCGACAACAGCTGATACTTTGTCTAATAAAATATTCTGTTGTGAAAACAAAAATCCACAAAAAAATATTAATAAATAACGTTTTATTTTAGTATTCATTTCTTTTTTAAATTAACATTTCGTTTCACGTGAAACCAACGCTTTAAATATACTAATAAAATTGATATATCTGTTGGTCTAATACCATTAATACGCTGTGCTTGACCAATTGTTTCTGGTAATATTTGTATAAGCTTTTCTCTACTTTCATTAGAAATGCTTTTTATTTCATTATAATCAAAATCAGCAGGAATAATCATATCTTCATATACTTTTGTTTTTTCTATTTCTTCCTTTTGTCTATTTATATAACCACTATATTTTATTTTTGTTTCTGCTTCAAACAGAATTTCTTCTATAAAATTTTTATTTATATTATTCATTTGAATTTTTTTTATTTTTGGAAGGTTTTTTAATAAAACTTTTGGTCTTTTTAAAAGATTTGAGGCTTTTGTTGGTTGATTTATTTCTTTTTCACCAGACTTTTTTAAAAAAGGATTAATATCTTCAGGCTTAATATTTGTTTTATTCAAAATGCCTTCAACCTCTTTTGTCTTTTTTACTTTTTTTGTTAGATCTTTTATCATTTTCTCGTCTAAAAGATTAAATTTCTTTGAATATTTTAATAATCTTTGATCAGCATTAGATGCTCTTAATTGAAGGCGGTATTCTGCTCTTGATGTAAACATTCTATATGGTTCATTTGTGTCTTTTATAACTAAATCATCAATTAACACCCCTATATAAGCATCATTTCTTTTTAACCTTAATTCTTTTTCTTTTTTTATTTTTAAAGAAGCATTTATTCCGGCCATCAACCCTTGAGAAGATGCCTCTTCATATCCTGAGGTCCCATTAATTTGTCCAGCAAAAAATAAACCCTCTATTTTTTTTGTTTCAAGGGTATTTTTTAATTGAGAAGGAAAAAAGAAATCATATTCTATAGCATATCCCGGTCTTAAAAATTCAACATTTTCTAAACCCTTAACAGATTTTAAACACTTTAACTGTATATCTTCAGGCAGGCTTGTAGAAAAACCATTAACATATATTTGTTCAGAATTTGTCCACTCAGGCTCAAGTTGTAATATGTGGCTTGGATTATGTGAAAACTTATATACTTTATCTTCTATTGATGGACAATATCTTGGGCCAGAAGAATCAATATCTCCAGAATACATAGGAGACTTATTAATATTTTTTAATATTAAATCATGTGTTTTTTTATTTGTTCTAAAAGCAAAACAGGGCTCATCTTTTGGTATAAATTTTTTTGTGTGATAAGAAAGAGGTTTTGGTTTTTTATCCCCAAACCCCGGTTCCCCCGAAGACCAATCAACTGAGGATCTTTTTATTCTAGGAGGGGTTCCCGTTTTTAGTCTACCAGACAAAAAACCAAGAGATTGTAAAGACTCTGTTATTCCAATAGAATTTTCTTCCCCCATTCTTCCTGCTTTAATTTTTTTCTCTCCAATGTGAATTAGTCCATTTAAAAATGTGCCACATGTTAAAATAGCAGAAACACAAAAAATTTCTTCTCCAGAGGATAAAACAACAGACTTTATTTTTCCCCCTTTTTCGGTTATAGACACAGCCTCTCCCTTTAAAACAGGCAAACCGACTCTTTTTATATATTTTTGAACAGTTTTTTCATATTTAATTTTGTCAATTTGAGACCTGGGAGACCAAACAGACCTTCCTTTTGATAGATTTAGGGTTTTGCTTTGAAGGGTACACATATCAGCAAACATGGCCATATGTCCACCAAGAACATCAAGCTCTTTTACCATTTGTCCTTTTGCAAGACCTCCAATTGCTGGATTACAAGACATTCTTCCAACAGATTTTGTGTCCATAGAAACAAGAACTACATTAATTCCCATTTTTTGAGCAATTAGAGAAGCCTCTATTCCAGCGTGTCCACCGCCAACAACAACTAAATCATATTTATTTTTTATGCGTTTCACGTGAAACTATTTTCCTACACAAAAAGAAGAAAAAATAGAACTTAAAATATCTTCTTTTGTGGTTTTTTTTGTTATTTTGTCGAGATAAAAAATGGAAGAATTTAAATCTTCTACAACGAGTTCTAAAGAGGTTTCTGTAGAAAGCCCCTTTAAGGCCAACTCCATGTGTTCTTTTGCTCTTCCGATGTTTTCTACCTGCCTTTTTGATGTTAAAATAAAAGAAGAAACAGAACTTCCTCCCGAAAGCTTTTTTGTTATAAGGTTTTTAAGGGCTTTAATGTTTTTTCCATGTAATGCAGAAATTTGAATATCATATTCCCCAGAGGCTGGCTTTTTTATATCTGATTTGTTAAATATGTATATATATTTGTTGTCTTTCTTTTTTCTTTTTTCTTTTTTTCCTAAAAAAAGAACCAAATCAGCAGATAAAAGCTCTTTTTGAGTTTTATTTATTCCCTCTCTTTCTATTTTATCTTTTGTTTTTCTAATGCCGGCGGTGTCTTTTAAAACAATGGGCATTCCCTTAAGGTTTATTGTGTCCTGAAGAACATCTCTAGTTGTTCCCGGCACCTTACTTATAATTGCTCTTTCTTGTTCTAAAAAAAGGTTAAAAAGAGTGGATTTTCCCGCGTTTGTTGGACCAGCAATAACAACACTTGCTCCGAGGTTTAAAATGTTTGTTTTTTTGAACCCAGACAGGGCCTCTTCCATTTTGTTTTTTAATAGCAGTATTTTTTGAGAGCTTTTTGTAAAAAGATCAGGCTGAAGCCCCTCTTCTGATATATCTAAATTAAACTCTATCTCTCCAACAACAGAAATAAGGGTTTCTTTTGCAGAAGAAATGTTGGCAGAAAGTTCTCCGCCAAGGTTTTTATATGTGAGCTTTGCCCCCTCAAGCGATCTCGAAGAAATTAAAGAAGAAACAGCTTCTGCTTGAGAAATATCAAGCTTGCCAGAAAGATAGGCTCTTTTTGTAAATTCCCCAGGCTCTGCTATTCGACAACCAAAAGAACAGGCCAAAGAAATAATTTGGTCCACTATAATTGGGTTTCCGTGACAAGATATTTCGGCAAGATCTTCTCCTGTGTAGGAGTTTGGCCCAAAAAAAACAGTAATAATTCCTTCATCAAAAACAACACCGTCCTCATCTAAAAAAGAAGAAAGAAGTGGGGAACTGTGTTTTATTTTTTTTGTGTTTTTTTGAAGAGAAAGAACAAAGCTTTTTGTTTTTGGCCCAGAAACCCTAACAACAGAAAGGGCGCTGGAGCCAAACGGGGTTGAGCAGGCAACAACCGTGTCCACGTCTACTTCTCGTTGTTTATAATTTTTTGTTGAACAAGCTGTATTACATTAAAACAAAAATAATAAAGGTTTAAACCAGACGGAAACCCATAAAAAAGAAAAAACATCATACCAGGAAACATATATTTCATCATTTTTTGTGTTGCTTCTTGTGCCGGGTCCCCTGAAACCTGTCCAGCTGAAGCGCTTTGCATGGTATAATACATTGATATAGACATTAAAAAAGGAAGAACATTTATAGGAATAGAACCAACCATAAAAAGAGTGTCGGGAGAAGCAAGGTCACTAATCCAGAGGAAAAAAGATTCGCCCCTAAATTCAATTGTATTTCTAAAAACCATAAAAACAGCTATAAGAACAGGAAATTGGATAAGCATTGGAAGACATCCGGCAAGAGGATTTACTCCGCTCTCCTGAAAAAGGGCAGCCATTTTTTGTTGTTGCAGTGCCGGGTCGTGTTTGTACTTTGTTTTTATTTTGTTTAGCTCCGGCTGAATTTCTTGCATCTTTTTTGAAGACCTTAACTGTTTTGCCATAAGAGGGTAGGTTGCTGCCTTAATAAGGACAGCAAACAAAATAACAACAACACCATAGTTAGGAACTATCCCATACAAGAAAACCATTGTTGCATAAACCAGCCAAGAAACAGAAGAAAGCCATTGCCAGCCTAAAATTTTGTCTTCTAGTCCAACCCCGAGAGAAGAAACCTGTTCATATTCAAGCGGCCCAAAAAAGAGAGTTGTTTTTCTAAGGTTTATCTCCTGTTTTGTAGATATGCCAACCTCTGGTCTTTCAGAAGAGCCCCCCTTTGTTATTTCAACCTCATCAGTTCTTTGTGGTACAAAGAAAACGCCAAAATATTTTGTTCTATATCCAACAAAATCAGTGTTTCCAGAATATTGTTTAGAGCCAAGAGATATTTCAGAGGCCCCACCACCAAAAAGGCTTGCAGACCCAACTCTATAAGATTGAATGCTTCCGCTTTGACTAACAAGCCCCTCCAAAAACAAGGATTCTTGTTTGCTGTTTTCTGTTAGCCGAACACCTCCCGCCCATTGCAGTTTAAACTTGTTATCAAGAATAATTGTCTCGAGATCTTCTATATCAACGTCGACATCAATAGAGTAGCTGTTGTTTTTAAATGTAAGGCTTTTTTTGGCTAAGGCTCCGCCAACCTCTATATAAAAAGAAACCTTTTGAAAGTCGTCGTCCTGAACAAGTGAAACCTTTTTTGGTAAAGAGCTATCAAAGCTCCAAAAATCTTCTAAAAAAACTTCTTCCCCAGAGTCATTAATAAAAGAAACCAAAAGATTGTTTTGGTTTATTGTGTCTATAAGCTGAATTTTGTCTTCACCATCTTTTAGGTGGTCTCTTACAACAAAAGAGGAAATAGAGCCCCCATTTTTATTGCTAACAACAGCAGAATAAAGAGAGGTTTCTATTTCAAAAAAAGCCTCTTCGAACTCACTACTAACAGCGGCTTCTCTGTTGATGTTTTCAGATGAAACCTTTTTTAAAGGCTTTTTTTGTAAGGGTGAGCTGGTTTTGGCTGGTAAAACCTCTTCTTGGGGTGGTGTGGTTTTTTCTTCTGGGAAAACAATGTCTAAATATGTTGGCCAAAAAAGCAAAACAAGACCAATTAAAACAAAACCAATAAGGGTGTTACGACTCATTTTATAATAAAATTAAGAAACAGTAAGCTTTTTACGGCCCTTTTTTCTTCTTGAAGACAAAACTCTTTTACCTGCTACAGACGCATTTCTCTTCATAAAACCGTGCTTGTTTTTTCTCTTTCTGTTGCTTGGCTGATATGTTCTTTTCATAGTTCTTCCTCGCCGAAATATAGGATATATAATCCACTTTGTGAAACAATAAAACACGAAAAATTGAAAACAAAGCCTTGCTGAAAGAAAAAAACAATATTACACTAATATAGTGTAATGCAGAACATATGTTGATAACTTGTGGATAACTATGGACTATAAAAAAATATGGAAAAAAGCGAACGGGGAACTAAAAGCCTCCTTGCCCGAGCACGCATACAAGGCCTGGATAGAAACCCTTGTTCCTATTGGCCTTACAAACGGGGTGTTTATTCTTGAAGCCCCAAACCGCTTTGCCCACGAATGGATCAATAATAACTACTATGATTTTCTTTTTGAAGCAATTAAGGAGCATGCCCCAGGAGTAGAGCTCAAAATATCAATAGCTTCACCATCAACACAAAGCGTTTTATCAGAAGAATTAAATAAAAAGGAGCCAACAAAACAAAGCAATGCCGGAAAAAGGCACAACATAAATCCAAACAACGTTTTTAGTGCCTTTATTGAGGGACCACACAACGAGTTTGCTAAAAAGGCGGCCACCCAAGTTTCACAAAACCCTGGAGACGGAGCCTTTAACCCTCTAATTATATATGGCGGAGTTGGGCTTGGAAAAACTCATCTTTTGCACGCAATTGCAAACGCTCTTATAGACGGGAAAAAACCAACGAACGTTGTTTTGGCATCTTCTGAAAAATTTACCAACGACTTTATAGCAAGCATACAAGAAAACAAGTCTCTGGACTTTTCAAAGGTTTATAGAAAAGCAGACGTTCTTCTTGTTGATGATATTCAGTTTTTTCAGGGAAAAGAACAAACACAAGAACAGTTTTTTCACACATTTAACGATCTTTTAAATTCGGGAAAACAGGTTGTTATGACGGCAGACAGATACCCGGGAGAAATGGTGGGCTTGCAAGACAGGCTTTTGTCTAGATTTAAATCTGGTTTGCATGCAGACATTCAGCCCCCAAACTTTGAAACCCGAGTTGCCATTCTTGCCGCAAAGGCAAAAGAAAACAAAGTAAAAATTGAACCAAGGTTTTTAGAAACAATTGCCTCATATGTTAAAACAAATATCAGAGACCTTGAAAGTTGTGTTACAAAGCTTTTAGCCCACGCAACCTTTTCTGAAAAGGGGATTACCCAAGACCTTGTAGAGTCTGTAATTAGAGAAAGGCTTGGAGACCAAGCATATGGACAGACAACAGTGCAGGATATTATAAACAGGGTCTGTACAGTTTTTTCTGTTACAGAAGAAGAAATTGTTGGAAAGTCTAGAAGAAAAAACATAGCAGAGGCAAGACAGGTTGTTGCGTATCTTTCCAGAAAGATATTAGATATGCCGCTTAACTCAATTGGGCTTCACCTCGGGGGAAGAGACCATACAACAATTATGCATGCTGAGAAAAAAGTGGAAGAGCTTCTAAAAAAAGACGAAAGATTTAAAAGACGTGTTGACATTATACATAATGAGTTAAATTTGAGCTAATATGGCAAAAGGAACATTAAATAAGGTTTTGTTAATAGGTAGGCTTGGCCAAGACCCTGAAATAAGACACAGCCAGGACGGAAACGCTATAGCGTCTTTTAGCATAGCCACAAATGAAAGCTGGAGAGACAAAGAGGGAAACCAACAAGAAAAAACTCACTGGCACAACTGTGTTGCATTTGGACCAACCGCTGAAAAATATATCCAACCCTACGTAACAAAGGGCACGCTTGTTTGCGTTGAAGGGACCTTGCAAACAAGAAGCTGGGAAGACAAAGAGGGCAACACAAGATATACAACAGAGGTTGTTGCAAACCGCTTTGGCGGGGTTCAAATTCTCGGCGCCCCTGGCGGAGACAGCTCAGGAAGTGAACCAATAAACCAAGATACTTCTGTTTCAGAAGAAGACACAAGCCAAGCCCAAGAAGACGATCTTCCTTTTTAGCTAAAGTGAAGTTTTCGGGCCCAAGAAACAAAATAATTAGAAGCGTTTTAGGTTGGACATCTGTCTTTGTTTGTTTTTTTATAATAAAAACAACCACAAAAGGAAAAGAAAATATCCCAAAAACAGGGCCATATATACTGGCGCCAAACCACTTTAGCCTTTTAGACCCCTTTGTTTTGCACTCAAAACACAACAAACTAACAACATATCTTATGGCAGAAGATCTAGACGATCTCGGGTGGAAAGAGCTGTGGATTCCATGGCTTTATGGGGTGTTATTGGTAAACCGAAAGACCCTTAAGCCCTCAACAATAAAAGCCGTACAAAAACAAATTAAAAAAAAAGAACCTATTTGTATTTTTCCAGAGGGAACTAGCGTTGGAAAGGGTTTAAAACCCCTTAAAAACGGAGCTTCTTATTTTGCTGTAAAAAACAAAATACCAATTATTCCCGTGGCCCTTTCTGGAACAGAAACAATTGCTAAAAACCTACAAAAACTACAAAGAACACAGGTGAAAATACAGTTTGGTGCTCCAATTTTAGCAAAAGAAGGGGAGGGTGTGTCAACAACAACTGAAAACATAAACAGAGCCCTTAGGAAAATGCTCCCAAAAAAATACCTTTAATTTCCAAAGCGAATAACAAGAAAAACACCGAGAAGGGTAATGCTCCCCCCCCAAAACCACAGCAGAGGTAATGGGCTCTTGAAATAAAAAGAAGGCCCCAACAGAAGACACAACCGGTTCTCCGAGAGGAACCGCCGCCACCGTAGTGGTGGAAAGACTTTTAATTAAATAATAAAATATATTGTGCCCCACAACGGTCGGAACAAGAGCTAAAAAGACAAACCAGCGAAACTCTTCCGAGGAAAAAGAAAAAACAGAAACCTCAGCTATAAAAGAAATAAAAAGAATAGCAAAAGAGGCATAAAAAAACAACCACCGAGTATAATCAAAAAGAGAAAAGTTTTTTCGCACCTCTTTTCCAACAATTAAAACAAACGCCATTGCCAAAGAACAAAAAATAGCGCATATGTTTCCAAGCAAACTGCTCTCACTTTGAGAGCTTTGGTTTATTAAGACGCCCGCCCCTAAAAAAGCCAAAAACAGACCAAATAAAACAAAGCCAGAAACCCTCTTTTTTTTGTACAAAAGAGCGTAAAGACAGGTAAAGATGGGGGCAGTTGTTCCAAGGAGGGTGGCTTCCGCAACGGAGGTTAACTCTACTGCTTTAAAAAAAAGAACAAAATGAACACCAAGAAACCATCCAGCAAGCTCCATTTTTTTATTGGGAACAAAAAGAGGAATTGTTTTGTAAGAAAGAAGAAAAACAAAAATGCTTGCCAAAAACATTCTCCAAAAAGCAAACGTAATGACATTGGTGCCTGGAAACATCTTAATTACCCAAGCAGAAGAGCTAACAGCAAGCAAAGCAATGCCCAAAAGAAAAAACTTATTATTTAACACGAAAGAACAACCTTGTCATGGCTAAATTTAATACGATGAAACAAACGATAAAAACAATGATAATAATTTTTTGTTTCTTTTTTCCTCTTCTTGCACAAGGAGGGGAAAACTATAAAGCCTTTAATAGGCTTATTAAACAAACAGACATAGAAAGCTTTTATACGGTCAATGAACTTAGAATGCTTTTTGAAGACCCCCTGCTTCAGGAGTCTGAAGAGGTTCTTGAGCGCTTTAAAAGAAAACCAGAAAAAAATAAAACGTATAAAGAATACAAAAATATTTTTTTACAAGAAAAAAGAATAAAAAAGGGCTTAGACTTTTATGGGGAACACAAAAACACCCTTAAAAAGATTATGAAAGATTTTCAAATAGACCCACTGATCATTGTTGCAATTATTGGCATTGAAACCAACTATGGAACAAGGTTTGCAGAACACTCAGTTTTTGTTTCTCTTTATACGCAGGCCTCTAAAATTCCACAAAGAAGGACGTGGGCAACAAAAGAGATGTTTGAGCTCCTTGTTTATTGTAAAGAAGAAGGAATAGACCCCTTTAGCGTTGAGGGCTCTTATGCGGGAGCCTTTGGCTTTGGACAGTTTATTCCGTCGAGCTTTAACAAGCTTTCAATTGACTATAATCAAAACGGAAAAAAAGAACCATACGGATGGGAAGACGTCCTTGGAAGCGTGGCCCACTATTTGGTAGAAAACGGCTATCCCCCAAACGACTATAACTTTTCTTTTAGGTCAAAAGCTTGGCACGCAATTAGAACCTATAACAGGTCCGACCACTACGCCAACACGGTTATTGAGTTTAGAAATGAGCTTGCTAAACAACTTTTTTTATCAACCTAACAAGCCTTTCTACAAAAGGAGTGTATGGAGGAATCATAAGCTTAAATGGAGACAAAGAAGTGCTTTTTAAAACAGCCTTGTGGTGTGAAAACTCATCAAAGCCAAATTTTCCGTGATAACTCCCAACCCCGCTATTGTTAATTCCACCAAAAGGAATATGAGGATTTGCATGGTTTATAACACAATCATTTACAAGAAAGCTTCCGCTGAAAGTTTCGCTTGAAAGTTTGTTTTGGTTTTTTCTGCTAGAGCTAAACAGGTATAGCGCAAGGGGGCGATGTCTTTCATTTATAAAGCCAATAGCATCGTCAAGCTTTTCATATGGAACAATCGGCAACAGGGGCCCAAAAATTTCCTCTTTCATTACTTCGCTCTCCAAAGAAACGTTACACAAAACAGTTGGCTCTATAAACCTGCTGTCCCTGTCTGTGTTTCCCCCAAAAACAATTTTTGCCCCACCCGCAACAGCAGAATCTAAATAGCTTTTAACGCGATCAAAGTGTACATGGTTTATAATTTGACAATAGTCTTCCCTTGTTTTTATCCCTTCTTTTTCAAAAAAACGACCAAAGTTTTCTTGTAGGCCAGCAACTAGTTGGTCCTGTTTGCTTTTGTGGCACAAAATATAGTCGGGAGCAGTGCATGTTTGTCCAGCATTTGTGAACTTGTAAAAGGCGAGCTTCCATGCCGCATCAGACATGTTTGCCGTTTCATCAACAACAACAGGAGACTTTCCGCCGAGCTCAAGCGTGACCCCGGCAAGGTGTTTAGCCGCGGCTCCCATAACAGCCTTTCCAATTTTTGGGCTGCCAGTAAAAAAAATGTGGTTAAACGGTTTTTTAAGAAGTTCAATTGCAGGCTCATGGTCTCCCAAAACCACAGCAACCTCGTTTTCAGGAAAAACTTTTTCAACGAGCCTTTTAATAAACCTGCCAGAGGCTGGCGTAAACTCAGAAGGCTTAATAATCGCAGTGTTCCCAGCAGCAACAGCAGCAATCAGGGGGTTTAAAACCAACATAATAGGATAATTCCACGGCGAAATAATTAACACAGTTCCTTTTGGTTGGGGCTTAATCCAGTTTTTTGTAAAGCTAACAGCAAGGGTGGCACCAACACGCTTTGTTTTCATCCACTTTCTTAGATTTTTTATTGCAAAAGACGCCTCTGTTTTTACCCCAACGATTTCTGTAATAGTTGCCTCTGCCGTGCTTTTCTTCATGTCTTTGTATAGGGCTGAAAGAGCTTCGTTTTCCATCTCTATAAACGTCTTTAAGAGAACTTTTAGCTTCTTTTTTCTTTCCCTGTGGGTTGTGTTGGCAACAGAGACTCTGTTTTTTGTTTGCTTTCTAAAAATGCTATCGAGGTTTTGTTTTTCTTCATGCATAATCAAAAATATAGGAAATTTTACAGAACGATGTTAGAAGTATTAAAGCTCAACCTCTTTTATGGCAACGAGGTATTGCCCTTCTAGCCCTTTTTCTCTTTTTTCTTTAAAGCTTTTCATTTCCCCAGAAGAGGCAAACTTAATAAAAGCTTTAATAGAGGGATACTTTACAAGAGCAACAGCATGATAAGAAACAGCGTCTCCTATAACAGTTGTTATAACCTCGCCAAAAAACAAAAACTCTATTCCAAAACCAGAAGAAACCCCGCTCACCTTATCGGCATATTCGCCATAAGCTTCTTTGTTTTTAAACCGCAAGAGGTTTAACATCACCACAGGGTCTCCGGAGGACGCTTTTTGTAGTAGGGCCGCTCGCTGAAGAGCGGTGGGGTAAAGAGCCAGCCCTTTTTTGTTTTTTTTAGAAAAATTAAACATTAAAAACGCCCCGCTCTCTTATAACAACCGTTCCAGGGTTTGTGTTCCATTTTTCATCCACATCAAACCCATGTTTTTTACAAAGGGCCCGAACAATGGACTTCATTTTTTCACTGTTCCCAGTTATGATTTCTATGGGAGAGCCGCCCTTATTGTGACACAATATTAGCAAGTTTGGAAGCTTGTTTTTTACTTCGTCGTGTGTCCACCCGTGTAGATCTATTTCAGTGGAAGCCACGCTATTTTGTACAAACAGCTGTTGGTCCCCCAAGGGTTCCAAAGGCCTTCACACTTATATTCGTAAAGCTTGGGTTGCTTCCAACGCCAGCAAAAAGCTCCCCACCACAATAGTCGTCAAGCGCTTGCTTGCTTTCAAAAAGGTAAACACCGCCATAAACATTGTTTTCTTGGTCAGCTAACCATGTTTTTGATTTTAAACCAGAAACTTCAGCAAAAGCTGGAGCAAGTTCGTCGGCAATCTTTAGGTAGTCTTCGTGAGGAAGCCCATCAAGGCTAAAATTAATAATTAATACGTGCATCATTTTCTCCTTTTTTTTCTTTATTTATCATTTCCCATCTAACCAGCTCTACAGGAATATTTCCTGCGCTGTTAAACTCTTTAAAAAAGTCTTTCATAATAAAGGGCTCGCCAGCAGCTTCTTTTTGTTCAGCATATTCTGCCAAAAGCTTTTCAACAATGTTTTTACCGGTTATGTAGCATGTTCCATACCCGGGCTGCCTTAAATAAAGGTGTTGTTCAAACCTTAAAAGATGTGGCTCTGTTTCCATCCACCCCCTCGGCGTCCACCTTACATGAACCTTTCCAGCCTCCTCCATCGTCATCATGTTTGCGTGTGCATAAAGAGAGCCAAGCCCCCTTGCCGCTCTTTGCGCAAGCATAATCCAAACAATTTCTTTTGATCTTGGGCTGTCTTCATATAGCCCGGCGTGCATAAAAATTTCTTCAACACCAGTTGCTATTCCCTCGCTTTTTGAATCAAAAATATTGTATAAAAGAGGCCCTCTTCTTATTGGGCTCTTGTGGGGGTTGTCCCTTATTTCTGCCAAATCAAACCAGTGATAAAAGTGTGAATAGAGGGGAACGGGGTCATAGTGCATACCAATTAGAAAAAAGTTTCTATTCTCTTCCTTAACAAAACTTCCCATGTGTTCCCTTAGTGCGGGCTCCATGTTTTTTTTGATAGGCATAATTTCTTTTTCTTCCAAAAAAGACATTAGTCTTTTAACGCCCTCCTCTGCCATTTTATCAAACTCTTCTGAAGAGCTCGCCGCAACCATAGGTGGAAGAGAACGGTTTTTTTGTTCTTCTAAAACAAGAGAGGCCCACGCTCGCGCCAACTCTTTTTCAAGAAGTGCAACCTCCTCTTCCCAGGTAAAAGGAAGCAGATGAACGTTTTGTTGGTACCACGTATAATTTTCTTTTCCAACGCCAGAGGGGCCGGTTTTCTTTGGTGCCTCTTTTTTTAGCCACGCAACAAAAAAAGATGTTTCTTGTTTTGCTTTTTCAAGAGCTCCAACCAAAGCAGGCGTCTTGTTGTTTATTTTTTTCTGCAGACCAGCCAAAACCTTTTCTTGTTTTTCAAGGTTTTTAATTCCCGCAACCCACAGGTCTTTTGCGTTTCCAGTTAAATTCTTTCTTGCCTGTTTTAAAAGGGGCGGAATTACCAACAACTCTTTTGTTAGCCTCTCTTTTTCTTGTTTTGTAAGAGGAAAGCTGTATGTCCAAAGCTCCAGCACGGCGTGGTTTGTTGGTCCTTCGTGAGCAGGAACATCGCTTTGATATGTCCATATGGTTTGGTAAAAAGCAGGGTCTCTTTGCCAAGGCCTTAAAACCTTATAGTTAAAATCATAACCATTCATTTCTGCTAAAACAATCTCAAAGTCTATTTTTTGAGCCTTCTCCCACCCCGAAACATCAATTTTTTTTAGGCGAGCCTTAAGCTTTTTAAACTCTGCGTGTCTTTTGTTAAAGCTGTTTTTTGTGTAGTTTGGTGCTCCGTTTAAAAGGGGAGGGTTTTCAAACTCTCTCCACTCATAAAAAAGATCCACAAGAGAGTTGTAGTCCTTTGAAGAGCTGTTTGTTTGTGCTTCTAGCGAAGCTGTTCCAATAAAAAAAAATAAAAACAAACAAAAAAGAGACCTACTCAAAAACAACCCCAACATTTTTCAACCTTTTTATTAGAACAGACCCTATCCCCGAAGAAGAGGTTAAAACCCCTCCCCAGCTTTCGCCGCCAGGCAAAAGACTGTGGTCCCCCAAAAGAGAAATGGCGCTCTCACAAACAAGTTTTGATGTTACCTTGTATCCCGGGTCTCCGCTTGCATGCATTTTATAGATTTTCTGGCTCCCGTCCTCTCCGTTTACAACAAATTTGCACTTAAAAAATCCCCCATCCATAACCGCTTGGCTTGGTCCTTGGCCAGGCTTTTTTAAAAAAGGTCTAACAAGCTTGCTAAGCGGCGTTAAAATAATAACCCCCAACACGCCAAGGAAAAAAGTGGTTTTTCTAGCAGCAGATTTTGATGAATAGTATGCATGTTCTTTATATACAAAGTCTTTACCATAACCCTCTCCAAGCTCTTCTAAAAGAGCCGCACCGCGCCTGACAACGCGAGTGTTTGCCATTGCCATAATAAAGGGCCCAACCCAAGCATCAATAACCTTGTTATAGTGGACAGAAACTTTGTCGCTTGTTTGTTCTTTTTGTTTGTTTGAAATAGAACCCTTTGGGTTTAAGGCAAACTTTCCAAAGGAAGACCTGTCTGCACCAGAGCTTTTTGCTGAAAACATAGTTTCAATTGTTCCTCCGCTAGCCTCTCCCTTCCAGGTGTGGAAAGAGTGAATGTTTTTGATTTTTTTTCCGAAAGCTTTTGCAGCAAAAAAACAACCAAGATCTGAAGGAACAGAATCATACCCGCAAGAAGGAACGATTCTAACCCCTTTTTTCTTTGCTTCTTCGTGGTGTTTTTCGATCATCTTTTTTACCCAAAAATTCTCACCCGTAATATCAACGTAGTGTGTTGAGTTTTTTACACACGAAGCAACAAGCTTTGACCCATATCTGTGGAAAGGGCCAGCAGTTGTTAAAACAACTTTTGTTTGTTTTGTTATTTCGTTTAGCGCCGAAAGATCGTTGCCGTCAGCAATAAAGATTTTACAATTAATACCAAGGTTTTTTGATAAGTCTTCAAGTTTTTTTTGGTTTCTTCCCGCAATCCCCCAAACCAAATCAGAATAGTTTTCTTTTAGATACTTTACACACAGGGCCCCCGTAAACCCGGTTGCCCCATAAACTATAATATCAAAATTTTTTTTCATAATACCGCCTGCGCAGCTGCTAGCCTTGCAACAGGAACCCTAAAAGGGGAGCAGCTTACATAATGTAAACCAATCTCGTTACAAAAATTAATACTTTTTGGGTCTCCGCCATGTTCTCCACAAACGCCCAAAGAAAGAGTCGGATTGTTTTTCTTTCCACTTTTTATAGCGATATCCATAAGGGCCCCAACGCCTTTCTCATCAATGCTTTCAAACGGATCAAAGGTCAAAATGCCTTTTTCAAGATATCCCGGGAAAAAACTCCCAACGTCGTCTCGGCTAAAACCAAAAGTTGTTTGTGTTAAGTCGTTTGTTCCAAAGCTAAAAAAGTCAGCGTTTTTGGCAATTATGCCTGCGCTAAAACAGGCCTTAGGAATTTCAATCATGGTTCCAATCTTGTATGAGAGCTTTTGTTTGTGTTTTTTAGAAAGCTTTTCATATGTATTAATAATTATGTTTTTTTGGTGTAAAAACTCTTCCAGGCTTCCAACGAGAGGAACCATAATTTCCACCCTTGGGTTCTTTTTTTCTTTTTTAAGCTCTAAGGCAGCGCCCAGAATGGCTTCTACCTGCATCTCCGTAATTTCTGGATAGGAAATCCCAAGCCGACACCCTCGACGCCCTAACATTGGGTTTACTTCTTGTAGTTGATCGATTCTTCTTATTATTTCTTTTTTAGTTTCTTTTAAGGTTTTTGCAAGAGAGGCCACCTCTTTTTCTCCGATATCCAAAAACTCATGAAAAGGAGGGTCTAAAAGGCGAACGGTAACAGGAAGGCCGTCCATTGTGTTTAAGATTTTATAAAAGTCTTTTCTTTGATATGGCAACAGGCCCCTTAAGTGTTTTAGGCGAGCCTCTCTTTTGCCAGCCAAAATCATTTTTCTAAACTGAAGAATTCGTTTTTCATTAAAAAACATATGCTCTGTTCTACAAAGCCCAACCCCCTGCGCCCCAAACTGCAAGGCCTGAACACAATCTTCGGGGGTGTCCGCGTTTGTTCTAACATGAAGCTTTCTATATCTGTCTGCCCAGCTCAACAAAAGACGCAGCGGCTCAAAGTCTTTAATGGGTTGCTGAAAAAGCTCTAGTTTTTTTTCAAAGATAGACCCGTCTGCGCCATTAAGAGTTACCCACTCTCCCTCTTTTATTCTTTTTTTTCCAAAAAAAGCAGACTTGTTGTTTTCTGCAATTTTAAGGCCATAAAAACCAACTACGCAGCTTTTTCCCCAACCCCTTGCAACAAGTGCTGCATGGCTTGTGAGGCCGCCCCTTTCTGTCAGAATGCCCGAAGCGTAGCGCATTCCGTGAATATCTTCCGGAGAAGTTTCTCTTCTTACTAAAATAACATCCTTGCCTTTTTTCCCAAGTTCTTCCGCTTTTTCTGCACAAAAAACAACCTGTCCTGTTGCCGCCCCCGGTCCAGCTGGCAAGCCCCTTCCAAGCAAAACAGCTTTTTTTAGGTCTTCTTCTACAATATTTTTTAAAATGCTTTCGTATACCTGGCTTGGCTCAATTCGTCTAATTGCTTCGTCTTTTTTTATAAGCCTTTCAGCTACCATGTCTGTTGCTATTTTAATGGCTGCCGCCCCACTGCGTTTTCCTGTTCGGGTTTGTAGCATCCAAAGCTTATCGTTCTCGATTGTAAATTCAATATCTTGCATCTCTTTAAAATGTTTCTCAAGCTTTTTTCTTGTTTTTTCTAGATCTTTGTAGGCTTTTGGCATTTCTTTTTGAAGGGACCCTTTTTGAGGGCCGGATATTTTTTGAGGAGTTCTAATTCCAGCCACAACATCTTCCCCTTGTGCGTTTGGGAGCCACTCCCCAAAAAAACTGTTTTCTCCGTTTGACGGGTTTCTTGTAAATGCTACCCCAGTTCCACAGCCCTTTCCAAGGTTTCCAAAAACCATAGACTGTACATTTACTGCTGTCCCAGCCTTATTAGAAATTTTTTCAAAAGCCCGATACTCTTTTGCTCTTTTCCCGTTCCAGCTTAAAAAAACAGCCTCAATTGCGCCGCTTAACTGCTTGTTGTGGTCGTCTGGGAAAGGAACCCCAAAATTTTGTTCTATTAAAGATAAATATTTTTTAATAAGCCCCTTCCATTCTTTTGCCGAAACTTCAGAATCGCTCGAATATTTATTCTTTTTTTTCATTGTTTCAAGCATGTGCTCCATCTTTTCTCTTATCCCGGGAGAGCCCCCAAGACCCAAGCCTTTTTCCATTACCACATCAGCATACATCATAATTAATCGTCTATATGAATCATAAACAAAGCGCTCACTGCTTGAAGACCGAACAAGGGCTTTGACAGTTTTTGATGTTAGACCAACGTTTAGCACGGTTTCCATCATTCCAGGCATTGAAAATTTTGCGCCAGATCGCACAGAAAGAAGCAAAGGGTTTTCTCCCCCAAAAGACTTGTTTGTTATTTTTTCAAGAGATTGAATGTTTTTTTGAATGTCTTTTTTTAGGCTTGTTCCAAGAGATTTTTTTCTTAAAAATTCCCCACAAACCTCTGTTGAAACGGTAAAACCAGGAGGCACAGGCAGCCCAAGACGACACATTTCTGCAATGTTTGCCCCCTTGCTCCCCAACAGATCTGACATTGATTTTCTTCCGTCAGTTTTTTGTTCAGAGAAAAAGTAAATCTTTTTCTTAACAGCCATAATTTTTACATTATTCGATTAATAGAATTTACAAATTTCTACATATCGAGGAGAGAATATGAAAAAAATATTTTTGTTTTTGTTTGCATTGGTGCTTTTTTCTTGTGCAGGAGAAATTTATCAAGAAGAAATCACCATAAAAGAAGGGCTTGCCTACAAGAAAGACTCTAACAGTCTTTATTCTGGAACAGTCCTTGACAGGTATGGCGAGCCGCTCGGTTCTTACAAAAAAGGACTAAAAGACGGCGAATGGATTGAGATTGATCTTGCGCAGGGGACACAGCGCACTGCAAACTATATTAAGGGGACACCAGACGGCGAACAGATTACATACGTTTTTCCTGGGGCGAGAGAAAAAAGCAAAAGGCTAGAATATATTAACTATGAAAACGGAAACCCGGTTGGTATTTGGACCCAGTGGGGAAGAGACAGCGAAAACCGAATAAGAAAATCAGGAGAAATCACCTTTGAAGAAGGCTCGGGTCGATGGAGAGAGTGGGACCTAAACACCCGCGCAGTAACAAGAGCTGGCGACTATGAAAACTGGAAAAGAGTTGGTACATGGAAAAGTTGGGACGCCAATGAAGTTCTTGTTAGTGAGGGCGAATATGTAGACGGAAAAAAAGAAGGAAAATGGACATGGTTTGAAAAAGGCGAAGACAAGGGCTGGCAAGAAAACTATGTAGGCGGAGTTTTGAATGGAGCTTTCCACAACCTATCAATTTATGCAAACAACAGAGGCAAAGGGACGTATGATAACGGAGTAAGAACCGGCGACTGGGAAGAGTATTATAATGAGAAAGAAGACGGGTCTTTGGAACGAAAACAAAGCGGAGCATATATTTTTGGAAAAAAAGAAGGCATGTGGTCACACTATAAAAAAAATGGAAGAAGAACAGCCGAAGGAACATATAAAAACAATATAAAAGAAGGAAGCTGGACAGAAGGCCCAGACATTGATTTTGCATCGCGCTTTTATGGCACAGGACAGTATCTTAACAACAAAAAAAGCGGAGAATGGAACTATGTTGCGCCGAGAAAAAACCCAATAGTAAAAGGGTTTTTTACGGAGGGCGAACCTTCAGGGTCTTGGGATGTGCAATATAATAAGAAAAAGTATACAGGCACATTTGAAGACCTAAAAAAACAAATTCCAAAACTGAACGAATATAAGTTTTAATAAAAAGGGGAAACAGGGCTGATGAAAAAACCTTTGATAGGGATTACCCCCTATCACATAGAAAGAAAAGGCTCTTTTTGGAACGCAACCAAAGAAGAGTATTATTTGTCTGTGTGGGAGTCTGGCGGGTGTCCGGTAACACTAAACCACCCACCAAACAAAGAAGAAATCCCAAACATTGTTAACCAAATAGACGCCTTTTTAATGGTTGGGGGCCCGGATGTTCCAGCAAGCGTTTATGGTGCTGAAAACCCAAGCCTGATTGACCAAGATCAAATGTCAAAAGAAAGAGAGTCTTTTGATAGGCTTGTTTTTTTAGAAACAATAAAACAAAACAAAAAAATTTTAGCAATATGCCTAGGAATGCAACATGTAAACATTGTTTTGGGAGGCACGCTAACAGAGGACATCCCAACCCTTGTTCCTGATGCAATAGACCATGGAAAGTTTAACGGAAAACACAGCCTGCACACTGCCCAAATTTTTAAAGAAAGCCTACTGTTTGATGTTCTTCAGTCAGACACAATTCGGGTTGCAAGCACACATCATCAGTGTATTAAAAAGCTTGGAGAAAGCGTAAAGGTTACAGCGCGCTCCGACGACAAAGTTGTTGAGGCCATAGAAATTGAAAACAAAAACAATTTTATTGGGGTTCAGTGGCACCCCGAACTGTTAAAAGAAAGCAAAGAATCTAAAAAACTTTTTTCTTGGCTTCAAAGCTAAAGACTGTAGCCGCTTCTTCGATCGTCTCCAAAAGAAGACTCAACCCCCACAACATTAACTCCACCAAAATACATATTTTTTTCTTTCCAGCTAACAACCTCCTTGTTTTTAAAACCAGAGACAGCGCCCCACCCCTTAAGCGGCTCGTGGTGTAGCACCCCGTTTTCAATATGTAAACGAGGGGAGCTAACAGCTTCTTCAATTGAGGATCCGTTGTTAATAAGGTTTGCAAGCGTACATATAATTGCAGAAACAATTCTGCTGCTTCCTGCGGAACCAAGGGCCAAAACAGGCTCCTTGTTTTTAAAAACAAGGGTTGGTGCAATATTGCTCGGGATTCTTTGTTTTTTAGGCCAAGCATGAAAACCATGAGGGTTTAAATGTTCTTCTCCCAACATGTTGTTTGGCATCACTCCCGTGTTTCCAATTAACCTTCCTGCGCCCACGCCATTTGTTGTTGTAATTGATGCAACATTTTTGTTTTTATCTATAATGCTTAGGTGCGTTGTAGACCCAACAGAGCTAGACCTGGCCTCCCCAAAAGGCTGTGCCAACATTAAGGCCTTTTCAATTTCTTTTGGCCCCACAGCCCCCTCTTTTGAAAGAGAGCTTAGCGCGTTAAGAATCATTGTTCCGCCCGTTGAGGGAGGGGGATTTGTAAAAATTTTATACCCCTTGTGTTCTTGAACAAGCGGGGCCCTTTCTTTAACCGAGTAACCCACAAGATCTCTAAGACCAATAATTCCCCCATCAGAAAACGCTTCAAAAAACAAAGAACAAACATCGTTTATATAAAAGCTTTCAGGGTCTTCGTGTAAAAAATTTTCTAAAAAGCTGCCCATTTCAGGGTTGTAAAACGAATCACCATATTTTAAAAGAGAGCCTTCTTTTAAAAAAAGATTTTTTATTTTTTCTGAACCAGATATTACGGGAGCCAACACCTGCGTTAAATACTCTTGGTTTTTAGAAACCTTAACCCCCTTTTTTGCAAGAAAAACAGCCTGTTCAACCAGCACAGAGAAAGGCAGGCTCCCAAGCTTTTTGTGCACATGAATTAGTCCAGGCAAAACACCGGGGACCCCAACAGAGCCCATTCCAATATGAAAGCTTTGTTTTGTGTTTCCAAAATCAGCAACAATTTTTTGGAAATCTCCCACTTCTCTTCCTTTTGTTTTTGGGCTTTCAACAAAAAAATCAAACAAGACAGGTGCTTGGTTTTTTTTGCAGGCAAGAAGAGCCCCGCCACCAGCAGGGCTTGTATATAAATATTCAGAAACAAAAGAAACAAAAACTCCAGCAATTGCTGCATCAAAAGAGTTTCCCCCGTCTTTTAAGATATTTTCTGCTGCATCAACAGTGTCTTTATGTCCTCCTGCTACTGTACCAAACGCTCCCATGTTTTTGTCTTTCTCTTTATAAAAATAGGTTATAAAATAAGTATTAACACCAACAAATTTATGTCCATATTTCGAATATTAACATCTTCAATTGGAAAGAAGGTTTTAATGGCTATAACAGGCCTTCTTCTTTCTTTTTTTATGGTGTTTCATCTTTTTGGAAACCTTTTTTTGTTTGTTAGCGAACAAGCTTTTAACTCTTATGTTGAAAAACTAAACTATTTTAAGCCCCTTGTAAGAGTTGCAGAATTTTTTCTGCTACTTTTTGTTTTTAGCCATGCGTATACCGGAATTTCTTTGTGGTGGAGCAACAGAAAGGCAAAACAAAAAAGCGGATCATACAGCAAAACAAACACCTCTCAGGCCGCCCGCACAGCTTCAATCACAGGAAGCTTTGTTTTTATTTTTTTAATAACTCACTGGGCAACTTTTTGGTATAAATTTAATTTTGAACACCCCGAATCATATTATCAGGTTGTTTTGGGAAATGAAGTTGGTTTTGGTAATCCGTTTTTTTCTGTTTTTTATATTGTTGCTATTGCTCTTTTGGGTTACCACCTAAAACACGGCTTTCTTTCTGCGGGACAAACCCTCGGGATTAAAGGAACAAAATACGAAAAGATTTATGTTGGCGTTTCCTCTCTTTTTTGGCTTTGGATTCCTCTTGGGTTTATATCAATCCCACTATGGTTTGGCTTTATTAAACAAGTGGTGTCTCCATGAATGACCTTAATTTAAATTCGAAAACTCCAACAGGAGACCTCCACACTGCGTGGACAAGACACAAAGATTTTTTAGAAAAACTTTCTAAAGAAGAAGCAAACAAATACAAAATCATTATAATTGGCACTGGCCTGGCAGGAGCTTCGGCAGCTGCTACGCTTGCTGAAAAAGGCTTTAATGTTGATGCTTTTTCATACCACGAATCTCCAAGAAGAGCACACAGTATTGCTGCACAAGGGGGAATAAACGCAGCAAAAAACTATAAACACGATGGCGACAGCACAATGCGTCTTTTTTATGACACAATCAAAGGAGGGGACTTTCGATCAAGAGAAGAAAATGTTTACAGGTTGGCCGAAACAAGTGTAAACATTATTGATCAATGTGTTGCGCAAGGGGTTCCTTTTGCCAGAGAGTATGGCGGGCTTTTGGACAACAGGTCTTTTGGCGGAGTTCAAGTGTCAAGAACCTTTTATGCAAGAGGGCAAACAGGGCAACAACTTCTTTTGGGTGCCTATTCTGCTCTTAGCAGACAACTAAAAACAGAAAAGGTGCGGTTTTTTCCAAGACACGACATGTTAGACGTTGTTCTTGTAGACGGAAAAGCGAAGGGGGTAGTAACTCGAAACCTTTTAAACGGAGAGATAAAAGCACACCAAGCAGATGCGGTTATTTTGGCAACAGGCGGGTATGGAAACGTTTATTATCTTTCAACAAACGCCATGGCTAGCAATGTTACCGCTAACTGGAGGGCCCATAGAAAGGGCGCGCTTTTTGCAAACCCAAGCTTTACACAAATACACCCGACATGTATTCCTGTTAAAAACAACTTTCAATCAAAACTAACACTAATGAGTGAAAGCTTAAGAAACGATGGAAGAGTTTGGGTTCCAAAGCAAAAAAACGACAAGAGAAAACCAAACGAAATCCCTGAACAAGAAAGAGATTATTATTTAGAAAGGATTTACCCAGCGTTTGGGAACCTTGTTCCAAGAGATGTGGCTAGTAGGCGAGCAAAAGAGGTCTGTGACAATGGACAGGGGGTTGGTCCAACCGGATTTGCTGTATATTTAGACTTTAAGCACGTAATCCAAAACAAGGGAGAAGGCTATGTAAGAGAAAAGTATGGAAATCTTTTTGATATGTATCAAAACATAGCAGATGAAAACCCATATAAAACTCCAATGAAGATTTATCCCGCTGTTCACTATACAATGGGAGGTCTTTGGGTTGACTACAATCTAATGACCACAATTCCAGGGCTTTTTTCAATTGGAGAGAGCAATTTTTCTGATCATGGCGCAAACAGGTTGGGAGCAAGCGCTTTAATGCAGGGTCTTGCAGACGGATACTTTATTGTCCCCCACACAATTACTGACTATTTATCAAAAGAAAAACCAGGAAACCAAGACACAGCAAACAGCGAGGTTTTTAAAAACGCCGTAAACAAAACAGAAAAAGATATCAACAAAATTATGAACATAAAAGGTGACATGGTTGTTGATGAAATTCATAGAGAGTTAGGAAAAGTTGTGTGGGACAAGGTGGGAATGTCTAGAAATAGCCGAGGCTTAAAAGAGGCTCTTGATATAATTCCAAAGATAAAAGAAAAATTTTGGAATAATGTGTTTATTCCTGGTTCAAAAAATGATTATAATCAAGAGCTAGAAAAAGCACTAAGGTTGAAAGACTTTATAGAGCTTGCAGAACTGATGGCGTTTGATGCGCTAGACAGAAACGAATCCTGTGGGGCACACTTTAGAGAAGAATTTCAAACCAAAGAAAACGAAGCAAAAAGAAACGATATTGAGTTTATGTATGTTGCGGCCTGGAAGTATAATGCAGACGGCAAACCAAATCTTTTTAAAGAAGACTTGAAATATAAACACGTAAAACTAAAAACCAGAAGCTATAAATAATGAATATCAACCTAAAAATTTGGAGACAAAAAGACAAAAAAGACAAGGGAAGGTTTAAAGCTTATAAGCTTCAAAACATAGACCCAAATATTTCTTTTTTAGAAATGTTAGACATTCTTAACAACAGACTTATTAAGGAAAAACTTGAGCCAGTTGCTTTTGACCATGATTGTAGAGAGGGCATTTGTGGTTCATGTGGTTTTATGATTAATGGCCAACCCCACGGCCCACAAAAAGCAACCACAGTTTGTCAACTACACATGAGGTCTTTTAACGACGAAGATGAAATTCTTTTAGAGCCATTCAGAGCAAATTCTTTTAAAGTAGTTAAAGACCTTTCTGTTGACAGAACCGCTTTTGACAGAATCATTAGCAGTGGAGGCTTTGTTTCGGTTGACACCGGAAAAGCGGAAGAGGCCAACTCTACCGTTATTGAAAAATCAAACGCAGATGAAGCTTTTCTTTCTGCTGCATGCATTGGGTGTGGGGCCTGTGTTGCTGCCTGCAAAAACTCTTCAGCAATGCTTTTTACCGCAGCAAAGGTTTCCCAGTTTACTCTTTTACCACAAGGGGAACCGGAACAAAAAGAAAGAGTGCAGAGCATGGTGGCGACAATGGACGAAGAAGGCTTTGGTGCGTGCACCAACACGGGCGCCTGCTCTGCTGAGTGTCCTAAAGAAATTTCACAAGAAAACATTGCGAGATTAAATAGAGAATTTATTAAATCTCAGCTGTAAATTATTTTGGAGACAAAAATAGAATGTTTTTTCATTATTTTAAATTTTTTCTAAGCCCACTTTTTATTGCCTCAATAGGCTACGGGGTATATGTTGGTGGAACCAAGGGCCTTTTTGTTCTTTTAGGGCTACAGTTTTTTATTATTTTTGGAGAACTTTTTTTTGGAGATGACACATCTAAGCCAAAATACAAGCACCCATGGATTTTAGATCTCGCTCTTTTTATAAATGTCCCATTGTTTTTTTATGTCCTTTTTCTTTTTTTAAAAAACAACCCAACATGGTCTTCAGAGCTAATTGTTTATATTCCAATTCTTGGTCTTGCCATGGCAACAGCATTTATTAATGTTGGACACGAGCTTGTTCATAGAACCAGTAAAAAACTTGACTGTGAGGTAGGAAATTGGGCTTTAGCTGCAGCATGGAACCCTGCCTTTGCAATTGAACATGTATACGGTCACCACAAAAATGTTGGAATAACAGAAGAAGACCCTGTAACAGCAAAAGCAAATGAAAACCCAATTTTGTTTGCAATTAAAGCATTTTTTCGTGAACACACGCACGCGTGGGGAATTGAGTCAAGGCAACTAGAAAGAAGAAGACAAAATATTTTTTCTTTACACAACAGGCTTCTTGTTGGATATATGAGAACAGCCTTAATCTTTTGTTTTATATATGCTTTTTTTGGACCATTCTCTGTTGTGCTTTATTTCTTAACAGGCATGGGAGCAAACTATATTTTTCAAATGACAAACTTTATTGAGCACTATGGCCTTGTAAGGGTTAAGGGAAAGCCAATTTTGCACCACCACTCATGGAATTCAAACAACAGAATGACAACATATTTAACCTATAACCTTACAAGACATTCAGACCACCACGTGAACGCAAAAAAAGAATTTTGGGAGCTCGATCCGTGTCTTGATGATGGCATATCGCTTCCTTCAGGGTATTTAACTTATATGGCCTTGTTTACTTTTTTCCCTTTTATTGCGAGAAAAAAGATGCACCCAAGGCTAAAAAGATGGTATTTTGAGTATGCCTCTGATGAAGAAAAGGCGCTTACAGACAGCTATCAGTATTTTTAATTTTGTAATCTAAAGTTAATTGGAATTGTAATCCAAACCCCCACAGGTCTTTCACGTTGTTTAGCAGGTCTAAACCTTGTTTTTCTTAAAGCTTCTACAGCTGACTCGTTTAGCCCGGTGTTTGGTATGCCTTTAACCACGATTGTTTCTTTAACTTTTCCTTTTTCGTCAATAAAACACTGAACTAAAACCTGCCCCTCAATTCCAGCTTCTTGTGCAATGTCAGGATAAACCGGCTTAATTGGCGTAACAGGTCTAGGCGGATCATCATAAGGAATAAACTTAAACTGTGGCCCAGAAGGAGGTGGGGGCGGGGCGTCCCACGCATCAAAATTATCTAAATCAGTTTCTTCAATTGTTAAGTCGTCTGCTAAATCTTCATCTTCTGATTCAATTGGAATAGAAGGCCTTGCAGGCGGAGGAGGAGTTTCAAATTGTTGAGTTTCAGGAATCTCAATATTTTCAATTATAATTTGTCCCTCGCTTTCAATATCAATTTCTGGCTCAAAACGCTGTAATCCATAAAACGTAAACAACCCTAATATACAAGCAAGCAAAGCTCCAATGCGCGTTACAGTTGAATATTGTTCTTTTAACGTTCCTTCGCTTAGTTTTGCTCGGTTTAAAAGAAGATCAACAATCAAAGAAAATGGATTTTTTATATTCTTCATTGAGTAGGAGCCTTAACTTTTGTTGAGTAGTTTAGTTTTAGCGCATCAGCTTTTCTTAGCTCATTATGTATGTTAGAAATAGTTTCCATTCTTGCGGCTAAATCCGCCTTCAATGAAACAGTAAGCTGTGGGTCTGAGGCTCTCTTTTCGTACATAATGTGGCGGACATCATCTTCGTTGAAAAGCTTGTCTTCAATAGAGATTAACCCATCTTTTGAAACCCAAATGTGTGCAGTGTGTCTTTTAGATTCCAGTTTTTCAATGCGCTCCGCTTTTGGTAGAGATATTGGTAGTCCCGAATATTCTCTTAAAACCGTTGTAACCATAAAAAAGATAAGAAGCATAAAAATAATGTCTGGCATAGACGATGTAGAAATTTTTGATTCTATGTTTGATTTTCTTTTAAACTTCATTCTGTCTCCGCTATTGATATGCGGGTTGCGTTTGCCATTTTTAACTGGTCCAACACTTCAACATAAACATCGTACTGTGCTTTTTCATGCGCCTTTACAGAAACAATTAGCTTGTCATTTTTTCTTATTTCATCTTTTACTTTTCGATGAATGTCTTTGAGTTCAACCGGCTCACCGCCCAAAAGAACATTTCCTGAGGAACTAATTAAACAGTTTAAAATATTCTTTTTATTGATTTCTAGCTCCTGGCCCTCTGCTGGCAAAATAATTCCGAGACCCTTGTCCATATCAATTGTTGTGGTAACCAAAAAAAACACCAACAGCAAAAATGCAATATCTGCCATTCCCCCTTCAGGAATAGCACCAACCCTGGCTTTTCTTTCTCTAAGAGCCATTTTTATTTGCTTGTAAGCAGATCAGTTAGTTCAATTGATTTTTCTTCCATGTCTAATACCATCGCATCAATTTGAGAAGAAAAATAGTTTTGACAAACTTGGATTATCATTGCAACAACAAGTCCAAAAGCAGTGGTTAGTAGAGCTTGTGAAATACCACCCGCAACCACAGCTGGAGAAATGTCGTTTGCTGCTTCAATCGCTTCAAAAGCACCAATCATACCCCACACAGTTCCTGTGAAGCCCATCATTGGAGCAATAGCAACAATTGCAGTTAGCCAACCCATGTTTTTTTCAAGAAAAGCCATTTCAAGAGACCCTGCGTTTTCAATCGCCTTTTCCACTTGATCGGCTCCTTTGCCAGACTTTTCTAATCCAGCCTTACATATATTTGAAACCGGCCCATCATGTCCATCACAAACCGCTAAAGCTTTTTTTGCTCCACCAGCTTTTACTGCTTTTGAAACAGCCTCCATAAAGCCCTCTGAATCAGCTTGAGACTGTGCCAACGAGCGAAAGCGCTCCACAACCAAAGCTAGCCCACCAAGCAATAGTAACAAGATTGGGTACATGAAAGGACCGCCGTCTAAAAATAATTCTACCATTTAAGTTCCTCCTAACCTGTTAAATGTTTAAAAATCTACCTTATAACACAACCAATGTCAACAAGCTAGACAATCTCTCCTATTTTATCTAAAACGCCCCTTTTTATGTTTGGATTTAAAGAATAATTAATTGTTATTGCTGCCAACGGAGCACGCAAGGCTTTTTTGTATTCTTTTAGTTTGATTAGGTCTTTTTCTGTACAAAGAACAAGATCAATTTTGTTTTTGTCAATGAATGAATTAATCTTTTTAATATCATTTTCTTGAAAAGGGTAGTGGTCTGGGTATGTTAAAAATTGCTTATAGTTTATTTTTAAATTTTCTAACGTTTTTTGAAAATTTCCAGGAGAACCAATTGCACATAGAGATAAAATGTTGCTGTATTTTCCTAAAAACTCAAAACCCTCAGTTTTGTTTTCAGGGATATCTGCAACCAATAAATAGTTATTATAATTCCACTTAAGAGTAAGCCCATCCGCTTCTTTGTCTTTAACGTTAGTGCTAATAATTATATCAGCCCTTTTTAGTCCAATTATTGGCTCTCTCAATAATCCATAAGGAAACATTTTATTCATTTTTTCATCAACATCAAATATTACGATGTCTATGTCTCGATACAGTTTTCTGTGTTGGAAACCATCATCTAAAATAACAACATCACACCCCTCTTTTTTATATAAGCTGTTTACTGCTTTAGTTTTGTCTTTTGAAACATAAACAGGAATACCCCCTAGGTTGTTTTTTAAAAGAACAGCCTCATCCCCAGCAGATTTCCAATGTCTATAAAAGTCTTTCACAAACCAGTTTTTGTCTTTTATTAAGAAGCTTGATCCATCATTTTTTCTACCATGTCCTCTTGTAGAAACACCAACCTGATATCCTTCTTTTTTTAAAAATTTTGCTATAGCAATGGTAAGTGGGGTTTTTCCTGTGCCTCCAAGCGCAACATTTCCAACGCTTATTACAATTGGTTTAGTTTTTTTTGGTTTTATTAGGCTGTAATCATAAAAAAAATTTTTCACCCTTATCAAAACAACATGTATTGGAAACAAAAATAGAAAAACAGAAAACACAAAGACCTTTATTTTATAAAAAAGACTAGCCATGATTAGATGCGCGCTTATCTACAGCTTCTATTTTTTCTTTTAGCTGTTCAACACAAAGGCTTAAATCGTCCTCTGGTTTAAAATATATTGGTTCTCCCACGACCAACTTAATAGGGCTAAATGGTTTGCTAAGATAAAAATTGTGCCAGTTTTTAAAAACCCAACTTTTTTTTGCATGTCCAATGACAGGCACTATTGGAACTCCGGTTTTTTGTGATAGCCTTATAGCTCCTGGTTTTGGTATGTGTTCCGGTCCTTGGGGTCCATCCGGCGTAATAATAATTTTTGTCCCTGGCATTTGTAAAAGCCTTATCATGTCGCTATATGCATCAGCTCCTCCCCTAGAGCTTGAACCTCTTACAAAAGAATACCCCACCATTTCTCCAACTTGTGCAATTAGTTCCGCATCTTTGTTTAAGCTAGCTAAACCAATATAATTTTTATTAGAAAAGTAATGAAACACGCTTAAAATTTTTCCATGCCAAGACACCATCACAAAAGAACGGTTTTTTTTAGATAGGCTTGTTATGTTTTCCATGCCTTCAACCGTAAACCTGTTTAAACCATACAACAGCTTAATGGTTGCCCAAAGAAACACAACCTTTATTTTAAAAACTAACTTATTGTAGAATGTATTTTGCTGCATTTTGGTATGGGTTTTTTCTTGTGGTATCAATTGAGCTAACAAGAAGAGCATGGTTTTGTTTCCACGCTGCTTTTCCTTCTTGAGACAATAGGTAATAGATTTCTTTAGCTATATTTTTTGGTTTCATGTTGTTTTGTAATAGCTCCGCAACCACCTCCTTGCCTACAATAAGATTTACGAGAGAAAGGTGTTTTACAGACGCCATCCTTTTTGCTAAAAACCATGTTATAGATGAAAGCTTATAACAAACAACCATAGGACACCTTAAGAGAGCAGTTTCTAGGGTTGCTGTTCCAGAACAAACCATTGCTACGTCTGCAGAAGATAGTGCCTCATAATGATTGTCTTTAATTCTTATTATGTTGTCTGGAACGTTTTCAATAGCAATATTGGGAGCCTGTATTAAAACAGGCTGTATTTCATGTTTGTTGTCTTTTTTTAATTGTTTAATTGTGTCTAAAAACACCCCCCAGTGTTTTTTAATCTCTGATTTTCTACTTCCAGGCATTAGTGCCACAATTTTTTTGTTTTGATCAATATTATATTTCTGGTGGAGAAAGTTTTTTTCAAAGGTTTTATCTAAAATTGATATTAAAGGATGGCCCACAAAATGAACATCAATATTTCTTTTTTTAAACCATTGTTTCTCAAAAGGGATAATGCTAACCAGCTTATCGCACAATTTTTTTAACTGTTCAGCTCTCTTGCTGTTCCAGGCCCACACCTGCGGAAGAATAAAATATGTAACAGAAACGCCCAGCTTTTTAACTTTTTTTGCCAGCCTCATGTTAAAGCCTGGATAATCAATCAAGATTACCTGTTGAGGGCTTATTTCTTTAATAAGAGAAACCGTTTTATTAAAAATTTTTTTTATTCTAGGATAATGTTTTAAAACCTCAACTATACCGATAACATTTAGGTTTTTTATGTGTTCTATATGATTAAGCCCCGCCCCAATCATTTTGTCGCCACCAACTCCATAAAAAGTAAAATCAGGATCAATTTTTTTCATCTCTTTTATTAGGTGGGATCCGTGCAGGTCTCCAGAATCTTCTCCAGCAATAATAACTATTTTTTTATTTGACATTTTGAAGAATTTTGTTTTCAATTTCTAATGCAATTTCTAGCGCATTTAACCCCTGAGGTCCATCCACAATAGGGTTTTTTCTTGTTTGTATTGAATAAATAAAATTATTGATTTCTTCTAAAAGAGCATCTTTTTTTTCGGGAATAATTTTATCATAAAATATTGTTTTAATCCCATCAGATGTATCAATTTTTTTACTTGTTGATTCATGTGAGGCGCTTAACGCTGCCTTTAAATTATAAACTTCAATTTGAGGAATCATTAAATCGGTAATAGTATATAGGTTTTCTTCATAGGTTCTAATTTTTCTTACGTAGTTTTGGGCAATTCTACTAGATTTTAGGTTTGCAACAACACCATTGATAAATTTTATTTGTGCATGTGCAATATCAACAGTTTTGCTCATCATTTTTGAGCCGCTTGCCTCAATGCTTTGGATTTTTTCATTCACCATTGATAAAACAAGGTCAATATCATGGATCATTAAGTCCAAAACAACAGGAACCTCTGTTCCGCGCGCTTGAAAAGGAGCAAGCCTTTCAATTTCAATACAATGAGGAGACCCTGTCACGCTTTTTAACTGATTAATTGTTGGGTTAAATCTTTCAATGTGCCCCACTTGAACAATGTTTTTACTGCTTGCAGCCATTTTAATAATTGCTTTTGCTTGTTCAGATGTGTTTGTTATAGGTTTTTCAATAAAAACATCTTTTTTCTTTTTTAAGCACTTAACAGCAATATCATAGTGTGTTTCTGTTGGTGTAATTATGCTGATCGCTTCTACTAAATCAATTAAATCATCTTCATTGTCAAAATTTTTAATATTAAATGTTTGTGATACAGAGGTGGCATTTTCCTTGTCTATATCAAAAAACCCAACAAGCTCTACTAACGAATGATTAGACAGGTGTTTGATATGATGTTTTCCAAGATGCCCTGCCCCAATAACACCAATTTTAACTTTTTTTTGCATTATTGTCCTTTAATAAAGTAAGCAATATCTCCTTCTTGCATAATATAGTCTTTACCAACAATTTTAACCAACCCCAATGTTTTTAAATCTTTTATGTTATTTTCATGTTTTATGGCGTCTTCAAAGCTATAAATTTCAGCTTTAATAAATTTTTTTGCAAAATCCGTGTGGATTTCTTCTGCAGCTTCTACCGCCGCCGCACCCTTTGTAATTGTCCAAGCCCTTACCTCTTCCTCTCCACAAGTAAAGAAAGTTTGAAGCCCAAGGTTTGTATAGGCCTCTTTAATAAGGCTGTTTAGGCCCGGCTCTTCTAGACCGTATTCGTTTAAAAGCAGTTTTTTTTCTTCTTCATCTAAGCCAGCCATTTCTGATTCTAATTTTCCATTAATTATTATAAAAGAAGATTGATTTTTTTCCGCAACTTTTTTTATTTCATCAATTTTTTCATCGCCTACTTGATTTTCGCTAATATTAGCTACATAAATCATTGGTTTGTCGGTTAAAAGGAACAGGTTTTTTACCGGAACATCCTCTTTACTGTTTCTTTCAAAAGACCTTGCAGGTAGACCAGTATTAAGATGTTCAAGCAGGCTGTTTAATATTGTTTTTGCTAATTTTCCTTCTGGTTTGTTTGCTTTAATTAGTTTTTCATTTTTTTCTAAACTCTTTTCAACTGTTTTAATATCAGCAAGCAACAACTCAGTATTAATAATTTCTATATCATCCATTGGGTCAACCCTGTTTTCAACGTGGGTTACATTTTTGTCATCAAAAACTCGTATTATTTGAACCACAACCTTTACTGATCGTATTTGTGACAAAAATTGATTTCCTAAACCTTCTCCTTTATGTGCATTTTTTACAAGGCCAGCGATATCAATAAACTCAACAGTATTACATATTGTTTTTTTAGGAGAAAATATTTTTGACAACACTTTTAAACGGTCGTCTGGCACTTCAACAATTCCAACATTTGGTTCGATAGTGCAAAAAGGATAATTTTCTGCTGCGATGCTATTGTTGCTTAAAGCATTAAACAAGGTTGATTTTCCAACATTCGGCAATCCGACAAATCCACAATTTAACTTCATGGAAAGAATATAATACTTATATTATTTTTTGCGACGTTTAAAAATGTCTTTTTTTACAAGTGAAAAACCTTTTTTCATAAGCCCCCAACCATTAATTATTAACAATAAACCATTGTTAAATTTATTTGCTTTTTTACTCATGAAACCCCACTAATTCCCGTCATTTTAAACTTATCAAAACCAAACAGCTTTATTAGGTCTCTCCATAGGGTTTTAGGGTTTTTATTAAACAGAATTTCTGGGCAATCGTGTACCAACCAATCACCGTTTTTGATTTCATTGTCTAGCTGGTTTTTTTCCCAAGCAGAATGTCCAAAAAGTAGTTTAGTATTTTTAAATTCTTTATCATCAAATAAGATTTTTTTTATTAATTCAAAATCGTTAGAAAGCTTTATTGTTTCGTTTGTATTAAAGTCAATATTTTCAATATTATCATTGCTTAAAATACACGCTTCATGTATGGAAACTGGCCCCCCAAAGTAAATTTTTTTTGATTGTGCTATTAAATCTTTAAAAAATTTATCTTTTATACCAGAGCTCAGGACTTTCATTGTGCTAATAGGTTTGTTAATAATAAAACCAACAGCGCCGTCTCTATTATATTCACATATAAAAATAACGCTTTTTGAAAAATAAGGATCTGTCATATTTGGCATAGCAACCAATAGCTTGTTTTTTAGTGTGCCCATATATATAACATAAATCCTTTTTTGAAGCATGTCCAGTTTTTACTAAATTGAAGGTTAACTATTTTGTATATGAAAAATATTTTATCAATTAAAGGCGCAAGACAGCACAACCTAAAAGATGTTAGTGTTGATATTAAGAAAAACAAGCTTATTGTAATAACAGGGCCTTCTGGATCAGGCAAGTCTTCCTTAGCTTTTGATACAATTTATGCTGAAGGACAAAGAAGATATGTAGAATCTTTGTCTGCATATGCACGTCAATTTTTAGATTTAATGGAAAAACCCGATGTTGATGTTATTGAAGGACTCTCTCCCGCAATTTCTATTGAACAAAAAACTGGTTCTCGCAACCCAAGGTCTACAGTAGGAACAATTACTGAAATTCATGATTATTTAAGGCTTTTGTATGCTAGTATTGGTAAGCCCCATTGTTGGGAGTGCGATGAACCCATTGACAAACAAAGCCCAGAACAAATTGTAGACCAAATTTTAAAAATTAGTTCTGATAAAAAAGCTTATATACTATCACCAATTATTAGCGGTAGAAAAGGACAACACAAATCAATTTTAGAAGATATTAAAAAGAAAGGATTTTTAAGAGCCCGCATTGATAGTAAAATTGTTTCTTTGCGCAAAGAACACAATTTAGAAAAAAATAAAAAACATGATATAGACGCGGTTATTGATAGAGTTGTTATTCAACCAGAAATTAAGTATAGATTATTAGAGTCTGTTGAGCTCGCACTAAAAATGGGTAACGGAATTTGTGTTATTAATATTGAAGGCAAACAAGACTTTCTATTTAGCGAACACTTTGCTTGTCCATACCACCCCTATGTTAGCTTGTCTGATCTGGTTCCTCGTATGTTTTCATTTAATTCCCCCTATGGCGCTTGTAGTAAGTGTGATGGCTTAGGACACATTACAGAGGTGGACCCTGATTTAGTAGTGCCAGATGTCAAAAAATCATTAATACAAGAAGCTGTTGTTCCTATTGGCAGCCAACCAAAAGGTTGGCATGGAAACAAGTTGAGAGCTTTGAGCAGAAAATACCCTCTTTCTTTTTCGAAACCATGGAACAAACTTTCCAAAGAAGTCCGCACAGTTCTTTTATATGGTTTAAAAGGAGAAAGTTTAGACATTGATTTTAAAAACAAAAAATGGTCTGGAACATATACTGGGGAATGGGAAGGAATAATACCAGAGCTACAGCGAAGATATAAACAAACTCGTTCATTTGGAATACGCAAATGGATTGAAGGCTTTATGAGCACACGAAAGTGTGATTCATGTGAAGGTAAAAGATTAAAAAAATCATCATTAAATGTGACAATAGACAGCGTTAGCATTGGAGACTTGTGTACAAAAAACATTCAAGACACATTAAATTTTTTTAAAGAATTAACAATTACAAAAAACGACCAAGAAATTGCAAAAGGAATTTTAAAAGAAACTGAAAAAAGACTTTCATTTCTTATTAATGTTGGATTAGGGTATTTAACATTGGATAGAGCATCACGAACTCTCTCTGGAGGGGAAGCACAAAGGATAAGACTTGCTTCACAGGTTGGTTCACAGTTAACAGGGGTATTATATGTTCTTGATGAACCTTCAATTGGTTTACACCCAAGAGACAATGACCGTCTTTTAAAAACATTAGAATCTTTAAGAGAGATTGGCAATACTGTTATTGTTGTTGAGCATGATTTGAGCACAATAAAATCTGCAGATCAAATTATTGATATGGGGCCTAAAGCAGGTAGAGAAGGAGGAGAAATTGTTTTTTCTGGTCCTTTAGAAAAAATGATGTCCCAAAATAAGACACTCACAGCTGAGTATATGTCTGGAAAAAAAACAATTGAAATTCCTGATTATAGAACAATTACACATAACCACTTTACAATTAAAGGAGCACAGGGGAACAATTTAAAAAATATAAATGTTAGCTTTCCATACAACAGGCTAATAGCTGTTACGGGAGTTTCAGGCAGCGGGAAAAGCTCTTTAATCAACCAAACGCTTTATCCAGCTCTTGCAAATTTGGTGAATTTTGGCACCAAAGAAATGTTACCATTTAAAAATTTGCTCCGCACAGACGATATTGAGAGAGTTGTTAGTGTTGATCAAAAACCTATTGGTAAAACTCCACGATCTAACCCTGCGACATATACTGGTGTTTTTACATATATAAGAGAACTTTTTTCAGAAACGCGCGAAGCAAAAATCAAAGGATATAAACCTGGAAGATTTTCTTTTAATGTAAAAGGAGGCAGGTGTGAAACATGTGAAGGAGCAGGAATTAAAAAAATTGAAATGAATTTTTTGCCCGATGTTTATGTTACGTGTGAAGATTGTGAAGGAAAGAGATACAACAAAGAAACATTAGAAATTCAGTTTAAGGGCCTCAACATTGCTGAGGTATTAGATTTGTCTGTTGAAGAGGCTCGACTTTTTTTCAAAAATATATTTTCTATTAAAAAAAGACTAGACACGTTATCAGATGTTGGTCTTGGGTATATTAAACTAGGACAACAAGCTACCACGCTTTCAGGAGGAGAAGCACAGCGCGTCAAGCTATCAACAGAGCTGTCAAAAACAAGCACAAAAAATACCATTTACTTTTTGGACGAACCAACAACTGGACTGCACGTAGATGATATAAAAATGCTTTTATCTGTTTTACAAAAGTTAGTTTCAAATGGTAATACTGTTATTGTTATTGAACACAATCTTGATGTTATTAAATGTGCAGACTGGATTATTGATTTAGGGCCAGAAGGAGGAGAAGCTGGGGGGGACCTTGTTGCACAGGGGGCCCCAAAAGAAATTGTTAGAAACAAAAAATCAATAACAGGTCAATTCTTAAAAAAAATATTGAAATAATTTTTTGGATAACCATGTTTCTCTAATTATCTTAGTGTATAGTGTCTGATAAAGAAAAAATAGTTATTTCATCAAAAGAAGAAAGAAGTTTTGATAAGCAAATTAGGCCAAATCTGTTTACAGAGTTTATTGGTCAGAAAAATTTAGTTAATTCTTTAAAAACTTATATTCTCGCTGCAAAAGAGAGAAAAGAGGCGCTTGATCATATTCTTCTTTATGGCCCACCTGGGCTAGGTAAAACAACCTTGTCAAATATTATTGCAAATGAGCTCAAAAAAGGATTTTATAGCTCCTCTGGTCCTGTGATATCAATACCAGGGGACTTATCGGGAATGTTAACCAACTTACAGAACCGCGATGTGTTTTTTATTGATGAAATACACAGAATTAACACCACTGTTGAGGAATATCTTTATTCTGCAATGGAAGATTATCGCATAGATATTTTAATTGATTCTGGTCCAAATGCTCGAACAGTAAGAATTGATTTAGAACCCTTTACACTGGTTGGAGCAACAACAAGGCTTGGGAAAATCACGACCCCAATGCGAGATAGATTTGGTGCAATTTTTCGCCTTGAATATTATAAAAACGATGAAATTTTTCAGGTTCTAAACCGTACATCAAAAATTCTAAAAGTTAATATTGATGAAGATGCACTTCATGAGATTGCCTTAAGGTCTAGGGGAACACCAAGGGTTGCAAATCGGATACTGAAAAGGGTAAGAGATTTTGCACAAGTGCAAAAAAGCAAAAAGATTACCCTTGCCCAAGCCTCAGAATCTTTAGACAGCATTGGTGTTGATAAAAATGGTCTTGAAGAAATGGATCGAAAAATTTTAAATAATTTAATTTTTAAGTTTAATGGTGGACCTACAGGGGGAAAATCTTTAGCAATTTCTGTAAATGAAGATTTACAAACCATTGAAGATGTTTATGAGCCATACTTAATTAAAGAAGGTTTTATTGAGAGAACTTCAAGAGGAAGGAAAGCCACAAATAAAGCTTATGAAATGTTTAATGTAATAAAAAAGGAGCCTTGATTAATGATTGAAAAAAAGAAAAAATACAAATTATCTGATTTTAAATATGCACTACCAAACAAGTTTATTGCACAAAAACCAAAGCAAAAACGAGAAACTTCAAAATTGATGGTTTTAAATCGTCAAGAAAAATCGATAAAACATAAAAACTTCAAAAACATTGTTGATTATTTTCAAAAAAATGATTTGTTAATCGTTAACAACACAAAAGTATTTCCGGCTCGTTTGTTTGCGACAAAAGACAGAACAGATGCAAAAGTAGAAATTTTTCTTCTAAGAGAATTGGGAGACCGTTTATGGGAAGTGCTAGTTAAGCCAGCAAGAAAAGTGCGCATAGGGAACAAATTAATTTTATCCAAAGATTTGTTTTGTGATGTTATTGATAATACTGTTTCCGGAGGAAGGGTTGTAAGGTTTGAATTTGGAAACCAAAATTTCGATAATATTCTAAACGCAATTGGCCACCCACCGTTACCTCCTTATATAAAAAGAGATGCAACAGACAACGATCGTGAAAGATATCAAACCGTATATGCAGAAAAAAGAGGAGCGGTTGCAGCTCCAACAGCTGGCTTGCATTTTACCGATGCAATATTAAAAAAATTACAAAAAAAAGGTGTAAGAATTCATACAATCACTTTACATATTGGTCTGGGCACATTTAAACCAGTTCAAGTTGAAGACCTTAATAGACATCACATGGATTCAGAATATTTTGAAGTGAGCGCTGAAACAGCATTAGCTATTAATGAAGCAAAACTGAAAAGAAGAAGAATTTTTGCTGTTGGGACCTCTACTGTTCGCGCATTGGAAACAGTTAATGTTTCTGGATTTCAAATTTCACCTAAAAAAGGATGGACAAATAAATTTATACATCCACCTTACGACTTTAAAATAGTTGATGGATTAATAACAAATTTTCATTCACCAGAAAGCACCCTTTTAATGCTTATATCAGCTTTTGCTGATTATGATTTTATTAAACTTGCTTACAGGGAAGCAAAAAAGAAAAAATATCGTTTCCTTAGTTATGGTGATAGTATGTTAATTATGTAAATATGAATGCTGGCATAATAGTAGCAGCTGGAGAAGGCACACGATACGGTTCTCATAAACAAGTTGAGCCGTTACTTGATAAAAAGGTTTATCAATATGCATTAGACGCTTTTCTTGGTTCTGAATTAATTGATATAGTTTATCTTGTTGTAAACAAAGATTTGTATGATATCATTCAAAAAGATTTAAATCAATATAACGCTTCCAAATCAATAATTTTATGTGAAGGTGGAGACACTAGAGCTAAGTCTGTTTATAATGCTATTACACAAATTGATCAAAAATATGATAAAATTTGTATTCATGATGCGGTGAGGCCACTCATCACAAAAAAAGATATTGAAAATGTATTATTAAATTGTCCTGATAATGGAGGGTGTATTGTTGGAAAAAAGATTTATGATACCATAAAAAAAATCGATAACGCTAATATTGTTGAAACAATAAACAGAGAGAATATATGGCTTTCTCAAACACCCCAAGCCTTTTGTTTAAACACCCTTCAAAATTGCTATAAGGACAATTTTGCAAACTTTACAGATGAAGCTAGCCTATTAGAACACTATAAACATGATATTAAAATAATAGAAAGCAAAAATATTAATATTAAAATTACAAACGAAGAAGACTTAGAGCTTGTAAAACAGTTTTTATCGAAACCTTTAACTGGGTTAGGAATTGATTTTCACTCTCTTATTGAAGGAGACCACTTAATTATAGGGGGACACAAAATAGACTGCAATTTTTCATCAAAAGCACACTCTGATGGCGATGTTTTAACACATTCTATTATTGATGCACTATTAGGAGCATTAAATTTAGGTGACATTGGAGAGCACTTTCCCAACACTCAAGAAAACCTTAATATTTCTAGCATCGAATTATTAAAAACAGTCATTAAAAAAATACCTAATAATAAAAAAATATTACATATAGACTCATCAATTGTATTAAATGAACCAAAAATATCTCCACATAAAGAATCAATCAAAAAATCGCTCTCTGATGTTTTAAAAATTAAAACAGATCAGATATCTATTAAAAGCACAACAACAAACGCCCTGGCATTTATTGATATGTCTAAAGGGTGGGGAGCTCAAACAATACTTACTCTTGGTGATGATAGTTAATTCATATGCAAAAATTAATATTGGTCTTCATATACTTAATAAAAGAGAAGATAATTTTCACAACATTATAACCATTTTTCAAGAAATTGATTTTTGTGATCAAATATCAATCGAAAAATCTGATAATTTTATTTTTAAATCAAACGTTGATTGGTTAGACAATAAAAACAATACATGTGTAAAAGCTTTTGAAATTGTTAAACAAGAATTTCCCCATATTTCTAATGTTAAAATTTTTCTTAAAAAAAATGTACCAACAAACGCTGGCTTAGGTGGAGGATCAAGCAATGGGACAGCTGTAATAAAAACACTAAATAAATTATTTTCTTTGGGGATTTCCACAAAGAAACTATTTCAACTGTCTAAGAAGATTAGCGCAGATTCTCCTTTTTTTATTGAGGGAGGAACACAGTTTGGTGAAGGCACAGGAGATAAATTATTGTGTATCAAAGATGTTCTTAATGAACGATATATATTGTTGGTGCTTCCTGATGTAAAAATCAATACAAAAGATGCTTATAAAAAGTGTTTGTTAAAAGACAAAACCAACATTAAGTTTGCCGAAATGTTGGATGAACTTAAAAACAATAATTTAAGTTCTGAGTTATTTTACAATGATTTTGAAGGGTATGTTTTTAAAACACATCCAGAAATTGGCAAGATCAAATTAAAAATTTTGGATTTAGGTGCAAAATATGCCAGTTTGTCGGGTAGTGGTTCGACTGTGTTTGGAATATTCTCCAAAAAAGAAGATATGTTAAATGCGTATCAATCTTTCAGTCCCCATTTCTCTACAATCATTACTGGTCCAAAATAAATTAATTTGGGGAGTCGTCTAATTGGCAGGACACATGGTTTTGGTCCATGCAGTCGGGGTTCGAGTCCCTGCTCCCCAACAAAGGATTAAGAAAATAATATGGGATTATATAAACAAAAGATATTTTCAGGAACCAGCAACTTAAAGTTAGCAGAAGAAATTGCACAGTTGGCTAACAATAGGCTTGGGGATCTTTCCATTCAAAAATTTAGTGATGGAGAGCTTTGGGTGAAGTACGAAGAAAATTTAAGAGGTAATGATGTATATATTATTCAAAGCACTAACTCTCCAGGCGACAATACAATAGAGCTTGCTCTGTTGATTGACGCTGCCAAAAGAGCAAGCGCTGCGAGCATTAGCGTAGTAATTCCTTATCTTGGTTATGCTAGACAAGACCGAAAAGATGAACCAAGGGTTCCAATATCTGCAAAAGTAATGATTGATATTATTTCTGCAGCTGGAGCAGATCGAATTATCACAATGGATTTACACTCAACACAAATCCAAGGATTTTCAAGCATTCCGATTGATAATTTATATGGAAGCCTTGTATTAATGCCTGAATTAAAAAAACATTTTAACAATTTTGATGATACGCACAAACGAAGCGTACTTTCACCAGATGTTGGATCAAACAAATTAGGACAAGCATATGCTAAACAGTTAGGATTTGGCTTTGCTGTGATTGATAAAAGAAGAAGCGCACACAATGAATCAGAAGTAGCCTACCTTGTTGGAGATATATCTTCGAGACATGTTTTAATTATAGATGATATGATTGATACTGCTGGGACGATTTCCAATGCAGCAAAAGTTGCTAAAGAAAAAGGGGCTCTATCGGTAACTATTGCCGCTACGCATGGAGTTTTATCTGGAAATGCAATGGATAGATTATCTAGTGATGCAATTGATCAAGTATTTATTTCTGACACAGTTGCAATTCCTAATGAAAAAAAGATTGAAAAATTAACAATAATATCTTCTGCAAAAATATTTGCAGAAACAATTAACAGAATTCATACTGGTGAATCTGTTAGTCAATTATTTGAGGAAGAAAAAAATGAGTAAATTTGAAAAATTAAATGTTAGCGTTCGTGAAGGAAAAGGCACTTCTTTTGCAAGAAAACTTCGATTAGAAAACAAAGTGCCAGCTGTATTATATCATTCTGGCGTAGAAGGCACTTCGCTTTCAGTAGAAAAAAATGAATTATACAAAGCATTAAAAACAGGGCAATTTATTTTTGAGATTAAGGTTGGAGACAAAGAGCAGTTTGTCCTTGTGAAAGAAGTTCAATATCATCCAGTTACAGATGAAATTATACACGTTGATTTTCAACAAGTAAAAGAAGATCAAAAGATTTCTCTAGAGGTTCCATTAAGAACAGAGGGAGAGTCAGAAGGAGTAAAATTAGGCGGTATTTTAGTACAGCTTTTAAATGTTGTTACTATCAATTGTAAACCATCTAATGTTCCAGAGGCGTTGTCTGTTGATATATCAGACCTTGAAATGAATTCAAGCCTTTTTGTAAAAGATATCATTTTACCTGATGATGTAGAAATGGTTACAGCAGAAGATATTGCTGTTGTTTCTGTTCAAGAGCCGAAGAAAGAAGAAGTTGTAGAAGAAGTATCTGAAGAAGGTGAAGAACCGTCTGAAGAGTCAACAGATGAGGAACAGGGTGAAAAAAGTTCAGCTGATTCAGGCGAAAGCGAAGCATCATCAGAGGATAATGAAAAATCAGATGAGGAAGCTAAAGAATAATGTTAGTTTTTATAGGCCTAGGTAATGCAGATACTAAATATCTTAACACCAAACACAATGTTGGATTTTGGGCAATAGACATGTTTGCCAAAAAACACAATCTTGAGTTTAAAGCAGGTAAAGGTGACTTTGTTTTTGCAAAAAAAGACAATGAGTATATTCTTGTAAAGCCAACAACAGGCATGAATTGCAGCGGGAATATGATTCAAGATCTTTTGAATTTTTATAAAGCAGACATCAAAGATTTAGTAATCATTTTTGATGATGTTGATTTACCTTTAGGAGAAATTCGATTAAGATTGCAAGGAGGAGATGGGTGCCACAATGGTATGAAATCAATTATTAATTCTCTAAATACAGATGAAATTGCAAGATTAAAAATTGGAATTGCAGCAGATGACTACAAAAGACCTTCGGAAGAGTATGTGTTAAAACCTTTCGATAATAAATATGAACCTTTAGTAAACCAAGTTTTAGAATTTACTTACGATGCAATGTCTTCTATTCTTAAAGAAGGGGTTGTGTTTACATCAAACCATTTTAACAAACAAATTATAGGAGAAGCGTAGTGGAAAACCTTTTTTATTTAATACCGGTATCAGGAGTTACTGCAATGATTTTTGCATTGTGGAAAAGCAATTGGATTAGCAAACAAAATCCAGGAAACGAAAAGATGCAAGAAATTGGTCTTGCAGTAAGGGAAGGTGCAACAGCCTTTATTAAAAGAGAATATAAAGTGTTAACAGTTTTTGTTTTGGTTGTAGCAGCGCTTTTATATTGGGTTAATTTAGGAAATGAAACTCCAGAAGTAGCCCTATCTTTTGTTGTTGGTGCTCTTTGTAGTGCGTTGGCAGGCGCTTTTGGTATGCGCGTTGCAACTTTAGCAAACCATAGAACAACAGAAGCTGCACGAACAGGTTTAAGCCCAGCTTTAAATGTTGCTTTTAGTGGCGGAGCTGTTATGGGCATGAATGTTGTTGGTTTAGGTATTCTGGGGTTATTTACATTATTTTGGTATTATGGAGGATTAACCTCTAATGCCGAAGGCCTATCAAGAATAATGACTCTAGTTTCTGGCTTTGCTATGGGAGCTTCATCAATTGCTCTTTTTGCAAGAGTTGGTGGTGGTATTTATACAAAAGCTGCTGATGTTGGCGCAGATTTAGTCGGTAAGGTTGAAGCGGGAATTCCAGAAGATGATCCAAGAAACCCTGCAACGATTGCTGACAACGTTGGTGACAACGTTGGTGATGTTGCCGGCATGGGAGCAGACTTGTTTGAATCGTATGTAGGCTCTATTATTGGTGCAATGGTTTTGGCTGCAGCTGCAGGAAATACAACATTGGTTTATTTACCTTTATTTATTGCTGCATCAGGTATTTTTGTATCAATCCTTGGAACATTTTTTGTTAGAACTAAAGAAGGGGGCAATCCTCAAACTGCATTAAACATTGGTGTTTTTGGATCTGGTGGTGTGATGTTAGTTATTACATATTTTTTATTACATCATTTTGGTCCATCGGGCATGATTGATGGTATGCTCGTTATGAATTTATTTTGGGCAACTGTAGTTGGTCTTGTTTCAGGTATATTAATTGGTTTAATGACGGAGTATTTTACCTCCGATGAACAAAAACCATCAAAAGGAATTGCAGAAGCTAGTGAAACAGGATCTGCAACTAATATTATTGCAGGTTTGGCTAATGGTATGTACTCGACTGCATTACCGGTGCTTGTTATTGCTTTAGCAATTTTAGGAGCATTTCATTTTGCTGGACTTTATGGTATTGCAATTGCTGCTCTAGGGATGTTGTCTACTATTGGTATTCAGTTGGCAGTTGATGCATATGGTCCTATTGCAGATAATGCTGGAGGAATTGCAGAGATGGCTGAACTTCCAAGCGAAGTAAGAGAAAGAACAGACAAATTAGATGCAGTTGGGAATACAACAGCCGCCATTGGTAAAGGTTTTGCAATTGGTTCTGCTGCTTTAACCTCTTTAGCTCTTTTTGCAGCTTTTAGAGAGACAATTAAAGCAAACTCAGGCGCTGAACTAGTATTGAATATTAGTGAACCAACAGTAATGGCTGGATTATTTATTGGTGCAATTTTACCATTTGTGTTTTCTGCGCTTGCAATGCAAGCGGTTGGTGATGCTGCATTTGAAATGATTGAGGAAGTAAGAAGACAATTTAAAGAAATTAAAGGGTTGCTTGACGGTAAAGCAAAAGCAGATTATGCAAGATGTGTAGACATTGCTACAACAGCTGCTATTAATAAAATGATTTTACCAGGAGCGCTTGCTGTGTTTACTCCTATATTTTTTGGGCTTATACTTCGTCAGCCAGAAATGCTAGGTGGAATATTAGCTGGCGTAACAGTAACTGGTGTATTATTAGCTATATTTATGTCTAATGCAGGAGGTTCGTGGGATAATGCAAAGAAATACATTGAATCTGGTGCACATGGCGGGAAAGGAAGCGATGCACATAAAGCAGCCGTAGTTGGCGATACTGTTGGTGATCCCTTTAAGGATACAGCAGGCCCATCTTTAAATATTTTAATTAAGTTAATATCAGTGGTTTCGCTTGTAATAGCGCCACTAATATAATGGAGAAGTTTATGAATTATTATGAAGTGCTATATATTGTAAACCCAAATTATGGGAAAGATAAAATATCTGAAATTATTAATGGTATTAATAAACATATTGAATCTAAAAAACATTCAATCCTTAGCCATGATTTTTGGGGTAAAAAACAATTAGCATATAGCGTTAAGAAAGAAAAATATGGAAACTATGTCCTGCTCCATGCAGAATTTTCCAATCCTTCTTTTGTTAACGATTTCAAACAGTTTCTTAATTTGAATTCAGAGGTTTTAAAATATTTGATTGTGAAACTTGATGAAAAACCAACTCTAAATAAAGAAGACAAAGAACAAAAAGAGGAGGTAGAATAATGCTATCTAGTAGAAAAAAATCTTGTTATTTCCAAAGAAATGGAATCAAAGAAATTGATTATAAAGATACAAAACTTTTAAATAAGTTTATTAATGATCAAGGGAAAATTATCCCTAGAAGAGTAACTGGAACAAGCATGAAAATGCATAGAAAACTAGTTAATGCAATTAAACGCGCAAGAAATGTTGCTCTTCTTCCATTTGCAGCAGTAGATAAGGACTAAAGATGAAAGTAATATTATTAGAGAATATAGAAAAATTAGGTAATCAAGGCGACGTTGTGAATGTAAAAGCAGGGTTTGCACGCAATTTTTTATTTGCAAAAAAATTGGCTACTAATTTTTCTCCAAAACAGTTAATTAAAGTTCAAAATGAACTAAAACAAAAAGAGAGAAAAATTAATCGAGAAAAAGAAGACCTGTTAAATATATTAGATCAAATTTCTAATTTAAAATTATCTATTCATATGAAATCAGAAGACAATGACAAGCTTTTTGGATCAGTTACAAAAGCAGATATTGAAAAACTATTATTAGAAAACAATATTAAGATTGACAAGCAATATATTGATCTAAAATCTTCAATTAAAACGCTTGGCGCTCACGAAATTAATATAAAGTTTAGCAGTGAATTGTCAGGGAGCTTTCAGTTGAACATTGAAAAAGAAGATTAATTCTTTTTTATTTTAATAATTTCTTTTTCTTTACCACATTCTTCGCAAAAGAAATACATGTCTTTATATGTTGATGTTTCTGTTTCACACTCTTTAGCATTACAGCCAAAAACATATGAATGATTTCCTTCTTCTTTGTTTACTTCCATGCTATTAGATGTTTTGCGTAGCCAATTTCTGAAGAATGCTTTATAATCTTTTTTACGTTTGTTGTTTGCTTTTAACCAATCAAGCATTTTAGCCAATTCAAATTCAATATCAACAGAAGGAAATTTTTTGGACCATTCTTCTATATTTTCTTTGATATCTTTAATCTGATCTTTTTTAGGCGGTAAATCTTTTTTTCCAATTGGTGCAATTTTGTCTATGCGTGCTTCCAATTCAGAAATTTTTTCTAGTATATCATTTAAGTTTACTTTTTTATCCTTCATTTTTGTAATTTAGTCATTGTTGTTTCTATAAAATAAATAAAAAAACAGGAAATATATATGAAAGTTAAAGCAGAATATATTTGGATTGATGGATATGAACCAACCGCTAATCTGAGATCAAAAACTAAAGTTCTAGATGCGCCAGTGTCTTCTCCAGAAGAACTTCCTTTGTGGGGCTTTGATGGTTCTAGTACTTTGCAAGCAGATGGCGGCGATAGCGATTGTATGCTCAAGCCAGTTTGGATTTGTAAAGACCCGTTACGCGGAGGTGATAATATACTAGTAATGAATGAAGTATGTAACCCAGACGGTTCACCTCATAAATCAAATAGTCGAGCAAAATTAGTGGAACTTGCCAAAAAATTTAAAGATCATGATGCATGGTTTGGAATTGAACAAGAATATACTCTGATGGATGGTAAGCAGCCTGCTGGTTGGCCAGAAGAAGGATTTCCTGAAAGACCACAGGGCCCATACTATTGTAGCGTTGGTTTTGAGGATGTTGCTGGTCGTGACATGGTAGAAGAGCATTTGGACCTATGTCTTGAAGCTGGTCTTGAAGTATCAGGTATTAATGCAGAAGTAATGCTTGGCCAGTGGGAATATCAAGTAGGTCCATTGCCTGCTTTGGAGGTTGGAGATCAGTTGTGGGTTGCGCGATGGCTCTTAGAAAGAATTGGTGAAGATTATGGTTATCGTGTTGAATTGCACCCCAAACCAATTAAAGGAGACTGGAATGGTTCGGGCGCTCACATTAATTATAGCACAGCATCAATGAGAGCTGATGGCGGTTTGAAGGTTATTGAAGAAGCTTGTGAAAAATTAGGTCAAAATATTGATAAGCATATTGCAGTCTATGGAGACCATAATGAAGAAAGGCTTACAGGTTTACATGAAACATGTAGCATTAATGAGTTTCGATATGGAGTAAGTGATCGAGGCGCATCTATTCGTATACCAATGGGAGTACATAATGACGGCAAAGGTTACTTGGAAGATAGAAGACCTGCTTCCAATGTAGATCCTTATCAAGCATGTGCAGCTTTGATTGAAACTACCTGCAGTTAATTTTTGGATTTTTGAAGTCATATTCTTAATGTAAAGGTATGATTTCAAAACACTTATTGGATTGGTATTCATCGAATAAAAGAATACTCCCATGGCGCCAAACAAAAGATCCATATAAAATTTGGATTTCTGAAATTATGTTGCAACAAACGCAAGTCGCAACCGTTATACCATATTATAATAGATGGATTAAAAGATTTCCCAATGCTAATATCTTATCTAAAGCTTCATATGATGAAGTTTTAAAGTTTTGGGAAGGGCTTGGCTATTATTCTCGATGTAAAAATATTTATAAAACATCTCAAATTATTAAAAATTCTTTTCCTGATAACTATGCTGATTTAATAAAACTTCCCGGGATAGGTGACTATACAGCAAAAACTATTCTTGCAATTGCATTTAATAAGGGGGAGGTGGGCATTGATACTAATTTAGAGCGTGTTAGCTTTAGATTATTAGGACTAAAAAAGAGATCAAAATTTAATCAAAGTAGAGCGAAAAAATTTCTTGAAAATATACAAGACAGAGAAAGTCCAGGAGATTTTAACCAAGCTTTAATGGATTTAGGAAGCAGTATTTGTCAAGCCAATTTTGTAAATTGTACAATATGCCCCATTAGTGATGATTGTAAAGCATTTTTAAATTTAGACCCCATTAGCTATCCTGAACCAAAGAAACAGAAATCTATACCAACAATAAGAGTCTCTACTTGTATTGTTGGGAAAAAGAATAAATTGCTCATATTACAACGCCCCATTGATAAAATGTTAGGCGGGCTTTGGGAGTTTCCGGGAGGTAAAATTGAAAAAAATGAATCACAAGAGAATGCAGCTATAAGAGAAGTGTTTGAAGAAACAAATTTATCTATCAAGAACCCGCAATACATTGGAGAAGTAAAACACCAGTATAGTCATTTTAAAGTGCGTATTTCATTATTTTTAATTCATATTGATAGCGACAAACAATTACAAACACGCCAAGATTATAAATGGGTTACAAGGAAAGAATTAGATAGTTTTGCAATACCAAAAGCAAATTATAAAATGTTAGAGATTTTAGATAAATTAAACTAATCTTTATGCCAGTGATACGCGCAATAATAACTTTACTAATTTTGATAGTTGCTTTACCTGTTTTTATATTAATGATGGTTGCAGGTATAGTTTTATCATATATAATGCATCCAAAATATTTTTATTTTCCTATGCACTTGGGCTGCAAAGCATTGTTGCTTGGTAGTTGGCAATATCATACAATTCACGGAAAGGTGCCTCCAAAAAATAAAGGCCCATATATTTTTATGTTTAATCATGAATCTATGTTTGATGCTTTTATGTTAGGAGCTTCTATTCCTTATTATGTTAATGCAGTTGGTTGGGAAGGTATTTTTAAATGGCCTTTATGGGGATTTTTTGCAAAACGCTATGGTGCATATCAAATTACCCATGATGATACTGACAAGGCGCGTGAAACATTAAAAGCTGCAGAAAAAATTTTATTGGTTGATAAAACATCTATGATTTATTCTCCAGAAGGGAATCGAACTATCACGGGTGAGATGGGAGAGTTTAAAAAAGGAGGATTTCATTTTGCAAGAGCTACTAATGCAACGATTGTCCCAATTGGGATTATTGGTGCATTTGAATCTAATGTAAGAACTAGCTGGATTATTAACCCAGGAAGATTAAAAACTGTTTTTGGCAATCCAATTACTCCTGATCAATATTCGCACCTTTCAATTGAAGAGTTTCGTGACCTTGTTAAAGCTGAAGTTGTAAAACTTGTTGAAGATTTTAGTTAAGATGTTTGATTTTTGGATGTAAAAATCCAGCTATTCCACACAAGCCTGCCCCTGTTCCAAATAATAAAAATATTGTTTGAATATCAAGCACATCTGATGCAAAACCAATAATACCAGAAGAAATTGCACTCATGCTGATAATAGATATAGAAATAATAGAAAAAATTCTTCCTAATAATTCTTCTGGAATATTTTTTTGCATGATTGACACTCTTGAAATAATTAATAATGGAATTCCAATGCCATGACAAAAGGATAAAATATACATTTGTATCATATTTTCAATAAAATAATATAAACAGAAACTAGCTCCATCAATAAAAAGACCCGTTAAAAAAAGTCTTCCATGTGTAAATCGCTCTCCAAACTTATATACAAATGCTGTCCCTAATAACATCCCCAACCCAACGACTGCTTCACATATTGCAAAGTTAGATGCGGTTCCCCCTAGACCAATTTTGACTAATATAGGAATTCCAACAATAGCTGGTCCCATGACAAACAGGTTGCTCAAAACAGTTAAAATAATAATAAATAATAGTGTTTTGTCATTAAATAAATATACAAGGCCTTGATAAGTTTTATTTAAAATTAATTTTAAATTTTCATTTTCTTTTTTTTGTTTTTCTCTTGGCGCATTAATGCTTAACAATGCAGTAACCAAATAGCATATAACCGTTATATAAAACAAATATTGAACAGGTATTATTGTTAAAAAATATGCTGCTACAATTGGGCCAATAAATACAGCAGATTGCCATGCAATATTCGCTATTGAATTTGCTTCTAACAATCTCTCCTTTTCTACTTGAGTAGGAAGGTATGAATTAAATGCTGGGACAAACGGCAGGGAAAAGCCATTGTGGAAACAGGCAAGTATCATAATAATCCAAGCAACTTTTATATCAAATAATAAAAAAATAGGAATTCCTATTACTGCGATAGCCTGCATTATCTGAGCAAAAGCCATTACTCTAGTTTTGGAATACATATCTACAATTGCGCCTGCAAATAATCCAAAAAATATTGCAGGTAAATATGTAGTCATTGCAATTAAACCGGTTAATTTTTCAGAGTTAGTTATATCTAGTATTAACCAGATTATGCTAATATCATATATAGATCTTCCAATAGATCCAATAAATGGGGCCCCCCATAAAAATGCTGTGAAATTTTGACCTGTTCGCATGTTGTTGATTTTGCACAATAAACTACGTATAATTCACTAAAATATGACTTATATAATTACAGATCCATGCGTAGGTACTTGTGATACAGCCTGTGTAGAAGTGTGCCCGGTTGACTGTATTCATGGGCCTGAAGACCCTGAAGGTGCTGGCGAAGAAGCAAAAGACCCTGACTTTGATGCAACTGGAAAACAATTGTATATTAACCCAGAAGAATGTATCGATTGTGGGGCATGTGAACCAGAATGTCCTGTAGATGCAATTTATGACGAAGAAGAAGTTCCAGAAGAATATGAAAATTCAATAGGAGCGAATTACGAATTTTTTGGCCAAGAAACTCCGTAATAAATTCTTTTACAAATATTAAAATATGAAACGACTATTAGTCCCTCTTACGTTCTTTATTGTCTTATTATTTTCTGTTTGGAGTAATCGAGTAAATATTGTTGTTTGGGCATTACCAAAGATTTTAAATATTACTAATCCAATTTTATCTGAAGGTTCTTCTAATTGGCAAGATGGACCAAAAGAAAAAGATAAGAGCGATTCAAGACCTAATATTATTATAATTCTTGCTGACGATTTAGGCTTCAATGATGTTTCTTTATATAATGGTGGAGCTAGTGACGGTTCATTAATGACTCCGAATATTGATTCTATCGCAAAAGATGGCGTATTATTTGAAAACGGATACGCTGCAAACGCCATGTGTGCTCAATCTCGAGCATCAATTATGACTGGAAGATACTCAACACGATTTGGATTTGAGTTTACCCCAATTTTCCCCATTGCGTTAACAGTATTTCAATGGATGGATGACATTCAAGATCCAGAATTAAAATTAGAGATTAGTAAAGAACTTGTTCCAATGGGAAAAGATCTTTTTGATGCAGGAATGCCTACAGAAGAAATTACTATTGCTGAAATATTAAAAGATGTAGGATATTATACAGCACATATTGGAAAATGGCACCTAGGCGATAGCCGAGGACAGCTAGATATCTATCATCCTAATGATCAAGGATTTGATGACAGTTTAATTTTATCTAGCGGGCTTTATTTGCCTGAAAATCATCCTGATGTTGTAAATGCAAAATTTAATCATGGTGTTGATAAAATGGTTTGGGCAAGCTCTCAATTTAGTGCATCGTTCAATAAAAGCCCTGAGTTTACACCTGAAAGCTATCTTACTGATTATTATACTGATGAAGCTATTAAGGTTATAGAAAAAAATCAAAATAGACCGTTCTTTCTTTATTTAGGTCATTGGGCAGTTCATAATCCATTACAAGCATTAAAGAGTGATTTTGATTTATTTGCTGACCATCATATGAATCATAATATGCAAGTATATTCTGGCATGATTGAAGCGCTTGACAGAAGCGTAGGGCGTATTATTGATTCTTTAGAAGAACATAATTTAACAGATAACACCCTTATTATTCTTACTAGTGATAATGGTGGTGCAGGCTATATTGAACTACCTGATATTAATAAGCCTTATAGAGGTTGGAAATTAACACATTTTGAAGGAGGGATTCATATTCCTTTTATGGCAAAGTGGCCAAATAAAATTACTCCTGGCACTAAATTTGATTTACCAATTCATCATACTGATATTTTTAGCACTATTGCTGCAGCAGCGAATGCTACTATACCTAATGATAGGAAGATTGATGGTGTTGATTTGATGCCCTTTATTACTGGGGCCAATACAAGCATGCCCCATGAAACTTTATTTTGGAAACAAGGGCATAATCAAACAGTATTACATAACGGTTGGAAATTGATTAGAACTAATACTCCTGATAAAAAATGGCTGTTTAACTTGAATGAAGATCCAACTGAAAGAATAAATCTTGCTTATTCTGAACTAGAAAAACTATCTTTACTGGAAGAGTTGCTCAATGAGCATGAATCAGAACAAGCCCCTTCTTTATGGCCTTCTGTGTTGAATGCTCCAATATTGATTGATAAAGCTGGCAATACTGGTGAAAACTATAAAAAAGGTGATGAATATATTTATTGGCCAAACTAATGGATAAAAATCAAATATTAGAAAAATTAAAAACTGTTAACTATCCTGGATTTAATAGAGATATTGTTTCTTTTGGAATGGTTAAAGATGTTGTATTTGATTACAAAACCATTACTTTGCTTTTATCGGTTTCATCGTCTAATTCTGAAAAGAAAGACCAATTGGTTCAAGATATCAAATCTTGTCTTGCCAATGATGAATATGATATCATGGTTAAAATACTTGATAGCCCACCACGAAAAACAGTTGACACCTCTAATAAACAAGCAAATGTAGAAGGTAATATCGGGAAAATCATTGCTGTTGCTAGCGGAAAGGGCGGAGTAGGCAAATCTACTGTTGCATTAAATTTAGCAGCTGCATTATCAGTTTCTGGTAAAAAGACAGGATTACTTGATCTTGATATTTATGGCCCTTCATTACCAATAACAATGGGTATTAATCAAAATCCGGAAATCAATGAAGAGAAAAAAATTATCCCTCTTCAAAAAAATAATTTAAAACTGATGAGCTTTGGTTTTGTTAGCGGGAACGAAGCTCCTGTCGTATGGAGAGGTCCTCTTGTCGCAAAAATGACTGAACAATTTTTTAGAGATGTTTATTGGGGAGACTTAGATTATTTAATCTTAGACTTACCACCAGGCACCGGTGATGTACAATTAACATTATCACAAAAAATACCACTTGATGGTGCTATTATTGTTACAACGCCAAATGATATTGCTTTGGCTGACGTACGCAAAGGCGCTGATATGTTCAAAAAAGTAGAAACTCCTCTTTTGGGCGTTATCGAAAATATGTCTTATATGGATATTGATGGAAAATTGAAAGTTCATGCTACATCATGGCCAGATATTGAATTGTACATTAATGATGAAAAAATATCATTGAATAATGATATGTCTTTTAATTTGAGATTTAACCTTTTTAAAGAAGGTGGAGGTTTAAGCGAAAGTCAAAGATTAGATATTCCATTCTTGGGAGAAATACCTTATTCAAATGAGCTTATGCGCTCTATTGATAGCGGAAAACCAATTGTTTTTGAAGATACTGAATCTGAAATTAAAAACATTTTTATTGAATTAGCTAAGAAAGTAACATTGTTATGAATCCAATTGATTCCAATAATCTACCAACTCATATTGGCATAATAATGGATGGAAACGGTAGATGGGCAGAGAGTCAGAGCATGGAACGCATTTCTGGTCATATCCAGGGGGTAGAAACGGTTAAAGCTATTGTTGAATCTTGCGTAAAGTTGGAAATTCCTTACCTTACATTGTATACTTTCTCTAAAGAAAACTGGAAACGACCAAAAAAAGAAGTTGATGGTTTAATGTCTTTATTATACTCAAGCGTGAAAAGTGAATTAGAAAAGTTAAATAGGAACAATATTGTCTTTCAAATCGTTGGTAAAATAGAGGAAATGCCAAGCAATTTACAAGAATTGATTATGGATACAATTAATAGCACTAAAAACAATACGGGACTTACTTTAGCTCTTGCTTTAAGTTATAGCGGGCGTCAAGAAATTATTGATGCTACCAATAAAATACTTGCATCAGGGAAACAAAGCATTGATGAGGATTTGTTTAAAGATTATTTATATTCCCCTAACACTCCAGACCCTGATTTAATTATTAGAACCGGGGGAGAAAATAGATTAAGTAATTTTTTGTTATGGCAATCTGCATATTCAGAAATTTATATAAGTGAAAAAAATTGGCCTGAATTTGGAGAAGATGATTTAACTTCTGCATTAAATGATTTTAGCAGTAGAACAAGAAAATATGGTAAAGTTTTAGGACAAGATGAAAATTAAATATTACTTAATAGGTATTTTGTTATTCACTCTTGGATTCACACAAGAAGTCAATCTGTACAGAGTAAATATTGAAGGCAATACCACCACATCTGATAAAATGATCAAATATTCTGCTGGATTACGAGATGGAACAAAGATTCAGCGTGCAGATATTTCTACAGCACTCACAAGATTATGGGATTTAAATCTATTTGATGATATTGACATTATATTAAATAACGAATCACAGTATGGAGTTGAAATAACTATTAATGTTGTGGAAAGCCCAACCTTAAACAATATTATATTTCGCGGAAATTCTATGCGCGAGGGAAGATTTCTTGATAAGCTTGATTTAAAATTAGGTCAAAGAATTAGACCAAGCTCATTATATGCTTCATCAAATAAAATTAAAGAAATTTATCAAGAAGACGGTTATTTCAATGTAGAAGTTGAGCCGTCTATTGAAGCCCCACAAGATACTCTTGTTCGCAATGCCTATGCAAGAGATGTGGTGTTTACTATTAAGGAAAATGAAAAGTTTCGTCTAAAAAATATTATCTTTGAAGGAAACTCTAATTTTTCTGAAAGAAAACTCAAAAAAGAGCTTAAAGAGATTAAAGAAAGAAAGTGGTATAATTTTTGGGTGAAGAGCTTTAATGATAAACTACTAGAAGAAGACAAAGCTCTTTTAACAACATTCTATCAAAATCAAGGATATCGTGATTTTAATTTCATTAAAGACACGCTTATTGTAGATGATGAAAAAAATACATTAAGCCTTGTGATTACTGTTGATGAAGGCGAAAAATATAAATATCGTAACTTTACTTTTGAAGGTAATAAAATTGCCAGCTCTGATGAGCTCGAAACTCTTTTAGGGTTACAAGAAGGAGATTCTTATTCCAAAGAAGATTTTGAAAAAGCTGTTTTTGAAAATATGATGAGCATTTATAATGACAAAGGATACATTTTTAGCAATGTTAATCCAGAAATTCTTCCTGTTGATGACAATTTATTAGATATCAACTTCCTGTTTAATGAAGGGAAAAAAGTATATATAAATAACATTTTTGTTTCCGGTAATGAAAAAACAAGAGAAAACGTTATTAGACGAGAACTAAAACTTTTTCCAGGCGATGTTTTTAGTAGGTCAAAACTAATGCGTAGTCAAAGAGATATATGGATTTTGAATTATTTTGATAATGTTATTCCAGATGTTAGCCAAGTTTCAGACAATCAAGTTGATCTTGATTTTATTGTAGAAGAAAAAAAATCAACTCAAAGAATTAATGCAAATCTTGGTTTTACTGGTGAGTATGGCATTACAGGTGGAGCTGGTGTTGAATTTGATAATTTTATGGGCCGTGGTCAAAAGTTTAATATTGGAATGAGCACTGGGACAAATTTTTCATTTTATTCTAATCAAGATCCATCAAAATATAGATCTTTCAATTTAACATTTCAGGATCCAATGATTAATGACAGTCCATATTTGATTGGTGGATCCTTATTCTATTCTTATAGAGGGTCATCAACAAATTATTATTTCCCATTAGATTTTACAGTTGCAGGTGGATCTTTCAGTTTTGGAAGAAGACTAGAATGGCCAGATGATTTCTTTCGTGTCATGTGGTCTGCAAGCATCGTAGAAAAAGAATATGATGGCACTCAAGCAGATATTGATGCGTATATTGGCGGTCTACAAACCACAAGAGGGGTAAGTTTAACGCAAGTTATTGCAAGAGACAGTAGAGACCGTGCAGAATTCACCACACGAGGCTCAAAATTCCAAGTTGAAACGACTTATTCTGGAGGTTTATTAGGAGGGAATGAGAACTTTCAAAAGCATGTGTTGAATTTAGACTGGTTTTCGCCTACATTTTCTAAATTTGTGTTATTTAGTTCTTTGAAAGTTGGGGTTATTAAAACATTAAATGTAGATAGTGATACCCAAAGCTTTATCCCATTTGATGAACGATTTATTATGGGAGGAAATGGTATCCCATACGGAAACGCTCTCAGAGGATATCCAGATAATTCTATTGGACCAACTACTACGTCTGGACAAGCTGTTGGTGGAAATGCTATGGCAAAAGTTACTACAGAATTAAGATTTCCATTATCTGAAAATCCTGTAATTTATTTTATGACATTTGCAGAAATGGGTAATGTGTGGAATACAAGCAGCATGTCAGAACCATTTTATTTAAAAAGATATGGTCCTTTATCAATGCAAAAATCTGCTGGTGTAGGTATTAGATTTTTTATGCCAGGAATCGGGCTTTTAGGATTTGATATGGGATATGGTTTTGATGATATTACAGGTGATGGTAACCCTAATGGATGGGAATATACAATAACATTTGGACAAACATACTAAAGGAGAATAAAGTGTATAAAAAAATAGCTATGTTAATATTGTTAGTGTCGATGTCTTTCGCTCAAGAAAAAATCGGAGTTGTTTTTTCAGAAAAAATTCGATTAGAATTTGAAGAGTTCAAAGATGTTGAACAACAATTACAATTAGAACTTCAAGGTATTCAAAAAGAATATGAAGCAATGGCAGTTGAGTTAGACAGCATGGTGCAAGAATATGAAAAACAAAGCTTAATGATGTCTGAAGAGCTAAAAAAAGCAAAAGAACAAGATATTATTGATATGAACAATTCAATGCAAAGCTATCAATTGTCAAAAGTTGGCCCGGATGGGGAGTTAACTAGAAAACAAGCTCAGTTAGAATATGAATTGGTAGAAAAATTCAAAAGTGCAGTTAATTCTGTTGCAATTTCTGGAGGATATGATTTAATCATAGACGGATCTTTAGCTTCACTTTATACTAAACCAACTCATGATTTAACTGATGATGTTCTTTATGAACTAAGAAAAGCAAGCGATAATTCTGCGAAATAAAACGGGTTTACATTGCTTACTCTTGAACAAATTGCCTTAGCGGTAAAAGGGGAAGTAGTTGGTGATGCTTCTATTGAAATAACATCTGTTGATGATATTAATGAAGCAGGCCAAGGATCTATTACTTTTTCTTTTTTGCCTAAGTATAAAACAATAATCTCGTCATCAAAAGCATCTGCTTTTGTTACTGATTCTAAAGATGATTTAAAAGGTTATAATGGGGTCGTAGTTGAACATCCTTATTTAGCTATGATTGAAATTCTTACTTTATTCTCCAAAAATAAAGATGTTCAACACTCCATTCATCCTAATACCGTTGTATCAGAATCTGCAAAGATTGATTCAGATGTTACAATAGGGCCTTTTTCTGTAATTGGTGACGATGTCATAATCAAAAGTGGAACTATTATTGAATCAAATGTTGTAATTCATAATGATGTTCAGATTGGTAATAATTGTTTAATTCATTCTGGAGCTATAATAGGGGCAGATGGTTTTGGTTTTACTACAATTGATGATACACATCATAAAATTCCACATATTAAAAGCGTGGTTATTGGGGATGATGTTGAAATTGGTGCAAATTGTACCATTGATTGCGGTTCAGTTCGAAATACAATAATTAATAATTCATGTAAGATAGACGACCAAGTGCATCTTGCTCACAATGTAACTATTGGTGAAGGGTGTTTAATATCGGGAGGCACTTTTATAGGCGGAAGCGCTACAATTGGTGCGTATTCAATGCTTGGAGGGAAGGTAGATATTGGTCCCCATGTTGTTACTGGAGAAAAATCAGTTTTTGCTGCACGATCATGTGTTTTAAAGTCAGTGCCTGGTGGTCAAATGTATGCGGGAAATCCAGCTAGAGAAATTAAAGAAAAACAAAAACGTGATGCAGTTTTTACTAAAGTAGAAATACTGGAAAAAAGATTAAAAAAACTAGCTAGAAATGAAAAGTAGAAAACAGAGAACAATTAAATATCCAGTATCTTGCACAGGTGTTGGTCTTCATACTGGAGTCCAAAGCACAATTACGTTTAATCCAGCCCCAGAAAATTTTGGTATTAAGTTTAGTCGTACTGACAAAAAAGATGTACTTGTTACACCCGATATTGACAATGTTGTTGATTTAACAAGAGGAACAACTATTCAAGAAAAAGGAGTAAAAGTACATACAACAGAACATGTATTGTCAGCTTGTGCTGGAATGGGAGTTGATAATTTATTAATTGAATTAAACAGTAAAGAGCCACCAGTAATGGATGGAAGCTCAAAAGACTTTGTACAAGCTTTGGTAGACGCTGAAATTATAGAACAAAGGAAAAATGTTAATTTTTTAAAAATAACCAAACCCGTTGTTTATACTGATGAAGATAAAGACGTCGAGGTCGTAGGTGTTCCATACGATGGATTTAAAACCACTTTTACTATTCAGTATGATTTAGATGAATTAGGCGTACAGTACTCATCAGTTCACAATATGTCACAGAACTATAAAACACAAATTGCACCAGCAAGAACATTTTGTCTTTTGAGCGAAGTAAGCGGACTTGCAAAACAGGGATTGATTAGAGGTGGAAATTTAGGGAATGCAGTTGTAATTGTTGATAAAGATATTGATGATGAAGAGGTAAAAAGATTTAAAGAGGATTTTGGTATTAAATTCTTTAAAGGAGATAGAGGTTTACATAAAACACAAATTCTACGTTTTAGAAATGAACCTGTCCGCCACAAAACACTAGACTTAATTGGCGATTTAGCTTTATTAGGGAAACCAATACTTGGTCATATTACTGCAATAAAAAGTGGACACAAAGGAAACGTGGAATTTGCAAAACTTTTAAGAAAAGCATTTAAAAGTCAATTTACAGGAGCAAAAAATTAGCAACACAATTCATCCAACTAGTATTGTTTCAAAAAAAGCAAAAATTGGTTCTAATGTTACCATTGGTGCGTATAACGTTATTGAAGATAATGTAAAAATAGGTGACAATGTGATCATTGGCAATTTTAATACTATAGGCGAATTCACAGAAATTAAATCTGATTCTCATATTTTTCATAACAGCAGCATTGGTGCTATTCCACAAGACAAAAAATTTGGTGGTGAAAGAAGTAAGCTTATTATTGGAAAACGTACTATCGTTAGAGAGTTTGTTACATTAAATAGAGGCACTAAAGCCACTGGGAAAACTGTTATTGGTGATGATGTTTTGATTATGACAGGTGTACATGTAGCACATGATTGTGTTATAGGTAATAATGTTATTCTTGTTAATCTTGTTGCATTGGGAGGCCATGTTGAGATAGATGATTGGGCTATTTTAGGCGGCGCAAGCAATGTCCATCAATTTTGTAAGATTGGCAAACATTGTATGTTAGCTGCTAATTCAAAAATTGTTCAAGATGTGCCACCATTTATTTTAGCAGGTAGACACCCAGTAGAATATACTGGGATTAATACTCTTGGGTTAAAACGAAGAGGATTTTCTCAAGAAGAGCGTACAGCAATTAAAAAAGCTTACAGATATTATTTTCGTTCTGATCTAAATGCTTCTGATTCTTTGAAAACAATTAAAAATGAATTTAAAGGGGATAAGAATATTAACGAGATTCTCTCTTTTATCAAAAATAGTAACCGCGGCATTATCTAGTTAATGAAACGGATTGCTATATTTGGTTCTACTGGATCTATAGGAACCCAGACCTTGTCTATTGTTGAGGAATATCAAAATAGATTTAATGTTGTATGTCTTTCTTGTAATAGCAATGCTGATCTATTGTTCGAGCAAGTCACAAAATTTATGCCAAAGAAAGTTGCAATCAATGATATTGAATCAAATCATCCATTAAATGACTTTTGTCAAAGCAATAACATTGAATTAATTGTTGGCGCTAATGCCTCTCATCAACTTTCACAGTATGATGATATTGATTTGGCAATTAATGCTATTGTTGGTAGCGAAGGTCTTATTCCTACATTTAACATTGTTTCTAACAATATTGATTTAGCATTAAGCAATAAAGAGTCTTTAGTATTAGGAGGGCATATTATTATGCCAATGACCAATAATCAAACCGCAAACATTATACCTGTAGACAGCGAGCATTCAGCAATTTTTCAATGTTTGGTAGGTGAGCCAAAAAATTCTTTAAAAAAAATCATCTTAACAGGAAGCGGTGGGCCATTTTTAAACAGGCCTATTGATTCATTTGATACAATTACAAAAGAAGAAGCCTTAAATCATCCAAATTGGGATATGGGTAATAAAATTTCAATTGATTCAGCAACAATGATGAACAAAGGATTAGAATATATTGAAGCATTATGGTTGTTTGGAATTAAAAGAGAGCAATTAGAAATTGTTATTCATCCAGAATCGATTGTTCACTCTTTAGTCCAGTTTGTTGATGATTCTTACAAAGCACAATTGGGGATTCCGAGCATGAAAGTCCCTATTCAGTATGCTCTATCTTATCCAGAGCGATTAAACAACAATTCCGGAACTTTAGATTTTGATAAAATAAATCAGTTAAATTTTTCTGCACCAGACTTTAATCGCTATCCATGCTTAGAACTAACAATGGATCTATTTGCCAAAGGAGGAAATAGTATTCCAATAATGAGTATTGCAAATGATTATGTAGTAGAATTATTTTTAAATGGAGAAATTGGGTTTATTGATATTGCAAATACTATAGAAAAAACAGTTAATAAATTCCATTCTCAAGATGAACCAACCATTGAAGATTTAATTCAATTAAATCAAGAAATCAAAGTATATTTGGATTCACATTGAATACATTAGCACCATAATATGAACATAGAAGAACAACGTGATACACTAATTCAGAAAGGCTATAATGAAAAAAGAGCAGGCAATTATGAGTCATCAATTAATTGCTATTTGGATGCACTACAATTAGATCCTTATGAGGGTATGGCACATTATAGTCTTGGTAAAGTTCTCTTTTTAGCTGAAAGATATACCAACTCAATGCTTTTTTATTTAAGAGCGCTTCATTTAACCATTCTTTATTCTGCTGATGGGCCTGATGCTAATAGAGTTATGCTCGAGCATCAAGCTACAGAAATGATAGGCGCAGAAAAACTAGCTGATTATAAAAAAAAATTCCATCCTCATGTTCCATTTTTAGTGGTTCAAACCAATATCATGCATCATTTTGGTAGATCTTATGCAATACAAGCTCCTCCTAAAAGTGCACTCTATAATCATGTTAGAGAGGATGTAAACAAGTCTGGACAGGATTATTCTGATAATATGAATTTTTATAGACAAGGATTAGCAGGACATGTTAATGAATATATAAAAAATACAGAAGGATATAGAGAAACAATTGACAGTGTTTATAAAAATATAGCTTTCAGTTTTTTAATTAGAATGGTTCAATGGGAAAGAAATGAGAATCCATTTTCAATCTATCCAAACGATTATTTTGCTCGAGGTCCACAATGATTTATAGTATTTTAGCATTTATCGTTCTAATAGGGGTTATTGTCTTTGTGCATGAATTAGGACATTATCTTGCTGCAAGAAGTGTCGGAGTTACCGTAGAACAATTTTCTGTTGGTATGCCACCAACTGTTTATAATTACAAACCCAAAAATTCTGACACTGTTTTTTCAATAGGAGCTCTTCCTTTAGGTGGATATGTAAAAATGAAAGGGATATTAGATGAAAGTATGGATTCCGGCTTTACTGGGGCAGATGATGAATTAGAATCAAAAACTCCTTTGCAAAAAATTTGGGTGATGAGTGCAGGAGTAATAATGAATATTATACTAGCTTTCCTATTATTTGTAGCACTTGGTGCTATAAACGGAGAAGCTGTGCCTGCAAATACGACCACTACTATTGATTATGTTGCTGAAAACGGTCCTGCATTTGAAGGGGGAGTTAACCCAGGAGATACTGTGGTTTCGGTGAATGATACTGCTGTAAACACTTGGGATGATTTTGTAGCAATTATTGAAAAAAGCCCTAACACAGAATTAGCCATTCTCTTTGATAGGAACGGTCAAAAGATTGAAAAAAATATTACTACTGTTTCTGCTCCCGATATTAGTACAGGACGAGTTGATCGGTTGGTAGGCAAATTGGGCATTGGGAAAGAGATGCAGGTAAATAATTTAGGATTAACTGGATTATTGCGATATGGGTATGATCAAACGCTTTGGTCTATGACGTTAATGACTTTTTCTTTAAAAATGATTTTTTCAGGCAATGTTGGCAGAGATGATGTTGGCAGTGTAATTATGATTGGTCAAATGGCTGGGGATGCAGCACAAGCAGGCCTGACACCATTTTTAACATTGATGGCATTAATCAGTGTAAACTTAGCATTTATTAATATTTTACCAATCCCTGCACTTGATGGTGGCCATATTATGGTCATTTTAATTGAAATGTTGCTTGGAAGATCTTTATCAGTCAAAACAAGAATGCGAATTCAATCAGTTGGGATGTATCTATTGCTTGGTCTGATGGCATTTTTAATTATTAACGATATTTTAAGAGTATTTTTTTAATACGACTTTAACGTTAATACAATAACCCCGCTTTTCAATTTTATTGTTATCTGCACAGGAATCGTTTTATTGTTTTTACCAATTGCATAAGCGATTTCCATATCTCCTTTATTTTTTAATGCAGATTTGCCATTATATATTGGGGTATATGTATAAGCATTAAATTTTCCAG